>JAYPEY010000113.1:0-19050 GCA_038126035.1 Verrucomicrobiales bacterium | reverse complement strand
ACCACGGGAAACTGTCTCATAAGGAATGGGCCAAACCGTGGGGTCCAATCAGAGGCAATCGAAAATCAGGCGAAAGGAAGTTGAAAAGACGCGTGAGCTTGGCGGGCTCGGGCTCGTCGGCGCCTTTCTGTTTCCTACCGGTCCACCACGCAGAGAAACCCGTAGGCCTTCACCGGATCGTCGATCTCGCGTTCGATGCGTTGGGCGTCGAACTTCTTGATGCACTTTTTGGTCATGGCCTCGAAGGGTTCGCGGCCGGGGTCGGCGATGATGACCTGGCTGACGCCGGCGTCCATGGCGTTGCGGACGAGTTTCCAGAGCGGCTTGACGAGCTTGTCCCAGAAGCAGACGTCGGCGGCGAGGATGAGGTCGAACTCGGACAGTTCGCTCACGGTCAGATCCTGAAACTTGGCGGCGTAGCGCTGCATCTTGACCCCGTTGGCGGAGGTGTGGAGGTCGAGGTAGGGGAAGACCATTTCATCGGCGTCGGTGCCGGTGACCTTGGCTCCGAATTCCTTTGCGCAGAAGATGCTGGCGAGGCCCCAGCCGCAACCGACCTCCATGACGCGGCATTTCTTCTTCGTGCCCTTGGGCAGTCCGTTCTCGCGCAGGTAGTCCATGATCAGGTAGCTGGACTTCCAGCACTTGGTGCCGTGGATCGCGGGCGGGAAGACCTTGCGCAGCTTGCGGATGTCGTTGTTGCGCGAGTTGAGGACCTTGACGCCGAAGGCGTTGATGTGGTCCGGACGTTTCTTTGAATTCTTGCCTGCCATAAATCGTAGGTTGGAAAGGTTGGGTCGGGACCTTGGAGGCCGGACCGATGCCGCGCAAGTCTGTTCTCGAAATCGCCGTGAAATGTGGTTCAATGCGCGGTTTGAAGATGCACGCTGACATGAGTTTTTGTTTGGCCGCGAAATGGCGCAAGAGGCGCGAAGGATTTCCATCCGGCGGGATGGGAGCACCGAGCATTGCTCGGCGCTCCGTAGGCCGCTGGCGTGGATTGGCTGGGGCATTGGCGCTGGTTGCCGGCTTCTTGTTTGCACCGGCATCCTTCGCCGATGGCGCTGCGGCAGGCGACTCCACCGCCAAGGCCCTCTTTACGCTCAAGGCGAACTGCTTTGAATGCCACAATCCGGACAAGGCCAAGGCGGATCTGGATCTGACGTCGCGTGAGACAATTCTCAAGGGAGGCGACAGCGGCTCGGCCCTGGTTGCGGGGAAGGCCAGGGAAAGCCTGTTGGTCGAGGTTCTGTCGCCGGACTCGGACTCGCATATGCCGCCGAAGGGGCAGCTGAGCGACGAGCAGATCGCGGACATTCGCAAGTGGATCGACGGCGGCGCGAAATGGGACGCCAAGGCGTTGACGATGGAGTCCAAACTGCTGGAGCATGACGCCTTGGGCGCGCTTCCCGGATCGTATCAACCGGTCCTGGCGCTCGCGCTGACGAGGGACGGGAAACGGCTGGCCGTCGGACGCGGGAACCGGATCTTCATCCACGATGCATCGACGAATTCGTTTCCGCTGGTCCAGACTTTGGCCGGGCACAAGGACGCGGTGCAGTCGTTGGCATGGAGTCGCGATGGGAAGTGGCTGGCGTCGGGCGGATTTCGTCGGGTTCTGCTCTGGGATGCCGGGCAGGGGGTGAATCCGTTCAAGACCATTGAGAAGGGATTGGAAGGCAGGGTGACTGCGTTGGATTTCACGGCGGAGGGGAGGTCCTTGGTCGTGGCGGATGGACGCGTCGCGCAGAGCGGCGTGTTGCATCTGTTTTCGGTCGGGGTCAATCCGAGGGCCTTGGCGAGTTGGCGGGCGCACAAGGATTCGATCTACGACATTGAGGTGAGTCCGGATGGTTTGAAGCTGGCGACGGCGGGGGCGGATCGACTGGTCAAGGTCTGGGATCTTGTGTCGCGCGCGGAGTTGGCGGCCTTTGAAGGGCATTCCGATTTCGTGACGGCGGTTGCGTTTCGCAAGGACAAGCCGCAATTGGCCAGCGCGGGCGCGGACAAGGAGATCAAGGTCTGGGACCTGGAGACCGGGCAGATGCTTAAGAACAACCGCTATGACAAGGAGTTCACCTTTACGTTTCCGTCGCACGGAAAGCCGGTCACCGGCTTGCGCTGGTTGGACAAGGGCGAGGTGATCGTGTCGGTGAGCGAGGACGGCGCGGCGCGGTGGTGCACCGAGTTGAAGAAGCAGAAGCAGCGGCGGTTGAGCTCGACCGGTGAGCTGCTTTATTGCGTGGCGGCGACAGGCGATGGCGGGACGATTTTTGCCGGATCGGACAGGGGCGTGGTCCATGTCTGGGTAGCCGATGGGAAGATCAAGGCGAAGCTCGAGCCGCCGGCGGCGAAGAAGGCTGAGACAGCGGCGAAGTGAGGCTTGTGCTGAATTCGGACGCGCTTTGTTGCGCCCTTGCAGGGCTTTGAAATGGGCCGGCTCGGCGAGCCGGCCCTACCTGATCAGGGGATCAGCGTTTGCCGGGGTTGCATTCGGCTGCGGACTGTCGATATAAGATTGGGCTTTGGATTGATTTGAAGACGCGTTTGACAACTTGGATCTGCTTTGCCGCCGTGCTGGCGGTTGCGATTTCCGTTGCGCCGGCGGCCGAGAAGGCGGCGTCGAAGTTTGAGTCCGTATCTGCATTTCCCGGTTCGGTGAAGCTTCATGCGGGACGCGAGGGGCATTCGTTGCGTGTTTCCGGTCGGGATACCGATGGCTTCGAACAGCATCTCAATGGAGCCAAGTTGGTTTCCGATCAACCGACCATTGCGACAATCAATGAGCGGGGGGAGATTGTCGGCCTGAAGCCGGGCAAGGCGGTTGTCACGGCGACGTCTGAGGGGCAGAGCGCGACGTTGGCGGTGGAAGTCGTTGCTGCGCCGGATCGGGGGATGAGTTTTCAGTTGGACATCCTGCCGGTGTTGACCCGAACGGGCTGCAACCTGGGCGGCTGTCACGCCAAGCCCAATGGCCAAAACGGATTCAAGTTGTCCATCTTTGCCTACGATCCCAAGGGCGATCACTACAACGTGGTGAAGGACGGCCGCGGACGGCGGGTCTTTCCGGCGCATCCTGAGGAGAGCCTGCTGCTCAAGAAGGCGACGATGAAGGTTGATCACAAGGGCGGTCAACGATTCGAGAAAGGCTCAGAGCATTACAACACCCTGCTTCGCTGGCTGAAGGAGGGGATGCCCTACGAGCAGCCGGGTGAACCGAAGCTGGAGCGGATCAGCGTCTTTCCGGAGCAGCGGAACTATCGCCGCGGCGCGAAGCAGCCCTTGCTCATCCGGGCGCACTATTCGAATGGCGAGGTTCGCGACGTGACCCGCCTGGCGGAGTTTGATTCCAACGACAAGGATCTGGCCACCATCGACGAGGATGGCGTGGTCACGGTCGGCAGTCTGGCCGGGGAAGGCGTGGTCGTCGCGCGCTATATGGGTCTGGTGGAAATCTCCCGTGTCACCATCCCCGCCGAGAACACCTTTCCCGATTCGCTATACGCCGAACTCCCGGTCAACAACTTCATCGATGAGCTGGTCTACGAACGCCTGCAGACCCTGGGCATCGCGCCTTCGCACAGTTGCACGGATGCGGAGTTTCTGCGCCGTGTGTCGCTGGATATCGTCGGGGTTCTCCCGACGGCGGAACAGGCGAGGGCTTTCATCGGCGACAACGATCCCGGGAAGCGGGCGAAGCTGGTGGACGAACTGCTCGAACATCCGGGGTACGCGGATCTCTGGGCCGGGCGTTGGGCGGACCTGTTGCGGCCGAATCCGCAGCGCGTGGGCGTGAAGAGCGTCTATCTGCTTGATGAATGGCTGCGCGACAGCTTCCGGCGGAACAAGCCCTACGACCGGATGGTCCGCGAGATTGTCACGGCGCAGGGCAGCACGCATCGCTATGGGCCGGTGGTGGTGTTCCGCGATCGGCGCAAGCCGGAGGATGTGGGCGAGTGGTTCAGTCAGATCTTCCTGGGTGTGCGGATGGAATGCGCGCGCTGCCATCATCATCCGAACGAGAAGTGGGGGCAGGAGGATTTCTTCCAGTTCGCCGCGTGGTTCAAGGATATCGGCCGCAAGGGCAAGGGCATCTCGGCGCCGATCTCCGGCGATTTTGAAACCATCTTCTATCGCAAGGGCCGGGATGTGACGCATCCGGTGACGGGCGAGGCGATGAAGCCGATTCCGCTCGGGACGAAGCCCGTTCCCGTTCCGGACAGCTCCGATCCGCGCGAGGCCCTGGCCGACTGGATGACGAATCCGGAAAACCCCTATTTCGCGCGCGCTGTGGTCAATCGCATCTGGGCCGATTTCTTCGGTCAGGGCATCGTGATGCCGGTGGATGATTTCCGGGCGTCGAATCCGCCGACCAATGAGCCGCTGATCGACGCTTTGGCCGAGGACTTTGTGGAGAACGGCTTCGACCTGAAACATCTCATGCGCACGATCGCCAACTCGCGGGTCTACCAGCTCAGTTCCACGCCGAACGACAGCAATGTGGCCGACACGGAGAACTACTCGCGGTCGTATCGGCGTCGGTTGCCGGCGGAGGTGATGCTGGACGCGGTTGCGGATTTCACCGAAGCGCCGCTGAGCTTCCAGGGAATGCCCTCCGGTTCGCGCGCGACCGCGACCTGGAACTACAAGCTGGGTTCGGAATTCCTCGACGCCTTCGGGCGGCCAAACTCCAGCGCGCAGTGTCCTTGCGAGCGCGACGTCCGCCCTAGCGTGGTGCAGGCGTTGCACATGATGCATTCGAACAAGCTGCAGGCGAAGCTGGCCGACAAGAACGGTCGCGCCGCCAAGCTTGCCGCATCAGGCAAATCGCCCGAGCAGATCGTGCAGGAGCTTTACTTGTCAGCCTACGGGCGCGAGCCCAGGGCGGAGGAGATCCGGGTGGCGTTGACGGCGTTTTATGGCGCGGAAGCGACAAGGCAGACCGCGATTGAGGATGTGATGTGGGCGCTGGTGAACTCAGCTGAATTCGTTTTCAACCACTGACGAGGTAATGGAGCCCGAAGGCAGTTCGAATCGCGTCTGTGTGGATTGATGTGGGTCTTGATCACAGCGACAGAATCTGTGTAATCATTTGAGAGATGACAGGAATCAATAGCAACTGCGCCGGGCAGAGCCGGCGGGACTTCATCCGGTTGGGGCTGGGGGGCGCGGCCGGCTTGGGCTTTTCGGACCTGTTGCGCCTGCGCGCCAATGCGGCGGCGGCGACGGGGCAGTCCAGCCCGAACAACGTCAACTGCATCCTGGTCTGGCTCGATGGAGGTCCCTCGCATTACGAGACGTTTGATCCAAAGCCTGAGGCTCCGGACGGCGTGCGCGGTGAACTGAAGTCGATCAAGACCAGCGTCCCGGGAACGCATTTCTGCGAGACTGTTCCGGAACTGGCGAAGGTGGCGGACAAGATGACGATCATCCGCTCGATTGCGCACAAGGATCCCAATCACGGCGGCGGCAACCACTACATGATGACCGGCGCGCCGACGCCTGTTCCGGTGGGCTGCGGCTCTTTTGTCACCTTTCATCCGTCCTTCGGATCGACGGTTTCCTATCATCGCGGCGTCAAGAACGGCCTGCCCGCCTACATGACCCTGGACCGGGTGTCTCGCTCCGGCGGGCCTAATTTCCTTGGAGCCCAGCACGCGCCCTTTGTCATCGGCGGCGATCCGAATCGCGATGATTTCCAGGTGCGCGACGTCGTCCTGCCTCGTGAGATCAGCGAGGGGCGGGCGGAGAATCGTCGGGCCCTGCGGGCGTCGTTGGATCAGTTGGAGCGCATTCATCACAAGGCGGCGGCCGATCCGACGGTCGGGTTTGACAGCTTCTACCAACAGGGCGTGGGCCTGGTCACCTCGCGCGAGGCGCAGGCGGCATTCGACATTTCCAAGGAAGATCCCAAGGTGCGCGAGAAGTATGGCCGCCACAGCCTGGGGCAGCGGTTGTTGATGGCGCGGCGTCTGGCCGAGGTGGGCGTCTCGTTCACGACGATCTACTACGGCGGTTGGGATCATCACACGAAGATCTTCACCTCGCTGCCCAAGCACATCAAACCACTGGATCAGGGCGTCGCCGCGTTGATCAGCGATCTGGATGAGCGTGGGATGCTGGACAACACGATGGTCATCGTGCTGGGCGAGTTTGGTCGCACGCCGAAGATCAACAAGGACGCCGGCCGCGATCACTGGCCACATGCGATGTCGGTGCTGATGGCGGGCGCGGGCATTCCCGGCGGGCAGATCGTGGGCGCGACGGATGTGAAGGGCTACCACGCTTCGGAGAATATCTATTCGCCCGAGGATTTTGCCTTTTCGCTCTACACCAAGATGGGCGTCGATCCGACCACCGTGTTGCACAAGAACACCGGCCGCCCGGTCCAACTCGTCAACGGCGGCGCGCCCATCAAGGAGCTGTTTGTCTGAGATGAGTCCCGAAGTCGTTGGCTGTAGCAGCCGAGGTGACGAGGCTCAAGTCGGAGCGCTTGGATTGAGAATGAGCCTCCTTACGTCGGCTGCTGCGAGAGTTCGACCTGGCGTCGCGCTCCGCGTAGAACGGGATTCATCCCGTTTGTCTGGCGTTGGGATTGTCGGGCGCCCGGTTGAACGGAATGAATTCCGTTCTACGAGTGGCGCGTTCGCCTCCGTTCCCAAATGGGCATCCTTTTTGGTCGCGGTTGTTTTCGTCAGCGTCTTTCTCAGCGGCCATGCCTCCGCCGCCGTTCCCGCCTTGAACAACCTCTTCCCCGCCGGCGGGCAGGTCGGTTCGTCCCTTGAAGTCGCGGCCGGCTACAAATGCGATTCATGGCCGCCGAAGGTCTGGACGGCGCATGAAGGCCTGAAGTTCTCTCCCGACGCCAAGGCGAAGGGGAAATTCAAGGTGGAGATCGGCGCAGGTGTTCCGCCCGGTCCGCATCTGATCCGCATTCATGACAAGAGCGGAGCTTCGGTCCCGCGCGCCTTTGTGGTTTCGCCGCATCCGAACCTCGCCGAGAAGGAATCCAACAATGGATTTGAAACGGCGCAGGCCATCGATTCGACGCCGGTCGTCATCAACGGCAGGTGGAGCGCGCGCGAGGATGTGGACTCCTTTGCGGTCGCGCTCAAGCGCGGGCAATGGCTGACCGTCTCGGTCGAAGCCTACTCGCTGCATTCGCCGACGGATCCGGTCCTGCACCTGCTGGATCCGGATGGGGTGCGTGTCGGGTTCAATCACGACCGATTCGAAAACCTCGATCCGCGGCTGGAATTCCGCGCCTCGCGTGATGGACGACACGTCGTGCAGATCGCGGCCTTCGAACACCCGCCCAAGGCCGACGTGCGCTACTACGGCAGCAGTTCGGCGATCTACCGGTTGACCTTGGTTGTCGCCGACAAACCGGCGTCGCGAGACCTCAACGACATGGCGCGGGAGAAGACCCCGAATGCGACGTCAGAAACTGAGCCGAACGACGGCGGCAGCGACGCGAATGCGATCACGTTTCCGGCGGTGATTGACGGAGCCATTGCGAGCGACGGCGACGTGGATCGATATGCGTTCACGGCGAAGAAAGGGGAGAAGCTGCAGTTCGAAGTGTTTTCGCGCCGGTTGGGGTTTGGAATGGACTCACATCTCGCGATCCTGGACAAGTCGGGCAGGCAACTGGCGGAGAACGACGACCGTTCTCGCGACAAGCCGGATTCGAATCTGGTTTGGACGTCCCGGGCGGACGGCGATTACGCGGTGGCGATTCGGGACATCCGGGGGCGCGGATCGTCGCAGTTTCAGTATCGTCTGGTTGCGGGGGCGCCGACCGTCGGTTTCGAAGCGACGGTCGACAAGCATTCGGTCGTGGTGGCGGCCGGGAAGTCCTCGGAGTTGAAGGTCAAGGTGACGCGGGTCGGCGGCCACAAGGCCGACCTGAAGATTGAAGCCCAGGGACTGCCGGAAGGAGTCGAAGCCGTCATCGACAAGATTCCCGCCAAGACCGCGGACGTGAAGGTAACGTTGAAGTCGAAACCTGACGCGGGGGCGGTCAACCAGCCGATTCGATTCAGGGTCATCGAGACGGACGCGAACGGAGCGGAACTGAGGTCCGCCTCGGCGACCAACGATCTGAACGGCGATCCCAAAGGCGATCGACTGGTCAACAGGACGGATTCGATCTGGCTGACGGTCACTCCGGCTCCGGAAAAGAAGGCTGCGGCGAAGTAAGAGCGTCTTGGTTTCGGAGCGCGGCTGTGTCTCGCCTTGGGAGCCAGCCGCAGCAACTCTGGATTCGCAAGCGATCGAGAACAGTTCACGCATTGGCTGTCGCCAGCCTTACTGCGGCTGGTCTCTGACACAGCCGCGCTCCGAGTGCGCTTGCCCGGGTGAAGGGCGGGGCGCTCGAACATTCCTTCTGGGAATTCTCTATCGGGGAAAAAGGACGAGCGACTTCTGATTGAACGCCGGGCGGTTGTTCCGCGTCCATACCGGGGAATACACGCAGCCCTTGACCATTCGGATGTGAAAACCCATTGTCCCGCCGTGCCAAAACGAAGCCTTTCCCTTTTTCTTCTCTGGGCGCTCGCCTTTTCCGGTTTTGCGGCCGAGCCGGAGAAGTCCGTGGTCCAGATCACCAACTACAGCCAGACGCCGAACTGGGTGCAGCCGTGGCGGTTCAACCGGGTCGGCGCGGGCAGCGGCACGGGGTTCCTGATCGAGGGCAGGAAGATCATGACCAACGCGCACGTGGTGAGCTGGGGCAAGGAGATCCTGGTGAAGCGCTATCAGGATCCGAAGCCTTGGCGGGCGCGGGTGAAATACATTTCCCATGAGGCGGACCTGGCGATCCTGGAGATCGAGGATGAACGCTTCTTCGAGGGCATGGAGCCGCTGGCGATCGGGGATCTGCCCTACGTGCGATCGACCGTGACGACCTACGGCTACCCGGCCGGCGGACAGCAGATTTCCTACACGCGCGGCGTGGTGTCACGCATCGAGATGCACAGCTACGTGCATCCGGGAAACCGGGCCTTCCTCACGGTGCAGACCGACGCGGCGATCAACCCCGGCAACAGCGGCGGCCCGGTGATCCAGGACGGACTGGTGGTCGGGGTGGCGTTTCAAGGCATTCCCGGATTGGAGAACGCGGGCTTCTTCATCCCTCCTTCGGTCATCAATCATTTCCTGGAGGACATCGAGGACGGCGACTATGACGGTTTTCCCCTGGCCGGCATCCAGATTCAGCCGCTGCAAAACCCCGCCTATCGGCGCATGCTCAAGGCGCCCAACGACTCGGTGGGCGCGCGCATCGACACCATTCTCCCCAAGTCCGGCGCGACGGACCTGTTGAAGGAGGATGACATCATCCTGAAAGTGAAGGACTACGAGGTCGGCACGGACGGGACCGTGATCTATCGCGGCAACCGGCTCGGAGTTTCGGTGATCTTCCAGGAGGCGCAGGACGGGGAATCAGTGCCGATGACGGTCTGGCGCGATGGCAGGGAATTGAAGGTGGACGTGCCGATGCGGGTGTTCCACGAGGACAAACGGACGGGCAATCAATACGACATCCTGCCGCGCTATTTCGTCCATGGCGGGCTCGTCTTCACCCCGTTGAGCCTCGACTACATTCGGACGGCGCGGGCTTCGAGCGAGGAACTGATCTACGAACTGAACTATCGCCGCCTTGAGAAGGCGGACACGATGCGCGAGGAGCCGATTGTGCTGTCCAGCGTCCTGCAGCACGAGGTCAACGCCAACATGGGCGTCCGCGGGCAGTTGTTGGTGAACAAGATCAACGGCGTCAAGATCGACAAGCTGGAGGACGTCATCAAGGCCTTTGACGAGGGCGAGGGCGACCAGCACGTGATTGAGTTCATGGGCGAGGGTTCGTTTGAGTGCCTCGACCGCAAGGCCGCCGCGAAGGCCCATGAGGAGATTCTCGCCACCTACGGCATCAGCGAAGACCGCCGCCTATGAAAAAAAGCATTCTCATCCTCGCAGCGCTCCTGCTGACGCCGACGCTGACCGCCTTGGGCCAGGCCCGCCCGAACGGCGACAAGTGGAAGGCGTCGGTCATCGACATCGAGATCACCGGCAAGAGTTACGACTACATTCAGCCCTGGGCCAAGTCCACGCGCACGCTCAACAAGATCGGCACGGTGGTCGGGCCGCGTGAGATCCTGACCACGGCGATCGGGCTCAATGATCACATTCTGATCCGCCTGCAGAAGGGCGGTCGGGGACGCTGGTTCAACGGCGAGGTCAAGTGGCTCGACTACCACGCGAACCTGGCCTTGATCTCATCGGATTCCGATTCCTTCTGGGATGGGCTCGCGCCACTTGAACTGGCGGACAAGGATTTCAATGTCGACGGCCTGAAGATCGCGCGCTGGCGCAGCGGCAAGATGGAGACGCGCAAGGCGGAGTTCTACGAATGGCGCGACCGCCTGAGCCAGTTGAGTTTTCTGTCGTATCTTCACCTGCGCGCCAACACCGAGGCCGATGGCCTGGGCGCGGCGGAACCGTTGGTGGATGGCGACAAGCTGGTCGGCATCGTCACGGGGAAGGGCGGCGACACCTTGTCGGCCATTCCGTATCCTTTCATTCGCCCCGTGTTGGAGGCGGTGCGCGCCGGCAGGTCGCCGAAGTGCGGCATCTTCGATTTTACGTGGCAGCCCACGCGCAATCCGGACACGCTGGAATACCTCGGGCTCGAGGGCGAGCCGCGCGGGGTGACGGTCATCAAGGTCCCCGAGAAAAAAGGGCGCAAGTCGGTGTTGAAGGTCCGCGACCTGATCCTCGAGGTCGACGGGCACAAGATCGACAACGAGGGCGAGTATGAGGATCCGGTCTACGGTCATCTGACGATCGAGAACCTGACCACGGCGAACGGGCGTTGGTCGGGCGACAAGGTGAAGATCAGGATCCTGCGCAAGGGCAAGGAGATGGAGGTGACCTATACCATGCCGGCGGCGGACTACGAACTGGACCTGGTGCCGGATCATATCTTCGACCAGGAGCCGGAATACCTGGTCAAGGCGGGGCTGGTGTTTCAGCCCTTGACCGAGGATTTTCTGCGGCGCTGGGGTTCCTCGTGGACCAGTCGCGCGCCGTTCCGGCTCCGCTTCTTCCGGAGCAAGGAATCCACGGAGAAGACCCCGAGCCTGGTCGTGCTCACGGCGGTGATTCCGGACCCGATCAACCTGGGTTACGAGGCCATCCGCTACCAGGTCATCGAGAAGGTCAATGGAAAGCAGATCCATACGCTCAAGGACGTGGTCGCGGCATTTGAGGCCCCGCAGGATGGATTTCACATCGTGGAGTTCATGAAGGGCAGCGCGGCCCAGCGGTTGGTGCTGGATGCGGGGCGCGCCGACGAGGCGACCGAACGCGTGCTCGCGCGCTACGGCATTCCGAAGGACCACTACTTCAAGGGGGAGCCGACCGGAGCCGGCCTGATGCGCGGCCCGCTGCGGCGTCGGCGCGGCGGGGATTGAGTTTTGCCGGAAAAATCGGCAGGCTCCGCGGTTTGAGGCGCTGCAAGCGTCTCTTTACGCAATCATGTCGCAACCATTGATCCAATCCGGCCCCGGCGCGCGGGAGTTCTGTCAGGCCCTGGCGAAAGATGTCTCCCCCGATGAATTCCAGCGGATCATCCAGGATTTTTCCGCGCTCAAGGTCCTGGTCGTTGGGGACACCATTTTCGACCGGTATTCCTATCTCACGGTTCAGGGGCTGACCTCGAAGAACCGCATTATTTCGGGGCGCTACCTCGACGAGGAAACGCAATGCGGCGGCGCGCTTGCGGTCTTCCGGCATGTGCGGCGTTTTGTCGACAACGCGAGGTTTGTCAGCATCGTCGGCGACGATCCCTGGGTGGAGGCTGCGTTGCGGGAGGAGAGGTTGAGCGGGGAGGAGGACCGCGTCATTCGAGACCCGGATTTCACGACGATTGTGAAACAGCGATTTGTGGAGCCCGTCTCGGAGGGCAAGGAGATGAGCAAGCTGTTCTCAGTGAATTTCATCGACGCCGACCCGCCGGCGGCCGGAACGCTGGATCGTGTGGCGGAGCGCATCCGCGCCGAGATTGCCTGGGCTGACGTGGTCCTGGTCACGGATTTCGGGCACGGGTTGTTCCAGGGGGAGATCCGCGATCTGGTGCAGGACGATTCGCCGTTTCTGGCGCTGAACTGCCAGACCAACAGCAACAACCACGGATTCAACATCATCTCGCGCCAGTATCGTCGCGCCGACGCCTTCACGTTGGATCAGCAGGAACTGATGTTGTCCGCCGGCCATCGGCATCTGGATTTTCACGCGGCCCTGGAAACGTTGCGAGGTCAGCTTTCCGCAAGGGCGGGGTGGCTGACGCGCGGTCCGGTTGAGACCATCGGCGTGCATGAGGGCGGCGATGTGAGTCTTTGCCCGCCGCTGGAAGTTGACGTCCTGGACACGATCGGAGCCGGCGACGCCTTCTTTTCGGTGGTTGCGTTGGCGGCCGTGCGCGGCGTTCCGATGAACCTGGCCACGTTCATCGGGCAGTTGGCCGGCGCGCAGGCGGTGCGCGTGGTCGGCAATGCGGCTCCCGTTTCGAAGGAGACCTTGTTGGAAACCGGACGGAGTTTGTTGGGAGAAGCGAGATGAAGACGCCCGCTGCGATACTGGTTGAGCTGAACAAGCCGCTCGTTCTCGACGAGGTGGAGATTCCCAGACTCGATTACGGGCAGGTCCTGGTGGATATCAAGGCGACACGGATCTGCGGGTCGCAGCTTGGCGAGATCGACGGCGTGAAGGGGCCGGATCGCTGGCTGCCGCATCTGCTCGGCCACGAGGCCGGCGGCGTGGTCGTCGAAACCGGCCCGGAGGTGAAGCATGTGAAGGCCGGCGATCGCGTTGTGGCGCATTGGCGTCCGGGGCGGGGCATTGAAGGGCGCCCGCCGAAGTACGACTGGAACGGCAAGGTCTGCAATGCGGGGAACATCACGACCTTCAACCAATTGAGCGTGATATCCGAGAATCGCCTGACCGCCGTTTCCGAACAGACCGATTTCGAAACCTGCTGCCTGTTGGCCGACACCCTGACGACGGGGTTTGGCGTCATCGGCAACGACGCGCGTGTCGGCATCGGGGAATCGGTGGTGGTGATCGGCTGCGGCGGCATTGGGCTGGGCGTCGTGCTCGGGGCGCGCCTGGCGGGCGCTCACCCGATCGTCGCGGTGGACCTGCATGATCACAAACTGGAGACGGCCCGACACTACGGCGCCGACTATGTGATCAACTCGTCGGAAACCGATTTTGTCGCCGCGGCGGAGGAACTGCTCGCCGGCAAGGCGGATGTGGTGATCGACGGCACCGGGAATCCGGAGGTGATCAGGAAGGCCTTTCCGCTTGCCTCCGCCAGAGGGCGGTTCGTGATCTTCGGCGTGATGCGCCACGATCGCGAGTTGAGCCTGAACACCCTTCCGTTGCACTTCGGCAAGGTTCTCACCGGTTCGGAAGGCGGGGGCAGCCAGCCGGCCGAGGACATTCCCCGGATCCTGGGCATGATGGACGCGGGGCGGTTTGAGACCGAACGCTTTGTCACCCATCGCATCCGCCTGCCCGAGATCAACGACGGCATTGCCAGGATGCGCGCCGGCGAGGTGATTCACTGCATCGTGCATTTCGATTGAGTCCTGCAATGAGGCTTTGCGGAGCCGCCAATCCCACCTGAGGAGAGCGCATGCGAATCGGCGTCGATTTCGACAACACGCTCGTCTGCTACGACGACCTGTTTGCGCGGGTGTGCCGGGAGCGCGGGTTGATCGGGGACGACTTTCCCGCCAACAAGACGGCGATCCGGGATCATCTTCGCGCGGTTGGCCGGGAGGATGATTGGACGGAGGTCCAGGGGATTGTCTACGGTCCGCGCATCACGGAGGCGACGGCGTTTGGGGGGGCATTGGATTTTCTTCGACAGGCCGGGAGGGAGGGACATGAGATCTTCATCATCAGCCACAAGACCCGCCATCCGTATCGGGGGGAGAAGCACGACCTGCACGAGGCGGCGCTGAACTGGCTGCGGGGGAACGGGGCGTTCGATCCGGATGGCGGTGGAGTGAAGCCGGAACGGGCTTTGTTTCACGAGCGAAAGGAGGAGAAGATCGCCCGCATCGCCGAGGTTGGATGCGATTGGTTCATTGACGATCTGCCCGAGATTCTGGGGCATGAACGGTTCCCGGAGGATGTTCAGCGGGTTCTGTTCGATCCGGGCGACGCGCATGGAAATGATGAACGCTGGTACCGGGTGAACCGCTGGCGCGAAATCGGGGACCTCCTGCAACGGGAGGCGCGATGAGCGACGCATTTGAGCGGGAGTCGGCCGCCTTTCTCCGGGAGAACGGCATTGATCCCGCGGTCGGGCTGGAGAAGCTTGCCGGCGGGGCCAACAACCGGGTGTATCGCATCCGAGGCGAACGGGACCTGGTTTTGAAGCGCTATTTTCAGCGTGAGGGCGATCATCGGGATCGTTTTGCGGCGGAGCGCCATTTTTATGAGACGGCGTGGGGCTGCGACGTGAGGAGGGCGCCTGAACCGATCGCCTGGTGTCGTGAGTCTCGGCTTGGCCTGTTCGAGCATGTGGATGGGCGGCGGTTGGAGCCGGGCGAGGTGGGGCGCGATCAGGTCGACCAGGCCATCGCGCTGGTGGTCGAGGTGAACGCCCGGGCGAGCGAAGCGCAATTGGAGGCGGCGCCGGTGGCGGCCGAGGCCTGCATGCACGTGGAGGAATACCACGAGTGCGTGGAGCGCAGGTTGGCGCGGTTGGATGCGATGAAGCCGGCGTCTGACATGGAGAGTCAGGCGGCGGAGTTTGTCCGCAGCCAGTTGCGGCCGGCCTGGGAGCGAATCGACGCCCGCATGAGGGAGGACGCCGATCACGAGTATTCCGACGCGCGAACCGGACTGCCGCTGAGCGAACAATGCCTGTCCCCGTCCGACTTCGGCTTTCACAATGCGATCCAACAGCCTGACGGCGAATTGCGATTCTTCGACTTTGAGTATGCGGGCATGGACGATCCGGCGAAGCTGGTCTGCGATTTCTTCTGCCAACCGGCCGTGCCCGCGCCGCTGGAGCATTGGGACCGGTTTGTTGAAGGTCTCCAGGCGTTGCGTCGTTGGGACGACTGTTTTGCGGACCGGGCCCGATGGGCGTTGCCGGCCTGTCGAATCAAGTGGGTCTGCATCATGCTGAACGAGTTTGTGCGATCGGAGCGCGCCCGGCGGGAGTTCGCGCTGTCGGCGGAGGAGATGGAGCAACGGCAGGCGGCGCAGTTGGAGAAGGCGCGACAGGCGTTGGCGGCGGCGCAAGCGACGTAGAACGGAATTCATTCCGTTTGCTGCGCGCGCGGCGTTTCAGGGCGCTGCGCGGCCGGGCCCCGGGATCTGGGTGGCAGCTTCGGGCCGTTGGTCTTCCTGAACCAGGCAAACGGGATGAATCCCGTTCTACGTTCTACGCCGCGCTTCGGGAAAAGACTTGCCGAGCGGGCGCATTGCTCCAGAATCCGCGGTCCCGTTGGATTGAACGGGAACAAATTGACGCAGCGGGTTTCGCATCCATACCCGGCAAACGCAACCAACAGAGATTATGGGCAAAGTCTACAACAACATCATCGAAACCGTCGGCCGCACGCCGTTGGTCAAACTGAACCGCGTGACCGAGGGCGTTGACGCCACCGTCCTTCTCAAGTGTGAGTTCTTCAATCCGTTGGGCAGCGTCAAGGACCGCATCGGCATGGCCATGATCGAGGACGCTGAGAAGAAGGGCCTGGTGAACAAGGACACCGAGATCATCGAGCCGACCAGCGGGAACACCGGCATTGCGCTGGCGTTCGTCTGCGCCGCCAAGGGCTACAAGCTCACGCTGACGATGCCGGAAACGATGTCGGTCGAACGGCGCACGCTGCTCGCGCTGCTGGGCGCCAGGCTGGTCCTGACCCCGGGGCCAAAGGGCATGAAGGGCGCGGTCGCCAAGGCCGAGGAACTTGCCGCCGAGACGCCGAATTCCTGGATTCCGCAACAATTCAACAACGAGGCCAATCCCGAGGTCCATCGCCGGACCACGGCGGAGGAGATCTGGGAGGACACCGACGGCGAGGTGGACATCCTCGTGGCCGGCGTCGGCACGGGCGGCACCATCACCGGTTGCTTTGAGGTGATCAAGCCGCGCAAGGAGTCCTTTCAGGCCGTCGCCATGGAGCCGGCCGATTCGCCGGTGATCTCGCAGACCCTTGCCGGCGAGGAATTGACGCCCGGGCCCCACAAGATCCAGGGCACCGGCGCCGGATTCATCCCGGGCAACCTGCACCTCAAGGACGCCGACGGGAACCAGCAGATCCTGGAGTGCGTGAAGGTCTCCAACGACGACGCCTTTGCCATGGCGCGACGGATTGCCAAGGAAGAGGGCATCCTGGTCGGGATTTCGACAGGCGCGAATGTCTGCGCCGCGCTGGAGGTCGCCAAGCGGCCGGAGAACAAGGGCAAGACCATTGTCACCATCGCCTGCTCGACCGGCGAGCGCTACCTCAGCACGCCGTTGGCCGAGGAGGCCCGCGCCGAGGTCGGCGGCTGAGACGGGGCCGGAGCCCGCATCTTCAAACGCCCGCATTCCCTGTGAATGCGGGCGTTTTTCCTGCCCGAGGGCGCAACGCAAAAAGGAGTTGCGTTCCCCGCGCGAACAGTTAAAGCTACCTTCCGATTCAGGTCTAATCGACCGTCTCCAAGATTCCCTTCAAACGATTCGAGACGGCGAATTCCCTAGTTCAACATCCGTTGGTTAACCTATTTGGGGTCTATTTATTTATGGCTAAGAACGGTCACAGACGACGCGACAACCGCAAAGGCGGCAAGGGCGACAAGATTTTCCCGGAGCCCGGAACGGGGTATCTGGAGATTTCGGACAAGGGGTTTGGCTTCCTGCGCGCCCCGGAGAACAAGTATCAACCGATGCCGACGGACATCTTTGTCACGCCGGACACGATCAAGCGGAACTACCTGCGCGAAGGCTCCAAGGTCAAGGGCACGCTGCAGGCGCCGCATCGCGGCACGAGTCCGCAACTGCGCGAGGTGCTGGAGGTGAACGATACGCCGTTCGCCGATTACCTGAAGACCGTCCGCTTTGAGAATCTCACCAGCATCGATCCGATTGAGAAATTCAGGCTGGAGACCACGCCGGATGCGATCGAGACCCGCGTCATCGATCTGGTCACGCCGATCGGCAAAGGCACCCGCGGCCTGATCGTCGCCCCGCCACGCACGGGCAAGACGACCGTCCTCAAGCAGATCGCCAACGCGGTCACCGCCAACCACCCCGATGTGAAGGTGATCGTCCTGCTGATCGACGAGCGGCCGGAAGAGGTCACCGATTTCGAGCGTTCGGTCGATGCCGAGGTGATCGCCTCGTCGAATGACATGGAGTTGGAGATGCACGTGCGTCTATCGCGTTTCACCATCGAGCGTTGCCGCCGCATGGTGGAGCAGGGGAAGGATGTGTTCGTGCTGATGGACTCCCTGACCCGTGTCGCGCGCGCCTACAACAGCGTGCACGGCGGCAGCGGCCGCACCATGAGCGGCGGCGTTGACGCCCGCGCCCTGGAGATCCCCCGCAAGATGTTCGCCTCGGCCCGCAAGGTGGAGGACGGCGGCTCCCTGACGATCCTGGCCACGGCGCTGGTCGACACGGGCTCCCGCATGGACGAGTTGATCTTCCAGGAGTTCAAGGGCACGGGCAACATGGAGCTGATTCTCGACCGCAAGCTTTCGGACCGCCGTCTCTATCCGGCGATCGACATTCCGAAGAGCGGCACGCGCAAGGAGGAGAAACTCTTCGATCCGCGCTATATTGACGCCATTCACAAGCTGCGTCGCACGATGATCGACCTCAATCCGGTTGAGGCGATGGAGACGCTCACCGGCGCATTGCGCAAGGCCCAGACCAACGAGGAATTGTTGGCCAAGATGTCGGCCTGAACGCCCACCGCCCGCCGTGGCGAAAACCAGGTCAGCCTCGCCCCAGTCTCGTCCGCCCTTGGAGCGGATGATGCGCATTCACCAGGCGCTGTTGACAGGGAAGTTTCCCAACGCCACCTCTCTTGCCGGCGAGTTGGAGTACAGCACGAAGACCATCCATCGCGATCTGGAATTCATGCGCGACCGGATGGAACTGCCGATCGAATTCGACCACGCGCACAACGGGTATCACTACACGGAGGAGGTTGGAGCCTTTCCCACGATGCAGATCACGGAGGGGGAGTTGTTCGCCCTCCTGGTCGCGGAAAAGGCCCTGCAACAGTATCGCGGAACCAACTTCGAGAAGCCGCTGGTGAGCGCCTTCAAGAAGATGACCGCGTCGTTGCCGGACACGATTTCCTTCAATCTTGAAGATTGGGAGCAGACCATCTCCTTTCGCACGAGCGCCGAGTCGATCCTGGACCTGGAGGTCTTCGATGCCTTGGCGCAGGCGACGGCCAACCGGCGGCAGATAGAGCTGGATTACCGCAAGCCCGGCCGCCGGGAGACGGAACCTCGGGTTGTCGATCCCTACCATCTTGCCAACATCAACGGCGAGTGGTTTCTCTTTGCCTGGTGTCACCTGCGCGGGGACCTGCGCACCTTCGTTCCTGCGCGGATCAGGTCGGTGAAGGAGACGGGGGAAACCTTCAAACGGCCGAAGAAGTTTTCCTTGGAGAAGCGTTTGAGGGACAGTTTTGGGGTGATTTCGGGGCAGGGGGAATTCGGCGTCGTCATCCGCTTCAATGAGCGCGTGGCTGACTTCATCCGGGAGAAACGCTGGCATCCGTCGCAGAAGATCAGGATGCTGCGCGATGGCGGGCTGGAACTGAGCATGAAGCTGTCCAGCCTGATTGAGGTGCAGCGTTGGGTCCTGGGATGGGGCGGGAACGCGGTGCCGTTGCAGCCGCAGGAGTTGGTGGACGCCGTGAAGGAGTCGGCCGAACGGACTTTGGAGAGTCTGGGCGTCGCGTGATGCGGGATGCGCGTCATTTTGCCATTTGCCATTTGCCATCTGCCTTCTGCCAT
>JAYPEY010000112.1:4705-19206 GCA_038126035.1 Verrucomicrobiales bacterium | reverse complement strand
GCTTCGTACCTTTGTGGTGCAGGCAAGGGTGCCCTTGTCCGGAAACTCCTCTGGAGATCGACATGCTGATCCGATCGCTCGTCGTTGCCGTGCTCGCTGCCGCCACCTTCGTTCCGCACGCCGCCGCGGAACGCCGCCGCGACGATTCGGCCTCGAACACCCGGGACGACTCGCTGTGGTCGGAGACCGAGTCGCGCGATTCCTCGCGCACCGGCCGCAACAAGTGCGGCATCGAGCAGAAGAACGGCAAGATCCGGATGACGACGCTGCCGACGTTGCCCAAGCCCTGCGCCTTCGGCTCCGGCGTCCGGGTTGGAAACACGGTCTATGTGGCGGGCGGGATCGAGACGCCATCGTCCACGCGGGCGATGAAGAACTTCTGGTCGATTAACCTGAAAAACCCGCAGGACGGTTGGCAGGAGCATTCGCCCTGGCCCGGACCCGCGCGGATGTTGGCCGTCGCCGCCTCGGCCGACAAGGCCTTCCACCTGATCAGTGGAACGAGCCTGGCGCCGGACGCCGACGGCAAGGCCGCGCGCACCTACCTCAAGGATGGTTGGAGCTGGACGAAGAAAGCGGGGTGGATTCCGTTGGCGGACATTCCCGCCGCGGCGGTTGCCGCGCCTTCGCCGGCACCGGTGATCGACGAGCGGCGCATCCTGGTGATCTGCGGCGATGACGGCTCCAAGGTCGGTTTCGAGCCGCTGGCGAGGCATCCCGGGTTTCCGAAGCGCGTCCTGGCCTACGATGTGTTCGAGGATTCCTGGTCCGGGGCGGGCGAGGTTCCCTTTTCCATTGTCACCGTGCCGGTTGCCGAATGGAACGGCCGGTTTGTGATCGCCAACGGGGAGATGCGTCCCGGAGTGCGTTCGCCGAAGGTCTGGCAGGCGAGGATCCCGGGGAAGGCGAAGAAGAAGAAAGACGGCAAAAAGAAGTGAGAGTTGCGTTGTTCTGTGCTAGCGTCCCCGATACATACCTTGAGGATCCGAGAGAAAGGCGACGACATGATGAACTTCATCAAACGAGTGGGGCGACTGACAGGTGGAACCTATGTGGCCGACGGAGCGCGGAAGTCGGCTTGGGTCGTGCTGGTTGCATCCGCAACGCTCCTGGCATTTGCCTGTGCATATGAGTCGTTTTCTCTTGCGATGTTTGCGATCGGCTTCTGGTTCCTGTCCCTCTTCTTTCGCGCGACCTTCCGGGCGCATGAGGTCTGAGCCGGGGCCGGAGTGGTGGGTTCCTCAATGGCTGATTTTCTGAGCAGGCATTTGCCTCCGGTGTTCCTTAGCCGCAGCCTTCAGGCAGCGCCGCGAGTCCGTAAGGACGAGAATGGAGTCCTGCCGTGCGATTCACTTCTCGCGCGAAACGCGCTCGGGGCGCAGCCTGAAGGCTGCGGCTACGGGTTCCGAATCATCCTGGCGGCGTTCCTCCTGTCCTTGATCCAGGTCGGTCCCGCCTGTTCGGCCGAACCCGAGATCAAGAACATCCTCATCCTTGGCGACAGCCTTGCGGCCGGGCATGGGGTGCAGGAGTCGCAGGCTTTTCCCGCGTTGCTTCAGAAGAAGATTGAAGCGGAGAAACTGCCGTTCAAGGTGTTCAACGCCGGCGTCGATGGCGACACTTCCGCGGGCGGACTGCGGCGGATCAACTGGCTTCTGAAGCGGCCCACCCACGTTCTCGTGCTGGAGCTTGGCGGCAATGACGGCCTGCGCGGCATAAGTCCGGAACTCACACGCAAGAATCTTCAGGGCATCATCGACAAGGCCGGGGCGAAGTATCCTGACATCAAGATCGTCATCGCCGGCATGCAGATGCCTGACAACATGGGCAAGGAATACACCGGGAAGTTCCGCAAGGTTTTTCCCGAACTCGCCAAGGCCAACGACGCCGCGTTGATTCCTTTCCTGCTCGAAGGCATCGGCGTCGACCCACGCTACAACCAGGAGGATCTCATTCACCCCAATCCCGAAGGTCACAAGATGGTGGCGGAAACGGTGTGGAAGACCCTGGGACCGGTCTTGAAGAAGACGGAACCGTGAGCCGTTCCAGACCCCAATCCGACACGGACTTCATGCGTCGCGCCTTGACCCTGGCGCGGCGCGGAGTGGGGCGCACGTCGCCGAACCCCGCGGTTGGCGCGGTGGTGGTGAAGCGGGGACGGATCATGGGCGAGGGGTGGCATCGGAAGGCTGGCGGGCCGCACGCGGAGGTGGAGGCCTTGCGCGACGTTGAAGCCCGGGGGCTTTCCGCCAAAGGCGCGACGATATTTGTGACGTTGGAACCCTGTTCGACGCATGGCCGGACTCCGCCGTGTGTGGATTCGATCAGGAAGGCCGGCGTCAAACGCGTGGTGGTCGCGGCGACGGATCCCAATCCAAGGCATGCCGGGCGCGCGTTTCGCAAGCTGCGTCGCGCGGGAATCGAGGTGACGTCCGGAGTGTTGGCTGACGAATCGACGCGGCTCAACGAGGTTTTCAATCACTGGATCTGTGAGCGGACGCCTTTCGTCTCCGTGAAGGCCGCGATGACCCTGGACGGCAAGATCGCCACGGCGTCCGGGGAATCGAAATGGATCACCGGTGGGAAGTCCCGCGCCGAGGCCATGCGTCTGCGCGCGCGCGCGGACGCCATCCTGGTGGGAATCAATACGATCCTGCTGGACGATCCGTCATTGACCGCGCGCTCGCCGCGCACGGGCGCCGTTCAGAGAAACTCCCGACTTCGACGAATCGTGTTGGATTCCCGGGCGCGGACGCCGCTGGACGCCAGGGTTGTTGCGGATGAGGCGGCGCATTTGACAACGATCGTGACGACCTCGGCGGCCTCAAAGCGTCGGGTGGCCGCGCTGAAGAAGAGGGTGGATGTTCTGGAGGCGCCGTCCGTCGGTCACAGGCCGGATCTGGGCTGGTTGATGAAGGAGCTTGGGGCTCGCGAGGTGACGAGCCTGCTGGTCGAAGGCGGCGGCGAGGTGAACGCGTCGTTTCTTGAAGCCGGACTGGCGCATCGGGTGGCGTTCTTTTATGCGCCCAAGATCCTCGGCGGACGCGATGCGCGAAAGGGCGTGGCGGGGAACGGGGCGACGAGCCTGAAGGACGCTTTGCGTCTGTCGGACGTGAACTGGCGGAAGCTGGGGGAGGATCTGTATCTGTCGGCGAGGATCGCGGGTCTGTGACCCGCAGCAACTTCCGATTGACGGTCGCGCAAGAACAGCCCCGGCACGTAGGATATTCCAAGGTCGCTGCGGGTCACAGACCCGCGATCCGTTGGTCAGTTCAATTCCAGGCAGACCAGATCCCCGCGCGAGTTCCGGCAGTAGAGATGGCCGTTCGCCAGCACGGGCGGCGTCCAGCAGAGGCCGCCAAGAACCTGCGCCTGGGAAGTCGCCTTCCATCCTTTGGGCGATGCCTCGCCCACTGCCAGCATGCCGCGCGCGGCGAGGACGATGAGTTTTCCGTCGGCCGCGCAGAGGGAGCCGTATCCAAATTCCGGCGTGGACCAGTTGGTGTCGCCGGTCTTCCAGTCGATGCAGGCAAGGTAGGCCTGACCGCGATGGCTGTTGCCGTCGAAGCCGTAGAGATGGCCGTCGATCAGAACGCAGCTGTTGAAGTGATTGCGCATGTTCTTGTTCTCCCAGAAGACGCGCGGCTCGTTGTCCGTCAATTGCAGCATCGCGCAGCCACGGTCGTAACCCGACGACATGAAGAGTCGGTCGTTGCGGATGATGGGGTCGGCGGCGTGCACGTCCCAGGAGGTTTCCCATGGTTGCGTCCAGACAATCCTGCCTGAATCCAATGTCACGGCGTGCATGCCCTTGGCTCCGAAGATGGCGACGCAGTCCTTGCCTGCCTGTTTCAGAGGATGGGGCGTGGAATAGCCGGCGGTCGATGAGCCGGTTTGCCAGAGGAGTTTGCCGTTCGTTTTGTTCACGGCGAGGCCGGCCGTTCCGACATTGAGGATCAGTTTGTCGCCCGCGACGAAGGGGGACCCTGCGTAGCCCCATTCGGGATATACCGCGCCGATCTCCTCGGCCACGTTCTTGTGCCATAGGATCTTCCCGGATGCGGCGTCGAGCGCGAAAGCGTTTCCTTGTCGGCCGAGAGTGTAGACGACCTTGCCATCAACAGTGGGCGTGCAACTGGGGCCGCCGTCGTAATAGCGCGGCGCCAGGGGGCTGGGGTATTCGCGCCGCCAGGTCTCCTTGCCGGTCTTTTCGCTCAGGCAGAAGACGATGTCTGTGCCATTGCGGTTGCCCATGGTGAAGACGCGTCCGTCAGCGACAGAGACCGTGGAGAAGCCGGTGTTGACGCGCGCGCGCCAGATGCGTTTGGGGCCGCCGGAGGGCCATTGATCGGTCCAGTCTTTCTCCTTGCTGACGCCATTCAGATCCGGTCCGCGCCAACGGGGCCAGTCCTCGGCGGACACGGAGACGGCGGCGAGGATGGCGATGAAGGTGAACGCATGAATGGCGAGGCGTGCAGGCGGATTCATCCGGCTATTGATGTACGCTTGAAGAGGCGGAGGACAGTTGAATCACACTCGAACGGCGCGTTCGCGGCGGCCTGTTCAAACGAGGATGCGACAACCTCCGCGCCTCCTTTTCAACACAGAGGTCACAGAGAAAAGGAGAACCACTGAGAAAGACATCTTCTCTTTGTGGTCCTCCGTGTTCTCGGTGGCCTCTGTGTTGAAGGTGTGGCGTGGTGATCCCGGGCGTTATCGAAGGTCCAAGCCGGACTCATCGGGTTGGATCAGTTTCCGGATCTGTTCCAGCAAGGCGCCCGGTTGCGCCCAGTGGATGGTGTGTCCCACGCCTTCGAGTCGGATCAATTCACAGCGGCCTTTCCAGATGCGTTTGAGACTGCGCGCGTCTTCATTGGTCAGCATGCCGCCGGCTCTCTCATCCGATTGAAACATAACGATCGGACAACGGACTTTTCGCGCGAGTGAAATGTGATCGTAGTCCTCCAACCAGCGGCCCTCGACGATGGGCGTCAACACCTCCGGATCCATGTGGCCGAGGCTTTCAGCGCTGAAGCGACGCGCGGTCTGGTCGCGTTGGTCCTTCACTCGGATGGGTGCGTTGTTCTCATCCTCGCCGACGATCATTTCGGAGAAGTTGTGGAACAGGGAATCCACACTGATCGACCGGGCGAGAACATCGGGCAATCCGGCGAAGAAGCGATGCAGCGGGAGTTGAAGCAGGCGCCCGCCCATGGTGGAGAAGGGCGGGTCTTCCAGGATGATCCCGTTGACCCGTCCGGGATTCTCCGCGGCCGTCGCCATGGCGACCATCGCGCCGAGGGAATGACCGTAGATGATGTTCCGCTGAGCCGAGACGTGCCCCAATGCCTTGGTCGCGTCCTCCACATAGTCGCGGACGAAATAGGCGCCTGGCGCGGGATCGCTCCTCCCGTGGCCGCGAAAGTCGAGCGCGGCGAGGCGCAGTTCGGATCTCAACTCCTGAAGCAGCGGATGGAACGTCCGCCAGTTGCGCAGGACGCCATGGAGGAACAGGACGGTCGTTCCGGCGTCGCTCTCGTTTGTTGCGAGGTTCAGTGACTTTTCGATGATCGACTCCGACATGAAGTCGAGGGAAAGCCAGGGAGGCGGGGGAGCAGCGTTCATTTCGGCGACGGATCGTGGGGGTGGGTCACTTTTCCCGGGCCACGATGGTGGGGATGGGTTTGGCCAGTCGTCCGGCCTTGACCGCGCCGCCCTGGATCACGGCGATGAAGTTCTTCCGGTCCTCGAGGATGGAGATGTCGGCCACGACGTCGCCATCCACCACGTTGACGTCCGCAAGTTTTCCCTGTTCGAGCGTCCCGAACTCATCGTTGCGCCCCATGATCTCGGCGCCGGTCTTGGTGGCGCACATGATGGTTTCGACCGGGGTGAAGCCGACGTCCTTGACGAAGTGGGTGAGTTCCTTGGCGTAGTCGCCGTGAGGATTCCAGCCGAAGCCGTAGTCGCCGCCCATGCCGAGTCGGCCGCCCTCGCGGAGAATGCGTCTCGCGCTTTCGGCGCCGCCATCGAGGGTTTCCTGGTGACCGTCGATCACTCGCTGGGAAAGGCCGAATTCCGGTCCGTGAATGACGCTGGCTTTTTCGAAGTAAAGGGCGGGGACGACCGGGATATCGCGTTGGAGGAGGAGTTCCATGGCCTCGTCGTCCATGAAGGTGCCATGCTCCAGGCAATCGTATCCGGCGCGCAGGGCGTTCTTGATGCCTTCAGTCGCCCGACAATGTCCGGTCACCTTCATCCCATGGTTGTGGGCGGTCCGCACGACGGCGGCCATCTCTTCGAAGGTCATGCAGAGCGTGTGGTGGTCGTTGACATCCGGAGCCGCGGCGTCTCCGGTGGGGTAGGTCTTGACCCATTCGACGCCGTCCTTGACCAGCGCGCGAACGGCGCGGCGGGCGTCCTCCTGGCCGTTGATAATGAAGACCAATCCTTCCATGCCGATCTTGCGGAAATCGGGATTCCAATCCATCAGTCCGCCGGCGGAACAGATTTCACGACCGGACGTCGAGAGTCGCGGGCCGGGGATGAGATCGTTCTCGATGGCCTGCCTGAGCCAGACGTCGATGTTGAACAGGCAGCCGCCGGAGCGCGCGGCGGTGTAGCCGCATTCCAGGGCGAGGCGGCAGTTGACCGAGGAGAGGAGTGAGACGTATTCGACCGGATACTTGATGTCGAGGTCCTCGAGCGCGGCAATGTTGAAATAGGTGGCGTGGAAGTGCGCCTCGACCATGCCGGGCATGATCGTGCCGCCTTGGGCGTCGATTCTGTCGCAGTCCGGCGGCGTTTCGGGGACTTCAGTCGCGGGACCGGCGTATTCGATCCGGCCGTTCCTGATGAGCAGTGCCCCGTTCGCGATGGGGGTGGTTCCCGTTCCGTCTATCAGTTGCCCGTTGGTGATGAGAGTGACGCCTTCAGCCTGTTTCATTGTGGGAAGGAAACATCGCGTTGTGGTCGGCGTCAATCAATCGCCGGCGGCGTCCGAGCGAACGACCCGATAGAAGACGGCCTTGTCCAGAGTGTCAGTCACCACAGTGGTTTCGTTCGAGGCATTCAAGGCCTGGGCCGGGCCGGAGCCTGCGTAGGTTCCGCTCACAGTGTCGCTCGTCTGGAGTTCGTAGAACAGGCCGCGGCGGGTGTTCCATTTCAGGCGGTGGCCGGAGCCGCCGGTTTCGGGCGTCACCGTCAGTTGCGGTTGTTCATTCATGATGGAGCCGTCGAAGTATTTCTCCGCGAGTTCCCAGGCTCCGATGCCGCATTGCGAGCCGATGATTCGTCCGGGGCCGTCATCGGCGGGCACGTGAATGCCTCCATAGAGTCGCGAGATGCCGGCTTCATCGGCGGCGTCGTAGTAGGTGGCCCACTGCAGGACGACTTCGACGCTGGGGCCAAGTTCGAACTGCAGGAACTGGTCTTTCGTCGCGGTGAAGGTTCCCATGCCGCCGGGGAAATACTCGCTGCCGGTGATGCGGGTCAGGACCTCGGCGGCGGCGCGGCTGAAACCGCTGTGGCCGGAGACGTAGCCGGCGAAGGCGGGCGTCACGAAGGTGTCGCGCTGGTAGGGGTGCCAGTCGATCGCGCGAATCCATTTCGTCCCGGTGAACTGTGTCTGGGGATCGGCGGGTTCGCCGCCCCAGGTGAAGATGAGGATGTCACCGACGAGCGCGTCGGGCGTTCCGAAGTGTTTGCCTCCGGAGCTGAGGGAGGAACTGGTGGCGACCTCGATCAGGTCGTCGACCAAGGGGAGACCGTGCGCATGAAAGGAGGAGCCGCCAGAGTCGGTCGATTGGCCCTTTCCGCCCATGTAGCGAAGGCTGCTGATCGGACGCACATAGTCGTAATGCCCCTTGCAGCCCCAGACGGCGACCGCGACGTCGTGAACGGCGGCGTTGAGGGCGAAGTAGACCTTCACGTCCCATTCGAGCGGATCGAGTTCGGGGCCGGTCCCCTTGAAACGGCGTTCGAAGCCCTGATGGTCGGCGACCTCATTGGCCAATGTGTTCCAGTGCCCGGGCGGGGTCTCGGAGTCGGGACCATCGGCCCAGAATTCGGCGATCACGCGGCCGAAGTCGCCGTGCGGCACGATGTTTGACGCGTAGGGCATTCCGGTGGCGGGATTGAGGGCGTGGCCGGTCCCGTTGTTGTCGCCGAGAGTGTTGCCGCCGCGCGCGCCGGGCGAGATGTCAATCATGTCGCCGTTGGTGGGATCCAGTTTGGAACTGTGTTCCAGAACGGTGACGTTGCCGGACTTGAATTCGGCGTCCGAGGTCGTTCCGATGTACGGCGGCGGTCCGGGATCAAAGTAGACGCTTTCGCCTTCCGGAAGCTCCATGCCAAACGGGCGGACGGCGCCCCAATGGGAACCGATGAAGGTCTGGATCGAGTCCGCGATCAAACCGTTCTGGGTGACGTGGAACTCGAATGCCAGGGGCTGCCAGCGATTGGGATCAGAGATCTGGGTCCCCGGAAGGGCGATGATCAAGGGGGAGTTGGCCGGCGCGTAGCTCGGATCGTCGTAGTTGTTCGACTCATTGGACTCGTCACTTGCGGCGAAGGCCAGGACGGCTGCGGCGACGCGATTGCCCACGGCGGCGGCAGAGGTCCCCGTGGTTGTGGTGATGGACGGGCTGTATCCCAGCGTCGTCATCTGGGCGTCCAACGTCGCCAGCGTGGTCGAGGCGTTCACCGACAGCGCGTACCGATGCGCGAGCACGCGATAGGCTGCGTAGCTGATCGCTTCATGTCGCGCGGTGGCGATGTCGGCGGCGGTCGCGGATTCACGGTGCAGATAGCCGACGGCGGTCGTGTCGTAGGCAGCCCACGCGTCCCACATGGCGACGGAAGTGTGGAAGAGATTGCGGGCGTGGACCGGCGGGTTTGGGAAATCGATTCGTATCGCGGCGAGATTCTGCTCGTTCCAGACCCGGGCGATGGATTGGGCGGCGTTGGCGGTCTCGCTTGCGCCCATGACGCACGCGAGCGTCACGGCGAAGGTGAGACTGAGATGTCCTTGTTTCATGGCGATGGATTTCGGGCGGAGGGCGGGGCGATCAACCGATCAGCGGCAGCGTCCGCTTTTCCTGGGCGCTTTGGAAGGCGGTATCAACAATCTGCTGGCCGATGCGCGCGGTTTCCGCCGAAAGCGGGCCGTCGATGGGACGGTCATTCTCGAGGCAGTGGAGGAAATACTGGACCGGATCGGCGTAGGGGGCTTTGAGCTCGTCGGCCGGGATCTCGCAGCCTTCCGGTTTGTCGCGGGTCTGGACGCGGACGCTCTTCTCGTAGTCGTAGTTGCTGATGGTTCCCTCCGTTCCCTTGATGACGAAGCCGCACTTGGGCTGGGGTTGGTTCGTCCAAGGATCGGTGAAGGTTCCCCAACGGGTGTGGAAAGTGGAAAGGCCGTTCTCGTAGCGGGCGACAGTGACGCTTTGTTCATCGACCTCGAGGCCGCGCGGTTCATCGACCATGCAGGTGACCTCGATGGGCCTGGCGCCATTGTGAAACCAGGTCCCCAGCGTTGTGCCGTAGCCGAGGTAGTCCAACAGCGAGCCGCCGCCCTGGTCCTTCTTGTAGAACCAACTGGCGTCCTTCTCCTCGGCCGTGGGTTCCCTCTCGATCTTGTCGGCGCCGTGATAAAGGGGGCCTCGATTGCCATCATAGAAATGGACCTCGGTCACCTCGCCGATCAGGCCTTCCCGGATCAGGCGATGCGCGGTGACGTGCGCCTCATACCAACGCAGCGGCCAGTTGATGGCGAGTTGTTTGCCGGTCGGCTTCATCGCCTCGATCATGCGGTCGGCGTCGGCAAGCGAGGCGGCGAAGGGTTTCTCCATCAGGATGTGAACGTCAAAGGGCGCGACCTTTTCAGTCCATTCCGCATGGCCGCCGGTGGAAGGGCAGAGGATGACGAGATCGGGTTTGGTCGTTTCGAGGCAGGCCTTGAAGTCGGTGAAGACATTGCCATCCGCGATGTCGAAGTTGCGGATGGCCTCCCGCATGCGTTCCGGTTGCTCGTCGCAGATGCCGACCAGCTCGGCGTCGGGATGTTCATGCGCCATCCGAAGAAGATCGCCCATGTGGAAGTGGTCGAAGTTGATGCCCGCGATGCGCCATGTCCTGCTCATGGAGAGGGAGTTTAGGCGAATTGCGCCCGGGGGAAATCGAAATCAAGCCGGCGAGGAGGCGGGAGCCTGCCCCACGGATGGCAAGGCCGACCCACGGATGAACAGAAGATATCCGTGGGTCGGCTTTGCGATCCGTGGGGATTCCTCGGCTTCAGACTGCCGCGTCGGTTCGAATCGGGCTTCTCAGGAATTTCGTTACTCCGTTAAGCTGTCAAGTTCGGCTTTGGCGGTTGCGATCATTGCTTTCCAAGACGCGGCTTCCTTCTGCCACCTGTCGATGTCCTCCTGGGCCCCAATCTTTTTCAGCACATTGATCTGCCGGTTGGCGAGATTCAATTTGTTCGTTGCCTTGTGGAGTTTGCGCTCTGCGGACCGCCTCCTCAGATCTTGGATCTGACGCTGCTTGAAACCTGCGATTGCGGCATCAAAGTTGGAGGTTTCGGGGGCGGAAGGGCTCAGGTCGATGACGCCGCGTTTCCGGTCGGCGGTTGAAATCGGCGAGGATTGGTCTTCGCGCCAGATGAGTCGACCGGTGTTCATCTCGAGGCATTTGAGTTTTGCCGGCCGTCCACGATGTAAACGCGGCCATCCTTTTCGGTGACTCCGTAAGCGCCATCGACGTCGTCGTGATACCAGGACCAAAGATCGCGCGGTGAGTCTCTGGTGGTTGGGTGTGTAAAGTGGAGCCTGTTGCTGTGGATGGACCAACCTTGAACAACTCCAGCGAGCGACAAGGCGATGCGGTTTGGACTCGGGGGCGGGAGCGCGTTTCCTCTTTGCTTTGTGTCACCGAAGGTGGCGCCGGGGTTGTCGATTGTCGATGGAATTGGATCCGGTTCGTTCGAGGCGATGCGAACGCGGTAGGAATTGCCATCGGGATCGAGAATGGGCCGTGCCGCCGTCATCGCATCGCCGTTGAGGTTCGCCGGTTTCCGTAGATAGGCGCGCACGTGCGCCAGGAGGGATCGGGGCGCGTGGGATTGGGGCGGACGTCCATGGAGTTCCAGGAATGCAAGACTCAGATCGGCTTGATAGGGGATGTTGTCGGGCGCGAAGGCTCCATCGTATTTCCACAGCAGGTCGCGGTTCTTGATGTCCCAGCAAACGAAGCGGTCCACGTCGTTGGCGTAGTAGACGCGGCCATTGCGGACAACAGGTTGAAAGGGGTTTTCCTTGGACGTCAGGGAGATCGTGAAACCGTGTTTGTCGGGATCGTTCGATTTGCAGTAGAGCCGACCATCGCGAACGTAGGCGGTGTAGTTTGTGTCGGCTTGGGGTGAGAGCGAGATTGTTGTCACGCGCGATTGCGCGGATTTGATCTGCGGTGGATTCTCATTCAGCAACAGGGCCTTGATGAGCTTGAGTTGATTCTCTTTGTCTGGGACGGCGGGAGCATTCAGATCGAAAAGGTCGCGTTGGGCTGTCTTGAGCTGATGTGTGGAGATCTTGTCGGGTGCGGCTCCGTCCCAGTCCACGACGCCTCCGCTCCGGGCCAACTTCAGGCAGACGGGGTGAGCGGTTGCCGAGAGTAGATACAAACGATTGCCGCGATGTCGGAATTGTGTGGCGGGATTGACATCGATTGCGATCTGCCCCCGACGCTTCTTCCGGGGCCAATCCCAGCCCAGAACTCCGTTGGTATGCGTCACGGCGTAGACCAACCCCGGTTCGATCGGGACGACAAACAAGAGGTTCCGTTTTGCTTTCTCCACATCGCCGTCTCCGATCAGATCGCGAAACTCAGTGCTATTCAGCAATGTCGTGTGAAGCTTGTCCGAGAACAGCGCGCTCCATGATTGTGGATTCTTCTCGATCACGAGCGGATCAATGGGATTCTTCGGTTCGGGAAGAACGATCTCAGGTTCATCTGTGGCTGTGGGTTCCGCTGGCGCAGGGAGTTCAGGTTGCGACGGGGCCGCAGGTTCGGCGGGGGCGAGCAATTCTGGTTCCGCCTCCTGCGCTTCGATCATGGCCAGGGGAATCACGGCCACGGCCGCGGCGAGGGCTGCGACGCCAAGCAGAGTCTGGGGGAGGGCGCGGCGGTTGATGCGCTCGTCGAGAATGGAGCCCAAGCGGCCTTCAAGACGCGAGGGCGGGCCATGCCGACGGAGGCGCAGGCTTCCAGCTCATCGGCTTTGCAGCCGGTCACGATCTCCAACAGGTGTTGCGCGTAATCGGAGGCGCGGAAGCCGTTGTTCAGCGCCAGATCGTCGCAGGCGCGTTCGCGTTCGGACTCCATCTGCCGGGCGGCCAGCCAGACGAGGGGATTGAACCAGTAAACAGCGCAGGCAATCTGCACGATGAACTGCGTCAGCGTGTCGTGGCGTTTCACGTGGCCCAGTTCGTGGGCCAGGACCGCGTCGAGGCGATCGGCGGACCAGGATTCCGCTTTCGCGGGGAGCAGGACGATGCGGCGAAACACGCCGAAAGTCTTGGGCATGGAGTTTCCGGGAGCTATCAGGAGACGCGTGACGCCGGTGATGGCGAGTGATTTCGCGATGGCGTGGAATCGGGAATCCAAGCCAGGCGAATCGGGCGCGCGGCTTTGTCGGACGACGCGCCAAAGCAGGGCATGGCAGCACACCAGACGCGTCAGCAGGGCGGTCGTGACCAGCAGCCAGAGCGCCGACAGCCAATGCGCGGTTTCCGGGGTTGTTGCTGGGGGTGTTTCGGCTCCAGGGGCGGACAACACGATTGCATCGTGCGAATGCTCGGTTGCGATTCTGGAAACCGGAATGGCTTTCGTGATTGTTTCAGCCCCTTCGGAATCTGTGGGCCAGTCGAAGTGTAGGGTGATTGAATCGTCCGCCGTGGGATTTGCGTGAGGTGTTTCCGGGGTTGTTGTCGCGTGGGGCGGAGTCAGCTTGAAGGCCGGGGGCAGCGCGCGCCACTTCGGCAGGGACACGGACAGGACTGGCAGCGCCAGCAATGCAGTCATCGTCAGCAACCAGACTGCATGGCGCGCGGCGGCGGAGGCCTTCCGAAGACAGACGGCGGTGAGCAGGGCTCCGACTGCGAGGACGATGGCGCCCTTGAGAGCGGAATTCACCAGGATGGGGGAGGCCGCGGCCAGCACGGCGGCAAGATAGGCTGTGGTTTTCATGGCGATCACCTTCCCTTGTTGCGGGCGTCGTTGATGAGGTTGACCAAGCGTTTCAATTCATCGTCGGAAACCGCGGTTCCCGGTCGTTCGAGGTGCGTTGCAAGCGCTTCCTCGACGGAGCCGCCGAAGAACGTGTCCAGCAGGTGCTGCATTGCCTTGGCGCCCGCGCGCTTTCGTGGTTGCTTCGTTGTGTAGACGAACTCGCGGCCTTCCTTCCTCCGTTTGATCTGCCCCTTCTCTTCGAGGATGCTGAGCATGCGGCGGATGGCCATGGTGGACGGCGGCTCGGGCAGCGCCTCCTGGATCTGCAGCGCGGTCGCTTCTCCGCGTGAAAACAGGATGTCGATGATCTGACGCTCTCTTCGGCTGAGTCTGGAAAAATCCGTCATGATGGAGCGGGGCTTGAATTGAATTCTTGGACAGGTCTTTTCCTGAAAGTAATAAAAAATTATCTTTTCAACTTGGGCGCGTCAACCGGGAAAAGATAATTTTTTATCTCCATGCGGAATTGTAGCCGCAACCTTCAGGTTGCGCTTCGAGCGCACTGCGCGAGAAGTAGGTGGTCGGGCTGCCCACTTCTCGTCCATACGGACTCGATGCGCAACCTGAAGGTCGCGGCTACGAGGTCGCGGCTGGTGGACAGGTTGATTCGCTGCTTCCGCAGGCGAACCTCTCAGAACGGTTTGCCGGCGAGGAAGACTTTGAGCGCGTTGCGGATGGAGGGGAAGGCGAGGTCCTCGGGGTCGACATCGTGCGGATCGAGCCAGAGGAAGTCGTCGACGTCATCGAGGGCGGAGGCATTGTCGGCGTTGACGATGTTCGCGGTGAAGAAGAAGTCGAGCACGGGGTAGGTGACGTCGCGGAAGGCGTAGTTGTTGGGATGGGCGGAGAGGTATTGGATGTGGTCGAGTTCCACATTGACCTCCTCTTTGAATTCGCGTCGCAGGGCTTCTTCGGCGGTTTCCCCGATGTCGATGAAGCCGCCGGGGATGGCGAGTTTGCCCTTGGCGGGATCTTTGGCGCGTTGGATGAACAGGGCCTTGTCATCGTCGCGGAGGGCAATGGCGGCGGCGGCGACGCAGGGGTTGAAGAAGAAGGTGAATCCGCAAAAGTCGCAGAGGAGAGGGGCGTTGTCTTCGCGTTCGGACGACTGTTCGCCGCAGCGGGGGCAGTGTTTGAAATGGGCGGAGGGACGCATGGAGGAAGGATGGCAGATGGCAGATGGCAGATGGCAGATGGTGGATGGCAGATGGCAG
>JAYPEY010000112.1:0-4605 GCA_038126035.1 Verrucomicrobiales bacterium | reverse complement strand
GATGGCAGATGGCAGATGGTGGATGGCAGATGGCAGTGCGGAACGAGGGCGGGGAATTCAATCTGCGATTCTTGCGGTTCCCATGGGCCAGGATTTGTTGGTGAAAGCGAGGCGGCCTTTGCCGACCGGTTCTTCGCGGCCTTCGATGGTCAGCGAGAGGTCGTCGTTGATCTTGAGCAAGCGACCTTGGGCGAGCGGTTCGGCGGACGCGAAGTCGCTGACGTTCTCGGCCCAGACGGTCACATCCTCGCCGATGCAGCAGGAGAAGCGTCGATAGGCTTCGAGCAGGTTGTTCTGGCCTTCGGCGATCAGATTGCGATAGGCGTCGTCGAATGCGCGGAGGATCTTGGGGAGCGCCTCGGGCAGCGTCAGGCTCGAGACGGGCAGCAGATCGGCGAGGCAGCCGGCGGCGGGCACAAATCTGGAGGCGTCAATGGGCGGGGTGCGTTCCACGTTCATGCCCAGTCCCATGATGACCGAGGTGTAGGCGTCGTCCTGAATCTGGGTGGCGGTCAGGGCTCCGCCGACCTTCTGGCCATCGACCAGGATGTCGTTCACCCACTTGATCCCGATGTGGCCGGGCTTGCCGGCCTGGCCGGCAAGGGCGCGTGCGGCGGCGACGGTGGGGAGCATGCTGAAGCCGAGTCCCGCGCGTGAAACCGGAGTATCGCAGCTGTGGTGCGTGGTCAGGTGCAGGTTTCCTTTCTCCACGGACCATGGCCGGGCGCGGTTGCCATGGAAGCCGCGTCCTCGGAGGGCCAGGCAGGCCGCGGCGGCGGGCAGTTCGGCGTTCCTGGTTGAGGCGTCATGCAGGGCGTCGAACTGGGAGCCGGGAGCCTGGTCGATGATCGCGATCGCGTCCCAGCTTCCGGCGTTGAAAGAACCGGGGACGTCGGCGATCCACGGTGATCCGCCGGTTCCGATGGCGGCCCAGAGATTCTGCAGCGTCGGCTCGAGCGACGTCTGCGCCGTCTGCTTCCAGGCCGGCGTCATGGGGAAGAACTCGCTGAGTTGATCGGGAGAGTCGGTGAGTATCACGGTGTTCATCGGGAGGCGGGGTGTCGTTCTGATCGTGTTCCGGGTTGTCGGAGGGCGGCAAGCAATTTCGCTGCGACCGGTGGCGCCGCGGCTGCAAAGCGCCTCAAAACAGGGCATTCAATACTTGCGTCGGAATTGTCGGTTGACTAGATTCGACCAATTCCAGTCATGAGTCTCGGTTCCTATGCAACCGGTCAGGCGGTGTTCATCCGGACTGACACGCCAAGCTTCGAGGAGAGGGCCATCCCGTTTTCGTCGCTCGAGGAACTGGTGGAATTGTGCACCAAACCGCGCCCGAATCTGACCTTGGAGAAGATCATCGTGCATCGTCTTCAGGATGAGGAGTCGACCGCGGTGACGCTGGGTTTCATCGCTGCGACAAAAGGTCAGAAGATGCCGGCGCAGCATGTGGCGGAGCAATCGACCGATCAGTTGTTGGACGCCGCCGCCGAACCCAAGCCGGCGGCGCAGCCTCAACAGCAGCAGAGCGGCGCCGCCTTCACGCTCTATGATCTTTACGACTGAGCCTGACTCAGTCTCCCTCCAACTTCACGTCCGTCAGGATCCTGATTTCTCGTCGGCATTGGATGATTCTCGCGAGAGGCGTTGTTCCTTCCGGAGACAGGGAATCCCGCAGGGCCGATTCCTTGCCGCTTCCCGACACCAGCGCCGTCACTGAGTTCGCTGAGACGATTGCGTCGTAGCCGAGGGTGATTCGATGGGGCGGCGGCTTGACGGCGACAACGTTTCGGTAGGTCGCGGGATTCTTCATGTCTTCCTCAGATTCGCCTGGAAACAGGGAAGCCACGTGGCCGTCTTCCCCCATGCCAAGGAAGACCGTGTCGAAGAGCGGCAGGTCCGCGCCCTTGAGGTGGCGAAACCGGTCCAGATCGACCCGGGCGGCCGCGGCGCCTTCGTCCGGGGACAGTTCTCCATGGATGCGGTGGAGGCGCTCCGGGGCGATGCCGAGCGGCCGGAACAGAAGTTCGTCCGCCATGCGGAAGTTGCTTTCCGGATCGTCGGCCGGGACGCAGCGTTCGTCGGCCCAGAAGAAATGAACGTTGTCCAAGATCGACCGATTGTCCCTGGCCTGCCCGACGATGGATTGAAAGAATGCCTTGGTGATGCGACCGCCGGACAGGGCGACCGAACAAGGCGGGGCGGAGGCGGAGCGGCCGGTCAATTCTTCCAGCCATGCCCTGGCTGCGGCGGCGGCCAGGGCGGCGGGGGAAGAGAAGGTCTGGATGTCCGGTTGCGGCATGGCGGGAGGGCGCGTCATTTGAGCGGTTGGGGGTTGCGCCATTTGTGGCCGGATGTCGCCAGCAGGTCGTCGGCTGCGACCGGGCCCCAAGTGCCGGCGGCGTAGAATTCCCGGTTGGTGAGGGCGGTGTCCGTCCAGCCGTCGCGGATGGCGTCCACGATGCCCCAGGCCGTTTCGACCTCGTCGCGGCGGATGAAGAGGGTGGCGTCGCCGGCGATGGCTTCCAACAGGAGGCGCTCGTAGGCCTCGGGAGTGTAGGCGCCGAATTCCGTGTCGTAGCTGAAGTGCATCCGCACGGGGCGCACCTCCATGCTGGCGCCGGGGACCTTGCCGTTGAAATGGAGGGAGATTCCCTCGTTGGGCTGGAGGCGGAGGGTGAGCGAATTCGGATCGAGCCCGCCGTCGCATTGGGCCGCGTAGAGGATGTTGGGCGTGGGGCGGAACTGCACCCGCACCTCGCTGGCGCTCATGGGGAGGTTCTTTCCCGTGCGCAGATAGAACGGCACATTGGACCAGCGCCAGTTGTCGATGAACAGCTTGAGCGCGACGTAGGTTTCCACGTTGGACTCCGGATCGACCTTGGGTTCCTGCCGGTAACCCTGGCGGGCGTCGCCGTCGATCTGGCCGGCGAAGTATTGTCCGCGCACGACCTGTTCGGCGATCCGGGCGGAATCGAAGGGGCGGATGGACTGCAGCAGTTTGACCTTCTCGTCGCGGATGGCCTCGGCTTCGAGGGAGACCGGCGGTTCCATGGCGACCAGGGCGAGCGCCTGGAGCAGGTGATTCTGCACCATGTCGCGCAGGGCTCCCGCCTCCTCGTAATAGCCGCCGCGGCCTCCGACCGCATGCTTCTCACTGACGGTGATCTGGATGTGATCGATCGACTGCCGGTTCCAGAGCTGTTCGAAGATGGAGTTGGAGAAGCGGAACATGAGGATGTTCTGCACGGTCTCCTTGCCGAGGTAGTGGTCGATGCGGAAGATCTGCTTTTCATGCGCGTGTTGCATGAGGCTCTCGTTGAGCGCGCGCGCGGAACCCAGATCCCGGCCGAAGGGTTTTTCCACCACGACCCGACGCCAGGTTGCGGCGTCCGGATCCCGGTTGAGCAGTCCCGCCGACGAACAGCGGGCGACAACCTCGGAAAACTGGCTGGGCGAAATGGCGAGATAAACCAGGATGTTGTTGCGCGCCTGCTCGTTGTCCGATTCGGCGATGCGGTCGCGCAGCCGGGCGTAGGCTTCGTCGTCGGTCAGGTCGCCCCGGCAGTAGACGACCTTCGCGGCAAACTCATTCCATTTCGCCTCATCGACGGCCCCGCTTCGGGAGAAGCGGCCGAGGGCCTCGCGGAGTTCAGTCCGCCAGGATTCGTCCGTCTTCTCGCGACGGGCGAATCCGATCACCCGAATCGGGGCAGGAAGCCGGCCTTCGCAATGCAGGTGATACAGGGCCGGTATCAGCTTGCGCGAGGTCAGGTCGCCGCTGGCTCCGAAGATGACAATGGTGCAGGGCGTGACCTCCCGGTCTCCGGAGCCAAGCCGGCAGGAGAGCAGTTCGTCCAGTTGTTTGGAATCGTCCATAAGCGGCGGAGACCATCGCCGAGGGCGCCTGCGATTGCAACAGTGGGACGCGGGGGGCGCAAGGCAACGCGTCACAACCGGGGACGATAAACGGACACGATCCGGCAGCCTTTGACATGCGGGTCTTGCGGGAGCGCCTGCATCAACGTGAGCCGGATCTCCGCCACGGTCTCGAAATCGAGGATCAACGCATTGGCGGCGAGAGCGCGGTTGATGTAGTCGAAGTCGTTCCCGAAATTCGTCAGAAGCGAGATCGAACCGTCCCCTTCGAGCAGGTCGAATCCGAGAAATCCGGCCAGTATCGCGTAGAACATGGCCGGAACCGAAAAAGAAAACGGGCGGGTCGTCGCCGACCCGCCCGTGTGTGATTCGTTGAGTGTCGGTCCGCCGATCAGCTTTCGGCGGAGTCGTCGCCGTCGTCTTCCTTGACGGCCTCGTCGGCGGCGTCGAAGGCGTGTTGCAGGGCGACGAGATCCTCGCCGGGCTTGAGCGAGTCGAGCATCGCCTGCTCGGCCTCGATCTGCTCCTCGGAGTATTCCGCGGCCTTGATCGAGAGGCCGATGCGGCGGTCGCCGCGGTCGATCTTGATCACGCGGGCGGTCACGTCCTGGCCGACCTTGAGCACGTTCTTGATCTTGTCGATGCGCTCCTCGCTGACCTGGGAGATGTGCACGAGGCCGTCGATGTCATGCTCCATGCCGATGAAGGCGCCGAAGCTGGCGAGCTTGG
>JAYPEY010000111.1:0-19460 GCA_038126035.1 Verrucomicrobiales bacterium | reverse complement strand
GCATGTTGGACTGGCCGCTGCAGATCCAGACCTCGCCGACGACCACATTCTTGAGTTCAATGCGGTTGCGGCCATCGATGACGAGCATGTCCGGGCTGCCGACGCGCAACGACTTCAGTTTGACCATCCATCTGCCGTCCTTGGCCTTGGTCGAGACCTTCTGGCGCTTGTAGCTCACCGTGACCTGCTCGCCGTTGGCAGCGAAGCCCCAGACAGGCACGTTGACCCCGCGTTGCAGGACCATGTTGTCGGTGAAGATAACCGGCATCCGGACATCGGCGTGAAGGGTGGCGACGCTGAAAAGGGCGACTGTCGCAAGGAGTGAGAAGGGCTTTTTGAACATGATTGGGTGGTGGGGTTTTCGCCGGCGCGTGCGGACCGCTCGGTCGCGACGGAATTGATGTTCGTGACGGGCAGTTGAGCCAAAACTGATTTCAGCGTCAACCTGAATCCTGATCGGGGACAAATCTGTAACAAATCGAACCAGTTCGTCTGTCTCCGACGAGCGGGGCGCGTGAGTTGTTCAGCCTGCGTGATCGGTTCGGTCGGAACGGGCGACGAGATCAGCCAGGGTGGTGTCCCTGGCGGCGTCGGTTTCTGCCTGACGAATGCGGTCGTAGACGTCGCGGACGACCTCGCGTTGGGGTTCTTCGCGGGTTTCCATTTCGTCGCCGCCGCGATTGCGCAGGGCGCGCAGCACTTCGAGGGTGGTGATGCGATCGATGGGCCGCGTGGGAGCGTGTCCGATGTCGGAACCGCCGTTTGTCTCCATGAGGAGTCCGGCCTGTTTGAGTGGGGTGATGATCCTGCCGACGAGGCGGGAGGGAACGTCCAGGCGGTCGGCGATCTGTTGCGAGGTCGGGGGGCTTTGCTCGGTTTCGAATCGTTGGCCGATCAGGGTCATCAGGCGCAGGGCGATGAATTCCCGGCCGTCCTGATCGACATTCTCGCACTGGATTTCCTGCATGTAGGTCCGGCGATTCTGGAAATTGTAGGCGACCTGCGCTCCGAAGAGGAGGATGAGCCAGGAGGTGAACAGGCCGATCAGCAACAGGGGCAGCATGCTGAGGCTGCCGTAAATCTGGCTGTCGGTGACGACCTTGGAGGCGTAGAGCACGCTGAAGAGATGGTTCATCTGCCAGAGGCATCCGCCGACCGCGCCCCCGACCAGGGCGGCCCGCCAATCGACCCGGGTGTTGGGCACGGCAAGGTAGAACAGCGCGAACAGCAGGCTCAGAATGACAAAGGGCATCAAGGCCATGAGAAAATTGCCGAGCAGCGGCATGTCCGCCAGCTTGTCCCGGGTCGCCTCGAAGCGCGGGCCTGAGGTCAGGGCGAAGACAAAGACCAGGCAGAGCGGTCCCAGTGTGATCGTCGACCAGTAGCGCATGACGCTGTTGGGGAAGTTGCGCGCGCGGGTCACCCCCCAGATGTCGTTGAAGGTCTTCTCGATCGTGCTCAACAGCGAGATGGCAATGAGGATGATCGAAATGATCGCGAGGAAGCCGAGTTTCCCGCCATCCACATTGCCGATGAAGCTCTTGATGTGCTCGACGGCCTTCTTCCGACTGACATCAAGGGATTCAGCCGGCGGTTCCGCGGTCGATGCATCGGAGGAGGCGTCGGGTGTCGCGGCGGCGTCCGCTGTGGCCTGGGTTGCCGCGGACCTTGCCAAGGCGGCCTCCTGCTTTGCGGTGAGTTTCTGGTTGGCGTCCAGTTGCGGCGCCACCGAGGCGATGAAGTGGTCGATCAGGCGGTCGATGCCCTCGTCGCCCTCCTGCTTGAGAAGGCTGCTGGAGACGATGACCATGACCGCGAGCAGCGGGATCAGGGCGAGGATGGTGGTGTAGGCCAGGGCCGAGGCGCGGAGAAGGCACTTGTTCCGCACGAAATTGCGTCCGACCACGACCCAGAAATGGGCGACGTTCAGCCATTTCGAGGGGCGTCGACGAAACTCCGCCGCCATCTTCCGGTCGTCCATGAACAACCGGGCGGTTTCCTGCATCTTGCGGAATTGGGCTGAGGGATCGAAGCGCATGATCTCGCGAATTTGGAAACCTATCGCACGAAATGCCGCCGGCTGACAAGGCCCGCGAGTGTGGTGAAGACCCGCGGGGGCGTGCGATTAAGGGAGGGTGGCGCGGACAAGATATTCCTTCGCCCCGGGATGCGCGCGCGGTTAAGCTCCGCGCGATGATTGTGAATTCTCTTTTCCGGCTGCCGACGCTTTTTCTGCTGATCGGGCTCGGAGCCGCCTCCGTTTCCGCCGCCCCACACGCCAATCGACTGACCCATCTGGATTCGAACGACCCGTTTCACGTCCATCGCGACTTCCCGAAATTGACCACGCCGCAGTGGGTGGGCGAAGAGGGGGTGGAGGCCGTCGTGACCCTGGGCATCGATGACATGCGCGGCGTCGGGAAATACGAGGATTACCTGCGCCCGATCCTGGAGCGATTGAAACAGATCGACGGGCGGGCCCCGGTGAGCATCATGACGGTGCGGGTGAATCAGGACGATCCGCAGTTGCAGACGTGGTTGAAGGAGGGCCTGAACATTGATGTCCACACGCTGACGCATCCCTGTCCGTTGCTGCAGAAGAGCAATTTCATGGCGGCGGCCAATGTCGTTCACGGAGGCGTCGATCTCCTCAGCGGCATTCCGGGCAATCACCCGGTCGCCTTCCGGATGCCCTGCTGTGATTCGATGAACAGTCCGAGTCCGCGCTTCTACGCCGAGATCTTCAACCGGGTCAATCCGGCCGGGCAGTTCCTGTCAATCGACACCTCCGTGTTCAACATCACCTCGACGAACGATCCTGCGTTGCCACGGGAGTTGGTCGTGGACGCGGGTGGTCGTGAGCGGTTCCGGAAGTATCTGCCTCTGGATCCGCCCGGACCGGGCAAACGCGACATGTCCTCCTTTGCGACGACCATCGAGGATTATCCCTACCCCTATGTGATCGGGAAGCTTTGCTGGGAATTCCCGCCGATGGTCCCGAGCGATTGGGAGGCGTTCAATCTGCACGGTCGGACCAATGCGGTGACGGTCGCGGATTTCAAGGCATCCCTCGATGTGGCCGTGGCGAAGCAGGGAACCTACAACCTTGTCTTTCATCCGCACGGCTGGATCCGCAACGACCAGATCGTGGAACTCATCGACTACGCGGTCTCGAAATACGGGAGGAAGGTGAAGTTCCTGAATTTTCGCGAGGCGTTGGAGCGATTGAACGCCAATCTGTTGAAGGGGAAGGCATTGCGCGCGGCGAACGGACAGGATCATGGCGCGCGATTGTTGGACCTGAACGGCGATGGTCATATGGATGTCGTGTTCGGCGACGGGACCGAGGCGTTCACGAGAATCTGGGAACCGGAGAGAAGCGCATGGCGGGACGTCCGATCGCCCCTGCAACTGGTGAAGACGGGAGCCGATGGGACGCGCGTCGAGGCGGGTGTGAGATTCGGAATCGTGCGCAAGGACGGCCGCGTCACGGCATTGCGACGGGATGAGAACGTGTCCGAAGCGTGGACGTTCGACGGAAACCGGTGGGTGGAGGATCCTGCGCTGCTGGCCGGTTTGCAGATTGAAGGGAAAGCTGTCCTGGTCTCGGAAGGCGGACGGGACCGGGGCGTTCGATTCCGCGATGTGGATCACAACGGACGCTGTGAGCTGATCGTCGGGAATGAATCACAGAACGCGGTCTTTGCCTGGTCGGATCAGGAGAAACAATGGAAGCCTCTTTCCTTTGGGCTGCCGCCGGGGACGTCCATCGTCGATGGGCTCGGCCGCGACATCGGCCTGCGTTTCGTCGATGTGAACAAGGACGGCTTCGAGGACGTGGTCTTCTCCAACGAGAAGACCTGGTCGCTGCATCTCTGGGTGGCCAAGCCGGTTCCGCGGCTGGGTTGGTTTGCCGGCTGGTCGCACAACTCGCGGTCCGGCAAACGCGGCGATCCGGGCGAGATCCCGATGATCGTCCGGGCCGGCGACGCGAGGAACAACGGCGCCTGGTTTCATTCGGATCACATGTGGGTCCAGAACGAGGATACGGCGCACCTGCCGGACGTGGTGGATCGCCGATCGTTCGAGGACCTGCTGAGTTTTCCCGTTCCGGCTGCGAAGTCGCCTGAGGAGGCCTTGAAGGCCTTCAGTGTCGCCGAGGGATTCGAGGTGCAGTTGGTCGCCGCGGAGCCCCTGGTGAAGGACCCGATCGCATTTGACTGGGGAGTGGATGGCCGGATGTGGGTCGTTGAGATGGGCGACTATCCCAATGGCGTTTACGGGAAGCAGAAGCCCGGCGGCGTGATTCGTTTTCTGACGGATTCGGATGGAGACGGAGCCTATGACCAATCCACGGTCTTCATGGACGGCGTCAATTTTCCCACCGGCGTCATGGAATGGCGGAAGGGCGTGTTGGTTTCGGCGGCGCCTGAGATCTTCTACGCCGAGGATACGGACGGCGATGGAAGGGCGGATGTTCGCAAGACGCTGTTCACGGGGTTCAAGGAGGGCAATCAGCAGCATCGCGTGAATGGCTTTCAATATGGTCTCGACAACTGGATCTACGGAGCCAACGGCGACAGCGGGGGAAACGTGAGCCTGGTGGAGTCCCTGAACGGAACGAAGGGCGGCAAACCGGTGAACATCAATGGGCGCGACTTCCGCTTCAATCCGGACACGGGCGAGTTTCAGGCGATCGCGGGACGGACGCAGTTTGGCCGCAATCGCGACGACTGGGGCAATTGGTTCGGCAATAACAACCCCAACTGGCTGTGGCATTACCACCTGCCCGAGCGCTACCTCGCGCGCAATCCGCACCTTGCGGTGGGTTCGACCAAGGACATGCTGGCATCCTACCCGGACGCCAAGCGGTGTTATCCGACCAGCAAGACCATCACGCGTTGGAACCAGCCGCATTCGGCCAATTTTGTCACCTCGGGTTGCAGCCCGACGCCTTATCGGAGTGATTTGTTCGGGGATGGCTCGGATCGCTGGGTGTTCGTCAGCGAGCCGGTGCATAACCTGATCCATCGCGAGGTGATCGTTCCGAAAGGGGCGGCCCTGACAAGTCGTCGGCATCCCGCGGACGACGAACGGGAGTTTCTTGCGTCGAGCGACAACTGGTTCCGGCCGACGATGATCAAGACCGGACCCGACGGCGCGCTCTACCTCGCGGACATGTATCGCTTCGTGATCGAGCACCCGGAATGGATCTCGCCCGAGGCGCAGGCGGCCGTGGATGTGCGCATGGGCGATGACTTGGGGCGGATCTATCGGGTGGTTCCGAAGGGGGCGAAACCGGAGGTTTTCAGAGGATTGAAGGCTGACGATGACGGCGCATTGATCGCAGCGCTGCAAAGCCCGCACGGCTGGGTGAGGGACAAGGCTCAGCAGTTGCTGGTTGATCGGGCTTCCGCTGGGGTTGCCGTGAAATTGGCGAAGGCTTTTTCCAGCGCAAAGTCAGAGAAGGCAAGAATGCAGATGCTGGGCGCCTTGGAGGGCGTGGGGGGGCTGAATCCGAAGATTCTGCGGGCGGCGTTCCTCGATCCGACGCCGGAGGTTCGCCTCCGTGCGGTTGAGGTCAGTGAGGCTGTGAAGGGAGAAATCCTGGTGGAACTTCTGCCTGCACTGCTGAAGCTGGAACGGGATCCATCGATGGCGGTGCGTCAGCAACTGGCATACCTGCTTGGGGCAACAAAGGACCGCGGGGCGGGGGAAACATTGGGCAGAATGGCCTTGGAGCACGGCGATGATCCCAATCTGATGGCGGCAATCCTGAGTTCGGCGATGCCACATCTGGAGGCCATGGTCGCCGCGGTTGTGGATCGCGACAACGAAAAGAAGCCATCCGGCGAGTTGATGGAGAAACTGCTGGGAATGGCCGTGGCCGCCAAGCGCCATCTGGCGGTTCGTGCGGCGTTGGAAGTGGTCTCGAATTCGGGGCCAGGCGCGATGGAGAGTTGGAAGCTTCAGGCGGCGGTTGGCTTCGTGAACGCATTGGCTTCGCGCGGCATGACTTTGGCGCAGTTTGATGAGTCGGTGAAAGGGGACGGACGTATGCGACGTGCGCTCGCGGATTTGACGTTTGTCTTCGCTGTCGCGCGCCGTCTTGCCGAGGACGACGACTCCGCTCCGCGGGATCGTGGAGTCGCGCTTCAATTGCTCGGGCGAGATTCCGGAGATCTGGATTCGGACATGGGCATCCTGTCAAACCTCCTCGACGCCCGCCATGCGATTGATCTGCAACGGGGGGCGCTCCGCAGCCTGCGGGGCATCCGGTCCTCGAAGGTCCCGGAGATACTGCTTGCGGGCTGGAGCCGCTACAGTCCGGCCATTCGCGGCGAAGTTCTCGATGTCCTGATGGGGCGCGGCGATTGGTTGAACAAACTGTTGGACGCAATCGAAAAAGGTGGCGTCCCGGCGGCGCAGATCGGCGTGGCGCAGCGGCAGAAGTTGAGCGGGCACCGCAACGCGCAGATTCGCGCGCGGGCCGGAAAGCTTTTTTCCTCCATCGGCGCGGACCGGGCGGCGGTCATCCAAATGTTCGAACCGGTCAACCGCCTGGTCGGCGACGCGAATCGGGGACGCGATCTGTTTCGGACCGCCTGCGCTGTCTGTCACCGACATGGCAATGAGGGCAATGAGATCGGGCCTGATCTGGCTTCGGTGAGCGGGAAGTCCGTCCCGGAGTTGCTGGTCGCGATCCTCGATCCGAACGCCGCGGTGGAGGACAAGTTTGTCGGCTACTCGGCGACCTTGACTGGCGGTCGCGAGGTCGCGGGGATCATTGCCTCGGAATCGCCGACGACCCTGGTGTTCAAGACCGCCGCCGGCACGACGGAGACCGTCCTGCGCAAGGACCTTCAGGAACTGCGGGCGACGGGCCTTTCCCTGATGCCCGAAGGCTTCGAAGCCGCGCTCAATCCACAGGCCATGGCGGATCTCATTTCCTACGTCGCCGGCGGCGCGGGGAAGGCGGCGGAGTGATGGAGTGATGGAGTGATGCGGCGGTTGGGCAGGGGAAAGGTCCGGGCGTGGAAATGCCGGGAGCGTGAGGGCGGCCCGGGGGATGAACGTTCGGAGTCCCGCCTTCAGGCGGCTGCCTTCGACCGGGCTGGGCGTGGGCATGTGGGATGCGCCGGAAACGCCAGCCGCGTGAACGCGGAACTCATGCGCTGGCGCCCGATGTCACAAGGACGACTCGTCGACGAGGGAGGTTCTTGAGCGATTTCTACTCCCGCTCCCGGTCCAGGGATTGGGAGATGATGCTGGCGTGGGAGGGCGCGCGTGATTTGCGGAGCGCGAGGTAGGCGATGATCCCCGCCGCGAGAAGAAGCGCCAGGGCCATGAAGATGAACCTTGAGGAGCTTCCCGGATCATCCAGCGGAGCGGCCAGGGCCGCCGGCGCTGGAGGCGGTTTGGGCGCAGGCTGAGAGGACGCTTCCGGTGGCGACGATTGGGAGGGTTTCGGTTTCGCGGTGACCGTCCGTTCGGGAGGGGGAGGCGCCGTCGGCGTCTTGGGATTTGTTGCGACGGGGGCGGGGTCTGTCACGGTCGTCGGCGCGGGCTTCGGTTCGGGCGCGGGTTTGGCCGGGACGGGTTCGACTGGAGCGGGTTCAGGAATTGGCGTCGGCCGGGCCGCCGGCTGAGTCTTGATCGGCGGCTTTGCAGGTTGTGCTGAGGGCGCGCTTTTCGCGGAGGTTGCCGGTTGGGTCTCTGGATTGACTGTTGGTGATGCGGGCGGGGTCGGAGCGCGTTCGGTTCCGGGCGCCTTTCGGGGCGTCACGGTCTTGGGCGGCCAGGATTGTTTGGGCGTCGTTGCGGCGATCGAACGGGGCGGCTCCGTTCTTCTCGAAAGCTCCGCCGGGGCGCTGGTTTCAACCCGGGCGGGGGGCTCTTTCGCCGGAGGCGTGCCCTTTGAAATTTCGGTCGCCTTTGGCGTGATCTCCTTGGGCGACGCTGCGGTTTGCTGGGAAGCGCGGGTCGGCAGTTCGATCGATTGCACGACCCTGGGTTGGGGGCGCGTGGTCTTCCTCGGAGCGGGTTTCTGGACGGTGTCTTTTGTTTCCGTTGGTTTGGACGGTTCCTTCGATGCCACGGTCTTGTCGTCGGGCGTCTTCGGCGCGGCCGGAGGGTCGTCCTCCTTGATCTGGGGGATGGTGACCGTGCCGCCGCCGGAATCGACGGCCCATGCCTTGATGCGCCCGCCGCGCGCAGCAAGGGAGGTGATGAAGGGGCACTTGGAGGTCTTCAGGTCGTCGCGATGCAGGATGTAGACCGTGGAGATGTCCAGGTCGTAAGGGGTTCCGTAAAGGACATCATTGCCGTCGGAGAAAATGAACACCGTGACATCCTTGGAGGTTCGCGTGGCCATGAGGATGGCCTGGACCGCGCGATCCAGATTCGATTTGCCGGAATACTTCCGCTCCATGACAAACCGCGTTGCCCGGGCGGTCAGCGCCGTCCTCAGAGGCTCGCTCCATTTCATCGCCGAGAATGCGGCGGCATCGACTTCCTCCCCGAAGGTCCAGAGTCCGATCGTGTCGCCCTGTTGCGCCCGGCCGCCGAATCCCGAGTGAACGAGATCTGCGATGGACTTGGCCGTCGATTCGCGACGGCGCTTCATGGCCGCGGAGGAATCGACGAGAATGAGGTAGCGGTAGAAGGGGCCGGATTCCGGGGCGGGAATCTGCGCCAAGGCCGTCCGGAACGGCGACAAAGCGACGAGGCCCGCCAACAGGCAAAGAAGGGTTCTCATCTTGCGCGGTTCTCCTTGTAGCGTTTCTGCTCGCGCCGGTTGTGTTCGGCGATATGTGTGGACAGGGAGCCGAGCGCGCTCTCGACGTCCCGGATGAAGGCCTCGCAACTGGAGGTCAGCGCGCCGAGATAGGCGACCGTGTCCCGCTCGGCGTAATCGTCGGTCACGACAAGGACGTCGCCAAACTCGAGCAGGCGCTGCGTGGCGCGTTCAATGAGGTCGTCGGCCGTTCGACGTTTGCGCGAGAAGAGCACCTCGAATTCGCCGGTGGACTGCGCGGCGGGGGCGTCCTTGGGCGCGCCGGCCCCGTCGAAGACCACGGTGATGGGCGTGCCGATGGCGTCGCGGTATTGGGTGAGCGTGTCGGTCAACGCATCACGCGCCGTCTCGGAATGGCGCGGGCTGCCGGGGGCAAGCTCCGGCCAGTTGTGGAGCAGGCTGTAGCCGTCCACCATGATACGAACGATCGGCACAACCCGGAGCTTAGAACCCATCCCGCAAGTATCCAAGCCCCGCGTTGCGCCCAATTTTTCGTGAGTCGGGATCCCTGAGCTCGGTTGGAAACGGGAAATCTGACCGGGAACGGAACGTTCGGTGGCCGCGCCTGCAAAGGCGTGGTGTCGTCAGCAAGAGCGCGGGAAACACCTTCTTGCGAAGGCGGCTACGCCATGGGGGCGCCGGCCATGCGGCTGCGGTTGCGGCTGGCGACACAGCCGCTTCACCTGACCGGCAGGAACTGCACGGCGTCGGCGATGACGTAGCCATCCGCGTCCTTGTTGCTCAGGGTGACTGAAGCCGGCTGGCCCTTTCTGAACTCGAACACGCCCAGGGAAATGAAAAGTCCGTCAATCGGAGGTTGTTTCCGTTGGTTGACGCGCATCGTTTCCACGCCGTTGGCATGGCGGAGCTCTACCAGGGCATTGGAAGCGCGGTTGTTGTTGTGGGGGGAGGCGAGGCGCGCCTCGTAGCGGCCGGACTTTGGCAGGTCGACGCTGAAGGTCGCCGAGCAGGAGCCGTCGCGCAGGTTGCCGTCGTGCCTGTAGCCGCCGGCGACAAACTTTTTCGCGGCGCCGCTGTGCGTCCAGTTTCCCTTCAGTCGGGCGTTGGAATCGTCGACCACGACCCCCGCGAGTTTCTTCGGATCGAGTCCGTTGGCGGCGACATGGACGAGTCCGTTGGCAGTGAGGATCTGCCCATCCTTGAGGAGGCGTTCTTTCAGGGCGGGGTAGGGGACGTCCTGGACCTTGAGCCTCTCGTCAATGGCCATGACGGCGGCCGTGGCGGCCGATTGGCCGAGGATCATGAACACCGGCTCCATGCGAATGGACCCGAAGGCGATGTGTGAACTGGACACGCAGACCGGCACGAGAAGATTGTCGCATTGGCCTCGCCTGGGAACGAGGGAGCCGTAGGCAATCTCGTAGGGACCGCGCGTGGAGACGCCAATGTCCCCCTCGTTCTGCACGTAACCCTCGGGCGTGATGTAACGCTGCACGTTGTGCGAATCCATGGTGTAGGAGCCCATGCCGACCGAGTCCGGCGTGGGGCGCTTCTTCAGCAACTCGTTCTCCGTCATGACGAATTCGCCGATCATGCGACGCGCCTCGCGCACGTAGATCTGGTGCGGCCAGTTGCCGTTGTCGGTGAATTCATCCCTGGCCAATCCCCATTGGCTCATGGTCGCGCGCACCTCCTCCGGGACGCGAGGATCGTTGGCGATGAACCACAGCCAGCCCTTCTGGTAGGTCTCATGCTCCCGGATGATCTCGCGGCGCCGCTCGTAGGACGCCTCGGGATAGTCGTAATTGTAACCGATGTTGTCGGTCGACATCGGCCCGTGGTTGTTGGTGTCGGTCTTGTGGTTCGGAATGGGGTCGAACTTGCGGAAGGTCTCCCGCCACCCCGCCTTGAAGATGCGCAACAACAGTTCGTATTGCGAAGCGTCGTAGCCCTCGGGCTTGGGGAAGGGGACGCGGTTGGGATCGTGGTCCGTCAGGCACATGCGGAAGCAGTAGGCCTGGATGCGCTTGTCGCCCGAGCCGAACTTGCCGGGCGGCTCCGGACTGACCCGCGGAATCACGCCGCTGTTCGGATCGCCGGGGATCTTGTAGGGGCTGATCTTTGCCTTGACCGCGCCGAAGTGGTGCTTGTGATGCAGGACCCCGGTCTGCACGCCGTTCCATTCCTCGCCGTAGGTTTCGGTCGATTCCCTGCCCACGTGATAGTCGACGCCCGCTGTCGCCATGAGGTCGCCCTCGTAGGTGGCGTCGATGAACATCTTCCCGGCGTAGGTCTTCCCGCTGAGCATCCTGATGGAAACGATCCGCCCGCTGCGTTTCGTGACGCCGTTCTTGCGGTCCAGCCACTCGTCGCGATGAACGGGGATGTCATGATCGCGGATGAAGCTCTCGAAGGCGGCCTCGGCGGCGTGCGGTTCAAAGATCCACATGGTGCGCTGCTCGCCGTCGATGGCCTTGTTGCCCTGGCCCTTGTTGCCGTAGGCGTCGCGGGCCTGCCATTTCCAGGCGGCGTCGTTGTCGTAGTGTTTCCAGATGCGGTGGTAGAACTCCCGGGCCAGTCCGCCGATGACGGCCTTGTTGCCGGTGTCGGTCCAACCCAGTCCGCCGCTGCTCAATCCGCCGAGATGCCGGTCCGGGCAGACGATGATCGCCGACCTGCCCATCTTCTTCGCCTGCACCGCCGCAATCACACCGGCGGAGGTCCCGCCGTAGACAACGACGTCGTGGGTGGCGGCGGTTGCAGAGGGGGGCGTTGCGAGAGCAAGGGAGAGAAAGCCCAGACTGCAATGGCTGAGCAGGGTTCGGGGGAGGGAGGAAGCGCCGGCGTTCCCGGCTTCGGATGCGACGGGCGTCTCCACCCAGTCCTCTGCGTTGTGCGGCGAGACGCCGCAGGAACCCGCAGCCGGGACGGCCGCGCTACGACAACAGTTCAGATGGGCGCCAATGATGGCGACAATTCGTTTCATGGAGGTGCGAGAATGACAATGGGCGCGATTCGCTGTCGAGGGAAATGGGGCACGGATGAAGTCCGTCATTTCCGATCTTGCGGGAATGGGAGCCATCAAGGACTGTCGTCTCGGATGGAGGAAGGAGACAAGGACACGAACAAATGGCGGATCATCGCGGCGGGGCTTCTGGCCTTGGTTGCCGTGGCCTTGGTCGCTTCGTGGTTCACCCGCAATCCCTACTTCCGGAGTCCGATGCTTCCGCGCGAGGACGAGACGTATCGCCTGTGGTCGAGCTTCGAACCTTCCCGCCGGTGAAAAGTTGGGAGCCCACGCCGCTGGATGGCGTGAAGCCCAGGCTCAGAGGGACCAATTTCATGGACTATTCGATCGATTCCGGCAACGTGGAGCCACGGGAGTATCCAGTGAGGGTCATTCGGTTGGAACCGACGGAAAGGGCCGCGATATCCGGAGGAACGGTGGGGCTGAGCTATAGCCACATCTGGTTGGAGGACGATGAGTCGAAGGAGATCTATTGAGAATCTCAAGCACACCCTGCATCGCGCATCTTCAGGCCGGATGGCAGCGAAATGACGCATGAGGAATGGCGGGAGTCCGTTGACGCGGTCCGTTATCCTCACATGGGCTGGTGGGGGGATGGATTCACTTCGCCGTCATTCGTCTTTGGCTTTGATGCCGATGGCGATACGGAGATCCGGATGCTGGGGGGTGCTCTGTTCGATGCTCGGACGAAACGGGCGCTGGTCAATTCCTTTTCCTACGATTCGCACACGAATCTCGCGAGAGTCGTTTTCACTACGCACATGTTTCATCAAGGGGCGGTGGAGTTGGTCGTCGATCTGGCGGTCGGGAAACCGGAGCGAATCGAAGTTGAAGCTCAACAGGGGGCGGTCGCGAACTTCTCAAATCTGAGTGTCAAGTTGGCGGGGGTTGAAACGAACCATGCTCATTCGGCGATGATATCGTTCGGTCCGAATGCGGCGCCGCCTGAAACGCTGACCACGTCCTTGAGCACATCAACCTCCGGTTTCAGTCGCCCCGCGTTTGTGTTCGCGTATTGGCCTTACCTGGCGCGGCAGGCGCCGGTGGCCTTGGAGTTCATTCCGCCGGAAGGACGTTGGTATCCGGGCGGTGGGAGCATCGCCCTTCATGGGCTTTATCGGATTCACGGGTTGGGGACGACCAATCTGGCGGATGTCGCCAAGGTGCGGATTACGAGCTACCCGGAGCGGATTCGCCTTTGGCTGAGATTGCCCGAATTGCCGGGATTGCCGGAGTCGAACCGGAGCCTGATGAACCTCTACCACGCGCGCATTCCCTACGCGAAGTTCACCTCGGCGGGCATGTTGGAAAACGCGCTTGCGGGTTATGCCCAGGCTGGAGCAAGGGCGGTGAAGGTTGAAGGCCTGCCTCCTGGCGAATTTCCCCTGGTCTATACGAACACAACTCCGACAAAGATCATCCGGGACATCAGACATCGTGGAGCGGCCGTCCGCGGCTTGTAGACACGCAAAAGCGCTTTGCGTGATCGATCAAGGGAGGGTGGCGAGGGGCTTCGGGCAATCTGTAGCCGAGCGTGCAAGAGCGTGGCCGAGGCTTGAGAATGGGCGCTTCCACCTTCTGGAGAAGGCGGCCACGGAGGCTGCCGGGAAGCCTGGCTCAGGTCAGGGCGACGCGTCGAGCCTGAGGTTGCCCGGAACAAAAAAAACGCCCCGGCCGAGACCAGGACGTTTTGAAAGGAAGAGATCGGGAAGAATTATTTCTTCTCGAGCTTCTTGCCGGCGGATTTCCAGCCGGAGATGCCGGCGGAGAGGTGCTTGATGTTGGTGTAGCCCAACTTTTCAGCCGCGGAGGCGCCGCGCTTGTAGGCGGAGCACTTGGGGCCGCCGCAATAGGCGACGATCAGGGCGTCCTTGTCCTGCGGGAGCTTGCCCTTGAGCGCATCGGCGTTCTTGAACGCGATGGCGCCCGGGATGTGGCCCTTCTGGTAGGATTTCGCGCCATTGACGTCGATGACGGTGACCTTGCCGGCCTTGATGGCCTTCTCGAGGTCGTTGACGCTGATGTCGGCGTATTCACCGGCGGCGGCGCTGAACGCGAGCATCACGGTGGCAAGCAGTGCGATGAGTTTCTTCATACTGATTATGCTGTTTGTTTTCGGTTTTGGGTTTTGTGCGTTCGCCCCGTCGGACGGGGCAAATTCTTCTGAACTGCGCCCTTCGCGGGGACAACCCCTTTGAAGGACTCCCGAATATATCGGCGGCTTCCGGCTTAACAACTCTTTTTCGACGTCCGGACGGGCGCATTATTCCCGACGGAGAATCGGACTTCAGAGGCCGGCAATTTGTTCAATTCTTTGGAGAAGGTGGGACGGTTCCAGTGAACGGCGCGCCGCCGGTTGGCGGCGCGCCGTCGCATTTGCTTGCCGGGGCATCCTGTGGCATTTAAGAGATACCGCGTATGCCAAAGGCCATCATAGAACCCGAAGAGGTGCGGCGGTTCGCTGAGGAATTGAAACGATTCAACGGCGATCTGCAGCAGGGAATGTCCTCGCTTGTCGCGCGCTTCTCAGCGCTCGGCGACACCTGGCAGGACCAGGAACACTACAAGTTTGCCGAGGAGTTCAAGACCACCATGAAGGCGTTGAAGAAATTCATCGAGGTTTCCAACGCGCACGCCCCCTTCCTGATGCGCAAGGCGCAGCGGATCCAGGATTACCTGGACCAGCATTAGGCGGTTCCCTAGGAGCCGGCAAAACGGGCGACGCGGGCTTCGAAGAGCGGATATCCGACAGATGGCGGAGAAGGCGAACATCACCTCGGTCCATGCGCTGGAGCGTTTCCGCACGGCGCTGATCAGCTACGTGGAGAAGACGAAGGCCACGGTGGATGAGGTGGCCGGCGAGGCCCAGCGCACGAAGTTCTGGCTTCAGTACGACATGATGACCTATTGGCGGGGCGAGCACAAACGCCGCTACCTGGACTGGCAGGAGAAACAGCAGGAGCTGTTCAGCGCAGAGATCTCGCAGTTGACGGATTCCTCCACGGTCCAACGCTGGGCGGTCGAGGAGGCCAAACGCAACGTCGATGAGGCCGAGGCCAAGCTGCGTCTGGTCAAGGATTGGAACCGCCGCTACGAGTCGGCGGTCATGCCGGACACCAAGAAGGTGGACAAACTCGGGGCGGTCTTGGACAAGGACATGAAGGACGCCATCCGCTTTCTTACCGAGGCTGTCAAGGCGCTGAACGACTATGCCGAGGCGGGCGGCCTCGATGCCAATGCGGCGCGGGAACGAATGAAACGCGATGAGGACATGGACGACATTGGAACCGAGGCGGACACGTCCGGGGGGGGCGAGGCATGAGCGCCGCAGCGAGCAGGGCCCGACTGGCCGCCCTGACCAAGGACCTTGTCCGGCGTTGGAAGGAAACGCGGGAGCATTGGCGCGACGGCAAGGCGCAGGAATTCGAGCGGGTCTACATGGAGGAACTGCTCGCCAGCGTGAACGCCGCCGTCGGCAGCCTGGAAAAACTCGACCGCACACTGAGCAAAATCAAGAGGGATTGTGAGTAGCCGCATAGGGATCGACAAGACGTTTGAGTTTCTGGAGAAACTCAGTTCGGGCGCGAAGGAAGTGGTCGAGCGGGAGGAGGCGTTGACGCGTCAGCACAGCCTGAAGAAGGGCGACGCTCAGCGCGCCCACGATGAGGAGCTCGAGCAGGCCCGGGGCCAGGCGGCCGCCGAAATCACCGAACTGGAGGCGGAACAGGTCAAGGCCCGCCGACGGATTGAATCCCGCCGCGATTCCCGAAAGGAGCGGATTGAACAAGCGCAGCGAAGCGTGAAGTGGGCCGGCTTCCGGGATATTGAGGAGAACGAGAACCGCGGCAAGGGGCGCGTGCAGAAGGGCCTGCTCAAGGTGTCCCGCGAGCGCGACGCGGCCGTTGCCGAGACCCAGGAGCAGCGGGCGGGTTTCGTCGAGGCCATCGCCGCGGAGTGGGAACAATGGGAGGAGCTGAACTCGACCGCGTTCGACCTGTTCCGGGGCATGGGGAAATTTCAGGATCGGCTGCCGGGCGAGGATTTTGAGGATGCCGCGCCGGAACCCGATCTGGAGACTGGATCCGGCGCCTTGCTCGAATCCCTGCGGAAACGGCGGCAGGAGACGGAGGAGGACGAGGCCCGCTACCGTCGAAAGCTGCTGCCCCTGTTCTTTCGCGGCTTTCCGGTCTGGTTGCTCATTCTCCTGATCGTGCTCGGCTTTGTGGTCGCCTTCTTCCTCGCCCCGCAGTTCGGGCGGGACGACTTTACGCCGCAGAACGTCGCCATCTGGGGCGGAGCCTCCCTGGGGGCTGTGGCCCTGCTGTATTTCCTCGGATTGGCCGCTGCGTCGGGATTGGCGAACAGGATCGTGGATTCCCTTATCACGCTTCGCGGCGCGCTGCACAACGCGGATGCGACCAGTGAAGAGGAGGCGCGGCTGGAATCGGAGCGGATCGTGTCCGAAGCCGAGACGAACGCCGCCGAACTGCAGGCCGAGTGGAAGACGGTCATCCAGGACGCGGAGGACGCGCGCGCTCCGATCGCGCAGGAGGCCGACAAACGCGCCGAACGCGCGCTGGCGAAATGGGAGGCGCTTTCCCAGGCGCAGATCGATGTCCTGGACGCCGTGCAACGCGAGGCTGTCGCCGAACTTCGGGAAAAGCATGAATGGCTCGAGCGGGGGGCGCTCGAGCGGCATGAACACGATTGCGAGGAGCGCGACAAGACCTACAAGGCGGCCTGGGATCGCCTGATCGCGGACTGGGAGGCCATTGTGAAGCCCGCCTACGCGGACGCCTCGGCCGACCTGGAGGGGGCGGAGGAAAAGTTCCCCGCCTGGGATGATCCTCGCTGGGGCGACTGGTCGCCGCCGGAGGACTTTCTCCATGAGACGCGTTTTGCCCACATGAACGTGGTGATGGACAAGCTTTGCGCGGAGTTGCCCAAGGACGAGCGGTTGGCCCTTCCCGGGGGGGCGAATGAGTTCACCTTTCCCTTCAGTCTGGAATACCCGGACAAGGGCTGCCTGTTGCTGGAATCCGAGAAGGGCGGCCGCGACGAGATGATCGGGGCCCTGAACAACATTGTGCTCCGCCTGTTGGCCAATGCGCCGCCCGGAAGAATCTCTCTGACCGTGGCGGATCCGGTCGGGTTGGGGCAGAGCTTTGCGGGATTGATGCACCTTGCCGATCATGGCGAACACCTGATCAACGGCAAGATCTGGACCCAGACCGGACAGATCGAACAGCGGCTCAACGAACTGAACGAGCACATCGAGAAGGTCATCCAGATGTATCTCCGCAATGAGTTCGAGACCATCGCGGACTACAATCGCGAGGCGGGCAACATCGCCGAGAAGTATCACTTCCTGATCGTGGCCGATTTCCCGGTCAATTTCTCGCACTCGGCGATTTCCAAGTTGTTGAGCATTGCGGCGACGGGGGCGAAGTGCGGCGTCTACACGCTGATTCACTGGGACCGCCGCCAGAAGCTGACCGAGGACGCCGCCGTGGAGGATCTCCGGGCCAACAGCGTCTGCGTCAACAGCATGGGATTGAGCTTCGCCCTGCAGAATCGCATGGTCACCGGCGCGCGTTTCAAGCTGGACCCCCCGCCGAGTCCCGAGTTCGCCATCGACCTGATCCACAAGATCGGCAAGGCGAGCGTGGATTCCAACCGGATCGAGGTGCCGTTTCATCAGGTTGCGCCGCCGCCGGAGTTCATCTGGTCGCGGGAAACGACCCGGGAGCTCGTCGTGCCCATCGGGCGGACCGGCGCCACCAAGCTTCAGAATCTCTCGATCGGCAGGGGCACCTGCCAGCATACACTGATTGCGGGCAAGACCGGCTCGGGCAAGTCGACCCTGTTCCACGTCATCGTGACCAACCTGGCGTTGTGGTGCGATCCGGACCAGGTGGAATTCTATCTCATCGACTTCAAGAAGGGCGTCGAATTCAAGCGCTACGCCACCGCCCGGCTGCCGCACGCCCGGGTCATCGCCATCGAGAGCGATCGTGAATTCGGGCTGAGCGTGCTGCGCCGGCTGGATGACGAACTGCGCGAGCGAGGCGAACTGTTCCGCAGCCTGGGAGCCCAGGACATCGCCGGATACAAGCGCGCCGGAGGAACGCGCCCCATGCCGCGCACGTTGCTGATGGTCGATGAGTTTCAGGAGTATTTCATCGAGGACGACAAGATCGCCCAGGAGGCGTCGCTGCTGCTGGACCGGATCGTGCGTCAGGGCCGCGCCTTCGGCATGCACGTGATCCTCGGTTCGCAGACGCTGGGCGGGGCCTTCACCCTCGCCCGCGCCACGCTTGGACAGATGGTCATCCGCATCGCCCTGCAGTGCAACGAGGCGGACTCTTATCTGATCCTCGATGACAGCAATCCCGCCGCGCGAATGCTGACGCGCCCGGGGGAGGGCATCTACAACGACTCCGCCGGCGCGCCCGAGGGAAATCATCCCTTTCAGATCGTCTGGCTGTCGGACGAGGTCCGCGATGAATACCTGGACAAGGTCGCGGCGAAGGCGAAGGAAACGGGCCGCGAGTTTTCCACGCCCGTCGTCTTCGAGGGCAATGCGCCCGCCGAGGTGGCGGAGAACGACAGGTTGCGCCGCTTCCTCAATGCCGGAACGGTCGAGCGCAAAGGCGCGGTCAGCGCCTGGCTGGGCGCCCCCAATTCCATCAAAGGGCCCACCGAGGCGGTCTTTCAGCGCCAAAGCGGCTGCAATCTGTTGGTCGTCGGCCAACGCGATGAGGCGACGCTCTCGCTGCTCACGGTGTCGCTGATCTCCCTCGCGGCGCAATTGCCCAAGGGCGCGGCGCGGTTCGTCGTTCTCGATGGCAGTCCGCCCGAAAGTTCGGAGCGGGCCTACATGGATCGCGTCGCGGGCATCATTCCCCATGAGGTTCTCATGCCGAAGTATGCCGAGCTGGGCGATGTCATGGGCGATCTGGAGCGCGAGATGAAAAGCCGGGACGAGGCCTCCGGTGAGCCTCCGGCCCGGGTGTTCATCCTGATTCACGGGCTGCAGCGCTTCAAGAAGCTGCGCTACGAGGAGGATTTCAGCTTCTCGCTGGACGACGACGACGACGGTGATTCAAATCCCGGCACGGCCTTGAACAACATCATCATGGAGGGCGCCGCGGCCGGCATTCACGTCATCGCCGCCTGCGACACGCTCAATAATGTCAATCGGTCACTCAACCGGAAGGCGATCACCGAGTTTGAAATGCGGGTGATCTTCCAGATGAGCGCCAATGACTCCGCGGCCCTGATCGATTCACCCAAGGGCGGCGACCTCGGGCTCCATCGAGCTCTGCTCTACAATGAGCAGGAAGGGCGTCTGGAAACCTTCCGCCCCTATGCGCTCCCAGGCGGCCCGTGGTTGGATGAGGCGAAGAGGAAGCTTGAGGGGGGAGGATGGCGCGAGGAATAGGCCGGCCCCAGGGCGCATTGCCTATGGCCCCGATCCGGCAGGGCCCGTGTGGCAGCTAGGGCGCGCCAAACGTTCGGAGTCCCGCCTTCAGGCGGAAGACAATCGACCGGGCGAGGACGTGAGCATGCGGGCTGCTTCGGGCGCGCCAGCCGCGTAAACGCGGAACTCCGAACGCTGGCGCGCGATGTCACCTTGGGGCCGTGTTCCGGTGGGGCGTTACCCTGCGTCCG
>JAYPEY010000110.1:0-19977 GCA_038126035.1 Verrucomicrobiales bacterium | reverse complement strand
GCGGACCTGGCAGTCGTCCGCGCCCCGCAAACCGCCGGGCATCAGTTGGGACCTGACCTCGAGCATGTTTACGACCAAGGACCCCGGCAGGACACTGCGTGGCCCGCGGCCGGACCTCGTCACGGTGGAGCAGTTCACCGATTTCGAGCTGGAGTTGGAGTTTCGCCTGCCGCCCAACGGCAACAGCGGGATCTTCTATTTTGTGCCGGCGCCGGATCAGGCCGTTGCCGGAGTGTGTCCTGAATTTCAGCTGGTGGACAACGACCGCAGCGACGATGGCAATCATCCAGCGCGGCAGACCGGAGCGGTTTTCAACATCCTGCCCGCCCGCCAACGTCTCAACGGCCTGACCGGGGACTGAAACAAACTCCGGCTTGTCGCGAAAAACGGATACGTCTCTCACGAGGTCAACGGGGTCATGTTGCTGGAATACAACATGAACAGCTTTGAATGGAAGAATGCCTTGAGCAAGGCGACTGGCTCCAACCCAACGAAATGGAAGCCCGCCCGGCCTGGTCACATCGTCCTGCAGAATCATGGCTCCACCGCCGGCGTCATGTTCCGCAACATCCGGATCCGACGGCTGAATTGAATGGGAGAGCGCCCCACCGTTTAACCTTACAGCTGCATCCCGCCTTTTTTCGCTTGAGCTTGGGCGCCGATTGCAAGGACGTTGGGCCCTGTGCGTTTCCTGATGCTCAATTGGCGCGATCCGAAGAATCCCAGGGCCGGGGGAGCCGAGCGGGTCTCGCAGGCCTACCTGGAGGCGTTGATCGGGCGGGGACATGAGGCGTGGTGGTACACGCACGCATTCGAGGGCTGCCAACCCGAGGAAACCGTTTCCGGCATCCATGTCGTTCGCGCCGGCGGCGCGGCCTCGTCCTGGCGGCGGGCGAAGAAGTGGTTCCGGTCCCAGGAGAAGTTCGATCTTGTCATCGACCAGCATCACGGCATTCCCTGGTATGCGCCGTGGTGGTGTCGCACCAATTGCGTCGCCTATATTCACGAGGTCCTGGGTCCGATCTGGGACGCCTTCTACCAGTGGCCGCTGAGTTCCGTCGGCCGGTTTCAGGAACGCTGGACGCATTGGGCCTACCGCAACACGCAGTTCTTCACGGCGTCCTCCTGCACACGCGACAAGCTCGTCGAGCATGGCGTCAGGCAGGTCCGGATCATCCCCTACGGCGTGCATACGAAGGCCCTGCCGGACCTGCCGAGCAAGCCGCTGACCCATCCGTTGCGCCTGATCGTCGTTTCGCGCCTCGCGCCGAACAAGCGCATCGATCACGCCGTCCGCGCCCTGCGCGAACTGCTCAATCGCGGCGTCAAGGCGAAGCTCACGATCGTCGGCGGCGGCGAGGAGGAGGGACGCCTGCGCGATCGCGTGATCGATCTGAACATCGGCGCCGAGGTCGAGTTTGCCGGCATGCTGCCTGAGAAGGAAAAGGACGCCCGTCTGCGCGATTCCCATTTCCTGCTCCATACCTCGCAGCGCGAGGGCTGGGGGCTGAATGTCATCGAGGCCAACGCCATGGGCGCCCCGGCGATCGTGTATCCGGTCGAGGGCCTGATCGAATCCACGCTGCATGACGAGACCGGACTGGTGGCGAAGGAGGAGACGCCGGAATCGCTGGCCGACGCCATCGAGTCGGCCGCCCGACGCGAGGACGACTACCAGCGCTGGCGCATCGCCGCCTGGGAGCGCGCCAAGGAATTTCACTGGGACAAAGTGTTGCCCAAGGCGTCGGACTGGCTGGAGGAAATGGCGAAGCGGCCCCTGGGTTGACCGCGCGAGGCGGGCGCCGTCCGCGACTGATTGGAATCGAGATCGTCCATCCCATGCGCCGAACCCTGAGAGCCGCCTTGGCGGAACTGCCCCAGCGCCCGCCGTTCTGGTTTGCGCTCATGGTCGCGGCGTACTTTCACGCGGTCTTCCTTGCGGAGTCGGGCGTTTTCATCGGGGGCTACGACGTGGTGCGCCAGGACTTCTGGAATCGGGCGTTCATCGCCGAGCGGTTCGCGGCGGGCGAGTTTCCGCTCTGGAATCCCTACAGCTATTGCGGCTACCCGTTCATCGCCAACTCCGTCGCGAACCTCTATTACCCCCCATCGCTGCTGTTCCTGGTCCTTCCTCTTCCGGCCGCCTTCACGCTCAACGTCCTGTTGCACGTCTTCCTTGCCGCCGAGGGCATGCGGCGATACCTGCGCGCGCTGCTCGAGGACGACATGGCCGCCGTCGGCGGCGCCGTGGTTTACGCCTTTGGCGGTTTCATGGCGGATCGGATCGCGGCGGGCCACCTGACCTTTTACCAACCGGCGGCGCTGCTGCCGTGGATCCTCATCCTGGTCGAGCGCGCCGCGACGACACGAGAGCTGCGCCGCCTGATCGCGGGCGGATTTTTGTTCGGCGTCCTCATTCTCGGTTCGGTTCCCCAGATATCGCACTACCTGGCGCTGTTCGTCGCGGGGTATTTCGTGGCGCGGCGGGCGATGGCGCGCGCGCGCGTCGCGGCAGCCGTGACAGGAGACGAGGGTGGCGCCGTCCGGGGGCGGCTCACTGCGGTTGCGGGCGGCATCCCGTTTCTGGCGGCCTTCTTTGCGCCGGCGTTCCTGACCGCCGCCGTTCAGATCGCCCCGACCGTTGAACTGGCCGCCATGAGCGATCGTTCACACGCCTCCTACGGGTTCTCCACCTTCTTCTCCTACCCTCCCGCGGCCCTGTCCCAGTTTGTCCTGCCGAACATCAACGCCGCGTCGGTGCCGACCTCGTTCGAATTCACGGCCTACATCGGCGTCGCCGCGCTCGGCCTGGCCGCCCTGGGCATCGGCGACCCGGGATCCCGTCCGCTGACACTCCTGTTTGTTCTTTCCGGGCTCGGGGCGCTGACGATCATGCTGGGGAAGCACACGCCTGTCTTTGCCATCTGGTTTCACACGATTCCGGGCATGTCGCTCTTTCGCGCCCCGTGTCGCGCCGCCGTGATCCCGGTGTTCTGCCTGAGCGCCTTGGTCGGATTTGGCATCCGACGGCTGCATGCGGGCGATGGAGACCGTCGTGTCGGCCGATTTCTCGCCGGTTTCGCGATGGTCGTGTGCGGGCTGGCTCCCCTGCTGAGGATTGCGATGAAGGACGATGAACCCTGGACGGGGCCCTTGTTTGCGATGGCGGTCGGTTTGATGCCATTGGTGTGCCACAGCCTGCGGCGACGTCCGTCGCTGCGTCCGGTCGCCGCGGTCCTGCTGCCGCTGGTCCTGTTTCTCGATCTGTTTGTCTGTCTGAACCATCGCACGCCGCTGCAGCAATCACGCGACTTTGCCGGCGAGTTTGAATGGGAGCAGCGCGTCAAGGAGACGCCGGGTTTTCATCGGGCCGCCCTTCCGGCCGGCGGGTCGCGGGCCAAGGTGTTTCACTATCACGACGTCAACGGCTACGAAGCCATCGCCTTCGAGCCCTTCTTCCGGTTCGTTCACGAGATGACGGGAACGGAACAGTCGGGCCTCGACCGGCACACCATTCCCCCCGGCGTCTTCGCCGAACCGGAGCGGCGTTTCGGCGAGATCCTGAGCCTTCGTTTCATTCTGAAGCCGGACGGAACGCTGGCGGAGCTTCCGGCCTTTCCGCGCGCCTACCTTGTCAGCGACGCGCAGATCATGCCGGACCTGGACGCGCAGTTGCAGGCGCTCAAGTCGTCCAGCCCGGATCTCGCCGCCGCGGCCCTCGTCGATCGCCTCAGCGACGATCCGCCGGCGGGACGCAACCTCGATCCCGACGAGGCCGGTTCGGAGCCGACCGCGCGGATCGTTGCGTTCGAACCGGAGCGCATCGAGATGGAGACGCGCGTTCCCGGCGACTCGCCGATGATCCTCGTGCTCAACGAACTCCACTATCCCGGTTGGCGGGCATGGGTGAACGGCCGCGAGGTCGGGATCATGCGGGCCAACTGCCTTGTGCGGGCCGTGCGCGTTCCCGGCGGCCTGTCGACCGTCCGGTTCGAGTATCGGCCATGGTCCTGGCGCATCGGGTTGACGATCACCCTGTTGTCCGCGCTCGTCGCCGGATTCCTGTTCCTCCCCCGGAAGCGGGCCGCTGTTTCTTGAATCTTTCCTTGTTCGGCTTCGTCGGGGAGGTAAAGAATTCACGCCATGTTCAAACCCGCCAAGAACGTTTTCCGGGGCGCGCTCTGCGCCGCATTGTTCACGTCGGCCTCCCTGGCGCAGGCCGCCGAGGAGACCCTCGTCCCCGCCGAACTCTTCACGACGCTTCCCGGTCTGGAGGTCACGGTCTGGGCGGCCTCGCCGATGTTGCGCAATCCCACCAACATCGACATCGACAAGGACGGCCGCATCTGGGTCGCCGAGGGCGTCAACTATCGGGGTCGTTACGGCCGCCGCGCCGAGGGCGACCGCATCGTCGTGCTCGAGGACACCGACGGCGACGGCAGGGCGGACAAGGACTGGACCTTCGTGCAGGAGAAGTTCCTTGTCGCGCCGCTCGGCGTCGCGGTCTTTGACAACAAGATCGTCGTCTCGCAGACGCCGGACCTGATCGTCTACACCGACGTCAACCGCAACCTGAAGTTCGACGAGGGCACGGACAAGCGGGAGGTCCTGCTCACCGGCTTCAACGGCCGCAATCACGACCACAGCCTTCACAGCGTCTATGCCGGCCCCGACGGCCGCTGGTACTTCAGCGCGGGCAACTGCGGCGCGAATTTCACCGACAAGTCCGGCAGGACCTTCCGCATCGGCGGCCCCTACAATCCGCGCTCCACCCACAAGGAGACGCCCATGCTCTTCAACAACAATGAAATCGCCGGGCAGCGCAGCGACGACGGCCATGTCTGGGTCGGCGGATTCGTCGCCCGCATCAATCCCGACGGCACGAACTGCGAGATCCTCGGGCACAATTTCCGGAACAGCTACGAACAGACCGTCACCTCCTTCGGCGATGTTTTTCAGAATGACAACGACGACCCGCCCGCCTGCCGCGTCGCCTGGGTGATGGAGGGCGGCAACGCCGGCTTTGCCTCCGCGGATGGCAAGCGCTCCTGGCGTGCGGACAAGCGTCCCGGCCAGGATGTTCCCACCGCCGAATGGCGGCAGGAGGACCCGGGCACGATGCCTTCCGGCGATGTCTACGGCGGCGGTTCGCCCACCGGCGTCGCCTTCTACGAACACGGCGCCCTGGGCAGGGAGAACGAAGGCATGCTCCTGACCTGCGAGGCCGGCCGCAACGTCGTCTTCGGCTTCAAACCCCGGCTCGACGGCGCCGGCTTCAAACTCGAACGCTTCGATTTCCTCACCTCCAACAAGGAAAAGAAATTCGCCGGCTCTGACTTCCTCGGCGGCCACAACAGCGTGAACAACGAGCTGAAGACCCTGTTCCGCCCCTCCGATGTCTGCGTTGGTCCGGACGGCGCGGTTTATGTCTCCGACTGGTTTGACGCCCGCGTCGGCGGTCATGCCGATCTCGACGCGACCGCCTCCGGCGCGATCTACCGCGTCGCGCCGCGCGGTTTCAAACCGAAGATCGCCAAGCTCGACCTGAACAAGTCCAAGGGGCAGCTCGCTGCGCTGCAGAGCCCGGCCGTCAACGTCCGCACGCTCGGCTTCAACGCGTTGAAGAAGGAGGGCGGTCGCAAGGCGGTCTCGACCGCTTCCAAGCTCCTTGGCACCAAGAATCCTTACATTCAGGCCCGCGGCGTCTGGCTGCTGGCCAGCCTCGGCGGAACCGGCCTTTCCAAGGTGGAGAAGGAACTCGGGAACAAGGACGCCAACATCCGCATCGCCGCTTTTCGCGCGCTGCGCCAGCACGATTACAATGTCCTGATCCACGCGCGGCGGTTGGCTCACGACGCCTCCCCCGCCGTTCGCCGCGAGGTCGCGCTCGCCATGCGGGACGTCGCGTTCAAGGACGCCCGCGACATCCTGGTCAATGTCGCCAAGGGTTATGACGGCAGGGACCGGCACTATCTCGAGGGGATCGGAACCGGCTGCAAGGGCAAGGAGGCCGAGATGTTCGAGGCCTTCGCCGAGCCCCTGGGCGGCGACGCGGCCGGACCGCGCTGGTCGCCGAACTACGCCAGGATCGCCTGGCGTCTGCATCCCCAGGCCGCGGTCTCCGCCTTCCGCGCCCGCGCGCTTTCCACCAGCCTGTCCGAAGCGGACCGCAAGGAGGCGCTCACCGCGCTCGCCTTCATTTACACCCAGGAGGCCGCCGACGCCGTGGTTGAGATCGCCAGCCAGACCTCCGGCCAGTTGAAGGCCGCCGCGGTCTGGTGGCTGCTGAACCAGGGCGGCCACAACTGGAAGGACTTCGGCCTGCAGGCGAAGCTCAAGGAGCAGGGCATCTACGATCCGGCCACCGTGCAGATCATGGCCTCGCCTTTCCCCGCGCCTCCGGGGCCGCCCAAGATCAAGGTTGAGAACGTCGCCAAACTCACCGGCAATCCCCAGACCGGCAAACAGATTGCCACCGCCTGCGTCACCTGCCACCGCATCGAGGGCATCGGCGTCGATTACGCGCCCGATATCACCGCCTTCGCCAAGACCCAGACCACTGATGTCGTCATCCGCTCCATCGTCGATCCCTCCGCCGACATCTCGCACGGTTACGACGGCTACGAAATCGTCACCAAGGACGATCAGGTCATCCACGGGCTGCTCCTCTCCGACGGCAATCCCACGATCATCCAGTCCATGGGCAACCTGACCCAGATGATCCCCAAGAACCGCATCAAGACCGTGCGCAAGATGGACCGCTCCCTGATGCTCTCCGCCGAACAGATGGGCCTCACCGAACAGCTCATCGCCGACATCGTCGCCTACCTGAAGGGGCTGTAGCGCAGTCGTTCCGGCTGCGGGTTCAAGCGGCGTCCCGCCGCGCGTGATACAGGCTTGGGCGAAATCATCGGCGCTGACATGCGGCGCGCCATGGAGCGCCGCAGCTTGACGCCGCCTTGCCTGCAGCGTTTCCGAAGACGGAGCCGGGCGCAGCGAATCGCGGGCAGCCATTCCCGCATCCCAACCCGAAGGGTTTCGAGCCACAGTAGCCGGGGGTAAGTCTTCGCCACCCCCGGTTTCGGGTTTGGAATGCTTCCCGACCCCGAAGGGTGTCGCAGAGACTACCGTAGGGCTGGCTCCCCGTTGGGGAGCAGGTTCATTTTGGGGACCGTTGCCGGGGGTGGCGAAGACTTACCCCCGGCTACCTGGGCTGAGAACGCTTCGCGTTGCTTCTCGGCAAAGGCTCCCACGCAGCCCACGGCTCAGGTCAATTGACGAACGAGCGTCCGGGCATGAAACCGGGGCGGGCAGCGTTCGGAGTTCCGCCTTCAGGCGGTTCCAGTGTCCGGCATGCCGCCAGGCCGAAACCGCGCCGCATGCGTTCCTTCGGCAGTCGCACGGGCACAGCTTGGTTCTTGTGCGTCTCCGTGCCAGGACGCCTGCGCATCGCGTTGCTCGCTCTGGCTGAGAATTGGGTAAACCGGCAGGTTTACCCCACCGTGTGGGATTGGCGCTGACTGCCTTGTGCCTGGAGTTGCATGGACTTCTTGACTGGCGTCGCTTGCCCTTTGATCTGTAACGCCAGCATCCCGCGCGGCGCGCAGGGTTTTGACTTGCGCCCGATCCGCTCTCACGGAGAATGCCCAACATCCACAGGTCCATGCGATTTCAGGAACGATTCATCTTACTTGCGGCGTTGGTCATCCCGGCCGGCGTCACTGCGAATGCGGCCGCCGCCGACTCCGTCCTTTACGAGCGCGACGTGCGGCCGATTTTCAAGGCGCATTGTTTTCATTGTCACGGCGAGGCGGGCGAGAAGAAGGGCGGTCTGGATCTGCGGTTGCGCCGCCTTGTCCTTCAGGGAGGCGAATCCGGCCCCGCGATCGTTGTCGACCGGCGCGATGAAAGCCGGCTCTTCAAGCTCGTCAGCTCCGGCAAGATGCCGCCGGAGGACAAGTCCCTTTCACCTGCAGAAATTGCGACCATCGGCCGCTGGATCGATCAGGGGGCCATGGCCTCCCGTCCCGAACCCGCCGACCTGAACCCCGACGATTACATCACCGAGGAGGAGCGTTCGCACTGGGCGTTTCAGCCGATCGCCAATCCGACGCCGCCTTCGGTGGAACAATCCGGACTCGTCCGTTCGCCCATCGACGCCTTCCTGCTGCGCCGGTTGGAGCGGGAGGGGCTCTCCTTTTCCTCCCGCGCCGACAGGGCCACGCTGATCCGCCGCGCGTATTTCGATCTGATCGGACTGCCGCCCACTCCCGGGGAGGTCGAAGCCTTCCTGGCCGATGAGTCGGACCAGGCCTGGAGTCGGGCGATCGACCGCCTGCTCGCCTCGCCGCAATATGGCGAGCGCTGGGCGCGGCATTGGCTGGACGTCGCGGGCTATGCCGATTCGGAGGGCTATTCCGCCGCCGACCCCGAACGCAAATGGGCCTACAAATATCGCGACTATGTCATCAAATCGCTGAACGACGACAAGCCCTTCGACCTTTTCATCCAGGAACAACTGGCCGGGGATGAAATGGTCGCCGCAAAGCACGACTCCTTCAAATCGGCGATCCTCGATCCCGATGCCGTGGAGAAACTCACCGCCACCGGCTTTCTCCGCATGGCCCCGGACGGGACGGCCTCGGGCGGGGTGGATCGCAACCTCGCCGCGAACCAGGCCATCGCCGACTCGATCCAGGTGACTTCGAGCGCCCTGCTGGGCCTGACGCTGGCCTGCGCGCAATGCCACGACCATCGTTACGACCCGATCTCGCAGGTGGACTACTTCCGATACCGCGCCATATTCGAACCGGCGTGGAACTGGAAGAAATGGCGCACGCCCAACGGACGCGCGATCACGCTCTACACTGACGCCGATCGCGCCAAGGCGGCGGAGATCGAGGCGGAGGCGAAGAAGGTCGACGCCGAACGCAGCAGGAAGATCGCGTATTTCATCGACCGCACCCTGGAGTGGAAGCTGGAGGCCATGCCGGAGAAGCTGCGTGATCCGCTGCGCAAGGCCTACAAGACGCCGTCCAAGGAGCGCAGTGCGGAACAGACCCAGCTCCTCAAGGACAACCCCAGCATCCGCAACATCACCTCGGGTTCGCTTTACCTCTATGATCGCGAGTACCGCGTCGAGATCGGCAAGCTGCGGAACGAACGGAAGCAGAAGCTGCCGCAGCTTCTTGCCGAGGCCCGGAAGAAGCATCCCGGCGCGACCATCAGCGAAAGCAACCTCGCCCAATTTGATGCCATGGGCGCCGCCGAATTGAAACGCATCGACGACCGCATTGAGTATTACAACGGCTCCATGTCGGAAAAGATCCTCAAGGACCTGGCCGCCAAGGCGAAGGCGGTCCGCGGGACGAAGCCGGAGGAGCAGTTCATCCGCGCGCTGACCGAGCAGCCCGGCCAGGTTCCCGACACGCATCTCTTCTATCGCGGCCTTCATGAGAATCCTCGACAGGCCGTCGATCCCGCCGGCCTCCGCATTCTCGTCTCCCATCGGCAGCCGGACTTTCCGGCCAGGGACGCCAAGCGCCGGACTTCCGGTCGCCGTCTCGCCTACGCCAAGGATCTCACTGACGGCGACCACCCGCTGGTGGCCCGCGTGTTGGTGAACCGCATCTGGGCCCATCACTTTGGGCGCGGCATCGTCGGCTCGCTGGGCGACTTCGGCGCCCTGGGTGAAAAGCCGACCCATCCCGATCTGCTCGACTGGCTCGCGACCGACTTCATGGCCAATGGCTGGAAACTGAAGCGGCTCCACAAGCTCATCATGACCTCCGCCGCCTACGCGCAGTCGTCACGGCGCACGCCGGACCTGGATCGCGTCGATCCGGAGAACCGATTGCTCGCCCGCATGTCGGTGCGCCGACTCGACGCCGAGGCGTTGCGCGATTCCATCCTCGCGGTCAGCGGCAGGTTGAACGCGGCTCTGCATGGCAAGCCCGTTCCGGTGAAGGAGGACGAGGTCGGGCAGATCGTCATCGGCGTTGAGAACAAGGACGGCGAGGGCAAGCCCGGGAAGGATATCCCCATGGCCGGACAGGAGTATCGCCGCAGCATCTATGTGCAGGCGCGCCGCAGTCGTCCGCTGGCCTCGCTCGACACCTTCGACCTGCCCGCCATGACGCCGAACTGCGAGGAGCGCAGCGCCTCCACCGTCGCCCCGCAGGCGCTGATGCTCATGAACAGCCGCTTTGTTTCGGAATTCGTCGGACACTTCGCCAATCGCGTGGCCAAGGAAACCCAGGGCGGCAATGTGGACGAACAGATCAGGCGCGCCTGGTCGCTGGCCTACGCGGCGCAACCCTCGGACAAGGAACTCGCCGCCGCGCGCGGGTTTGTCGCCGAACAAACCAAGAGCCACGCCGCCGCCAATCCCAAGGCCGGCGCCGGCGCCTCCCAAGCCCACGCCCTCCAGGTCTTCTGCCAGGCCCTCCTGAGCGCGAACCGGTTTCTTTACGTGGATTAAACGCCGGCCAATCCCCTTTGACGCCGACGAATTCGTCCGGCAACCTTTCGAGGCAAAGACATGATCGAACCGGAGGATATCCTCGAACCCGAGTGGCTCGACTGGTATCGCAAGACCCCCCAGGAGAGACTTCTCGCCACGGAGGAGGCTTGGGCGAACTACGTCGAAATGGGCGGCTCGCTCGATCCGGACGTCGATACCCAAAGTCCCTTCTGGAGCGCGGAGGAATTGGCCGGGTTCGCCCGGAACGCCCGCAGGACTCCGGAGCGGGCGTTTGGAAAAGCCGCAAAATGATTGAGAAGCGAATTCGCCGCGTTTTCGACGCCATGCGGGAATCGGAGGTTTCCTGTCTGCTCATGGGCGGCCAAGCCTGCATTCTCTACGGCGCGGCGGAGTTCAGCAAGAACATCGATTTCGTCATTCTGGCCGAACCGGACAATCTGAACCGCGTCGCCAGCGCCATGAGTTCCCTCCAGGCTGAAGTGATCGCTGTGCCACCGTTCAAGTCCGCGCATCTCGAAGAGGGGCTGGCCGTGCACTTTCGATGCCATGCCCAGGGAGTGGAAGACCTGCGCGTTGATGTCATGACCCGCATGCGTGGCGTCGATGCGTTCCCTCGTCTTTGGGAGCGTCGTCTTGAATTGGACGATGGCGAGGGCGGTATACTGAATGTGCTCCATATCACGGATCTGGTCTCCGCCAAGAAGACGCAACGTGACAAAGACTGGCCAATGATCCAGCGATTGATGGAGGTCCGTTATCTGTCCGCCTCTCGGGATACGGATCCGAGCGACGACGAGATCCGATTCTGGCTGCGCGAACTCAGGACGCCCGAATTGTTGATCGATGCCGCCGCCCGTTTCCCAGATTTGGCGGAAGAGGCGTCACGCACGCGACCGTTGCTCGTTCATGCGATCACGCCGGATCAGGCGTTGCTGATCCGGAGCCTGACTGACGAGATGCTGGAGGAAAAAGAGCGCGACCGGCTCTTCTGGGATCCTTTGAAAGCGCGCCTGAGCGAATTGCGGAGGGCAAAAGCCCGCGATATCGGAATTCGTTAAACCTCCCAAATCGCCGAGTCTGGGCGGCATGCTCACGGACTCCCGCCCAACCGTTTGCCGCTTGGAACTTGGAGCTTTTTTGAGATTTGGAGCTTGGAGTTTTGGATTTCGTTCCAGTAATCAGCGTCGCGCCGGTTGCCGACGTCCAACCTCCTCCATCCCTGTTCCGCCAACGCCCCCCCGTCACTCGACCTTGAATTCCTTGCGCAGCCGGGTCATCTCGCGCTTCAGTTGATTCACGACCTTCGCGTATTCGGGTTTGTCGTAGACGCTGTTCATCTCCTGCGGGTCCTCCTGAAGGTCGAAGAGTTCCCAGGCGTCGAGGCCCTTGTCCTGGAAACGGATGAGCTTGTGGCGTCGGGTGGTGACGCCGAAGTGGATCGGCACGCCGTGGCCGCCGGATTCGTAGTAGTGGTAGTAGAAGGTCCGGCGCCAGTCCTTGGGCGTCGCGCCCTTGAGAACGGGGACCAGGCTGGCGCCCTGCATGTCGTCGGGAGGTCTCGCGCCGGCGATGTCGAGGAAGGTCTGGGCAAAGTCGAGGTTGGAGACGATGTCGTTGTTTTTCACGCCCGCATCCACCACGCCGGGCCAGCGGACGATCAGAGGCGTGCGCAGGCTTTCCTCATACATCCAGCGCTTGTCGAACCAGCCGTGCTCGCCGAGGTAGAAACCCTGGTCCGAACTGTAGATCACCACGGTGTTGTCGGCGAGGCCCTCGTTTTCGAGGGCGTCCAACATGCGGCCGATGTTTTCATCCACGGCCTGCACACAGCGGAGGTAGTTCTTGATGTAGCGCTGGTAATGCCAGCTGGTGCGGACGCTGCCGCTGAGGTTGGCCGAATGATACTCCTCGTTGCGCGGTTTGAAATAGCCGTCGAAGACCGCCAGCTGCTCCGGTGTGTGCCTGCTGGAGTATTTGAGCATGAGCCGGTGGTCGCCCATGTGATCGGCGATGCCCATCTGATGCCGCTTCGCCGCGGGGCTGCGGCCGGAGTAGTCGTCGAACAGCGTCGGCGGCTCCGGGATGGTCTCATTCTCGTAGAGCGTCAGGTGCCGCAGGGCGGGCTCCCAGCGGCCATGCGGCGCCTTGTGCTGCGACATGAGAAAGAACGGCTTCGTTTTGTCCCGCTGCCTCAGCCACTCGATCGAGCGGTCGGCGATGATGTCGGTCGTGTAGCCCGTGTGCTTCACCTGCCGGCCGTTGGTGATCAGCATCGGATTGTAGTACTGCCCTTGTCCCTTCAGGATTTCGAAGTGATCGAATCCGGTGGGCGTGGATTTCAGGTGCCATTTGCCGACGATGGCGGTCTGGTAGCCGGCCTTTTGCAGAAGCTTCGGCGCGGTCTGTTGGGAGCCGTCGAAGACGTCCTTGTTGGTTCGCTGTCCGTTGAGGTGGGAATACTTGCCGGTCAGGATCACCGCCCGCGACGGCGCGCAGATGGCGTTGCTGACCAGCGCGCGCTGAAACAGCATGCCCTCGGCGGCGAGGCGGTCGAGGTTCGGCGTCTTGTTGATCTTCGAGCCGTAGGCGCCGATGGCCTGGGTCGCGTGATCGTCGGTGAAAAGGAAGAGAATGTTCGGAGGCGGCGGCGCCGCCGCCGCGGAGCCGAACATCATCGCGGTGAGGAACCAGCCGGGAAGGACGCCTTTGTGAGCCATGGAGGGATAGAAACACGTCGGTGACGGCTTTGAAAGACGAACCTCAAACGCCCGGGCTGTCGTCGCTTCAGGCTGTTGAAATGGGCTCGACGGAGTCTCTCCCCACCGTTTGTGCCGCCCGGGGCGGATGGATCCCTGTTCGCCGCCCAACTTGACGGTCTTGGGCCGTGTCCGTAGCGTGCGGTTCAACGAGCAAAGACCCTGACCATGAAGACTTCAAACGACCGACTTCTGACCTGCGTTGCCGCCGGCATTGTCTCCACCGCCCTGTGGCTGTCTGCGCAGACCAGCGATTCCGACGCTGTTGCAACCGATGATTCGACCGATGCCGCGGCTCCCTGCTGCGCCGCGCCCGCGCCATCGTTGGGCCGGACGATCCGTTTGGAGTTCAAGGTCGAGCACGAGGAGGAGGCGCCCCGGTTTCCCATCGTCAGCGCCGGCGGGGACTTTGAGATCACGCGCGAGGAGATGGGGCCGGATTTTGAACACCACATGAGCCTGCGCGGCGAGGCGCTTCCGACCGACGATGACGACAAGATTCTCGTGCGCTTCGAGATTTCAACGGGGCATGCGGAAGTGAACGAAGGTCACGAGGGGACGTTCTCGGCGACCGGCAGCGCGATCGTCACGCTGGGCCGGGAACTGCACATCGCCGACCTCGGCGACGCGCCTTTGAGGTTGACGGCAAGCGAGGTGAAGTAGGGCCCTTTCGGCCGCGTCACTTCCCGGCGCGGTGGTCTTTGACGATCTGCTCGACCTCGTCGAAGACGTCGGCGGGGATCATGCTGCCGCGGATGAGCGGCCAGGCCTGTTTGGCGGCGGTGAGCCATTCCGCTTTCAGGGCGGCGTCGACCTCCTGCACCTTCAATCCGCGCTTCTTCATGGCGGCGACGGCCTTCTCGGACTCGATGCGGCCGAGTTTCTGGATGAGCCTGCCGGCGCCGATGGCGGACTTGCGGTAGCGTTCGCGCAGGTCGGCGGGCAGCGCGTCCCAGGTCTTCTTGTTCACCACGAAGGCGCCCACCAACGGCGCCCAGTCGAGGTTCAGCATGTGGTTCGCCTCGGTGGAGACCTGGGTGGCCATGGCCACGAAGGGCGGCATGGGCGCGGCCTCAATGCGGCCCGTCTTGAGTCCGGCGAGGATCTCGGAGGTCTCCATGGGCACGGGCTGGAAGCCTGACTTGCGGTAGATCGTCTCGGCCTTGGCGTCTCCGGCCCAGCTGAAGATCTTGAGTTTGCGGACGTCGTCGGGGGTCCGGGCGGGCTTGGTGGTGAAGAAGTGCACCCAACCCGTGTCGGCCCAGAAGAGGACGACGAATCCCTTGTCGGCGAGCATCTTTTCGATCTTGCCCTGCAGTTTTTCATTCACCAGTTCGACCTCCTCGAGGGATTCGAACATCATCGGGATCGCCTGCATGCCCTGGACTTCGGGCGTGATCTTGGACAGCCCGACTGCGGTCAGCAGGCCGGCCTGGAGGTGGTCGATGCGTATGCTGTCGACGATCGCCAGTTCGCCGCCCTGTGTGCCGCCGGAGTAGACGGAGACCTTGGTCGCGCCCCCGGACATCTTCGTCCATTCCGACGCGAGCTTGCGCAGGATCTTGTCATAGGAGGTGCCCTTGGGCGCCACGGTGGCGATGCGGACGCGTTCGGGGGCCGCCTGCGTCGATGCGGCGGACGCGAAGGTCAGGGCGGCGCAGGCGATGGCGGCGGCTCGGAGGGAAAGTCGGCGTGAAAACGTGTTCATGGGACGTGGGGCGCTGGTCGATGACGATGCGGTTGTCACTGGGTTGGGAGTGTCTACGTCTGGCGTGGCTGTTCTATTCGAGGAAGAGGTCCTCCGTGCGGCCGAGCAGCCACTCGGCGCGGCGTTGCATGACGATGTTCGACAACCGCCACTCGGGTCGCGCGTCGACATCCACCGCCAACGCCTTCTCCAACAGCTCGTTGAACTGCTTCTTGTTCTGGGTCTCAACGGCGACGGATTCCGCCAAGGCGACATAGGGGCCCGCCTGTTGTCCGCCGCTCAGTTCGATGGCGCGGTCGAAATGGCGGCGCGCGCGGTCGGCGGGTTCGCCCTCGGCGCCCTGCCGGATCATCTCGTAGCCGACCAGAAAGGTGTGGATGGCGCCGGCGTCGTAGTCCTCGTCGAGCTCCAGCGCCCGGTCGATCATGGCCTCCACCGACGGCATGTCCGCAATCAGTTCCGGATCGTCGAGGCCCAGTGAAATGGCGGCGCCCCAGGCGGCGGCGGTCCAGTAGAGGTTGGGCACGTCCTTCCTGTCGGCCATCGCGACGGCGGCGTCCGGATCGGTCAGCAGCATGCCGGAAAGGCCCTCGTGCCGGACCTCTAGGCTTCGGAGGCCGTAGTTGCGGGCGCGCAGGTAGAGTTTGCGGGCGCGATCGCGGGTCGCTTCGGCGGCGTCGAAGTCCTCATCTTCGATCTTGTCGGCCTCGGGTTGGACGAAGGCGTAGGCGTATTGGGTGAAACCGCTGGTAGCGGCGAGCAGGAGTTCCTTGTGTTCCGGGGTCTCGGCGAGCAGGGCCTCCATCAGCTTCAGGCCGAAGGGCACGGCCTCCCGGACGAGTTCTGGATCCGGATCCGCGGCGAAGGTCGTGCCGGTTCCGGCCAAGGCGTCGCCGACCATGTTGATGGCCATTCTGCGCGGCGAGGCGCAGCCGGACGCAAGGAGCAGCAGGACGCCCAAGGCGGCCGCCAGGACGCGGCGGCCGGGGGCGGCGATGTCTTCCAAGGATGAACGATTCGTCATGATTTGTCGTTTCGATTCAAACTTCCCGTGTGTCGATGTCGCGGGAGCTGTTTGTAGAACGACTCAGTTCTTCAGACGAACCATTTTTCCCGGATCGCCCCAGATTTCCTTGTCGTGCTTGAGAAAAAAGGCCTGCAGGCGGGCGGTGGAATCCGTCAGGATCAGGCGGCCGTCGTCGCGCTTGTGCGCCAGGGCCCCGGGATTCTTCTCCAGATGTTTGCTGATCCACTCGTAGTCGGGACGGCTCAGGGTCAACGCCTGGTCGTCGATCTTGAGGACCTTGAAAAGGACGTGGCCGGCGATGAAGGAGGTCTGATACCAGCCGGAGAATTCGTTCTCCAGCAGGTCGTGCGTCGGTTTCAGGTCGAGGCAGGTCTGCTTTCCCAGCTTGAACAACCGGGCCTCCATCCGGCCCACGACGTTGATCTTGCCGGGTTCCTCCTTTTTTGGGGCGGACATCTCGAGTTGGTAGAAATCCTCGTCGGCGGCGCTGAAGGTCCAGGTTTCGTCCGGTTGACTTTCGGGCTTGTCCTCGCCAAAGGCGCCGATAAGCCGGTCGTCCTTGATCAGGTCCTTCGATGTGTAAAAGGGGTGCAACGATGGCAGGCATCCGGCGATCAGGATGATCGAGGCGGCGAGCAGGCAGGGCAATGCTTTGGTTTTCATGCGGTCGGGAGCGGTTTCGGAACGGAATGAATGCGGCGATGTCATCTTGGACACCGAATCCGACAATCCGTTAATCAGTTTTTTCGCGCCGGATATCGACTCAATCGATCTGCCGCATCCGTCCGACCAAAGCGGCTCCGGGCATCCCGGGCTGTGGGATCAGGCCAGTTCCTTGTCTGCGAGATGGCGAACGGCGATCTCCCGCGCGCGGCCGAGAGACTCGTTCAGGGCGGCGACGAAATGGGGCATGGCGGTGAGTTCGCCCCAGACCTGCGGCCCGAAGACCTGCGCCAGCCAGTTCTTTTGATCCGTCGTGGGTCTGCTTCCGTCGCTCATGTTTTGTGCCCTTTTCTGTCTGAATGCCGCCGCGCCTCTGCCGGCGCTGATTGTGTTTCGACGTCGCGGGGGGCGGTCGTATTTGGTTTTGTTTTGCCGAAATCGGGCAAATGGGGCGGCGCGGTCGAAGGGATCAAAAAAAAATCCAATTTCTCCTTGTGAAAAAATTCACAATCTGGCAATTGATCGCCTTTTCCGTACGGAAACGCGATTTGATCGTGGCTGCGCCAGAAATCCCTTGTGCGGCCATGGGCGGTCAGGCAAGTTCGCCGCCTTTCTTTTCGGTTTTTGGCGGGGGTTCGGGATGCGGGTTTCCGAACGGACGTGCAACATCTCAATGCGACTCAAGATTTCAATACTGGCGGTCCTGTTTCTCGCCCTTGCGGCGGGCGCAGGTTTTGGCGCGTCCGAGATTTCCAACGTGGCCGAAGAGGCGGCCCACGGGATCTCCAATGTCGCGGACCAGACGGCGCAGGCGGTTCATGACGCCCACGATGAGCACGCGGAGGGCGGTCATCTCGGTCTGCCGCCCGCGGCGGTCCGCCCCTTCGGGGACAACATTCCGATCTCCAACTCGATGATCATGGTCTGGATCGTCGCCGCCGTGATCATCCTGGTGGCGCAGATGGCGACGCGGGAGGTCAAGATGGTTCCCGAAGGCCTGCAGAACTTCGTGGAGTTGCTGGTCGAGGGGATGTATGACTTCTTCAAGGACATTCTCGGCGACCACATGGTCAAGAAGACCTTCTGGTTCTTCTGCACGGTCTTCATCTTCATTCTCTTTTCCAACTGGTTCGGGCTGATTCCCGGTCTTGGCACGATCGGCTACGGTCACGCGGAGGCGGGGCATGGATTCAAGGTGACGGAGCCGTTATTGCGCGGCGTGAACGCGGACCTGAACATGACGGCCTCCATGGCGCTGCTGTTCTTCTTCCTGTGGACGGTCTGGTCGTTGCAGGAACTGGGACCTGGCGGCTTTGCCGGTCACATCTTCCAGGTCAAGGGGCACGGCGCCGGTTTCATGGGCTTCTTCCTGGTGGCTGTCTTCATTTTTGTGGGCGGCATCGAGATCGTCTCCATCTGCGTCCGCCCGGTCGCGCTGATGTTCCGTCTCTATGGCAATATTTTTGCGGGTGAGAACATCCTCGAATCCATCATGCATATGGGCGGCCCGATCCTGGGCGGCATCTTCGTGCTTCCCTTTTACGCCCTGGAGCTCCTGGTCGGGCTCGTGCAGGCAATGGTGTTCGCGCTGCTGACCTCGGTCTTCACCGCCCTGATGTGTGAGCATCACGACGAGGAAGGGGAGCACGCGCATTAGGCGCATACAATTTCGCCGGCGGGACCATGGCAAAGACTGTGGGCGTCGGTGAGAGCAACTGAAAGCAACAAAAGAAAGGTCAAACCATGTTTGAAGCAATGTTGGCAGCAATCGAAGGACAACTCCACGTGGGTATGGCCGCCATTGGCTCGGCGATCGGCGTGGCGCTGATCGGCATGAAGGCCGCTGAAGCGACCGGTCGCAACCCCGGCGCCGCCGCGGCGATCCGCAACCAGGCGATCATCTTCGCCGCGCTTGCGGAAGGTATCGTGTTCATCGCGATCTTCCTGAAGGGCTGATCGTCGGAATGCCTTGATCGGGCCGGACGGCGCGTCCGTCCGGCCCAACCCCCTTTTTTTGGAAAATGACTGAGAATCTGTTCATCCTGGCGGCGTCGGACGAAAACATGGTCACGGCGATCACAAGCACCTTCGGCGTCAGCTGGGACGTGTTCATCAGCCAGTTGATCGCCTTCGGCATTGTGGCGTTCGCGCTGAACAAGTTCGCCTACAAGCCGGTGCTTGAGGTGCTCGAAAAGCGCCGACAGCGCATTGCGGAGAGCCTCGAGAACGCCGAGAAGATCAAGCAGGATCTCGCGGAGACCGAGCAGTCCCGCAAGGAGATTCTGGAGAAGGCGAACGAGCAGGCCAACAAGCTGATCGAGGAAGGCCGCGCCGCCGCGGAGAAAGTCCGCGAGACCGAGACCCAGAAGGCGATCAAGGAAGCCGAGCAGATCATCGCAAAGGCCCGCGAGGTCGCCGAGGCTGATCACTCCAAGATGCTCTCCGAGCTGAAGGCCGAGATCGGTCAGCTCGTCGTCGCCACCACCAGCAAGGTCATCGGCAAGACCCTCACCCCTGAGGATCAGCAGCGCCTGGTCGAGGAGACCAACGCCGAGCTCGCCGGTTGATCCGATTGCACTGACCTGATCCCACAGACGCCCGCGCATGAAAGCCTCCAAGCAAGCCCAACGCGACGCCAAGCAGCTCTTCCAGGCCTGCCTGGTGGACGGCGCCCTGGATGAGGATCGCGCCCGCGCCGCGGTGGCCGCCCTGGCCGAGAAGAAGCCGCGCGGCTATCACGGCATCATGGCGCACTTCCAGAAACTGGTGCAGATGGATGTCGACAAGCGGACGGCCAATGTCTCCAGCGCGGTCGCCCTCGACGACAAGGCCCGCCACCACATCAAGGCGAACCTGACAAAGAACTACGGCGACAACGTGCAGATCAATTTCCTGGTGGACGAGGGCCTGATCGGCGGCCTGCGGGTCCAGATCGGCAGCGATGTCTACGACGGCAGCGTCCGCACGCGATTGAACGCTTTGAACGACAGTTTTTGATTTTGACGAACGAATGAAAGAGAGCGCGGGAAGCGAATCCCTCAACTCTCAACCCAGAACACTCAACCGGAATTTATGAGCACGATACTTGAAGACATCCAGGCCCAGATCTCGGGCGTGAAGACCTCGGTCGCCAAAGAGAACGTCGGCATCGTCCGCCAGATCGGCGACGGCGCGGCGAAGATCGAAGGCCTCACCGGCGCCATGCTCAACGAGATGCTCGACTTCGGCAACGGCGTCACCGGGCTGGCGTTGAACCTCGAGGAAACCGAGGTCGGCGCGATCATCCTGGGCGACTACACCAGCGTCAAGGAGGGCCAGGAGGTCAAGACCACCGGCAAGC
>JAYPEY010000109.1:0-20770 GCA_038126035.1 Verrucomicrobiales bacterium | reverse complement strand
CCGTTCTTCAACGCGCCCAAGGAATCACCGGCGGGTTTCGGAGTCAATCAAGCTTCGCCGGTGGAGCAATCGCCCACGGGGACGACAGGATGCGAGTTCGTGAGGGAACGCGGCTGTGTCGAGGACCAGCCGCAGCAACGCGGCTCGCAGGCTGCGGCATGGAATCGCCATGGCGTCGGTGACATGCAGCAAACTGCTGCGGCTGATCCCACAGATGGGACGCAGCCGCGCTCATCATGCCCGTTTCCGAATGACTCCGGCCTTGCGGCGGACGCGCGTTTTCCGGATCTTGGGCGGCGTGTTGAAACCGGATGAATTGTTCGATCTTTCGCAGACGGAGCACGCGGCCATTTTCGACGGTTGCGAGCACGCCTGGGACGCGCTGCGCCGCATCAAGGATTACCTCTCGCTCCGGCTCGAACCCGAGCTGCGCAACACCGCCGTCGGTTCCGTGTTTGTCGGGGAGGATGTCTTCATCGACGAGGGAACGGTCGTCGAGGAGGGCGCCATGATCAAGGGGCCGGCCTACATCGGCCGCAACTGCCAGATCCGCCACAATGCCTACATCCGCGAGAACGTCATCATCGGCGACGACTGCGTGGTCGGCAATGCCTGCGAGTTCAAGAACGCGCTGCTGTTCAACGGCTGCCAGGTCCCCCATTTCAACTACGTGGGCGATTCGATCCTGGGTCACAAGGCGCACCTTGGCGCGGGCGTGAAGATCTCCAATGTCAGGATCATGCCCGGCAATGTCCAGGTCGCCGTCGATGGCCAACGCATCGACTCAGGTCTGCGAAAGTTCGGCGCGCTGCTCGGCGACCGGGCCGAGGTCGGCTGCAACGCCGTGCTGAATCCCGGAAGCGTGATCGGCCGCGACGCGATCGTCTATCCCTGCGTCAACTGGCGCGGCGTCCTCCAGGCCAACGGCATCGCCAAAAACCGGTCGACTGTGGAGGTGGAGACACGGCAGGCGTGAGGTGCGAGGCATGCTGCGTGTTGCGTGAGGAAGGCCGGGCGCAATGGGTAGGCTCGCGGGCAAACTTGGCGCAAACCAACGAATCGGGATTACGATTGACCTACTGAAACGACAATAATCCAGGCGCCACGCGCCACGCATCCCGCACCATGATCAGCGACATCGACCACCAACCCGCCGGCGCGGATCTCGTCTCGCAGGTGGAGGCGTTCTTTTCGCCGACGGGCGTGTTGTCGAAGGCGAGCAATTTCGAGTATCGGCCCGAGCAGCAGGCCATGGCGGTCGCGGTGGCCCGGCAGCTTCAGGATGGGGAGCATCTGATCGTGGAGGCCGGAACGGGGGTCGGCAAAAGCCTGGCCTATCTTGTCCCCTCCATTCTTTTCGCCGCCGCCCACCAGAAGAAGGCGATCATCTCCACGCACACGATCAACCTCCAGGAGCAACTGGTCGACAAGGACCTGCCGATGCTGAAGCAGGTTCTGCCCGTGGACTTCAGCTACACCATGCTGAAGGGCCGACAGAATTATCTGTGCTCCAAGCGGCTGCATCGGGCCATGGCGCAGGCGGGCAGTCTGTTCACCTCGCCGGAACAGCAGGAGCTGGAGCGCATCTACGAGTGGTCCAAGGAGACCGAGGACGGGACCCTCTCCGACTTTGATCTGGAACCGGATCCCAAGGTCTGGAGCCAGGTCTGCTCGGAGCGCGGCATCTGCACGCCCAAGACTTGCGGCAAGCAGTCAGACTTCGCGCGCGACAACGGGCTCTGCTTCTTCCAACGCGCGCGGAACAAGATCCTGTCCGCCGACGTCGTCGTGCTCAATCACACGCTGTTCTTCATGTACCTGGGCGGCATGCCTGAGGAGCCGGGCGAAGGGGTGCTGTTCAAGAACGATTTTGTCATCTTCGACGAAGCCCACACTGTGGAGAAGGTCGCCGCGCGCCACATCGGTCTGAGCGTCTCCAATGGACAGGTCCGTTATTCCCTGCAACGCCTCTGGAATCCGCGCACGGAAAAGGGGCTGCTTTCCATCCTCCGTCGCGGCGAGGCCGTGACGCACGTCGCCGACCTCTTGAGCGAATCCGACAAGTTTTTCGCGGCAGTGGATGACGCCTGCCGCGAACTGGCTGAGTATGCGGAACAGAACCCGGGCAGAAACCGGGGCGGCGACGGCAAGGCCCGCGCCTGGAGCGAACTGCGCATTCGTCAACCCGACCTCGTCGACGACAACATGACCCTGCCCATCCAACGCCTGCGCGAGCTGGTCAGCGAGCTGATCAAGTCCAGCGAGGACGCCGAGACCGGACAGGAGTTGATGGAATGCAACCGGCGGCTGCTGGAGCTTCGCGAGAGCGTCGCGGCCTTTCTCAGCCAGAGCGCGGAAGGCTACGTCTACTGGGTCGAGCGCGGCGGCAGGACGCGGCAGAATCTCACGCTCAGCGCGGCTCCGATCGACATCTCGGCCTATCTTCGCGAACGGCTCTTCGGCAGCGAGACCTCCATCGTCATGACCAGCGCCACCCTGGCGGTGAAGAGCGGCGACGACACGAAGGCGGACGGTTCCCCGGAACAGGCAGCGCGTTTTCAACGCCCCGGCGAGGCGTCGCAACGCAACCCGCGCCACGCCGGGCTGGCCTATTTCGCCGGCCGCGTCGGCGGCCAGTCGGCGCTCCAGCTGCAGGTGGGATCGCCCTTCGATTTCGAAAACCAGATGAAACTCTACGTCGTGAACCGCATGCCCGATCCCCGGGACAGCGGCTACCGCGACAGCCTGATCCACTGGATCGAACACTTCGTCCGCAAGACGCACGGCAAGGCTTTTGTCCTGTTCACCAATTCGCGCCTGATGCAGGAGGTCGCCGAGGCCATGGAGGATTTCTTCGCCGACATCGGCATCGAATGCCTCGTGCAGAACACCGGCACGCCGCGCTCGATCATGCTGGAAAGGTTCAAGGAGGACCGGGATTCCGTGTTGTTCGGGACGGACAGTTTCTGGCAGGGCGTGGACGTGCCGGGCGAGGCCCTGTCCAATGTCATCATCACCCGGCTTCCCTTCGCCGTGCCGGACCACCCGCTGATCGAGGCCCGGATCGAGGACATCGAGGCCCGCGGCGGCAATTCCTTCATGGAATTCTCCCTGCCCGAGGCCATCCTCAAATTTCGTCAGGGCGTCGGCCGTCTGATCCGGACCAGGACGGACAAGGGCATCGTGGTGCTGCTGGACAACCGCGCGTTGACCAAGCGCTACGGACAACAGTTCCTGGACGCCGTCCCGAAGTGCCCCCAGGAGATTGTGTGAACGACCCATGAAACTCGACAAAGACACCCACGTTCTGGTCACCGGCGCCTCCGGCGGGCTTGGCGTTCCGATTGCCCGTGAGCTCGCAAAACATGGCGTCAGCCAGGCGCTGGTCGCCTTCCCCGGGGTCGAGCTGCCGCCATTGAAGGCGGAGCTGGAGAAGGCGGGGATTCGCGCGTTCTACCTCGTCGCGGATCTTCGCATTCCGGCGGAACGCAGGCGCGTGGTTGAAACCATCGGAAAGGAGTTCGGGGAGATCGATGCGCTCATCAACAACGCGGGCGTGGAGTTCACGCGCCCCTATCATCGGTTGACCGAGGAGGAGATCGCGTCGGTGCTCGGCGTCAATCTGGAGGCGCCGATGGCGCTGACGCGGCTGTTGTTGCCGGGCATGCTGGAGCGCGGCCGCGGACACATCGTCAACATGTCCTCACTCGCGGGCAAGTCCGGCCCCGCGTATCAGGAACCCTACGCGGCGACCAAGGCGGGACTGGTGGCGTTCACCACCTCGCTTCGCGCGACCTACCGGGGAACCGGGGTGAGCGCCTCGGCCATCTGCCCGGGTTTCGTCGAGGCCGGCATCTACGCCCGCAGTCGGGAGCAGTCCGGCTGCGCGGCGCCGGCGATTTTGGGAACGGTGCCGCCGGAGGCCGTGGCCCGGGCTGTCGTCCGCTCCATTCTGCGCGACCAGCCGCAGGCGATCGTGAACCAGTGGCCCGTGCGCCCCCTGTTTGCGATGACGGAGATGTTCCCCTCCCTCGGGGCCTGGCTGACCCGGATGACCGGGGCGCACCAATACTTCAAACGGGTCTACGAGGCCCAGAGAAACGCCGCCGATCAGGCCGGACAGGCCCCGGACAACCGGGAGGATTCAGAACTTCAATCCGACTGAAAAGTTCAGCGAAAAGTTTTCAAACTTGTAGCTGCCGTTGGGGGATTGGAGGGTGAACGGATTGACGGCCGGCGTGCTGACATTCCGCGCGGGCCCGGTGATGTATTGCGCGGCCACCGCCCAGGTCCATTTCTCCCCGTCGCGTCCGAAACCGATTGATCCGGTGTGCAGGTTGGTGTCCGGCACGACCGGATTGAAGCTCAGATCAGTGGTGGAACTCTCGCTGTAGAAGTAGCCGCAGCTCGCATACCAGCCCTTCTCAAAATGGCGGGTGACGCCGAAATGATAAAGCAGGCTCGGCTCCCAGTTGAAGGCGAGCGGCAGGTCCGCCGAAACCGATCGATCGACGATCAGGGTCTCCAGCGAGTCCCAGTCCGTCCAATCCACGTTGAACTCGAGGTTCCACTTCGGCGTCGGCCGGTAGGAGACGCCGGCGACAACAAACTGCGCCAGGGGCGCGGTCAGCGTGGTGGGCTCGCGCCCGGAGATCGGCCGATGAAAGGAGTCGCCCTCCAGCCTCATCGTGGTGGCGCTCCGATACTTGACGCCGAAGGCCAGCTTTTCCAGCGGCTGCCAGCGGACGCCCGCGATATAGCCCACATCCGTGTCGTCGCCCTGAAAACGAAGTTCATCGAACACCGCGCCGGACACCAGGCCCTGGCGGAGCGCCGCCTTCGCATAGTTGATGGTCACGCCGGCCGCGAGCGACAGCTGATCGTTCACCTTCCATGCAACCGTCGGATTCACCGAGGTGTAGAGCAGCTTGCCATCGACCGCCAGCGAGCGGAACGGATTCGCCTCGGGCCAGCGGATCGCGAGTCCATACGGCGCATAGACCCCGATGCCGTAGGCGAGCGGATGGTTCTTCGGATTGTAGGTGTAGTAAAGCTGCGGCACGGGCTGGAAGGTCCCCTTGGTCTTCGAACGCACGCCGGTCGGCGAGACAAAGGTCGAGTTCACCGAAAGCGCATGCATTCCGCCCTGGACCTGATGCCCCTCCAACTGCGTGATGCCGGCGGGATTGTAATACAGCGCCGAGGGGTTGTCCGCGGTGGCCACAAACGCGTTGGCCCGCGCGATCGCCGCGGCGTCCTGATTCGGAATGCGAAAACCCAGCGCCACAAGCGCAGGCGGAGCCAACGCGAGCAGGCCGACAATCCATCCATGGACAAATCGGGGCACAGTCGTCCTGTGCAAGGGAGAAGTGGCAGGCTTCATGCCGGTCTGGTGGCAGGAACCGTGCCGGTCTGGCAAGACGGTTTTGCGCGAGGCCGCGCCGTTCCTGCTTTCTCCCGACGCGCGCGCCGACTACCCTCGACCGCCCATGATCCGGATGATCCTGTTCGACATCGACGGCACCTTGATCGAATCCGACGGCGCGGGCGCCGAGGCGTTCGAGCGCGTGTTCCGTTCGGTGTTCGGGATTCATGGAGCCGCCGCCGAACTGGATTTCCGGGGAAACACGGATCGCGGGATTCTCCAGGCGTTCTTCAGGAAGCGCGGCCTTCCCGCGACCGAGGAGAATCATGAACGCTTCTGCCTCGCCTACGTCCATTGGCTCGAACACCTGCTGCTTGAGCGCGGCGGACGAACGTTGCCCGGCATCCGACGATTGCTGGGCGAGCTCTCCAACCAGGACCGCCCCTCGTTGATCGGGCTCCTGACCGGCAACATCCGCCTCGGCGCGGAGATCAAGCTGCGACGCTTCGGCATCTGGGATCACTTCGAAACCGGCGCCTTCGGCTGCGAGAGCGAGGCCCGCAACGATCTCGCGGCCATCGCCCTCGAGCGCGGCTCGCGGATTCTCGGCCACCGGATCCGCGGCGAGGAGATCCTGATCATCGGCGACACGCCCCGGGACATCGCCTGCGCCAGGTCGATCGGCGCCCGATCCATCGCCGTGGCGACCGGCGCCTACGATTGCGCCGAGCTGGAACGGCACGGCCCCGATCGGACCCTGGAGGATCTGGCGACAGTCGAGGTCGCCGACCTGTTGAACGCGGACCTGCAACAACCATGAGCGTCACGAACTGGTCTGAAGAAACCGCCGGCGGCGTTTTTGCCGTGCCGCCCCTGGCCCGGCGAAACGACGGTCGTCGTCCGCTCGACCCGGAACAGAACAACCGCCTCGTCGAACACATCGCCGGCGGCGGCATCACCCGCTTTCTCTATGGGGGCAATGCGTTCCTTTACCACATCACACTGCAGGACTATGCGGAGCTTCTGGAGTGGTTGGCCGATTGGTCGTCGACCCATGTCATGCTGCCCGCCGCCGGCCCGTCGTACGGCCGGTTGATGGACCAGGCGCCGGCGCTGAGGAAGCGCGATTTCGCGGCTGTCATGACGCTGCCCTGCGCCGATCCAAGAGACGCGCGCGGCCTGGAGCAGGGTCTTCGCGAATTCGCCGACGCCGCGGAGAAGAAGCTCATCCTCTACCTCAAGGAGGAGACCAACTTCGGACCGGACCTGGAGGCCGGCCTGGACGTCGTGGGGAACCTGGCGCGCGACGGCGTCTGCGTCGCAATCAAGTATGCGGTCGTCCGCAGGGACCCGGCGGTCGACGCGTATCTGGAAAGTCTTCTGAGTCGTGTGGATCGCGGCATGGTGATCAGCGGCATCGGCGAACGTCCGGCGGTCAGCCACCTGCGCGATTGGGGGCTGCCCGGATTCACAACGGGATCCGGCTGCGTCGCGCCGCGATTGAGTTCCGCGATTCACGCAGCCGGCCGTTCGGGGGACTTTGCAATCGCGGAGAGACTCCGGGAGCGCTTCCTGCCCCTGGAGGACCTGCGCGATCAATGGAGCCCGGCGAAGGTCCTGCATCACGCCACAGCTTTGGCCGGCATCGCTGAGACCGGGCCCATCGCGCCATTCTTGTCCGAACTGGATTCCAGCGTCCTTGAGGCGATCGCCCCGGTCGCGCAGAGGCTGGTCGAAGTGGACGAACAGTTCAGAACTGACGGGCGCTGAAATGAGCCGACTCACGTCGGCATCCACCAGATTTTGGGTTCTTGAGACAGTCTCGGCCGGGCGACCCCATTTCCCGGGAGGATGCCAGCCCGACGGCGACAAAACCAATCGTGAGAATTCCGCGGCTCAGGCCGCTGCGGCAGGCTGCGATTCGAAGCGACGGGCTTCGTTGTAGAGGATCACATACTGCCTCGGCGTCATCTCGTAGCAACGTTTGAACTCCCGGCAGAAATGCGACGCCTGCTTGAATCCGAGTTGGGAGGCCGCCGCCTTGACCGGGGAGCCTTCCTGCAGAAGCTTGCGCGCCGCGATCATGCGTTGCTCGTTGAGCCAGACCTTGGGGGTCCGGCCCATCTGTTCCAGGAAGTGGCGTTGCAGCTGCCGGACGCTGACCATCGTGCGCCTGGCCATCTGCTTCTCGTCAAACTGACAGTCCCTCGCCAGTTTCGCCCAGCGGGCCGAACGACTGACAGGAGCCTTCCTGAATTGCAATACACGAGCCATTTACCAATCCAAGCTTCCGGCGTCGCAACCTACGAACACCCCCGGTTGATCTGGTCGAAGCAGGCGAAATCCTCCCCCCGCCGGTCGGTTCGGAACAATCGCTTTCGCAGGGGCCGACCTCGACCCAATGCCCAAAACCGGGACATCGATGACATCAACTGGACAAGATGTCAATCGTGCAACGGTTTGCCCCGCTGTGCGACAATTGACTTTCGTCGGGGTGTGGGCCATTAGTTCCCGTCCGTTTTGCCCGAATTTCACAGCCTTTCCATGATTTCCACGATCCTGTCAGCGCGTTGCACGAATCGCCTTCGCCGCGCGCTCGGTCTCAGCCTGCTCGTCCTCGCGACCAACTCGCAGGCGGCCAATCTGTTCTTTTCGGACCTGTCCGGAAATCTGGTTTCAAGCGCGCTGCCGGGAGATGTGGTCGTTGGTTGGACGAATCCACAGACCTTCGTCACGGATATCGCCTATTTTCGAATCGGGGTTCTTGATTCGGCCCCGGCGCATGCGGCGTTGGAACACGATCCCAGCGGGTTGGGCGTCCGGTTTCAGATTCCGTTTGGAACGGCGGCGGGACCAAACACCATCTCCTTCCTCAATGCTTCGCTGGGCACCCGACATTCCGGGCCTTTGACGATCAATCCGTCAATTCCTCCCATCATCACCAGCGCCACGGAGGCGGAGGGAACCAACGGCGTCGAGTTCGCCTACGTCATCACCGCGATCAACAATCCGACCAATATCACAGCCGCGCCGCTTCCTGCAGGCCTGACCTTCGAGCAGAACGGCTCAGTCGTCTCGATCGAGGGAACCCCCACCGAGACCGGCGTCCATGAGATCGACCTGACCGCAAAGGGGGAGCATCCGACTCCGGGGACGGCGACGCTGACCCTGACGGTGCATCCGAAGCCGGTCGCCATCACCAGCGCGTTGGCGGTGTTGGGCACGAACGGGATGGCGTTCGAATATCAGATCGGGACCGACAATCCGGCGACCAACTACACCGGAGGCAATTTGTCCGTCCTGCTGCCGGGCCTGAGCCTGGACGCCGGGACGGGTTTGATTTCCGGAACGCCGACCAAGACCGGCACGTTTTTCATCACCATCGGAGCGGAGAACGGACCCTGGTCGGATTCAGAGATGCTGACGATCGTGCTCGATCCGCCGGCTCCCGAGATCACCAGCTCCCTGACCGCGACCGGACGAAAGGGCGCGCAGTTTTCCTATGTGATTGAGGCGAGCAACGGTCCCACGACCTTCACCGCGTCGCCACTGCCAGAGGGATTGTCGCGGGAAGGGCCGATCATTGCGGGCATCCCGACGACGGCGGGGGAATACGACGTTGTCATCACCGCGGCCAATGCGGGAGGCGTGGACACGGAGACACTGCAGCTCAGCTTCCTGCCGCAGCCGCCGGCGATCGACAGCGCGCCGACGGCGCGGGGAACCAACGGCATTCCCTTCAGCCACCTTGTGACCGCGCTGAATGAGCCGACGGGCTTCGAGGCGGGGGAGCGGCCGGCGTGGCTGCAGCTCGACGGCGTCACAGGCGAACTCTCAGGAACGCCGGATGCCGCCGGACAATTCACCGTGTCGGTGACGGCGACGAACCTCGGCGGTTCCGGTTCGCAAAGCCTGGTCGTCACGATCGCCCCGGCCGTCCCGGTCATCACCTCCGCCGCGACCGCGACCGCGACCCGCGGCGTCGAGTTCCAGTTCCAGGTCACGGCGGATCACGCCCCGACCGGATTCACGGCCAGCGGCCTTCCCGCCGGGCTGGCCTTCAACGAGACGACCGGATTGATCAGTGGATTTGCCACGACCCTGGGAAGCAGCGTCGTTGATCTGACCGCGTCGAACGAGACGGGCACGGGCGTGGGCGGCCTGACCATCACGGTGGTGGATCCGGCGCCCGTGATCACCAGCGCCGGAACCGCCGCAGGCACGCGCGACGTGGACTTCAGCCATCAGATCACCGCCGACAACCTGCCCACCGGATTTGAGGTGGCGGGGTCGCTGCCGACGGGCGTGTCCCTGAACGCGACCAGCGGGCTCATCTCGGGGCGGCCGACCGCGGCGGGTGTCTTCATGGTCACCGTGAAGGCCGCCAACTCAGGAGGCGTGGGCGAGGCCTCCCTGGCCATCACCATCACCGACAAACCGCCGGTGATCACCAGCCCGACCACGGCCATGGCCACCAGCGGCTCGTTGTTCACCTACCAGATGGAGGCGAGCAACAACCCGACGAGCTACGAGCTGGGAACGGGGGCGCCGGACTGGCTCTCGGTCGATGCCCAGACCGGCCAGGTGACCGGGACACCGCCGGCCGTGCCATTCACCGTGAATCTGCAGGTTCCATTGATCGCGACCAACCCGGGCGGCCAGGGCACGGCCAGCCTGACGATCGCCTTGAAGCCGGCCACGCCGATCATCACCAGCGCAACCACCGCCCACGGCGCCGCAGGCAGCCCGTTTGAATACCAGATCGTCGCCTCCAATCTGCCTCAGGAATTCCAGATCAGCGGCTTTCCCGCTGGTTACTCGGTGGACAAGGACACCGGACTGATCACCGGCTCGCCGACAGCGGAGACGTCGTTTCAGGGTTTGATCTTCGCCAGCAACTCGGGCGGCACAGGGCTGGTCACCCTCAATGTCACCATTCACCGCCCTGTGCCCGAGATCACCTCCGAGCTTTCCGTGACCGCCAACGCGGGCGTTCCCTTCAACTACCAGATCACCGCCACCCAATCGCCTGAATTCTACGGCGGGGACAGCGCGCCCGGACTGAGCCTGAACACCGACGCCGGCGTCCTCTCCGGAACCCCGACGACCGTCGGCGTCTACATGATCGGCATCAGCGCCGGGCATCAGGGCGGCTCCGGCAGCGCCACGTTGACACTGACCGTGAACCCGCCCGCCATCACCAGTTCGTTGGACGTGACGGCGAAGGTCGATGACCTGTTCAATTATCAGATCACGGCCGAACACATGCCCGACGCATTCACCGCCGCGGGACTGCCCGCCGATCTGCAGGTCCATCCGACGACCGGCGTCATCGAAGGGCTGCCCAAGAAGGCCGGCATCTACGAGATCCCCATCACGGCCTCGGATGGAAGCCTGACCGCGGAAGCGACCTTGCGCCTGACGGTCTGGGGTGTTTCCGGCGAGCCGCCGGTGGGCGTGTTCCCCTCAGCCGGCAACCAGCTGCGCATTCTCTGGCCCGCCGGAGCCGATGGCTACGTCCTCCAATCGACGGCCAGCCTGACGCCCCCGGTCAGCTGGACAGACGTCAGCTCGACGCCGGCCGACGCCGGCAGCGCGAAGGAGTTGTTGATCGAAGCGGCGGGGGCCGGCGACGGCAGATACTACCGGCTGGTCAAACCCTGAGAGCCTGTCTGAATCGGAGCGCCGGGCATTGCCCGGCCGGGGCGCCGATCGTTGGCAAATGCCGGGCAGTGCCCGGCGCTCCGACACCCTGCGGTCGCCCGCCCCAACGGATCACCAGCTGCCGTCCGCGAGGAGGGCGGTGATGTTGCGGGCGAGATCCTCGGCCAGGAGGGGCGTCGCCTGCCGCTCCACGCTTCCCAGATCAGCTCCCAGGCGGATCGTGGTCCGGCCGATCACATCGCGCTCCAGGGCGGTGGCGCCGGAGGCGGAGTCGATCGCCGTGACATGGGCGGTCAGGAAAACGCGGTAATCGCGGGCGGTGATGGAATCGCCCGGCTGGTAGGTCAGGGCGCTGCGCGAGAAGCTGGTGATGCTGCCGTTGATCACGATGTCAGCGTCGCCACGGGTGGCCAGACGATAGGTCCCGTCCTGCTGGATCCGCTTGCGGAGCGCGCTGTTGACGTAGGTTGCGAGACGCGGTTCCCCGGTCCGGTTCTCAAAGAAGTTCACCCGGACAGACCGGGCGCCGGCCTCCAGTCCGTTGGTGGGGCCGAGCTGGTAGCTGGAACAGCCGCTCAACAACAACGCCGCCCCGAGTCCGAAAACGCCGGCAATGGCCCGCTTCATGGCTTCACTTTTCATCGGCGTTGTCCTTGCTGAACTCCTCGTCGATCTTGTCCAGCTCATCCACGATCAGTTTCAGGGTCTCGATCTTGGCCTTGGCCTCGATGGCGTAGCTGGAGGTGGCGTCCTTCACAAGCACGTCGTTGTAGTAGATGAGAGCGCTGCGCCATTTCTTCCGCTTCTCGTAGTAGCGCGCGGTCTTGAAGGCGCCTCGCGCCTGCTCCGTGCGAAGCGAATCGATGAGGTCCTGCGCCTCCTCCACCTTCTCGTGCTCCGGATACAAGGCGATGAAATCGGTGAAGGTGTCGATCGCCTTGCCGGCCGCGCCCTGGTCATATTCGGAGGTCTTGGCCTGTTTCTGATAGGCGAGTCCGGCGCCGAAGAGCGCCTCCGCCGCGACTTCCGGCCGGTCGTGATAGCGGTTCGCAGCCTTTTCGTGGGCCTTGACCGACTCCTTGTAGTTCTTCTTTTTCTCCCGGGCCTGCCCGATCTTCATCTGGGCGTCCGGCGCAACCTCGCTGAACGGCCCGGCCTCGATGAGGGACTGGTACATCTCCACGGTCTTGTCCATGGAAGGCGCCAGCGGGACGTAACCCCAGAGCTTGAACCAACGGCCGTCCAGGAATTCGTTGGCGATCTTGTACTGCCGCTTCAGCACCTCCTCATACTTGTCGAACTTGGGATACTTCTCCACCAGCTCCTGGTAGTGATTGAAGGCCTTCTCATGCTGCCCCTTTTCCTCCAGGCAGCGCCCCTCCAGAAACAGGGCCTCCGGCGCGTAATCCGACAACGGCCATTGTTTGACCGTGTGGTTGGCCGCCTTGCGCGCCGTGCTGAAATCGCCTTCCTCGAAGGCCTTCTGCGCGACAGCCAGCTGCTCCTTGGCGCGCGTGCGGGTCCACTTGCCCTCCTTGCCGAAGCGTTCGTAGGTCCACCCGATGCCGGGCGTATAAATCAGGGGCGCCGGCGACTCGTACGGCAGCGCGCACACGAGGAACGCGATCAGGAGCGTCGGCATTGCGATTCGTTTCATGGTCCGGACGCTAGCCAAGCCCATGAGGCAAGTCAAGATGGGCGGGCCCCTCCATCGCACGCCTTCGCCAGTTCCTTGATTCCTTTCAGATCCAGCTTGCCCGTGCCCAGATAGGGCAGCTTGTCGATCGGATGAAACTGGTCCCGGCGGGGCTTCCAGAGATTGGGCAGATCGGCCTCTCCCAACTTCTTCAAAACCTCGTCCAGGTGTTCCCTCTCCAACGTGTGAAGCACGACCAGCTTCTCCCCCTTCTTCTCATCGGGCAGTCCGGTGACGACAAGGATCTTCTCGGTGGCGTCGGCAAGCTCGTGAAGCTTCTCCTCCACCTTGATGTGCGGAACCATCTCGCCGCCGATCTTGCTGAAGCGGCTGAGCCGGTCGGTGATCTGCACGAAGCCGTCCTCGTCCATTCTGGCGATGTCGCCGGTTGAGTACCAGCCGTCCCTGAGGACCTCGGCGGTCTTCTCCGGTTGCCCGAGGTAGCCTTTCATGACATTGGGGCCATGGACCAGCATGAGCCCCGGGCGCCCGACCGACTGCGGCTCCCCGGTCTCGGGATCGACGATGCGGATGCTGATGCCGGGCAGCGGATGCCCGATGAAGCCGCGCTTGCCGCCAACCTGTTTGAAGCCCGCAGCGCGGAAATCGCGGGTGTTCACGGTCACCGCGGGCGAACATTCCGTGCAGCCGTAGGCCTCCATCGGCCGCACGCCGAATTTCTCCTCAAACTTGTCGGCTAGGCGGTCCGGCAGTTTCTCCGCGCCCACCATCGCGAATTCCACGCCGCCGAACTGCTCCGGCTTGCAGCCGCGGAGGTAAAGCTGCAGGAAGGTCGGCGTCGCGAGCAGGAAGGTGATTCCATTGTCCTCCACGACGCGCCCCACGGTCTTGGCGTTCACTGGATTGGAATGATAGCCGACGCCGACCCCGATGCCCGCCGGCGCGCCGAGCGTGCCCATGAAGCCGAAGGAGTGGAAGAAGGGCAGCACGCCAAGGAAGGCGTCCTTCTTCTCGAAGGCGAACACCTGGCCAAGTTGCTCGACGTTCGACATCACATTGTAATGCGTGAGCATGACGCCCTTGGGCTCGCCCGTGCTGCCGCTGGAAAAGATGATGGTGGCCACGTCGTCCATGCCGACCGGCTCCTCACAGCCCAGCGACCTCTCAATCCAGCGGGCGGGGAACAACGGCAGGGTCATCAACCACGCAGACGCCTTCTCCATCGCCGTCTGCCCGGCGGCGACGTCTTCCAGCAGGATGGTCTCGACCGGCAGCTCCAGCTTCAGCAGGTCCAGAACCTTCCGCGACGTGAGGATGTTTCTGATGCCGGTCTGCTGGACGCACGACGCCAACGCCTCGGCGCTCAGGGTGTAGTTCAGATTCACCGGAACCTTGCCCATCATGAGCGCCGCATAGTTGACCAAGGCTCCCGGCACGGACGGCGGCAGCAGGATCCCGACGTTCTTCTGACCCTCCCAGGTCTTGCGCAATCGTCGCCCCAGGAGGATCGAACCGGTCAGCGCCTTTCCGAAGGTCAATGGCGGCGTCGATGCGTCGGCAAAGGCGAAGCGGCCCCGGTTCTTTCTCGCCGTGCGGATGAACGCGCGATGCAGCGGGCGCATACGGGACTTGCGTTCGACCCAGGCGTCCGACCCGAGTTCCTGCACGACCTGCCGGATCGCATGCGGCGCGGAATCCGGCGGCATCGCCTCCCCATAGCTCACGGTCACCGGATACGGAATCTCGCGCGGCAACTTCCAATAGAATTTCCCCCGCTCGAAACTGAAGATGCTGCCCCACACGCCGTCGAGGTTCACCGGGATGATCGGCGCATCCACGCCCTTCATGATCTTCTGCATGCCTTTCCGGAACGGCAGCATCTGGCCCGTCCGCGTGACCTGGCCCTCGGCGAAGATGCACACGACATTGCCCGCCTTGATCCACTCGGTCGCCTCCTGCAACGACCTGATCATCTCGCGCGGGCGGAGTTCCGATGAAATCGGAATCACCCGCAGCATCCGCGCAAAGGGCTTGATCCACCACTTCTCATACATGCCTCGATACATGATGAACCGAATGTGCCGGTCCGTAGACGCGATCAGGAAAAAGGCATCGGCCAGCGCCAGGTGATTCGACACGAACAAGGCGCCTCCCTTCTCGGGAATATTGGACCGGCCGACCACCTTCACGCGGTAGATCGTGTGGGTCAGCATCCAGATCAGAAGCCGCATCAGGGAATCGGGCACGACCCGCACGGCGTAGGCCGTCGCCGCCAGGGTGACGACGCCGCCAACGAGGAAGATCTGGGGCGCCGAAAGTCCGAGCGGTTTGCGCAGGATCCAGAACGCGCCGGCCGCCAGGAACACGCCCAACGAGGTGATCCAGCCGTTGGTCGCGACGATGGAACCCTTTTCCCTGGCGTCGGGGCGCTGCTGGATCAGCGCCGACAAAGGCACCAGATAGAACCCGCCGGAGAAACCCAGCGCCGCGAGGCAGACGCCGACCGCGATCACCGACAAACCCGGTATCGCCAACGCCGCGGCAAACGCGGCCAGACCCATCGAACCCAGCGGCACGAGGCCGTACTCGATCTTCCGCCCCGAGACGAATCCGGCCACGCCGCTGCCCACGCCGATGCCGATCGCCAGACAGGCGCGCAGCATGGCATACTTGTCCTCGTCCAGGTTCAGGAGCTCCTCGTTGTAGACGAACAGGGTCGGGTCGCCGAAAAGCCCCCCCAGGAACCAGAAGTAGGCGCTGCCCGCGACCGCCAGCGCCAACACCCGGTCCCTGCCGATCTTCCGGAAATTCACCCAAAGCTCCGCGACAAAATTGGCCTGAAAGGTCTTTTCGGGATCGGCGGGCGGCAGCTTCAGAATGCCGCGACTGGCCGTCAGGCCCACCGCAGCCAGCGCCAGCAGAACCAGCCCCCAGACAATCGGCCGTTCCTGGAAATGCTTGAAGAGCAGGCCGGCGACGATGCCGCCGCTGATGATCGCGACAAAGGTCCCGAGTCCGAGAATCCCATTGCCCCAGGAGAGCCTCGATTCTGGAAGCAGTTCGGGAAGCGTCCCATACTTCGAGGGGCTGAAGAACGTGCTCTGGGCACTCATCAGGAAGATGACGCCCAACAAGAGCGGTATGCTGCCGGTGAGAAACCCGACCAACCCCAGGCTCATGACGCCCACCTCAGCCACCTTGGTCCCCACGATGATGGATCGCTTGGAGTATCGATCCGCAAGATAACCCGCCGCCATGGAAAACAGAATGAACGGCGCCGAAAACACGAGCAGGATAAGGGTGATGTAGTTGTCGCGCTTTGCGTTCGCGATCTTGATGTCCTCCCCGAATTCGCGCGCCGCGGCCTGAACCCCGGCCTCGCCTTCCAACATGGCCGGAACCCCGCCGTCCTTGTCGAGAACGCCCCACCACTGCTCCGGCACGCCCGACGCCTCCCGGATCGTGGCCGTGATCAGGAACAGGACCAGGAACTTGAAGATGTTGTCGCTCAACGCCCCCTGGAACTGGACGACAAACAGACTCCAGAAGCCGCCCCGCCAGTTGGGATGGTCGTGATTGGGCGTCTTCGTGTCTGCCACCCGGCGAGCGTTGCTTGACGGATGGCGACGGTCAAGCTGGCATGCGGCCCTGGGCATCCGCTGCGCCAGCCCCAACGGGGCGAGACAAGCCCAACGCGCGCGGCGCAAAGCGGATTCAGTCGCGCGAAACGGAGCGCGGAATTCATTCCGCTTCAATCCGGAATCGGTGGCGGCCACGGGTTACAGGCAACGCGTGTCCGGCAGTCGGACGATTCAGCGCCCCGCCTGCTTCGCCCGCTCCCGTTCCACCCAGGCGCTCATCCGCTGCTCCAGGATGCTCAATGGCAGCGCGCCGGCGCCAAGCAACTCATCATGGAATCCCCGGATGTCGAACCTGTCGCCCAACTCCCTCTCCGCCCCGGCGCGTATCTCCTTGATCTTCAATTCGCCGATCTTGTAGGCAAGCGCCTGCCCCGGCCAGACGATGTAACGATCCACTTCCACGACAATGTCGTGCTCCGACTTGCCGGCGTTCTCCTTGAAGAAGTCGATTGCCTGCTGGCGCGTCCAGCCGAGCGCGTGCATACCGGTGTCCACAACCAACCGAATGGAGCGCCACATTTCGTAGGTCAGCTGTCCCATCTTGGAATAGGGATCCTGGTAGAAGCCCATCTCCTCGCCGAGGCTTTCGGCATAGAGGCCCCAGCCTTCCACATAGGCGGTGTAGTGGTCGTTCTTGCGGAACTCGGGCAGCCCTTCAAGTTCATCGGCGATGGCCAGTTGGAAATGATGCCCGGGCACGGCCTCGTGCAGACTCAGCGCCTCCATCTCCCACTTGGGTCTGGTGTTCAACGCGTAGGTGTTGGCAAAGAAGTAACCGGGCCTTCCCGCGTCCATCGAGCCGGGCTGGTAATAGGCGGTCGGCACGGACCGCTCCGAATAGGACGGCACGGGCTTGATCCCATAGGGCTGCCGCGGAAGCTTCCTGAACAACTTGATCAACTCAGGATCCGCCCGCTTGCAGATGTCGCGATAGCCCGCCAACAACTGCGCCGGCGTCTCATAGAAGAACTGCTTGTCTGTCCGGAGGAATTCGAAAAATTCCTGCAGCGTTCCTTCGAAGCCCGTCTGCTCCCTGATCTTCTCCATCTCGCCGCGGATGCGCTTCACCTCGCTGAGTCCGATCTCGTGGATCTCCCCCGGCGTCAGGTCGGTCGTCGTCGATCCCTTCACCAGGAAGGCGTACCAAGCCTCGCCGTCCGGCAGCTTCGTTCGCCCGATCGCCTCCCGGCAGTTGGGCACATATTCATCCCGCAGAAACGTGTGCAGCAGTTCGAACGAAGGCTTCGCGTAACGGTTGTAGGCCTCCACAGCGCGCTCCTTCAGCTGTTTCTTGTCCTCTGCGGAAAGCGACCCCGACATCCTGGCGAAGGGCCGCATCAGGGCGCTCTCCATCGGATCCTCGGTCACCTGCTTGGCGGCCTGCTCAGGCAACGTGCGCAGCGGACCCTTGGGCGGCGTCAGTCCGAGTCGCAGCCCCTCGCGCATGAGCGTGATCTGCTGGTCGACCAGCGTCGAGAGCCCCTCAAGTCGCGCGATGATGTCCTCGTAATCCCCGACCGTGCGCGCGGGCATCATGGCGAACATCGAAGGCGTCCACTGCTGGATCCCGCCCATCTGCGTCATCGGCATCAACTCCGGCCGAAACCGCCGCCCCTCGATCGCCCGACCGATGTTGCGCTTGAACAAATCGTGGCTGACCTGGTCGGTCTCGTTCAGCCTGGATCGATCGATCGACAAGATCGCCTTCTGCAAGGGCTCGAGCAGCGCCTTCCGCCTCGCGATGGCGTCCAGCGACATGTCGGACCAGCGGTCGTTCTGCCCCGGGAAGCCCTTGCGCGTCGCGAGTTCCGGATACTCGTGCAGGGAATGATTCCACAGACTGTCGAACAGTCGATGCAGCCGCTCGGCGTCGGGCCTGGCTCCCTTGTCGGCCGCAATCTCGAGCGCAGTCTTCTCCATCTCGGCGACCGACCCGGCGGCGCGGGCAAGGGGGGAGGCCATCAGCAGCGCGAACAGGAGCAGCCAGGGACGAAAACGGCGTGTCATGCCGGGGATTATTTTGTCGGCGTCCGGCAATGCGAGAAAAAAGCCGAAAAATCAGGCTTGCATTCGAATCCGGGTCCCGTATGTTCACCCCGCTTTTTGGAAGCGAGTGTAGCTCAGTTGGTAGAGCATCACCTTGCCAAGGTGACTGTCGTGAGTTCGAGTCTCATCACTCGCTCCATTTTTTTGTACTCATCCGGCGGCGGAAACCACCAACCCACCCCCCGCAAATGCCCTTCCCGAAGGCCGCTCCTTGTCCTAGGATTCGCGTCCCATGTCTGAAACCGAAGCCAAACCCGCGCATTTCCTGTCCGCCGATTCGGCGGCGTTCCGCTACATCGAGAAGACCAATCCGCATACGTCCAATCTCGATTTCCTTACCTACGGCGTCTACGAGCTGGATGGCCCGATCGCCAGCGGATCGATTTCGCACGCCGGCGAGGAGGCGCTGCTCTTCGCCTGGAAGGGAGGCGTGACCGTCCATCTCGATGGGACCGATTACACGCTGGACCATTACGACGTGCTCTATGTTCCCAAGGGCGGCGTCTATCGGATCCGCCACGACGTCGAAGACGAGGCCAGGGTCATTGTGTGTCGGGCGACGGCCGAAAACGTCCATTCGGTCCACCACGCCAGGTGGGAGGAGGTGTCGAAGGACGAGGGGCGGATCCGCCATCTCAAGGGCAAGGACGTGTTCCTCATGTTCGACGTGAGCGAGGGGGCGGACAAACTCATCGCCGGCTACACCATCTTCGAGCCCAAGCAGCGTTCCTGGCCGCCGCACAACCACACCGACCAGGAGGAGATCTACATCTTCACCCAGGGCAAGGGCGCCATGTCGGTCTATCCGGATGACGAGCACAAGTGGTTCGTCAATTCCGTGGACGAGGGCGACGCCGTCACCATCCCTATCCTGAATTACCACCCGGTCTTCAGCCACGACGAGGAACTCCACTTCATCTGGTGCATCGCCGGCGAACGCTACTGGGTCGGCGACAAGAACAAGGACTTCATGGATGCCAAGGTCGACAAGCTGACCACCTGAGAACCTGGCCGGGGCAGCCAACCACAGATGTTCCCCGGCTCGGAGCGATGTCCGCGGCCGGAGAGGAGATCCCAAGCTCCAAGGAAGCTCCATGCCTTGACCTGACCCCGAAAAAGTGGACATGGCAAAAGTGAAGTTCTGCGATAGGCTGGAAAACGAACAAGCCGCTGCACCGAATGACGACCGATCAACATCAAGTGGAATGTTCAACATCACCGACCAGCCGCCTTCGGTTAGCTAAGCGTTGAGTCCCTCGTTCTTAGATGCATTCCATATTGCTAGCCACTGCCGGTTTGGGCGAAGAAGGCATCGGAGAAATGCTGCGAGCCCATATGCTGTGCCTCCCCCTTATCCCCCAATCGCTGCTGCAAGATTTCTCCTTCCAGATAAGTGGATGGGCGTTTCTTCAAATTCCGACGATTGCGGGTGCAGTTTGGTTGTCTTCGAGCCGAATACGGCAGACGCAAACAAAGTGGTTTCCTCGCCTGCTTGCACTCTTTTTCGTTTACGCTGCGGCCACCCTTACGACTAACCTCCTGCTGGGACTGACCTGACCCAAGTTGGTGCACACTTCAAGAAAAGGAAAGGTGACACGGAAAGGGAAAGGTGACAGGTTCACTGTCGAAGAACACGGCGTGCGTCGGCCGTGTTGACTCGTCCGGAGGGAATCATGAGGGAAACGGCCCCTTTCGCAGCAGGAATCCGGTCAGCGCTCCCGGTTTCTCAGGCGCATTGGAAGGAATCGGGCCGAATGGCCGTCTGGAAGAGCAAACCTCTCCGCCGCCGTTGTCGATTTCGGCTGTTGGCCTGGGTATTGGGTGGAAGGACGAGCCGTCTGCGGCTACGTGAACCGGTCGCCACGCAGATCCCGCATCGCAAACATGCCCGGAATCGCGCCCCCCTTGCCGATCGAGCGCGCGCCGGTCTTGCGCTTCGCCCCGAAGCGCTCCTTGAACTCCTCCCGGATCGAATTCACAAACTCCTGCGACCCGAGCGCCACGCCGTCACTGAAATAGCGCACGCGCAAGCGCAACACCTCCGCCAAGGCGAGATGGCCGCCCTCGTCCACGACCTTCTTGATCGCCTCGCGATCCAGAACCGCCTTGGCCGAATGCCCGGAAACGCCTGATTTCACGAACAGCGCCTGCCGATACTCGGCGCCGGCCTCCTTCCATTTGGTAGGTTCCAGGAAAGCCATGATGCCGCGTTGCGCTTCCCTGTCTCCGGCGACCGCTTCAGCGTAGCCGCACCAGCGGTAGTCCTTGGGATCGGACACCAACCCCGCCCGGATTGGATTCAGGTCGATGTAAGCCGCCACGGTGGAGATGGAGCCGGGGGCATTCTCCACGATCACGGACTTGAAGCGTTCGGCCCAAAGCGTCCCAAAACGGCCG
>JAYPEY010000108.1:2887-20804 GCA_038126035.1 Verrucomicrobiales bacterium | reverse complement strand
CAACTGTCCTGGCTGAAGGAGATGCAAGCCTCCGAGAACGGCGGCCGACCAAACGCCGGACAAGCCAAAGGCGATGCCGACGCGCCGCAGCTCAGCAAGGAGGAACGCAAAAAGCTACGGGCGGAGAAGAAGCGAAAACGGCAGGAAAAGAAGTAGCGTCAACCCTGGTCATCGATCGCGGCTTCTGACCGGAGAAACTGAAGGCGCCGAGCAACATGCTTGAAGAATGGGAATCAGAGATGAGCAAGACCGCCATTCCCCTCGAGGATCCAGCATCCGCGAAAAGAAGAAGGAAGTGACGGAAAGCGACCGGATGCAACCGGGATTGCTTCAGAGAGCGGTTTGTCTTGAAACAGGCTGAAACTTCCCCACGTTTGTGCCAACGTGTTCGAAACCTGAATGAAGATGTTGATCAAGACCGATAAATCGCTGACTCGACGAACCTTTCTCCGCGGTGTTGGCGGCGCCATGGTCGCGCTGCCGCACCTGAATATCATGGCCGCCGGAAAGTCTTCGCAGCCGCCGGTGCGGATGGTCTGCGTGGGCACAAACTTTGGCTTTGTGCCCCAGCTCTTTTTTCCAGAAGAAGCCGGCCGCGAATATCGGGCGCCGGACTTGATCCAACAACTCGAACAACATCGCAGCAAATTCACGATTTTCTCCCACCTCGATCACGGCGTCGAAGGTGTCGGCGGCCACACTGGCGTTCATGCCTTTCTCTCCGGGATTCGTTCCAAGAATTCCAAGGGCTACGCCGAGAAGAACATCACGGTGGACCAGAAGGCGGCGGCCTACATCGGCTCCGCCACGCGTTACGCCTCGATGCAGTTCTCTGCCGGAAAGGACGACGGTAGCGCGTTGTCGTGGAACAGTTCAGGCGTGGCGCTGCCGTCGCAGAGCCATCTGGCGACCCTGTTCTCCATGCTGTTCCAGGCTCCCGGCCCGAAGGAGTTGAACGTCCTGCGGAGGACGCATCGGGAGAAACGCAGCATCCTCGACCTCGTCGAATCCGACGCGAAGATTCTCCAGCGTCGAATTGGCCACGAAGACCGGGAGAAGCTGGATCAATACTTCACTTCCGTCCGCGAACTGGAGCGCAAGCTCACGCAATCAGAAGCCTGGCTGGACAAGCCGAAGCCCAGGGTGGATTACGAGTTGCCCGATGCCGCCGACGGATCCGACTTCATCGATCGCGTGCCGCTCTATTACGACCTGATGACGTTGGCGCTGCAGACTGATTCGACGCGCGTCATCACGTTTTCGATAGCGGACCTGGGCGCCAACTCGGGGGGCTTCCCGATCACGCGCGGTTATCATCAATTGACACACCACGGCAAGGTGCCCAGTTACATCAAGGAATTGTCGATCATCGAACGCTTTCACACGAAGCAGTTCGGTCGCTTTCTCGATCGTCTCGATGCCGTTCGCGAACCCAACGGCAAGACCCTGCTCGACAACACCATGGCGCTGCTTGGCAGCGGGATGGGCAACGCCAGCTCGCACAGCAACAAGAATCTGCCGCTCCTGCTGGCGGGCGGTGGTTTCAAACACGGGGAGCACATTCGCTACGAGAAGGGCAAGACGCCGGCGTGCAATCTGTTCGTTTCCATGCTGCAAAGATTCGGTACGGAGACGGACAGGTTCAATCTGTCGACAGGGACGCTGAACGGCTTGGAAACGGCATGAGCACAAGTTTTTGATCGTTGTCTCAATCGAAAAGAACGAATGGAGAATCGATTTCACCATGAAAATCAGGCTGCCTACGCCGAAGGCGTACGACACCAAAGCCCAGCGTCGCGAAGCGCACGCTGGGTAACTCGCCGTATTTCGGAATGAACCCCAACGGGGTTCCACAATCCTCTCCGAATGCCGCAATCTCTTGTTCAGATTTACGTTCACCTCGTGTTCTCGACGAGGGACCGAAGACCGTTCTTGCGAGACAAGGTCTATCGCGGACGACTCCACGCATATCTCGTGGGTGCGTGTGGCGGCCAAGGTTGCCCATCATTACAGGTTGGCGGCGTCGCGGATCATGTTCACGCCTTGGTCCGATTGGGAAAAACGGTTGATACCGCTACATTAATTCGCGAACTCAAACGTGAATCATCGAAATGGGTGAAGGTGGAATCCGATCTTAGCGATTTTCATTGGCAAAGCGGCTATGGCGCGTTTTCTGTGAGTCCTTCACATGTCAATGGGGTGATCGATTACATCCGCAATCAGGAAGATCATCATGAGTAGGAATCGTTTCAGGAAGAGTTCCGTCGCTTGTGCAAGAAGTATGGAGTCGAGATCGACGAACGGTATGTCTGGGATTGAATTGATGAACGAAGGTAGTGGACACGGGGCCGTGGAACCCCATCGGGGTTCATCTGTTTTGGGTGTAATTTTCCCAGCGTGCGCTGCGCGACGCTGGGCTTTGGTGTTAAACCGCGTTGCGGTTCCTTTCTTAATGGTTGCATGGCGCTTGTTGAATGCCCCGATGGCAAATGCCGCAACTCCGGACCAATCGGTTGTGAAGTTTGTCCAGCGTTACTGCCTGGATTGCCACGACGCGGAAACGGAGAAAGGGGATCGCAATTTCGAGTCGTTTCTGAAATCCCCCGGCGCGGTGAGTCAGCATGCGACGTTGGAGGAGATTCTCGAACAATTGAACCTCGGCGAGATGCCGCCGAAGAAGCGCAAGGTGGATCAACCCTCCGACGCGGAGCGGCGCAGGATCGTATCGGAAATCACTCGCTACCTGACCGCGGTCGAAGCCTCCGCCAAACCCGCCTCGACGGTCATGCGTCGGCTGACCCGTTACGAATACAACAACACCATACGCGATCTGCTGGGTGTCGATACGGACGCGGCCGACATGACCCGATTGTTTCCGACGGATCCCCGGACGCACGGTTTTGCGAATCTCGGCTCTTCGCAAGCGCTGTCGGAACATCAACTTGGACTCTACATCGATGCGGCCCGACGTTACCAGGACATGGCCTTGGTGTTCGGTCGGGAACGGCCGGAAAGCCGGAAGTGGGTGTTCAAACCCCGGGATTTCAACGGCGAGAAGAAAAATGTCGGCACGGTTCGTTATCGCGTCTGGGACAAGGACTATAAGCATCTCGACATTGCCCATGGCCAACCGGTCGATAGCGGCCCAACCTATCCCAGGGAATTCGCCCGCAAGGGAGTCCCCGTCGACGGGCGCTACCGGATCCGCGTAACGGCGACGGCCATTGGGCGGAAGCATCCGTACGATCCGGCGATCTTTCCCAACGATCTCTCCGTTCCGCTGCAGCTTGGTCTATGGCATGTGCCGGATGAGAGTTTCCTGGGCAAGCGGGCCTCGGAAGGCCGTGTGTTGATCGGCGCCTACGATCTTCCTGACAACGAACGCATGGAGATCGAGGAAACAGTCTGGATGCCGGCGGGTTCGCTGCCTTTTGTGCATTGGATCAACGGGCCGGGCGCGTCGAAACGGATCATGCGGTTGCTTACGGAGCAGTATCACCCCGAGGCTGAACGTCGTTCGCAGACCAAGGTTGACCGCCTTCGCGAACAGGGGGCGAGGGTTTCGGAGGACGCGCTCGTGCAGCAGGTGTGGATCTCTGATCTCTACCAGGGGCCGCGCGTGCGTTTGTACGGGCTTGAGATCGAGGGACCGCTTCACGATCAATGGCCTCCATCCGGGCACCGAAATATCGCCGGAATGGAAACCGATCCCGGGAAACTCAATGTCGCGGAGGTGATCGTCTCCTTTGCGGCCAAGGCGTTCCGTCGTCCCGTCCAGCGAAACGAGGTCGCCCATCAGATTGCGTTCGTCCGGCAACAGATGGCCGCGGGCGTTTCCAAGGTCGAGGCTCTCAAGCAGGGGCTGACGGCGATCCTGACATCGCCGCGATTCCTCTTTCTCGATGAGGGCGATCCCGCTGAATCCGGTCCGTTGGATGGGCATCAACTTGCGAGTCGTCTCTCCTACGCGTTGTGGAGCTCCCTGCCTGATGCGCGGCTTACAAAGCTGGCGGCAGACGGACGACTGCACGATGCGAAGATCCTCGCTGCGGAGATCGACCGGTTGCTCGACGATTCGCGTTCAGCCGCGTTCGTTGAACACTTCACCGACGCGTGGCTTCATCTCTACAAGATCGGCTCCATGCCGCCGGGCGACAAACAGTATCCCGCCTACTATCGCGGCCGTCTCGAACCCGCCATGAAGACGGAAACCCGGATGTTTGTCGCCGACGCCCTGAAGCACAATCGACCTGTCCAACATCTGCTGAGTTCCCGGTCCACCTTCGTCAATGGCAGCCTCGCGCGGCACTATGGGTTGACCAACGTGAAAGGGGACGCATTCCAAAAGGTCGTTTTCCCGGCCGATGTCCGCCGGGCCGGCCTGCTCGGCCAGGCCAGCGTGCTGACCGCCACGGCCAACGGCGTTGAAACCTCGCCTGTGGTCCGCGGCATCTGGGTCCTGGAGAACATCCTTGGAACGCCGCCTCCCGCTCCGCCGCCCGACGTTCCCCCCATCGAGCCGGACACGAGGGGCGCCGCGACCATCCGCGAGCAACTCGCCAAACATCGCGGCGTTCCCGCCTGCGCCGACTGCCACGCCAAGATCGATCCGTGGGGCTTCGCATTGGAATTCTACGACCCAATCGGCGGTTTCCGGGAACGCTACCCGATCATCCGTGAAGACGGCAGAATCTCGGAACGCCAGGGCAGGCCCATCGACGGCACCGGCAAACTTCCGGGCGGCGCGTTCGTCCGGGACGACAGCGGGCTGCGGACGGAACTGCTCGCCCGCCAGGACATGTTCACTCGCAACCTCGTTAAAAAGCTGCTCACTTATGCCATTGGCCGCGAACTCACCTTTCGCGACAACGCCGAGGTGGAGCGGATCACGAAGCAAGTCATCCAGTCCGGTTACGGCTTCCGCGATCTGGTGCGGCTCTGCCTCGGCAGCCAGATATTCCGCAACCGCTGATTCGCCTGGGCGCCGGACCGGGTTCCAGAAGTCGCTCTCAGCCAACGCCGATGCCGGTCGGCAGCACGTCAAGGAAGCAGTGAAGACGTGGTGGGAGGGTAATTGAAGAATGGCTCCAGCGGTAGGACTCGAACCTACAACCTAGTGGTTAACAGCCACCCGCTCTACCATTGAGCTACGCTGGAATCCGTAAAAAACGGACGGGGAAATTAGCGGCGGTGGGTTTGGTCGTCAACCCGATTTTAGACGGCTCTTCCACCCGCTTTGGAATCGCCTTCGAACGGCACAGCCGCGCCCTCCTCGTTCTCCCTCTTACGCGCCGGCATCACTGCGCAGGCGCCCTTGCAGCCGAAGATTCGGCTGAGCAGATAACGGTTGCGGCTGATCCACATGTAGACCTTCTCGGCAATCCAGATCACACCTGGAAACCAAAGGATCAGGGCCAACGGAATCAGGAGCGGCATCCGCATTCCCACAAAGCGGATGCAGCGCGCGCCGCGGTGGATGTCGCCGTCGGGCGTCACGCAGTGGATGGCCTCCACCAGGTCCTCGCGCGTGAGCGTCGGGGCAATCTCCCTCGCCTTCTCGCTGGAGATGGGCAGCAGGCTGATGACGTTGAACCAGTCGAGCCAGGTCAGGACCCGCATCTGGAAGGTGCACAGCGGACACTCGCTGTCGTAAAGCACATGGCGCCGTTTCGGCTTCGCATCGGCCGGGTTGGGTTCGGTTGTCATTCGGGCGTCCACTGTAGCATGTTCTCGACGGAACTCAATCGCGGCGGCGACATCGGTCCGATTGCGGGCGTAGTCCAAAAACAATCGATACCGGAAACGTCGAACACGCGGGGCTTCGCTACGCTCGCACGCTGAAAAATGGGTGTTGCGGAAGAGGCTGTCTCAAAAGGTGGTGGCAGCGGACGTGAGTCCGCTCAAATCTACGAATTCGCTCTGAAATGAGCCGACTCACGTCGGCATCTACCAAGCTTTTGGATTCTTGAGACAGTCTCGGCAGCAATACCCCACCACGGTGAGGCAATCTGCTTGTCGCGCCGACCTGTCCCGCCGAAGCTGCGCGAAGGGGGAAACTGAAAAGCGAAGGCTGACCGCTTTGCCCATTTTTCAGCCAGAGCGAGCAACGCGATGCGCAGGTGTCCGGATGCGGGATCGCATTGTATTTGAATGCCGCGCTTCGGACGCGCGACTCAGTCGAACCCAATTCTCTTTGTCGTCGAGGCTGTTCGCCGGTAAGACTTCCGCCACACATGGTTCGCGCGCTCAATTTTCTGGCCAACATCTTTCCCGTCTGGGTCGTCGTCCTCAGTGGATTGGCCCTGATGAATCCGACGATGTTCGACTGGTTCAAACCGTATATCGTGCCCGGGCTCGGGGTGATCATGCTGGGGATGGGGGTGACGTTGAGCGTCGACGATTTCCGCAAGGTCCCGGAAATGCCGCGGCCGATCGCCGTGGGGTTCTGCGGACAGTTCCTGATCATGCCCTTTCTGGGCTGGGCGATCGCCCACGCGATGAAACTCCCGACGGAGTTCGCGGTGGGGCTGATCCTGGTCTCGTGTTGTCCGGGCGGCACGGCGTCGAATGTGGTGACCTACATCGCGCGGGCGAATCTGCCGCTGTCGCTGTTGATGACGATGTGTTCCACCTTTGGCGCGATTGCGCTGACGCCATTGCTGACCAAGGCCTTGGCCGGGCAGATCGTTCCGGTGGACGCGCTGGGGCTCTTCAAGAGCACCGTGCAGGTGGTGTTGATTCCGGTCGGCGCCGGGTTGGCGCTGCATCATCTGACGCCGAGGCTGGTGAAGGCGGTGTTGCCGGTGGCTCCGCTGGTGTCGGTGATCGTGATCGCGTTGATCTGCGCCTACATCATCGGGGCGAACGCGGCGTCCATCAAGGAACACGGCGGAACGCTCTTTGTCGCGATCACGCTGCTGCACGGTTCGGCGTTCCTGCTGGGGTATTTCTTCGCCCGGTTGTTCGGCTATGAGGAGCTGGTCCGACGGACGGTGTCGATCGAGGTGGGCATGCAGAATTCAGGGCTGGGCACGGTGCTGGCGCGAAAGCATTTCACCAACGTGGAGACCGGGATCTGCCTGGCGGCGGTGCCCTGCGCCATTTCGGCGGTGTTTCATTCGGTGATCGGCAGCGTGTTGGCCGCGGTCTGGCGGACGCGGCTGCCGGATGGGGAAAGCGAAATCGAACGGCGGGACGAAGGTGTGGAGAATCTGCCGGAGGGGTAGGGTTTAATTCGGGAAGCCGACCGCTGAATTACCCTCAGCCCGCGCCTGCGGAGCGCGGCTGTGTCGGAGACCAGCCGCAGCAACTGTGGCGGCAACCAATGCCCGTTTCGTTCTTGGGCGGTTGGGGATCGGAGGTTGCTGCGGCTGGTCCCGAGGACGGGACACAGCCGCGCTCCTACGGCCGGGGCGGCGATCGTCACCGTGTAGCGCAGGCGTCCTCGCCTGCGGGTTTGCCGGGCGTCCTCGCCCGTTCGTCCGCATCTCGCGGCGGGACGCCGCAAGAACCCGCAGCCGGGACGGCTGCGCTACGGCAGGATCAATCGTATTTCGCCTCGCGGACGAGGCGCTGGTAGACGCGTTTGGCGTGGGCGTAGGCCTGGCGGGCGTCTTCCTGCTCGTCGGCGTCGTAGGCGGCCTGCTTCTGCGACCAGAGTTGGTCGACGCTTTCGAGAAACCAGCGCGCGCTGTGGCGGGACTGGATCGGCTCGTCGCCGACGATCACGAAGATCGGGTTCGTGTGGGATGAGGGGAAGACTCGCAGGGCGACCCAGCTGCTGCGGTCGATTTCCACATTGAAGCTGAGCTTCGTCTCTTCGCCGCTGGACGGAATGTTCCGTTTGCCGCGCGGGAATCCGTTGACGATCAGCTCGACCGCGGCGTTGCGGCGGTCGTCGTCAAAGCGCGCCGCGGCGACGGCGGCGAGTTTGATCTTCCCGGGGCGCTTCAGCCGCAGCTCGCTTCCCTTTTCGCCAACGGCGACGGAGGACGTTTCGCCCGTGGCCCGGAAGTCCATCAGGTGGCTGAAGCCATCGCTGATGTAGCTGCGGCCGTTGCGGATCTCCTCGCACCATTGATCGTAGTCCAGGCGGCCGTCGACCTTGGCGTAGACGCGGCCTTTGCCGACGCGGTCGCCGCTGATGCAGGGGAAGTCGGTTTCGCCGCTGGCCCGCACGCGGAAGCCGCAGTTGAGCGTGTGATACCACATGTTGAATTCATCGGTGCGGTCGGTGTCCATGGTCGAAATGAAATCGACGGCGGGGACGAGCGTTCCTTCCGGGCCGGGGACGTTGTGGGTGATATCGACGATGTATTCGTTGGCGCCGATGCCGTCGTGGCGGGGGATGAAATAGTTGGGAAGATTGTCGGGTCCGTCGACGCCGGGAACGCGGCGCGCGGTCGGGGCCAGCCCGATGGCGGAGTGGGCGGGGCCGGTGATGGCGCCTTGTTGTTTCGCCCATTTCAACGTGTTCAATCCGAGTGTCGGCCAATGGTCCTTGGAATCGCCGCCCGGATAGATCTGTTCGCTCAGACGCAGCAGGCAGAGGTGGCCGGAGCGATGCGAGCCGAAGCCGGAGACCTCGACGTCGTAGCGCAGCAGGTAGGGGTAGCGCGAGGCCTTGTCGAGTTTGCCGGTGAAGAACTGTTTCTGGTAGTCGAAGCCCGGGCCCCAGGTGAGGTTGGCCCCGATCTTCAGGTCCTCGCCCTGGATGTGTCGCGCCATGTCCTCGGCGAGGACGCCTTCGGTGGGATTCGTGTAGTGCCGGCACCCGGCGGCGTGGATGTGGTGATCGCCGGAGAACCAGCCGCGCTTCGAAGGATCAATCCAGCGCTTCACCCGGTAGGCGAATTCGGTGTCGGAACCGTCCACGGTCAGTCTCCTCGTTTCGGGAATGGATTCCGGACCGCGGGAGCAGCGGATGGTGTAATCTCCGTCGGGCAGGCGGAGTTGCTCGCCGTCCGCGCGATAGATCTGGGAGTGGAAAAAGAAATCGGGGGCGAGTCGTTTGGCCTGCGCGGGATAGATGCGGCCGTTGGCGTCCTCGACGACGAAGGCGGCGGTGCAGGGTTTGGCGTTCTCGTCGCGCACACGAAGCGTCACCTTGCGGGATTCGACCGCGTTGACGGGGACGGACACAGAGGCGGCGGCGCCTGCCGTTGCCTCGGCGCGCGACACCTGGACCCAATCGAGTTCGACGTCGGTCGGCTTCGATCCCAGGTCGATGCGGATGCCCATCAACTCCCCCTCGACGTGAAACCCGACCTCGTATTCCTTCCATTGTCCGCCGTTCCGGCTCATGAGGAAGTTGACGCGGCGTTGGCCGTCGGCGCGGGGATTTTCCCTGGTCCACCAGAAGAACTGCCCCATGGAGCCGGCCCCCGCCTTGGCGCTGAATCGCGCCTTCATGCGTCCCCCGGGAGCGCGCACGAGCGCGGCGATGGAGGGGTCGTTGCCGGTGGAGCGTCCGACGACGGCTCCATCGATTGCCTTCACGTCCATGTGGCGCTGGACGAACCAGTTGTCCATGCCATTGTCGAAGTCCCACTGTTTGATGACGTTGGATTCCCGGCCGATGCCATCGACTGAGAAGTCGAGACGGGCCTGTCGCGGTCCCGGTTCGCTGCTGTAGAGCTGAATGATGCGGTATTCGAGCGGCAGGCCGCCGAGCCGGGGTTTGAGCGGCCGGCTGTTGTAGAGCTGCAGGTCCAGCCAACGGAGCGCCACCTGATCGGTCGAGGCTTCGGGCAGGGGGCCGGCGTTGGGGCTGGAGACCCGAAGCGAGGCGGGGGCTTCGGCCTGGTTGAGGACCTTGACGAGATGGGTGCGCCAGCCCTGTTCCTGGAGTTCGACCGCTCGCGCTCCGGCGTGCGCGGCCATGGAGCCGTCCCTGCCGATGGTGACCGCAGCCGCGCAGAGGGGGTCCAGCGCGTCCTGCACGAGTCTGGCGGCGCGGGCATTGTCGGTCGAGGCCTGCGCCCGCTCCAGGGTGTCGCGCGCGGCCTGCGGCAGCGGCGCGCCGAGGTATTGCAGGGCTTCCTGAAGTCGTTGGATCTGGGATTGTAGTGGCTGGGCCTCGAGCGCTTCGACCCGCGGCAGCTGCGCATTGGCGGGGGTGAAAGCAGGGAGCACAGCGGCGAGGGTCAGCGTAAGAATCGGGGTCAGACGTCCGTTTGATTGCGAATTCACCCGGTCAGTCTATCAGATTCAATCGATCGCAAACAACCGCGCAGGTTGTCGGGCGCGGCCGCGGGGTCGCGTCATCGCGTCGGTTTGTCGGCCGGGGCGGCGAGAAGGCGGTCCGCGGCGGCGAGGGCCATTATCGGCGTCAGTTTCAGCATGACCTCCTCGGCCGGCATGATCCGCACGCCGTCCTTGAAGAGGGGCCTGTCCAGGTGGAGCAGTTCGTGGGGGACCTTCCAGGGACGCCACTGGCTGACCACCGAGAAGGCGAAGAAGGTGACGATCGGCGTCTGGCACGCGGCCGCAAGGTGCATGGCCGCGGTATCGACCCCGAAGAACAGCCTGGCCCCGTAAAGCATCCCGGCCAGGCCGCTCCAGTTGCAGCGACCATCCACGTTGATCACGCGGTCATCATCCAGGGCGTCGACCAACTCCCTGGCAAAGGAGCGCTCCTGCGCATCCGGCCCGCAACTGATCACGATGCCGTGACCGCGCTTCAACAGGGCGTCGCCCAGCTCGATCCAATATTCTTTCGGCCAGCGTTTCTTGACCCAACGCGTTCCGGGGTGAAAAACCACGTAGTTCTCGAGATTCCGGATGAAGTCCGGGGTGGAGGCCTGCGTCTTCTCGAAGCAGAGCGAAGGAATCTCCTTTTCGAGCGGAAGAAAATCTCCAACAGCGTGAAAGTCCTTCTCGACCCGGTGACCTTCGGTCCACGCGGAGTTCGACGTATGATTGAACCGGCGCCTCCAGAAGAAGCCGAGTGGGTAATGCGAGGTGTTGACGCAACGATGGCGGGCGCCGCTCAGACCGGCCAACCAACGGCCGCGGTCGCCGTCTGTCAGCTCAAAGGCGTAGTCGAAACGTTGGCGGCGGAGGCGGCGCCAGGTTTTCAAGTCGCGCCAGAAGGTCGCGAATCCCCGGTCGTCGGAATCCACCGGCGCCACGGTGAGGAGTCGGTGGATCGCGGGGCAGCCGGCCAGGATGCCTTCCGTTCCTTTGCGCACGACCACCCAGATTTCGGCGTTGGGATACCGGGTCCGGATCGCGCTTACTGTCGCTGTCAGCAGCAACGCGTCGCCGATGTGCTTCAGTTTGACCAGAAGCAGCCGCAGGGGCGCGTCGTCTGACGGCGCTGGAATGGGCGGGGTTGCGGGCATGTGTGGGGCCGACGGTAGGGGCCCGGACGAACGGCGGTCAATTCATTCCGCTTCAGGAGGCTGCGGGCGCGCGTGAAAGGCCGCCCGCAGCAGGACAGAGCTTCCAGCCTGTCCCAAGCATGGCAATACAGTGTCGATTCGCACCGGCCGCCTCTGAGACATGCTCCAGACAGGCAGCCGCCTCCGTTGCGCTTCGTCGCGCCGGGCGTTTGGAGCATTGAAGCTTGAAGCAAGCGATGTGGAACGGGGAGAATGCGGGGCTTTCCGATATGGGCCGTCAATCGACATCGAAGAACTGGGTGAAGTGGTATCGACGCCACTTGGCCGATCCGTTCAAGAGTTTCCGACGCCAGCTTCGCCGGGGGATAAGGCGACCTGGTCTGGCGTTGAGTTATCAAGGGTTTCGGCGGGCAGTCGAGCGTTGCGACTGGGAGGACGCCCACCGGCGACTGGAACCAATGGCCGAGTCCGCGCTCGAGGCGGGCGATCTGAAGCTGCTCACGGAGATGGCGTTTTCGGCGGAGCGGCTGGACGAGCACGAGAAGTCGCTCGAATGGCACGTCGCGGCGGCGGCAAAGGCGGGCAACCGGCCGGCGACGGAGTGGAACGGCGAGGATCTGAGGGACGAGACTCTCCTGGTGAAGTTCATGGAGAGCGAGAAGCAGGGGTTGGCCATCGGACTCAACATGGCGGGTTATGTGGCCGAGGCGGCAGTCAGGGTCCCGCATTGCGGGCTCGTGGTTGAGAAGAGACTCGCGCCCCTGTTTCAGCGGACGCTGCCGGATGTCGAGGTGGTCGCCTACCCTGAGTCAGTGGCCTCGAAGTCGGGGGAATCCGTCTTCACCGCGAATCCGCTGACCTTGAAGCGCGTTCTGGGCGCGTCCCCGGCCGACATCGAGCGGCGTTTTCTTCCGATCGAGCCCCCGGCTGCAATGGCGGCCGAACTGAAAGAGCGCTACCTGGCTGGTCGCGATCTGCCGTTGGTCGGGATCTCCTGGTGGAGTTCCCATTTCGGCAAGGATCTGCCTTCCGTGGAGGATTGGGCCGGGTTTGTGGGATCGACGGACGCCATCTTCGTCAGCATTCAATATGGGGACGTCGACGCCGATCTGGAGATCCTGAAGGCGGCGGCTCCGGGCCGAATTGTGGTGGACGATTCGGTGGATCAGATGACGGACATGGATCGATTTGCGGCGCAGCTGGGGGCGCTGGACGCGGTGGTCACGATCAGCAACACCGGCGCGCATCTGGCCGGCGCGATGGGCATCCCAACCTGCCTGATCCGGGACGACTGGTTTCGACGCCAGTGGCCGGTTCGATCGGATCGCACGCCCTGGTATCCGGACACGAGGGTTTTCGGCCGGGAACGGCGGCCTTGGCGCGAGGTTTTTCCCGGTGTGCAGTCCCGGCTGGGGAAGTGGTTTTCCGCGGGCGGGGAGCGACGGGAAAGGGGTTGAACGCCGCCGCTTGAACCTGCATTTTGCGTGTTCGAGCGACGGCCGCCATCGGACGTCGCGGAACGAGCCCATGAAGAAATCCATCATCCGAGCCTTTTCCCGCGCCCAGAACAGTCTGGCGAAGCGATTCTGTTGGCGGGAGCACCTCGAGGAGGCGACGGCCGAGCTGGCGAGAATGCGTCGGGAGCTGCCGGGCGACATCGAGCATTGCTTGTCTGCCCGGGGTTTCACAGTATACGGTTTCACGACCGGATGAAGCACCAAGAGTTCTACAGCAGATTTGCCGCCTCCTACCGGACCAAGAATCTGGCCTGGCATTCGCGTCCGCCGCTGGCGGCCCTGCGGAAGCTGCTGAAGGCGAGGAAGCGGAAGAACCAGCGTCCTTGGAAACTGCCCTGGACCAGCGAACTGCCCAGGGAGTTCATCCGGCTGTGCCCGTGGGAGGGCGAATATCTTTTCAACCTCGCCGGCCGCGCGCGGAAGGGGATCCTGGAGACCGGGCGTTATCATGGCGGCAGCGCCTTCCTGATGAGCTGCGCCAATCCCGATGTCCCCATCTACAGCATCGATATCGATCCCAAGGACGATGAGCGACTGCGCGGATTCATGGATCGGTGCGGCGTCGGGGGGAATGTGGATCTCATCGTGGGCGATTCGCAGAACACCAGGTATCAGCAGATCAAGGGCTACGATGTGCTCTGGATCGACGGCGACCATTCCTACAAGGGCTGCACGGCGGATCTGAACAACTGGTACGACGATCTGGAGCCGGGGGGGCACATCGTCCTTCACGACTGCTACGAAGGAAACGAGGTGAAGAACTCGATCCTGGATTTCCTGGCGTCGCACCCCGAGGCGACGCCGGTCAACACGCCCTACCGTGGCAGCGTGTATTGGCAGTATCCGGAAGGCTCCATCTTTCACATGACCAAGGGGCGTCCCGGCGGCGCGGCGGGCGGGAACCATTGAACCAGGCGGACCATGGCGTTGATACTCAAAGGCGGGGCGGTGTTTCTGCACATTCCCAAGACCGGCGGCAACTGGGTGACGGCCGTCCTGCGCGAATGCGGTCTGGTGAAGGGCGCGATCGGCTACAAGCATTCGAATCTGGACCGGCTGGTTTCCCCGTTCGAGGCGCGCAGCGGCAAGACTCTGGGGCTGCTGCAGCGCGCCCGGATCGCGCCGAACCTCAAACCGAAGCCCTTCATGTTCTGCTTCGTGCGGCATCCTCTCAAGTGGTATGAGTCGTGGTTCAAGTATCAGACCCAGCCGGCCTGCAACTGGCGGGACTGGGGAAGCGACGACGATGTCCTGGCCTGGCACCCCTGCTGCCCGTTGAACGGTTGTCGTTCGGACACTTTTGACGGCTTCGTCCGCAACGCGTTGGAGAAACGTCCGGGATTCGTGACCGAGATGTACTCGGAATTTGCGAAGCCTCAGGTGGAGTTTGTCGGGCGGCAGGAATCGTTGGTCGACGATCTCGTTGCCGTGCTGAAGCGGTTGGACCTTTCCTTCGATGAGGAGTTTGTCCGGAGTTTCAAGGAGGTCGGAGTCAGCCCCGAGCCCAGGCAGAAGGTTGAGTGGGATCCGGAGCTGAAAGAGCGCGTTCTGGACCTGGAGCGGATTGCGTTGCTGCGCTACGGCTATCTTCCGGGCCGGGAAACCGACCCATCCTGATCGCGCGGCGACGCGCAACGACACGGCCAATTTCGGATGCTTTTCAGTTCCTACGTATTTCTCTTTCTGTTCCTGCCCCTGACGCTGATCGGCTTCTTTCTGATTGGTTCGCGGGGACGGAAGGAGGAGGCGATCGTCTGGCTGGTCTGCGCGTCGCTGTTCTTCTACGCGTGGTGGAAGCCCGCCTATCTTGCGATCATCGTCTGTTCCATGCTGTTCAACTTTGCGCTGGGGCGGATGATTCAAAAGGGCCCGGCCAGCCGGATTCTCATGGCGCTGGGCGTGTCGGCGAATCTCGCGTTGCTGGGGTGGTACAAATACGCCGGCTTTTTTGCGGTCAACCTGAACCACGCGTTTGGTCTGGGCTGGAACCCTCCGGAGATCCTGCTGCCGTTGGCCATCTCCTTCTTCACCTTTCAACAGATCGCCTACCTGGTCGACTGCCATCACGACCGGTCCGGCGAGTATGCGTTTTCGCACTACTGTCTGTTCGTGACCTTCTTTCCGCAGTTGATCGCCGGGCCGATCGTGCATCATCGTGAGATGATGCCGCAGTTCGAGCGGGATTCCGCGTTTCGACTGGACCACGCGAATCTGGCGACGGGCTTCACGATCTTCACCTTTGGATTGTTCAAGAAGGTGATTCTGGCAGACGGTCTGGCGGTCTACGCGAATCCGGTGTTCGCCGGAGCGGAGAACGGGGTGGCGTTGTCGGCTCTCGAGGCCTGGGGCGGCGCGCTGGCCTACACCTTCCAGCTCTATTTCGATTTCTCCGGGTATTCAGACATGGCTGTCGGTCTGGCCCGGTTGTTCGGCATCCGGTTGCCGCAGAATTTCAACTCGCCCTACAAGGCCGACAGCGTCATCGATTTCTGGCGACGATGGCACATCACCCTTTCCCGGTTTCTACGCGACCATATCTACATCCCGCTCGGCGGCAATCGCCACGGCGAATCGCGACGCTACCTCAATGTGTTTGCCACCATGCTGTTGGGCGGGCTGTGGCATGGCGCCGGGTGGACCTTTGTCGCCTGGGGCGCCCTTCACGGAATTTACCTGATGCTGAACCATGCGTGGCGCCATTTCGCGGGCGCGGGAAGGCGTGATGGCGGCGGCCGGCCGGCGTCGTCGAGGATGATCTCCCGGGTCGTGACGTTCCTCGCGGTGGTGGCGGGCTGGGTCCTGTTTCGAGCCGTGAGTTTTGAAGGCGCTGTTGTCGTCTTCAAGGGGATGGTCGGTCGTGGCGGCCTCGGGCTCTCCGAATTCTCGGTGAATCATCTGGCCGAGTGGGACGACGCCTTCGGTTTGATCGCCCTGGCGGCGGGCATTGCGTGGCTTCTGCCCAACACGCAGCAGATCATGAAACAAAGCCGCCCCATCTTGGAGGAGCCGGAGCCGACCGACGGCCGGTCCCCCTTTCGCCGACTGGCGCATTCCCAGTCGCTGGGCTGGTGTCTCGTCACCGGCGCGCTGTTCGCCTATGCCACAATCGGCATCTCCAAGGGCGGCGATTTCCTGTATTTCAACTTTTGAGCCGGCATGGATTCGTCTGAGAACAACGCAGGAATTCATTCGCGCCTTGTCGGGTGGTTGGCATGGGCCTGGAGCGCCGCGCAGCGGGTGTTCGGACGCAGGCTGACGCCTCGCCGCTACTTCCTCCTGTCCATCGCGACGGGTTTCGGGCTGCTGTTCTCAATCAGCGCGCTGGGTGTCTGGAGCGTCTTTTTCGACGAGTTGTTCGGCTATCAGATTCTCTATCGCCATCAGGAGGAAAAGACCCGGGAACTCAAGGACATCGAGACTGTCTTTGTGGGCGACAGCTCGATGGGCAATGCGATCGACGCCGAACTGTTTTCGGAACTCGCCGGGACGAAGTCGGCGAACCTGGCGCTCACCGGGCTCTACGGTTACGCCGGCGCCTACAACATGTTGAAAAAGATGGACGGCAATCCGGTGCGGAACGTGGTGGTGATGTCGACGCTGGACACCTTTGCCAGGGGGCCCTCATTCGGCGGCTACCTGTTGACTGTATCGGAGCTGGCGGAAATTCGAGAGCTGGACGGCGCCGAGCGATCCAACGCGCTGGCGGCCTTTTACAACATGATTTTGTCCTCGGGTAATTTCAAGGCGACCATCAAGAGCCTGCTCGGTCTGGGGAAGCGCCGGTTTGAGATCGAAGCCGACTACATCGCGCAGGGCGATCCCATCGATCCGCGGGAATACCCGGGGTTGACGCCCGCCGAGATCATCGAGGACAAGCCCCGGTTCCTGCTCAAGCTGCTCGAGTATTGCCGGGTCCGGAACATCCGGGTGATTCATGCGCACGGACCGATCTACGAAGAAGTGGCCCGGGCGTCCGGCGGGTACATTGCGGAGGTGAACGAGCGACTGGAGGAAACCGGCGTGGTCAACCTGCCGGAGATCACGGTGATTCCGCTGGAGAAGATCGGGGATTCGGCGGACCACGTGGCGCCGGCGTTCAAGCGGGAGTACACCCGGCGTTATGTCGAGCTGCTGTCGCCGCATCTGCGACTTTCCGGGGCCGATGCCCGATCAAACGCCGATTGATTCGCGGCCGCGCCGTCGCTAGTTTGGCCGCCGCATGCACCCGAGTTCCAAAGACGCGTTGATTGCCCACCTTGGCGACAGGACGTTCCAGACCGTTCTGGATGCGCCGGCGGGCGGCGGCTGGCTCTCGGAAAAGCTGGGCGGCGATATTGCGGTCGACGGCATTGATCTCTACGAGGAGGAAGCGCCCGGCTATCGCAACTTCTGGAAGCACGATCTGGATGAGGGACTGCCCGCGGACTGCGCCGGCTACGACCTGATCTGCTGCTGCGAGGGCATCGAGCATGTGGGGAGCCCGTTGCTGCTGCTGCGGCATTTCCATCGGGCATTGAAGGACGGGGGAAGTTTGATCGTGACCACGCCCAATGTCTGGTTTCCGCAAGCGCGGATGCAGTTCGCGTTCCGGGGTTTCTTTCCGTCGTTTCCGCCCTTGGCCGACAAGGTGAAGCCGGGCACGCACATGCACATCACGCCCTGGACCTACCCGCAGCTCTACGTGTTCCTCAAGCTGGCCGGTTTTCAGGCCCCCCGGTTGATTGCGGAACCGTTGTCCAAGGCGAAGCATTTCTTTGAGCCGCTGTTGGGACTGCCCGCCAAATGGTATTGCAACGGCAAGCTGAAGAAGGCCGGGACGGAGGAGGAGCGGGAATTCTGGCGGCAGGCCGGGTCGCGGCAGAGCCTGCTCAGCCGACACCTGATGATCGAGGCCGTGAAGGCCTGAATCTCCGGGGAGGGACGAGCTCCCGCGAGTCCCATCCGATCACCTCCCCCATACTACAACGGGACCAGGAGGTTGGGACTCGCGGGAGCTTGTCCCTCCGACTCTACAACGGGACCAGGAGGTTGGGACTCGCGGGAGCTCGTCCCTCC
>JAYPEY010000108.1:0-2787 GCA_038126035.1 Verrucomicrobiales bacterium | reverse complement strand
CCTCCGACTCTACAACGGGACCAGGAGGTTGGGACTCGCGGGAGCTCGTCCCTCCCTGGAGCTTGTCCCTCCGACATTACTAAGCCGGCTTGACGAATTGCCGTCCGGTGTAGTCGAGGTAGCGGAGTTCCGGGTTGATGCCGCGTTGGTCGAAGAATTCGTGCAGGGCCTTGCGGGCTCCGGCCCAGTGGCCGTAGTCGTCCACCTGGATCACGCCTCCGGGACTGACCTTGTCGTAGAGATGCTCAAGGCAGACCTTGGTGCTGTCGTACCAGTCCCCGTCGAGGTGCAGGAGCGCGATGCTCTCCACCTCGGCGCCGGGCACGGTGTCCTGGAAAAGGCCCTTCACCAGCGTGGCGCCGTCGAGGACGTTCAACTTCTCCAACAATCCGCGGACCTCGTCGTATTCCCCCCGGCAGGTGCCTTCGCGGGCCTTGGCGAGTTCGTAGTCCGGGTCGTCTTCGCTGGGCGAGGGGAGTCCTTCGAAGGTGTCGTAGATCCAGAGTTTCCGGGAGGCGTTCTTCTGCCGGCAGGTCAGTCCCATCAAGGCCGCGCATCCGCCGCGGGCGGTTCCGCACTCCACCAGATCGCCGGGGACGTTCCTGTCAATCACCTCGCAGACGCCGGAGTGGATGCCCCGAAGGCGGGCGAAGCTCATCATGCTGTAGGGCTCCACCTGATGATAGAGCCGGCCGAACGCGCCGGGAACGACGCCGCTCAAAGCCTTCGCGACACTGTTCCTGAAGTCGGCCCAGCGGTTGCGCTGACGTTTGCGTTCCGCGCGGAAATCGTCGGAGCTGGCAGATTGGGTTGTGGCTGGGTCTGGCACGGGGCGGACTATAGAACCCATCTCACGGATACCCAAGCCCCGCGTTGACCCCATTTTCTGTGTCCGGCAAGCCGCCGCCGGGAAAAGATTGCTTCGAAGCGGGGGGCAAAGCATCGTCTGCGGCCAGCGAATTCACGATGATCCGATGGGAACACGCGCCTCAGCCACCACGCTTGAACCAGAGATGACCGACAAGGAATTGTCGGCGCTCAAGTCGTGGATTCAGGAGGCCGGCCTCCAGGGCGGGCACCTCGAGATCGGCACGGCCGCGGGCGGCACGCTCTGCTTCATGATGAAGCTGTATCCCGAGGTTGCGCGGCCGACGTTCTCGGTGGTCGACACCATGGCCTACTTTCCCGATCAACAGGAGATCGTGGAGCGCAACCTGGCGGACAACGGCCTGAACGCCGGCGAGGTCGACTTTCGAGTCCAGAGCAGCGACGCGGCCTTTGCAAAGGCGGAGAGGGCCGGGGACCGCTTCGATTTCATCCTGGTGGACGCCTCCCACAAGATTCGCCATGTGATGGACGACCTCCGTTGGATGCGGTTGCTCAAAGTCGGGGGCGTCGCATGCTTTCACGATTATGCGCCGCGCTTCAAAGGGGTGCGCTGGCCGATCGACCGTTTTCTCCGCCGCAATCCGCATTTCACGCGCGTCGGTCAGGCGGACAGCCTGTTGTGTCTGCGCAAGGAGCGCGATGGCGGCGCGCCCGAGGTGACGGCGATCGACCGGCTTTGGGCGCGACTCTGTTCGCCCATTCTGCAATGGGACCTGAGCCTGCAGAAAAGACGCGCGCGCAAGACCGACGCAACGAACTCATGAATGAGGGCGAACCATGGCGAATCGTCCACTCTGAGGCTTCACTCGGTTGGGGCGGGCAGGAACACCGTGTCTTTGCCGAGTTGCTCGGTTTCCGGGAGCGAGGCGCCTGGACGGCCCTGTTGGCTCCCGAATCCAGCGTGGTCTTCCAACGCGCCCGGGACGCCGGGATCATCGTCAAGCATCTCGACGTCAGGAAGGTCCGCTACCCGGTCAACGCGTTTCGACTGAAGAACTGGTTGCGCGAGAACGGCGTCCAGGTGGTGAACACCCACAGTTCACGCGACGGCTACGTGGTCGGAGCCGCGGCGCGCCTGGCCGGGACGCCGTTGTTGATCCGGTCGCGACACATCGATGTGACCTACCCCAATCGCTGGGCCAGCCGGCACGCCTTCACCACGCTGGCCGACCACGTGATCACCACCAGCGACAAGATCACCGCCAACCTCAGGGAGACCTTCAGTCTGGCCGGGGATCGAATCTCCACGGTGGCGACCGGCATTGATCTGGAACGGTTCAGTCGGGAGGGAGAGAAGGCGGACCTGGCGGAGGGTGAGACTCCGCTGGTCGGCATGGTTTCCGTGCTGCGTTCCTGGAAGGGGCATCCCTTCTTTCTCGAAGCGGCGGGCATTCTCAAGGGGCGCGGTGTGACGGCGCGGTTTGTCATCGTGGGCGAGGGCCCGCAACGGGAGAACATCGAGGCGAAGATCGCCGAATTGAAACTGGGCGCCGATGTGACGCTGGCCGGGCATCGCGAGGACGTGCCCGCGGTCCTGCGGGCATTGGACGCGTTGGCGATTCCCTCGACCGGACACGAAGGCGTTCCGCAGATCGGATTGCAGGCGCTGGCCTGCCGGACGCCGGTTGTCGGCAGCGACGCCGGCGGCATTCCGGAGATCATCCGTCCGGACGAAACCGGGCGCATTGTTCCGGCCGAGGACGCGACGGCCTTGGCGGACGCCATCGAGGCGACGCTGCGGGACCGGGAAACGACCGAACGATTCCGGGATGCCGGCCGACGGTTGGTCGAACGGGAGCACAGCCTGGATCACATGCTGGACCGGTTGGAGAGGATCTACCGGGATTCCATTCCCCAAACGAAGTAGAATCGAAACGAGGGTTCGATTCCCTTCACCCG
>JAYPEY010000107.1:10190-20966 GCA_038126035.1 Verrucomicrobiales bacterium | reverse complement strand
TCGGCTTCCTCATCGACCACGGCGGGATGGCCGTCGGTCTCCATGAGCAGCAGCGATTCGCAGTCCAACGGCAGGCCGATCTTCGCGTAGTCCTCGACGCAGTGGATCGTGGTGCGGTCGAGAAACTCCAGGGTGCAGGGGATGATCTGCTCGGCGATGATGGCGGAGACAGCTTCGGCCGCCTGATCCAACCGGTCGAAGGTCGCGACCATGGTCTTCTTCGTCTGCGGCTTGGGAATGAGTTTCAACAGGACCTTGGTGATCACGCCGAGTGTGCCTTCTGAGCCGATGAAGACATCGCGCAGGGAGTAGCCGGCGACGTCCTTCACGCACTTGTTGCCGAGCCACATGAGTTCGCCGTCGGGGAGGACGACCTCCATGCCCATGACGTAGTTGCGGGTGACGCCGTACTTCAGGCCGCGCAGGCCGCCGGAGTTTTCGGCGACGTTGCCGCCGATGGTGGAGATCTTCATGGAGCCGGGGTCGGGCGGGTAGAAGAGGTTCGCCTTCGCCGCGGCCTCGGCGATGTTGATCGTGGTCACTCCAGGCTCCACCAACATGGTCAGGTTGGCCTGATCGATCTCGAGGATTTTGTCCATCCTGACCGTGCACATGACGATGCAATCCGCGCTGGGCAGGCTGCCGCCGCTGAGTCCCGTGCCGGAGCCGCGGGTGACAACGTGCGTTCCAGACTCGTTGGCGAGCCTGAGAATCCCGGCAATCTGTTCGGAATCCTTGACGAACACCACGCAACCGGGCGTCGCCTTCAGCGCCGCGGTGCCATCGAAGGAATAAGGGATCAGATCCTCCTTCTTGGTGAGGACGTTCTTGGAGCCTACAAGGGCGCGGAGCTGCTTCAGAATCGGGTCAGGTGTGGCCATTTTTTCCGGAGATTGATACGAAATTCAATTCGCAGAATGAGCGGTCCTCCTAACCGGGTCAAGATCGTCATGACCCTGGGTCGCGCGGCTACCATGACGCTCCTCCACGCGATATCCTGGAATTCGATGTCCTGCCGCTGATCCCGGCCTTCCCGACGCCGCAAGCGCCTGATCGCGTCAGGTTTCAGGTTCAATCTGAACAAGAACCGATGTGTCCATTTCAGGGAAAGGTGAATCAATTCTTGACATTTACGGCAGGCAGCCACCTAGTTAACTCGAACTGTAAATGCATCGCCGAATGGGCCACACGGGGGTAATCGCGCGGGAAGCGGCCTGAAATCGGGGTGATCCATTGAAGCTGCGAACCAAGCAAATCCATATGAAGACAAGAGACAGGGAAGTTGGGGGATTCACATTGATTGAAGTCATGGTGGTGGTCGCCATCATCGCCACGCTGGTCAGCGTCGGTTTGACCAGCCTGTTCAAAGCCCGGCGGACGGCGGCGGAGAAGACCTGCATCGGAAACATGATGCAGCTGGATTCCGCCAAGCAGCAATGGGCGGTCAACGAGAACAAGCCGGTCACGGAAACGCCCACTCACACCGACATCATCGGGGCTGAACTGTATCTGAAGCAGATGCCCGCCTGCCCGTCGGGAGGCAGTTATACGATCTTCAACGTCGCGACCAAGCCCACCTGCAACCTCGCTACGACGGACGGGCACAGTCTGCCCTGAGCGGCATCAGGCGTCCTTCCGCCATTTCTCATATTCCGCGACAATCGCGTCGCGGTCGCACTTCGGCCTGAAAACGGCCCGCGCCTTGAAGCCGTATTTTTCGTTCACCTCGAATTGCGGGATGATGAACTGAAAGTCCCAGGCGGGATTGGTTGTCTGCATCGCTGAATTCACACCGCCGCCGGATGGCGAATGGGAAAATCGGATGCCCTCGCCGCGGTCGAACATGAGGATCCAGGTATGGTCCTCGAAGTTTCCGTAGTGAAACGGCTGGTCGAAGCGGAAGGGGGAGAAATTCTTGTAGAGCGTCTCTCGTTCGTCGGGCTCGAAATCCAGACGCGTCGGATCCTTCCGAAAAAGCGCGGTGCTCTCGTCGTTGTGCTGCTGCGTGCAGAACTGGGTCCAGAGGGTCGTCCGGTTGCGCGAGTGGTCGCCGCCGAGGAAATACAGGCTCTTGTCGAGCGGCGCGTTGATGTAGCTGGCCCAGAACAGTCCGATCCAGCCGCGCGGGAATGCGTGCTGGCGCGGCGCGCAGCTGAAGGTCATGTCGATGTAGTGCGGCGCGACGAGCTTGAAGCGCGTCCAGCTCTCCAGGTGAAAGGTGGGCGTTGCGGGTTGATGCAGCTCGGCTTCAGTGTCTGAAAGCCTCCGGAACTGCATCGGCGCGTGACGCGGCTCGAAGTAGATCTCGCGCGGCCCGACCGGATCCCCGTTGAAGATGTGCTCCAGGTTCAGGCCGGCGATTCCGGGGACAAAGAGGCTGCGCCCGCTGGTCCTGTGCTTGAGCGACCAGAGGCCGTTGTAACCGGCGCGGTGTTTCTCGTGGGCGGCGTTGTCGCCTATGACGGCGGTGAGATCGCCGACCTGGAAGGTGTCGTGGGCCATGGAAGGGATTCAAGCGGGTGTCGCGCTCCATGCAAAGCAAGGAAATCAGCGGAAAACGGGGCCCGCTTCTGACAACTCCCTTCTGCGACAAAGGCATCTGTACACGAAGGAACGCGACGGACAGGATTCCAGTTTGTGCAATATTGTTTGTTTTGATGCTTGGTCGCGTCCGTCGCGTTCCACTTGTTACATCGACAGTTCGCGGGGGACCTTTAGAAAAAAAACAGGAATATGGAAACACCGCGGGACGCGGGCGTCCGTAAGACGCGTTCTAGGCCGCGGTGTAGCCTCCATCGACCGTCCAGGCGGCGCCGGTGACGAAAGAGGCTTCATCCGACGCCAGGAAGGCGACGACATTGGCGATTTCCGACGGCTGCGCCATGCGTCCCATCGGATGGAGGGCCTTCATGGTTTCGTGAACCTCGGGAGTGTCGGTGACGTTCTCGGTCAGAGCCGTGTAGACGAATCCGGGGCAGACAGCGTTGACGCGAATGTTCTCGGGAGCGAGGCGGATGCCCATGTCACGGGTGAGTTGCAGCACGGCCCCCTTGCTCTGCGGATAGGGGCTGAAGCCGTCGGAAAAGGGGAGCGAGGTTGGATAGGAAACCAGGCTCATGATGGAGGCGATGTTGACGATGGATCCGCCGCCGGTCTCGCGCATCCGCTCCACCGCCGCGCGGCACATGAGGCAGGTTCCCTTGGCGTTGATGTCCATCACCGCGTCCCATCGCTCCTCGTAACCCGCCTCCGGGGGCAACGTGCGCGGCGTGATGCCGGCGGAATTGACAACCACATCCAGCCGCCCGAACCCGGCGACGCACTGCGCAATGACCGCATCGATATCGCTGCTCTCGGCCACGCTGCCGGCGCGGACGGCCAATCGGCCGCGTTGATCCCCGGCGGACTCCATCAATGCGCGCAATCCATCCCCGTTGACGTCGGTCGCCACGACACGGGCCCCCTCGGAGAGAAACTTCTGAACGGTCGCCGCGCCAATGCCGGAGGCGGCCCCGGTCACAATCGCCGCCTTGTTTTCAAGTCGTCCTGTCATGGTTCGGTGTTTCGATTGCGACTGCTCACGAACCGAATCAATACTGAACCCGGACAGCGCTGTCAAAAGCGCTGATCCGCAGAACTCGCATCCACGGCCCGGAAGTGAGAGACTCGGGCGGCAATATGAAGAAGTCGTCCCACCCATGGAACCGTCGCACATTTCTTGGGCGCGCCGTCGCCGGGATTTCAGTCGGGCCTTTCGTCAACCGGCTTCAGGCTCAGGCGGAACCGGCCATTGAGTTGAGCGAAGCGCATCGTGAGGCCGTGAATCGACGGCGGCGGATCACGGTGCAATACGACGGGAACAACGCGCTGGGAAAAGATTGGCAGGACTGGCTCGACTATCGTTTCCGCTGGATTGACGAACCCGGCGTGCAGATCGATTCGGTCTGGTGGGACATCCAGCCGCTTTTGAAGAACCGTTACCCCACCCCGCCCGGCTCGTTGATCTATCAATGGCCCGACAAGGAAACGGACATTGTCGAACGGCTCGTCGACGAGACCCGGAAACGCGGTCTGGAAGTGTTCTGGAATCACCGGATCAGCGAGGTGGATTTGAAACCGCCCGGGAGCAAGGGCTGGACCAAGACGCCTCATCCGTTGAAGGCGGCGCATCCCGACTGGGGGATGAAAACCTGGTGGCCGCATGGACTATGGAACCTAGAGAATGCGGAGGTCCGGGACTACAAGGTCGGCCTGCTGCGCCACCTTGCCGAAACCTATCCCCTGGACGGATTTCAACTGGACTTCGCCCGCCATGTCCCCTGTCTGCCTGTCGGCCGGCAATGGGAATTGCGGCGCCATGTCACGCGCTTCGTGCGCCAGGTCCGCGAGATGACCCTGGAGGCGGCCCGCAAACGCGGCCGTCCCATCCTGCTGGCCGCCCGCGTGCCCCGCAGCCTGCAAGGTTGTCGCGCCGACGGTTTCGACATTGAGACCTGGGCGCAACAGAACCTGCTCGACATCCTCTCCCTCGGCAGCCGTTCCCTGGAGGTCGATATCGGGGCTTACCGGAAGATCATCGGCGGAAGGAATATCAAGCTGCAGCCCTGCTGCGACGATCATCATGCGGCGGACGGTTACCGCTGTCCTCCCATCGAGGTTTTCCGCGGCATATTCTCCAACTGGTGGCGTCAGGGGGCCGACAGTGTCATGACCTTCAATTGGGCCTGCGCGGATCCGGAACTGTGCGAGAAGATGGGAGGCGAGGTCGCCCCGCTTTCGGAACTCCAGGCCTATCGTCAGGTCGGCGACCCGGCCACCCTCAAGGGAAAAGACAAGACCTTCGTCGTGGAAAGGCGCGGCGGCTATCCCTGGGCGGACGGCTATTTCAACCGCAACGACGACTCACCCCTGCCCAAGGCGATCCCCGCGGACGGATCCGCCGTTCCCCTGGCGATTCGATTGGCCGACCCGATCCGCGACGAAGCCAAAATGATTCAAAGCGTCGCGCTCGCCGCGATCTTCTTCGGAGCGACTGAAAGCGACCGCTTTGACATTCTGTTCAACGGCTCGAAGCTCACCGCCCGGGCCCGGGATTTCGAATGGAAAGACCCCCAGATTTTTTCACCCCGGGAAACACCCGCATCCGGTGGTCGCTTCGCCCGGTATCGGGTGAATCCCGGGCAGAGGCTCCTGCGGATCGAATACCCGATCGACCCGCAGATCTGCCGTGTCGGTGAAAACCGAGTCGAGATCCGGAGAACGACCGCTTCGAATGCCAATCCGCCCGCCAAAGCGCTGTTGGAGAAACTCGAAGTGGACCTCAGATACAATCCTTAGCCGGGAGCCAACCATCCCGCAAAAGGAGTCCATCAACTGAGCCCGAAGCGCTCATCTCATCCCGGCTCCGAGTCGGATGTGGAACGCCTTCTCCGTGGTTGGACATTTCGATACACCGTTGACACCTGACTTCACCGGTTCCCATATTGCGACGATGGTTGGAGGGATGATCGCTCCGACCGCCATCGAAACATGCTGACCGTTCGGAACAACAAATCACGCTTCCGCCTCTGCGACGGGGTGTCCCGTCGCGATTTTCTGAGCATCGGCGCGCTCGGAATGGGCGGGTTGGCGCTTCCCGATCTGCTTCGCGCGGAACAGCAGTCCGGTGTCGGCCGGTCCCGCAAAGCGGTGATCATGATCTACATGGTGGGCGCGCCGCCGCATCAGGATCTTTACGATCTGAAGATGGATGCGCCGCTCGAGTATCGCGGCCCCTACAAGCCCATCTCCACGAACGTGCCCGGCATCCGGATTTCCGAGCACATGCCGCATTGCGCCAAGATCATGGACAAGCTGGTCCCGATCCGAAGCGTCTATGGCTCGCCCAGCGGCGCCCACGACTCCTTCATCTGTTACACCGGACGCACCGTGAACAACCAACCGCCGGGCGGTTGGCCGAGCATGGGTTCCGTCCTGTCGCGCCTCCACGGTCCGGTGAACAAATCCATGCCGCCGTTTCTCGGGCTCGCCCCCAAGGCCGGACATCCGCCCTACGGCAGCCCCGGCCATCCCGGCTACCTCGGCGCCGCGCATTCGGCCTTCAGGACAAGCGGCCCCGGACGCAAGGACCTGACCCTGACCGGCATCGATCTCAACCGCCTGAACGATCGCCGTTCGCTCGTGGACGGCTTCGACAACTTTCGACGCGAGCTGGATCAAAGCGGCCTGGTCGACGGGGCCGATGAATTCACCGGCCGCGCCTTCGACGTCCTCACCTCGAGCGAGCTTGCGGAAGCGCTGAATCTCGACAACGAGGATCCCAAGGTCCGCGAACGCTACGGCAAGGGAGACCCGAAGAATTACGGCGACGGCGCGCCTCGAAACCTGGAGCATTTTCTGCTCGCTCGCAGGCTCGTCGAGGCCGGCGCGCGCTGCGTGACCCTGAATTTCGGACGCTGGGATTTCCACAGCCGCAACCACAGCGAGTTGCTGACGCATCTGCCGTGGTTTGACCAGGCGATCAGCGCCCTGGTCGAGGACCTGCATGAACGCGGCATGGCCGACGACGTCTCCGTGGTCGCCTGGGGCGAGTTCGGCCGGACGCCGCTCATCAACAAGGACGCCGGACGCGATCACTGGCCCCGTGTGGGTTGCGGCTTGCTGGCGGGCGGCGGCATGAAGACCGGCCAGGTCATCGGCGCGACCGACCGCCTCGGCGGCGAGATCGCCGATCGGCCCGTGCACTTCGGAGAGGTGTTCTCCACCCTGTATCACCGACTCGGCCTCAACGCCAACGAGGTCACGATTCCCGATCTCACAGGCCGCCCCCAATACCTTGTCGACGGGTGGAAACCGATGCCCGAGCTGATCTGACCCGGCTATTTCACCAAGTATCCGGGAAACTCGAAATCCGAATCACGAAATCCGAATCAGATCCGAAATTCGAAACTCGAAACGGGCATCAATCGCCGTGTGCATGATGGTTGCCCTGTCGTTCCTTGCGGTTCAGGCCCGGGCCTTGGAACCGGTTCTCCTTTCCAAGGGAGCAACGGCGTTCACCGCGGATTTTTCCTGGCAGCCCAAGGAAGGCTGGAGACAGCAAGATCAACGCCGATGAACGCCCTGCGACAGACCATCCATGTGTTGTCCGTGCTCGCGTGGGCGTTGTGGATGGGCGGGTTCACCTTTTACACCTCCGTCTCCCTGCGCGTCGCCCACAAGGTGTTGAGCGAATCGCAGGAGTTCGGCTTCGTCACCCAGGTGGTCACCGAACGTTTGAACGTGATCGGCCTGATCGCATCGCTCTTGTTGCTCGCACACTTGGCGGCGCATTGGCGGGTCCTCGTCCGGTGGCGACGATCCCTTCTCGGTTTCACCTGGTTGATCCTGGCCGTCACGCTGGCGTATTTGTTCAACCTTCACCACGCGATCGAGGCGGTGGTGGATTTCGAACAACGCGTGGTGGTCGACGCCGATGCCTTTGAGCTGGTCCACCGCCGCTACAAACAGGTCGCCAGCGTCCAATGGTTGGCGGCCGTGCTCCACCTGACGGTGATGCTCACGAGCAGTCCCTCAGGGAGCCGCGCGGATCAGGACACGCTGTGATTCCTGGAACCGACAACACGCACAGAATGAACCGCGGATTTCTCGGATGACACAGGTTCTTTCTGGCAAACTTGTCGCGCCATCGTAGAACAGCTTCATTTTGGAGAAGCCGCCTATCTGTGATCCAGTTCTTCGGCGATTTCTTCCGGATCTTCCCGGCAATCGAAAACTCCGTGAATCAGCACGGCATCATCCTCGATTTCGTAGAAGACCTGAGCAGAATATCGACGAGTGAGAAAACGATGGAAGCCGTTGAAAGACCGGGAATGAGATGCCGCGTCGGCCAATCGCGACAACCGTTGCAATTCTTCCTGCAGATGGAGCAGATAGTCCCGACCAAGTCCCCTGCTTCTTGCCTCCCAGAAGGCCGCGCGATGGTCGATATCCCACTCGGCGCGCTCAGTGATTTTCAGATGCATCCGGATACTTCCTCAACAGACGTTCGAATACAGCTTGCGCCGGATCGGCGGTCATGTTGCCGGATCGATATTCCTGACGCCGTTCCTCCAGAACCTGCATCAATGGCTGGGGAATGGGCTCGTCAGCCAGGTCCGTCTGCAAGGCGAGATAGATATCGCGCTTTTCCTCAGACGATAAGGCCAGAACCTGCTCCTTGATGCCGTTTTCCATCTCGCGAAACTAACACATCGCGGGAACGCATTCAATGACGGCATCCTTTGCTGCCAAGTCTGGAGTCCTTGTCGTTCCGTCCCTTCAGCGTGAGTTGCGACGAAACTCTCACGATTCCCGCTACATCTGTGATCAATTCCTTTCCGGATAATCCACGCTCACGACGACATCTCGCAAGAGACGCGTTCCGCGGGCGGCGCGAACCTTGACGGACTGCCACCAGGCTTCGCCGAGTTCCGTGCTGTTGGACGCGCCGAAGGCGACCTCGTTGCGATAGCAGCCGCGCGGTTTGAATTGGCCCGTTCCATCAATACGCAGTTTGCCGTCCACGAACACGCGGATGTCGTCGCGTTTCATCTCAATCCGGTAGGTGTGGAACGCGTCGGTGGTGTCCATCGGCCAGCGCAGGCGGCGATTGTGATAGAAACGAATCTGGTCCGTCTCGAAGCGCAGCCGTTCGGCGGAGCGACCGTTGATGAAGATCAGATGACTGGCGCCGCTGACCGCCTTGACCCGGGCTTCAATGACGCATTCCCGGTCCGGATCCGCGCCCCAGGCATGGCGGTAGTAACGATAGTCGCCGCTGACGGCGCCGCGATCCGCAATGAAGAAGGCATCGCCCTCCTGCTTTTCGACGACGCGCTCGCTGCCCTGATCCGGAAACCAAGGTCGTTGGGGCGCGGCGGCGCCGTCAAAGGTCATCGACCACTCTGTCCCGGCTGGCGGCTTGGCGGGATTGAGCGAGAGTGAAATGTCGTTTCGCCCCCGGCGAATGTCTTAGGTCACCACGAAATCGAGCCAGCCATCCGTCAGCTTTCCGCCTGCCAATTCCCGGCCGTTCAAGCTCACCCGCAGATTCTGTGGGGCCTCAAGATCGGGCATTTGAAGATGCAACCTGGCGATCGGTTTGCGGGCGCCGGCGGGATCGTCGCTGACGAAAAGATGCGTCCGGTTGGTCTGGCCGATCTTCAGCGTCATGGACCGGCGCGGGGACAGGAGCGGACGCGTGCGATACTGCTCGCCGTTCTTCAACCAGCGATCGCCAACATCGTCGGCGGTGGTGACAAAGTAGAGCTTGTCGAGAAAGCGCAGGGCTTCCGGATCGCCCAATTCACGCCAGACCGCGGAACGCGGATTGAACTGGTTGAAAAGCTGCAGCCCCGCGGCGCCGGCGGCCCAGGCGTTGGCGGCGCGCGCACGGTAGGACTCAATGCTCATGCGTCGAAAGCGTGATTCATGAGGCACACGCGTGTCCGTGAGACAGGGGTAAACCTGCACGCCATGACGTTTGCCCCAGGCGATGGAATGAGCCCAGTCGTGCAGGCGGAAGTAACCGGAGGGAATCAGGATATCGATCAGCCCCTCGCGCATCCAACGTTCCACGTCCAGGCCCAGGGCGTGACAGAACTCCGCCGAGTCCGGCGCTCGTACTGCGATCAGGAACGGACGTCCGCGACGCAGCCCTTCCGCCTCGGTCATCTTGCGAACGCGACGCATGAGTTCGGTGATCTTGGCCCGTTCCTCGTCGCTCGCCCTGCCGCCATTGGCGACGCTGGGGAAATAGCAGAGGTGCCGGAAGTAATCCATTTCGATGGCGGTGACATCGTAGTTCCGGCAGACCTCGCGGATGTTTTCGAAAGCCAGGTTGCGGACCTCCTCCAAGGCATAGTTCACCGAACTCCAGCGGCCGTAGGGCGTCCGCTTCACCTCGTCGCCCACCAGCCAATCCGGATGCTCCATCTTCAGCCTGGGAAACAGGAAATACGGTTTGTCCTTCCGATGCGCCACGTCGTGCGTGTCGTTCATGCGGATCGACCAGAAGCACTCCATTCCGTTGGTCCGGCAAAACCCCGCCACCAGCTGCAGCGCGTCCTGTCCCTGATCGATCAGGTCGCGCGCGATGTTGCGCTTGTCCGGGGCGATGCCGTAATCCGACGGCGAGCGCTCCAGGATGGCGCCCGTCCTGGTGTTGTGCGTGTACTGCGCAAACCCGGAACTGATGCTGCAGTAAGCAATCGCATCCACCTGGGTTCCCGCCAGATCCGTCGTGCGTTCCCGCAGGAAGTTCTCGGGAGTCGCGGCCAGGTTGCGGGGGAAGTAGAGACAGTCGCAGCCGTCATTGTTCATGATCAAGCGTCCCGGCTTGGCGGCCAGACGCGCACGCTCCGCCCGGAGTTCCGCCAGGTTCTTGATTGGCGCGGCCGATGCCGACCGCGCGGCCACGACAGCAAGGCACACGACGGTGAGGGACAGGCAAGTTCGCGTGATCATGGGAATATCATTTCACGCAGATTCCGAATTCGAACAACTGAATTCAGCCGAAACTCATTTCACGAAACGCAGGGAATACAGATCGGCGTTCTCCATTCTGATCCGCAGACGGACCTCCTGCCCGGCAAGCCCGGCCAACGAGCCGCCGCGCCAGATGACGTTGTGCTGGAGTTCATTGCCGAACAGCGTCTCCGAATCATAGAGCGTAAAGCCCGGAATCGGCGTTCCGTCAGGCCTGCAGAGCTCAAAGCGAATCCAGCCGGTCGCGTC
>JAYPEY010000107.1:0-10090 GCA_038126035.1 Verrucomicrobiales bacterium | reverse complement strand
CGGTCGCGTCAGCGCTTCACCGACCTGGCCGGCGGATTGGAGCGAGACAAAGCCGTCCTTCCGGATGACGCCGCGCCTCAGACGCATGCCCGGATGCCGGTAATGTTCGGTCCAATAAACCGAAAGCTCCTCGGGACCGGTTTCGAGGATTCCCCAGGCGGGATAGTTGTTTCGATCCGTCCAGACCTCCGCCTCGGTCGAAGGGCGAATGAACGCGTTCGACCAACGCTGAAAGTTCAACCCGTCGCGGCTGCTCATGAGAATCGCGTCGCTGACACCGGGCGGTTGGCGGCCTTCGATCTTGGTTCGGTTCGGGACAAACCGGGCGGGCAGACCGAGGTAGATGTGCGGCGCGCGTTCGTACGGTTGAATTCCGTTGGTGTAGAGATGCTCGGAGCGTGCGTCGGCGTATTCGAGAAACACGGGATCGGTCCAGGTTCGGAAATCCCTGCTCGTGCAGGTCATGATGTCGCGCACGCCCTTGCGGCCCTTGCGATGGAAGTCGACGTAGCATTCGCGCAGCGGATCCCAGAAGGCCAGGTTCTGCGAATCAAACGCGCCGTCGGTGATCGCCGGATGATCGAGCAGTTCACGCCACCTGATGCCGTCGGGCGAGGCGAAGACTCCAAGCCCGCGGCCGTGATGCGAATAGCCGAGCGCCTTGAATCGTTCGTCGGCGGCAGCGTCCGGATTGCTGTCGAGAAAGGGCGTGAAGTTGTGCGCGCCGACGCCCTTCCAGACGATGTTGTTGTCTTTCGATCCATCGACTTCGAACAACCCTGCGTTGACGCGTTCGAATCGGATCCCATCGCGACTTTCGGCGAGACAACAGACCTGCCCCGGACTGCCGGGCGCGACCTGGCCGCGGTAGTACATCAAAATGCGCCCGCCGTCGCGCAACATCACAAAGTACGCCGAGGTCTCGCCTTCCCACGGCTTGTCGAGCTTCAACACGACCTCGCGCGGATCGGGATGATGGAGCCGCCGCTGGATTCCGCCGCTCGTTCCATCGAGCAGAAAGTCGTCGACGAACAACTCACGCCGTTGCCCGATTTCATAAGCCGATTTGTCGCCGGGCTCGACCCGCGTCATACCCGGCGCGCCCGGTTCATCGCCGCCTTTCACGGTCAGCTCCGCGTCATCGGCATCGAACACGCCGACATCGCCGACGTAGGCATAGATCGCGACAGTCACTTCCCAGGCCGCTGCGGGCGCGGTTTCCTCGCCGACGACGCGACGCCAATCCCCGGCCGGCCCGTTGGCGCGCTCATACTTGTGCGCAATGCGGCGGCCATTCAGATCGTAGAAATTGAGGTAGACTCCGGGTCGGCACTTGTCAGCCGTCCGCAGCCAGGCTGACGCCGTGTAAACGCCGCCGGGTCGCGCGGGAATCCGGCGGCATTCGAGCATCTGGCCCTGCTTCGCGCTGTCGTCGCTGAAGCGCGCAAACGCCTTTCCGGTCCGTCCCCCATCCTCGACGCGCGCAACCGGGATGCCCTCGCGGTTCCTCCAATCGTCCGCAACAAAGCCAATTGCGTCCGCGCGCTCGAATGATGGATTCGCGATGAGATTGCCCGAAGCCGCCGACAGGATCGCAGGGAAGAGGAGAGAGATCAGGATGAAGCAAACTCGTTTCACACGGCCGGTTCTACGTCGTCTTTGACGCGCCCGCAAGATCTCGGGGACGGTTCTCCACTGTCAACCTACCGGCCCGTTGCTCGATCGACTTCGAAGCGCGGAGGTCGTCGTCCCCCCGCTCACAAGTCAAACTTGATCAGCCCCTGACGTCCGGCCGGTATCAGGACAAATCCATCGCCGATGAACGCCAGGTCGGGATTGCCGCTGATTCTGAACCGGCGGAGCAGTTTCGGCGCCTTCAGATCGGCGATGTCGACAATCGTCACGTCGCCGTCGATGCGGTTGCAGGCGACGAGGGTGTTTCCGCGAACGGTGGGTTTTCCGTGGAACTCCGGACCGCCCGGAATCCGGTAAACCGGCGCTTCGAAATCATATTCGCCTTCCCGGAGCGGCTTGTAGATGGAGTAGCCGCCGCCACGGGTCAGGAGTGCGTGGTCACCGGACGCGGAGTAGCCGCCGCGTCTCATATCCGGCAGCAGGCCGACGGGATCGGGCAGGTTTGTCGGTTCGTCCCCGCCCAGGTCGGACATGAAGGTGCGGCCGGCGCACCAGGTTCCGCAGATGAACCGGTTGTCGATGAATCCGTTGCCGAGCTGCCGGTAATACACCAATCCGCCCCAGCCGCGTTCCTTTTTCGCCAACCTGATTTCGCCGGACAGATCGAGAACTTCGTAGCCGCCGCCGCCGGCGTGCACGACCGCAAACCTGCCATTCGGCGAGACGCGCACCTGCCGGATCGCGCGATCCGCCTGATACGATTTCACCCGCCTGAGCGCAGGGCCTTCAACCTCATAGCAGACGAGGCCGTCCGAGCCCTGGGCGGCATAGAGCTTCGTTCCGTGCGCCTGAACGTCCATGGCGAAACCTCCGGTCGGATACGCCTTCAGGAGATTCAACTCTTCATCCAGCGCATGGATTCCATCCGATCCGCAGGCCGCGTAAACAAGTCCGCCGTGCGCCACCGCGGCATACACCTGTCCGCCCGGTCGATAGGCGGCAGGGTTCTTCAGTCCAACGGATTCGAGCGCCGCAACGTCATGGAATTCGCCGCCGACCTCCGGTTCGATCTGGTCTTCACTTTCACCCGGGATCGCCTTGACGAGATCGTCGTTCTTGAAGATGTGCAGATCCGTGAAGAGCCCGGTGAAATACAGGTGGCCGTCAACGGTCTCCAAGCCGCAGACCGGGCTGTAACAGACTTTGGCCGGATCGAAGGGAAGGGCCTTCGGTCGTGTTCCGGATTTGTCCTCGGTCTTGAGTTTTTGATAACCCTTCTCGCCCGGATGACGCGGGATCCGGATCTGCGCCAATTCCTTCGGCCGTCCGGGATCGGAAACGTCCAGGATGAAGACTCCGTTGTGCGTGTGATGGAGATAGGCGTAAGGGAAGGAGAGTTTCACCCGCCACGTATCAGGCCAGCCGTAGTAGTAACGCCAGGCAAACTGCACGCGGGACAGATGTCTCGGCCTGGCGGGGTTGGACACGTCGTAGATCTCCATCCCGTTGCCGCTGCCGTATCGCGGATCGTCCAGCGAGAGCCTGGCTCCCGGCTGATGATGGCCATAGGCCGCGTAGAGAATCCCCTTCTCCACCCACAAACCATCGCCCCGGCCGTTGAGTTCGACCTCGGCTATCTGCTTCGGCCTGGCCGGATTGCGGACGTCGCAGATCGCGACACGACGCTCCTCCCAGGCGCCGGCGTAGAGATATCCGTCGGACACCACACACGACTGCGCCTCGCCAACCCGCACCACGGAGACATGACGCAGCTCCCTTGGATTCGAGATGTCGACAATCTCCACGCCAAACCAACGCTGCGCGACAAAGGCGAACCGCCCCGCCAGGGCGATCCCGGTTGCAAACTCGATCGAATCGTAGTGCGACAACAACTTCGGCTCCGTCCGATCCGATACATCGATGACGAAGACGCCATCCTCCCGGGCCGTGATATAGGCGACGTTGTCGCGCACGGCGATCTGCCGGAGGTTCCCCACGTCCTTGAGTTGGCCAACCAACCTGGGTCGCGCCGGATCCTCGATGGAGAGGATCGCCAGGTTGCGGCCCTGGAGCATGAACAGATGTTCCCCGTCGCGGACGACATCCATCCCGGGCCCGATCCCGGCGTCCGCCGTCGGATGCCGTTCGTTCTCAAATCGGATGGAAAGCGTATTCGGCGAATCCGCGGCCATCGTTGCCGAGGCCAGCAACAGGCAGACGAGGAGAATTGCGCGCGCCATGGGATGAGGAATTCGCATTGGAATGCGCCACGAAACCTTGTCCGACCCTCAGGCGCCGAGCAGCTTGAGATAGGCGCGACCCTCGTTCTGATCGACGCGTTCGGGGCGGCCCTTGTGCTGGTAGACGAGGCGGTCGTGGTCGATGCCGAGAAGATGCAGGATGGTGGCGTGAAGGTCGTGGACATGCAGGCGATCCTTCACGGCGTAGAGACCGAGATCATCGGTGGCGCCGTAGGTCCGACCGCCCTGCACGCCGCCGCCCGCCATCCACATGGTGAAGCCGGTGGGGTTGTGATCGCGGCCGTCGCCCTTCTCGCTCATGGGCGTGCGGCCGAACTCGCCGCCCCAGATGACGAGCGTCTCATCCAGCAGGCCGCGCGACTTGAGATCGGCGAGCAGTCCGGCAATGGGCCGGTCCACCGCCCGGCAAAGCGCCGGGTGCTTCTTCTCGATGTCGGTGTGGCTGTCCCACTTGCTGCCCGCGCCGCTGTAGAGCTGCACGAAGCGCACGCCGCTTTCGACGAGCCGCCGGGCGAGCAGGCAGTTGCGGCCGAAGGTGGCCGTGGCCTTGTCGTCCATGCCGTAGAGCCTGCGGGTGGCCCCGGTCTCCCCGTTCAGGTCGACAACGCCGGGCGCCTCGGCCTGCATCTGATAGGCGAGTTCGTAACTCCGAATTCGGGCCTCCAGCTCGGTGTTGCTGTCGCGACCGGCGTTGAAGTCGCGGTTGAGCGCGGCCAACAGGTCGAGCTTGTCGCGCTGACGACGGCGATCGACGCCCTTCGGGTTGTCGAGGTACTTGACGGGATTTCCATCAGACTTGAACTCGATGCCCTGATAGACCGCGGGCATGAAGCCGCTGCCCCAGTTTCGCACGCCGTTCACCACGGTCGAGCCGCTGTCCTTGATGACGACGAAGGCGGGCAGGTTCTGGTTCTCCGTGCCAAGCCCGTAGGACGCCCAGGCGCCGAGCGAGGGACGTCCGCCGAAAATGGAACCGGTGTTCATCGAACAGACGCCGCCTGCGTGATTGATGCCGCTGGAAGCGCAGGAATGAATCACCGCAAGGTCGTCGGCATGTTGGGCGACCTGCGGGAACCAGTCGGAAACCCAGAGGCCGCCCTGGCCGTGTTGTTTCCACGTGCGCGGGCTGACGAGCAGGGGCGACTTGCCCTCGCCGGCGGCCGTGAGCGGGACCTTGAAACTGTCGGGCAGCGTCTGGCCGGCGAGCTGGTTCAGCAGCGGTTTGCGGTCAAAGGTGTCCAGGTGGCTGGGCCCGCCCTCCATGAAGAGGAAAATGACGCTCTTGGCCTTCGTCGCATGATGAGGCAGGGGGGCTGCCTGCGCGGCGTTGCCCTCCAGCGCGGCGAGCGCCAGCGCGCCAAAGCCGCAACCGGCCGTCTGCAGGAACTCACGGCGGGAGGCGGGAAGATCGATGTTGTTGCAGGGCATGGCGGATCAATGACTTTCAACCACGGATGGACACAGATGAACACAAATTCGGGCAACGTCCGGGCAACTGCGCCCCGATGTTTGAATCCGAACGACACAATCGGACGGTTCACAGCCCACGCCCGTGCGGAACATCCATCTGTGTGTATCCGTGTTCATCCGTGGTTAACAGAATTCAGTGGAGGTAAAAGAACTCGTTCGAGTTCAGCAAGGCCTGACAGAGGTCCGTCATGGCCAGCAGGCGGGGGGCCTTCGCCCCGGAGCCGCCTTCGACGCCATCCCAGGCGAAGCGCGGGTCGGGTTTGTCCGCGGCCCGCCAGACAACCAGGCCATCCTCCCATTTGAAGGGATCATCATTCCGGCGCTCTGCGGGAATGCGTCCGGCCACGACGCGGAGCGCCTCGATTTCCCCGTTCCATTGGCGCGTCGTGCGACGGACACTTTGGCCGCCCAGGACGATCGGATAATCGCCGTGACCGAGCTTGGAAAGATCGTTCATGGGCACAGCGGCCGTCTCTGCGGCGGCGGTCGGGTTCTCCAGGTCGCGCAGGGTGAAGACGACTTCGCGGCGCGATCCTGCGACATGCACGATCAGATGTTGTCGCCGCTTCACCGGAAGGCGGAGGTCGGACGCGACGATCTGATAGCCGCGGTTTCCTTTAATGTCCTCGCCGACGAGCTGCAGGAGGATGTTGCGCGGCTGGAAGCGGGACTTCACGCCGGTGACGTCGATGCTCCAACCCAGACTTTTCTTGTCGCCATTCCAGCGGGTGACGAGCGTGCGCGTTTCGGCGTTCTTGTCGATGTCTTCAAGATTCACGACGGCCTCGATTGTGAAGTCATCGCCTTCCCTGGCGCCCGCCGGGGACACGAGGCGTTCACGTTCGCTGCCGATCTTGAAAAAGCCGCGCGGGGACTCGGCCTTGGAGACATTGGCGCGATCCGCCTCGACCGTCCGGATGCGCTGCTCGAGAAACGCCTCCGCGGTCTTTCGTTCCTTGTCGCGGGGCGGGCGGCCCAGGATTGCCAACCACGCGTCATCGACGCTCTTTGCGGCTGAGGCAAGCTTCGCGGCGCGGGCGAGAACCCAGTCGCCGTTGAGCAGTTGCAGGGCCTGGGTGGGCGTGGTGGTGCTCTGCCGTTTCGAGGCGCTGGCGAAACCGGGCGGCATGTCGAGGGCGGACAACAGATCGTCGGGGCGGTTGCGTTTCTTGCGCGTGTAGATCGAGCGTCGTCTGCCGGCTCCATCGACCGAGGGGCCGCCGGCCGTCAGGTCCAGTTCCCCGCTGACCGCCAGCATCGCGTCGCGGGCCTGCTCGGCGTCGAGGCGACGCGGCTGGAAACGCCAGAGATGATTGTTCGCCGGGTCGACCTTCGCGATTGCCGCATCCGGCTCGCGCCGCGCGGTCTGGCGGTAGGTCGCAGAGAGCATGATCTCGCGATGCAGGGGTTTGAGCCGCCAGCCGCCGGCCACAAACTTCGTCGTGAGATGATCCAGCAATCCGGGATGCGTGGGCTGGTCGCCGAGCATGCCGAACTCATTCGCCGAGGCGACGATGCCTCGTCCGAAGTGATACTGCCATACGCGGTTCACGATGACGCGGGTGGCGAGTTGGTTGTCCGGCCGTGTGATCCACTCGGCGAGCGCCTTGCGGCGTCCGGTCGAGGTTTCGGTGGGTGAGATCTTCGGGAGTTCCGGGGCGACAATCGACGGGAAGCCCGGCGGGATCTCCAATTCGCCCTTGCGGGTGTCCAGGGTGTTGGGCGGAGCCTGCGCGGCGGCGTCCGTGGCGACAAAGGCCTCCATAAGCGGCTTCGGTTTCAGATGGTCGAACTTCTTCAACTCCGCCTGCAACGCCTGGTGTTCCGCCTTCGCCTCGTCGGACTTGAGATCCCTGGCCGCGTTGAATTGACCGGCGGCGAATTTCAACTGGCGTTCGCAAAGTCCGGCGAGCTGTCTTTCAAGGGGCTCGCGCTCATCCTCGGGCTTGAGGGTCATCGCCTGCAAATCCTCGGGGAAACTCCTGCGCCAGGTTTCGACCTTTTTGCCGATCGCCTCCCTGGTAAGCGCATCAATCTTCGCGCGGACTTCCTCGGTGGCGGATTCCCATCTGGACAGTTGTTCGTCATGGGCTCTCTTCTCCGCCGGCGTGGCCAGCTTCAGGTCGACGCGCCAATGCACGGGCGTGAAGAAGGCGCGAAAGCGGTAGTAGTCGCGCTGTGGAATGGGATCGAACTTGTGGTTGTGGCAGCGCGCGCAACCCATGCTGAGGCCGAGGAACACCTCGCCCGTGGTGTCGGTCATGTCGGCGAGGATCACCTCCCACTGACCGCGAATGTCGCGTAGGTTGTATTCATAGACGGGGTGGCGCAGGTAGGCGGTGGCGATGAGCACGTCGGGATCGTCCGGCGCGATCTCGTCGCCCGCGAGCTGCTCGCGCACAAACCGGTCATAGGGCTTGTCGTCGTTGAAGGACTTGATGACGTAGTCGCGGTAGCGCCAGACCGTCGGGCGGTAGGCGTCCTGGTTGTAGCCGTCGCTCTCCGCGTAGCGCACGAGGTCCAGCCAATGCTGCGCCCAGCGTTCGCCGTAGCGCGGGCTCGCGAGCAGGTCGTCCACCAGCTTCTCGTAGGCCTTGGGATCCGGGTCGTTCACGAAGGCGTCGATCTGCGCGGCGGTCGGCGGCAGGCCGTGCAGATCGAAACACGCGCGCCGGATCAGTTCGCGTCGATCCGCCTTGGACGCCGGGGTGAGCTTCAATTCCGCGTGTTTCCGGGCGATGAAGCGGTCGATGTCGTTACGCGCCCAATTTCCGCCGGCCTTTGGCGGGGCCTGGTTTGCCACGGATTGAAAGAACCAGTAGTCGCGCTGCTTCTTCGTGAAGCCGCCGGCTGTGACGACCACCTTGCCGGAAAGGTCTTCCGGCCAGGGAGCGCCGAGCTTGATCCACTTTTCCAGAACGGCGATTTCGGCATCCGGCAGCTTTGTCTTCGGCGGCATCTGGAAGTCCGGGTTTCCACGACGCACGGCCTCGATGAGCGGAGACATTTCCGGGCTGCCAGGAATCAGGGCGGGGCCGGTGTCGCCGCCGGCCTTCAGGTAACCGATGTGATCCACGCGCAGTCCGCCCTTCTGGGTCTTGCCGCTGTGGCACTCGTAACAACGCTCCGCCAGAATCGGACGGACCTCCTTTTCGAAGAAGCTCATCGCGGCGCGTTGGGCGTCCTCGGCCGGCGCGACCGGCGCGAACGCCAGCGCCAACGCCAGAAAGGCGGGCCGGATCGGATTCACATTGCCGGGACGGGAGGTCATTGCCGTTCAGTTCAGGGCGTGTAGATCCACTCAGGGGTGTTCAGGACGGCCCAGAGGGCGTCCTCCATGCGGAGGCGCCAGTCGGCTCTCAGGGCATTGGTGGGCGGATCGCCGCGGCGGACCTCGGCTTCGCGTTCGACGGCCAGCGCGTTGGCCGGCCCGTCGACGTGATTCGACCAGCTGATGTAATACCCGCGTCGGCGCTTTTTCGGCCCGGGTTCGACGCGGTCGGATGCGGGAATGACGCGCTCATCGTAGCCATCCCGCAACAAGGCGACGAAACGCTGTTTTTCCTTCGCCGAGGGCTTGCGGGTGAGGAGGCGGAGAAAGAGGCGATCGACGAGTTGTTCGAGGGCCTGGTCCTCGAGGGCAAGCCGGGTGACGCCGTGGCGGTCGCTGAGGCGGGTGAGCCAGACGCCCATGACGCCGTTGGCGTAGATGGCGGGCTGCAGGATGTTGGGTTCGGTCTCGCGCTCGCTGCGCGGATCCTGTCGGGCGCCGCGCCAACCAAAGGCCCTCAGCACGCTGGCGACGGCGGTGACGCGCGGCAGGCCCAGACTCGGACGATCGCGTTCGTTGGAGGTTGAGGCCAGCATCCAGGAACGACGCGGTTTGCCGAGGGTGAGCGCATTCTTGATCTCGCGCACGCTGTCGATGTCGAGACTGACCTCCTCCAGGTCGAAGGGTGCGCCGGTGGCGTGGAAGACGGAATCGACGATCTGTTCGGCGGTCAACCGACGCGGCGCCGGGGAGACGAACAGCGGGCTGGTCTCGGCGAGGGAGGGATCGACCGCGCGCTGGTAGGCGTGGGAGTTGAGGATGAGCCGGGCGACGGCCTTCACATCGTAGCCGGAGCGCACAAACTCGCGTCCGAGCCAGCGCAGCAATTCAGGATGCGACGGGCCGCCCTTCTCCCAGTCGGAGACATTGGCGACGAGACCGCGGCCCATGAGGCGGCGCCAGACGCGGTTCACCATCACCTGCGCAAAGCGTTCGTTCTGCGGCGCGGTGACAAGGGCGGCGAGCCGGTCCCGGGGACTTCCGGGATTCTCGGCGAGTTGGTCCGCGATCTTCTCGTCGCAATAACGCGCGAAGGGCCAGGCGGGCTGAACCTCCTCGCCGGGCTTCATGCTGACCTCGATCAACGGTTTGCGGCCGGTCTGGTGCAGGCGATCGTCGGGCACGCTGCTGGATTTGGGCAGCTTGATCGTGTCCTGCATGAGCAGGGCGGCCAGTTGCAGCAGGTCCCGCTGCTTCGAGACGTGTGAGGGCGCGTCGTGACAGCGGGCGCATTTCATTTCGACGCCGAGGAAGGCGGAGCTGACGATGATGCCCTTGGCCGCCATGGGAAGGTCGTTCTGAGAGGCCGTCGCGAAGCCGGCGGGTCCGCCGAAACGCTCGCTGCCCTCCATGCGGATGAGCTCGGTGGCGAAGAGATCGGCCGGCTTGTTGT
>JAYPEY010000106.1:0-21248 GCA_038126035.1 Verrucomicrobiales bacterium | reverse complement strand
CGGCGGGACGCCGCCAGAACCCGCAGCCAGGACGGCTGCGCCACGGACATGAAAAAGGGCCGCCCATCAGGCGGCCCTCTTGATCAGGAAAGAATGCGTAGGATCCCGCTCACTTGAAGTCCATCAACTCGATGTCGAACAGGAGCGTTGCGTATTGGGGGATCACCGGCGGGCGACCGGCGGGACCGTAGGCGAGGTTGTAGGGAATCGCCAATTGGATCTTCGAGCCCTTGGACATCAGCTGGACGCCTTCGGTCCATCCCGGAATGACCCGGTTCAACGGAAACTCGATGGTCTGATTCCGCTTGTAGGAGCTGTCGAACTCCGTGCCGTCGATCAGGGTTCCCCGGTAGTGGACGGTCACGACGGAGGTCGCCGCGGGCTTGGGGCCGTCGGCTTCCTTCAACCACTTGTATTGAAGGCCGCTGGCGGTTTCCTTCCAGCCCTTCTTCGTCTTGTTCTCCTTCAGGAAATCCATGCCCGCCTGCTTGGCGCCCTCGACCTTCTTGCGAGCCGCCACAGCGGCCTTCCCCTGGATGGCGTCGAACGCGGCCTGATCCGCCTTGAAGGCCTTGGCCTTGTCGCCGACGCGACGAATGGTCACCTTCTTCATCACCACGTCCTCATTCGGGCGGTCCCTCGGTCCGCGGGGAACGTTCGCGATAGCGCTGATGACATCCAGGCCGGTGACCACGTGGCCGAACACCGTGTGGCCTCCGTCCAGGTGCGGGGTCGGCCCCTCGGTGATGAAGAACTGGCTGCCGTTGGTCCCGGGGCCGGCGTTGGCCATGGAAAAGATGCCCTTTCTGTCGTGCTTCAGGTCGGGGCGGGTCTCGTCGGCAAAACGGTAGCCCGGGCTGCCGCTGCCCTGCCCCAGCGGGCAACCGCCCTGGATCATGAATCCGGGAATCACCCGGTGAAAGATCAGCCCGTCGTAGTAGCGCTGTCCCTTGCGCACGGAGGTCTCCATCTTGCCCTCGGCCAGGCCGACAAAGTTGCAGACCGTCAGCGGGGTCTTGTCGTAATAGAGCTGGGCGACGATCGTCCCCTTGCTGGTTTCAATCTCGGCGTAGAGGCCGTCCTTCAGGGCGCTGGCGGCCGTGGCTGAAACGGCCGTCCCGACAAACAGGGACGCCGCCAGGGAAACAATGCGGTTCGAAAAGATGTTTTTCATGGTGTGGCAATTCATCAGGCGCGGAGCCTAGGTTCAGCCGCCCGGAACGCCAGCAAATTCTGCCGGCAGTCCACATCACGGCGCTGCAAAAGAAACGCGCGCCGCGATCGACATATTCAATCGCGGCGCGCGTGAATCAAATCCGGCGCAATGCCTGGAGTGGGTTCATTTCCTGGCGGCCGCCTTCCGACGAGGGGCGGCCTTCCTGGCGGCGACCTTTTTCGCGGGTGCCTTGCGGGCGACCACCTTCTTGGCCGGGGCCTTCTTCTTCGGCGACGACTTCTTGGCCGGAGCCTTCTTCGCTGCAGCGGTCTTTTTCGCCGGCGCTTTCTTCTTCGCGGCGGGAGCCTTCCGGGAAGCGGCCTTCTTCTTTGCCGGAGCCTTGCGCTTCTTCGGCTCCGCCTTGGCCTTCTTGGCCGCGGCCGCGCCGTCCTCGGTCTTCTCAACCACCGTATGCGCGACCTTCTCGATGGCGCTGAAGGTCTTGTTGAGCAGGCTTTCGGCCTCCATGCTCAGGGCCTTCATGAAGGCCTCCGTTTTTTCAGTGACTTCCTTGGCCACTTCCCCGCCGGTCTTCCGGCCCTTCTTGAAGGCCTTCTGCGCCTGCTTGGTGAGGGTGCGTTGGAGTTTCTTCGCGTTCTTCTGCGCGTCGCGCAACGCCTTGCGGCGGGTCTTGTTCAAATCATCAAAAATGGACATGTCGGTTTCTCCTGTTGAACGTTTGGTTTCTGACTGATGGCCGCACGATACGCCCCGCCCTCCAAAAGAACAAATTACAAATTACCGACGCGATTGGCGCCAGGCTCGCGGCAGTCGCTCAGACCAGGCGGAACGCGGGTTCGCCCCGTCTTTGGGACCAGCCTCAGCAGCCTCCAAACATCCGTCCTCCCGCCCTTCGCCCCGGTCGCCAACCATATTGCTGCGGCTGGTCTTCGACACAGCCGTGCTCCGCTTCTTCCACCTCAGTACCCCACAAACAGATCCGCGTCCTCCGTCTCCCTTCCCAGCACGAAACGCTCGTGCGTCTTGAGCACATAGCGGTCCGTCATTCCGGCGATGTAATCGCAGACCGCGCGATGCAGTCCATCCTTCCGCTTCCGACTCCGGAATGGCTCCCCGATCTGTTTCGGATGTTTCAGGAAGTAGTCGAACAACTCCTCCAGCAACCGGACCGCCCGCATGTTGGGTTCATGGACAACCGGGTTGTAATAGAGGTTGTTGTAGAGGTAGTCGCGCAACTCCAGGTTCTCGGCCCGCCGTTTGGAGCTGTAGTCGACCAACCCCTTGGGTTGCAGCCGGACCTCGTCGGCAGAGGATACGCCGGATTCGAGAATCCGTTTCTCCGCGCTGCGCACCACATCCTTCACCTGCATGTCGATGATGCAGCGGATGATGAAGTAGCGTCGACTCTCATCCGCCAGTTCCCCATGGGCGCGCATCACCGAGCGGTGGGCGTTGCCCCAGATCTTCACATGCTTCCGCAGGTCGCGCTCCGTCAGCAGACCGGATTCGAGGCCATCATCCAGATCGTGGCTGTAGTAGGCGATTTCATCGGAAAGGTTGGCGACCTGCGCCTCCAACGAGGACGACTTCGCGTCGAACCCGGCCCGGCGGCTGGGGTGGTCGTAGCTGGTGTAGTGTTTGACCAGGCCTTCGCGCGTTTCCCAGGTGAGATTGAGCCCGCGATGACCGGGATACTTCTGCTCCAACTCCTCCACAATCCGCAGGCTGTGCCGGTTGTGTTCAAAACCGCCGTGCTTCCGCATCAGTCGGTTCAGGGCGTCCTCCCCCTTGTGTCCGAAGGGCGGATGCCCCAGATCGTGGGCCAGCGCGATCGTCTCGGTGAGATCCTCATTCAACTTCAACGCCCGGGCAATATTCCGGGAAATGCCTGTCACCTCCATGGTGTGCGTCAGGCGGGTGCGCAGATGATCCCCGGTGCCGTTGAGAAAGACCTGGGTCTTGTATTCCAGGCGACGAAATGCGCGGGAATGAATCACACGGTCCCGGTCGCGTTGAAAATGCGTGCGCCAATCCGCGCCGGACTCCTCGTAAACGCGGCCCCGGGAGTCCGCGGAAAACTGCGCGTAGGGAGCCAGGAACTCCCGCTCGAGCCGCTCCAACTCCTGACGAGTGCGGGCCATGCGTCTCAGTCCGGAAGCAACTCCTGCACGGAGACGCCCTTCAGGTCAAACAGCCGACGGATGACATCCTCGATCAGGTTGTTCGGACACGACGCCCCGGCTGTCACGCCCACGGTGATCACGCCGTCGGGCAGCCAATCCCGGGTCTCGCTCTCCGCATGGGTATGCAGGTCGAAATGCCGGATGATCCCGCTCGACTCCATCTCCGCGGCGTTCTTGATGAAGAAGGTGGGGAGTTTCTCCTCGCCCATCTCGGCGAGGTGGGAGGTGTTCGAGGAGTTGTAGCCGCCGATGACCAACAACAGGTCCATCGGCTCCTGCAGCATCTTCTGAAGGGCGTCCTGCCGCTCCTGCGTGGCCCCGCAGATCGTGTCGAAAAAGCGAAAGTGCTCGTCCAGTTTCCCGGTTCCGTAGCGCGTTTCGATCGCCTTCTTGATCCGTCGCTGCACCTCCTCCGTCTCGCCGCGCAGCATCGTGGTCTGATTGGCGACGCCGACCGCCTTGAGATGTTCGTCAGGATCGAAGCCCTCGGAGTAGGAGCCCTCAAACTTTCCGAGAAAAGCCTGCTTGTCGCCGCCGTTGACGATGTAATCGCAGACATAATCCACGTCGTCCAGGGTCAGCACGACGAGGTAGTGCCCGTTGGTCGCGGTGGCCTGTGAACTCGTGGCCTTGGTCTCCTCGTGGTAGGACTTGCCGTGGATGATGCTGGTCACGGTGTCGCGGGCATACTGCCGCACGCGCTTCCAGACACTCATCACGTCGCCGCAGGTCGTGTCGACAAACTGGCAGCCCTTGGCCTGAAGTTTCTTCCGGGTTTCCACCTCCGTGCCAAAGGCGGGAATGATCACAATGTCCCCCTCGCCCAGCTCATCAATGTCCGCGTCCTTCTGGTTGCCGGAAAGCGCCTTGATGCCCATGGCCCGGATCTGGTCGTTGACCTCGGGGTTGTGGATGATCTCGCCCAGGATGTAGAGCGGCTTCTCGGGATACACCTTGCGCGCGGCATAGGCGAGATCGATGGCCCGTTCGACGCCGTAGCAGAAGCCGAATTCCTTCGCGAGCTTCACCGTCAGGGCCCCGTCGGCGGAAAGTATGTCGCCATTCGCGCGAATCCGGTCGATCAGCGGGCTTCGGTAATGCGATTCGACCTGCGCCTGCACCTTCTCCATGACGTCGGGACGACGCAGGTTGATGCGTTGAGGCTTGACGGGTTGTGCTGCTGCTTCGGTGGACATGATCAAGGTAGGTTACCAACCTTCAGGAAACGATCCATTGCAAAATCGCCTTCTGGGCGTGAAGTCGATTCTCGGCTTCGGTGAAAATGGTCTCGGCGTGCGCCTCCAAGGTCCCCTCGGTGATCTCCTTGCCTCGATAGGCCGGCAGACAGTGCATGACCAGGGCCCCGTCGTTCGCCTGCGACACGAGTTCCTGGTTGATCTGGTAGCCGTTCAATTCCTCGATCCGCCGGGCGCCCTCCTCCTCGTGTCCCATGGAAACCCAGACGTCCGTGTAGAGCAGATCTGAGCCGGCTGCGGCCTCGTTCAGGTCCTCGTGGCAGCTCACCCTGCCGCCGGCGCGCTCGAGCAGGGCCGCGTCGGGTTGATACTTCTTCGGCGCGGCAATCCGCAGTTCGAAGCCGAGCTTCTCGGCGGCGAACACCCAGGACGTCGCCACGTTGCAGGCTCCGTCGCCGACGAAAGTCACCACCTTGCCCTCGATCGGGCCGCGCAGTTCCTCAAAGGTGAACACGTCGGTCAGAATCTGGCAGGGATGCCCGAAGTCGGTCAGCGCGTTGATCGTCGGGATCTTCGAATACTCCGCGAAGTCCTCGACATCGGCCTGGTCGTAGGTGCGGATCACCGCGCCGTGGGTCATACGGCCGAGCACCCGGGCTGTATCCTTGATCGGCTCGCCGCGGCCAAGCTGCATGTCGCGCGCGCCCATGAAGATCACGCTCCCGCCCAGTTCACGGATGCCCACCTCGAAGGAGACGCGCGTCCGCGTGGAGGACTTGCTGAAGATCATGGCCCAGGTCTGACCGGCCAGGGGTCGGGAGGAATGCGAACCGCGCTCCGCCTTCAGTTTCGCGGCCAGTCCGAGGATCTCCCGCATGTCTGCGGCGGTCGTCTTCTCAATGCTCAGCAGGTGTTTCATGTCAAAAGCTTTTCAAGTTCGGATTCAATGATGGCGAGCCCTTCGCGGGCCTCGTCCACAGTCAGATTCAAGGGGGGCAACAGCCTCACCACGGCCGCGCCCGACGGAATGGTCAGCAACCCCGCCTCATGGAGCCGGTTCACAAACTGGATCGATTTCGGCGCGCCTTCGGCAAAGCCGCCGGCATTGTCCGCGAACTCGAAACCGATCATCAGGCCCAATCCCCGGACAGCCTTGATCGCGCCGGGAAACCGGGCCGTAAGCTCTTCCAGACCGGCCTTGAGCAGATGGCCCATTTCCCGCGCATGCGCGGCCAACCCGTCACGCTCCACGACATCCAGGATCGTGTGCGCGACCGCGCAGGCCAGGGGCGTTCCGCCAAAGGTGGTTCCATGCGTCCCGGGTCCCAGCACATCGGCGTGCGGGCCGCGAATCCAGACCGCGCCCATGGGAAAGCCTCCCCCCAACGACTTGGCCATCGAAATCCCGTCGGGAAGGAACGCCTCGCCGCCCTCAACGCCCTCGAGGATGCGCTGAAAACTTTGAAATCTTCCGGTTCGGTAGTGTCCGCATTGCACGCCGTCCCACAGCAGCAGCAGGTTGCACTCATCGCACAGTCTACGCAGCCCCAGCAGATATTCGGGCGTCGCCGGCGTGATGCCGCCCTCTCCCTGCACGCCTTCGATCATGACCGCGACAGTCGATGGCGAGATCGCATTCTCAATCGCGGCGAGATTGTTGTAGGGGACCTGTCTGAAGCCCGGCGTCAACGGCTCGAATCCGACCTTCACCTTGTCCTGTCCGGTCGCCGCGATCCCGGCCAGCGTACGGCCATGAAAGGAGTTCGTCGCCGTGATGATCTCAAAGCGGCCCTCCTCGTGACCGGATTTGCGCGCCAGCTTGAAAAGGGCCTCGTTCGCCTCGGCTCCGCTGTTGCAGAAGAACACCTTCCCCTCGCCGATATCGCCGGCCAACCGCTGCGCCAGACGCGCCTGGGTCTCGTAATGATAGAGATTCGAAACGTGCACCAGCTTCCGAGCCTGCACCGAAATGGCCTCGGCAATCTCCGGATCGGCGTGCCCCAGCGAACACACCGCGATCCCGGATCCCAGATCCAGATAACGCTTCCCGTCCACGTCCCACACCTGACGCCCCTCGCCCCGCTCCAACACCAGGTCAAAGCGTCCGTAGGTCGGCACAACGTGTTGCTTGAAGAGATTCCTGATCTCTGCCGCGCTCGATTCGTGTTTGTTCGTGTCCATTCGTGGTCAGGAATTGTCGCGACCGGCGCCTACAGCACCACCTCGGTCCCGACGCCCTCATCCGTGAAAATCTCCAACAACACCGCGTGATTCACGCGGCCATCGACAAACGACACCTTGGTCACGCCCGAATGCAGGGCCTCCACCGCGCTGTCGACCTTGGGGATCATGCCGGAAGAAATCACGCCGTCCGCCTTCAGATCCGACACCTGGAAGGTCCGCAGGTGCGGGATCACGGTGTCCGCGTCCTTCGGATCCCGCATCAATCCGGGCACGTCGCTCATGAAAACGAGGCGCTTCGCCTTCAGGGCGATGGCCGCCTGCGCCGCCGCAATGTCGGCGTTGCAATTGTAGACTTTCCCGTCCGGCCCAAGCGCCGTCGGGCTGATCACCGGCGTGATGTGATTCTCGACGCACTCCATCAGCGGCTCGGTGTTCACTCCCACCACCCGGCCAACGTAGCCGATGTCCAGCGGTTGCCCGTCCTCGCCGAGGGGCTCATGTTTCTCACAGCGGAAAATATCGGTTCCGGAAAACCCCTTGGCTTTGCCTCCGAGATTGAAGATCGCGGCGACAATGTCCGGGTTGATGTGATTCGAAAGCGTGTCCTCGACGACCTTGACCGCCGCCTCATCCGTCACCCGAAGCCCTTCAATGAACTTCGGCTCCAATCCGGCCGCCTCCATGGCGCGCGAAATCGCCTTGCCTCCCCCGTGCACGACCACGGGATCGATGCCGACCGCCTCCAGGAACACGACATCCCTGGCGACGCCCGTCCGCACCTCGGCGTCCGGCGAATCCATGAAGCTGCCGCCATACTTCACGACGAAGGTCTGGCTCCGAAACCGCTGAATGTAGGGCAAGGCCTCCAGCAACACCGCCGCCTTGGATATCAGTTTCTCCATGCCTATTCGCCCCGGTTGAAGCTCACGTATTCCTCGGTGAGGTCCGCCGAATAGATCAACGCCGCCCCCTTCCCGAGATTCAGATCGATGTGCAGATCGAATTCCCTGCGCTTGGCGATCTTCCCCAGTTCCGCCAGCGTCGTCTTCGTCGGCTTGCCCTGCTTCAGTGAGTATTTGATCCGCTTGTCGCCCGGCAGGCTGTAACCCACGTCGACCTTCTCCTCGACGACCTTGGCGTCGCTGTAGCCGAGCGAATCCAGTATACGCCCCCAGTTCGGATCGCCGCCGCACCAGCTTGTCCGGACCAACTGACTGTTGGCCACCGTCCGGGCCGCGATGTCGGCGTCCTTCGCGCTCTTCGCGCCCTTGAGCCGGATGGTGATCAACCTCGTGGCGCCCTCCCCGTCGCGCACCATCATCTTGGCGAGCTCCAGGCAGACGTGGTTCAACGCGATCTGAAACCTCTCCAACCCCTGCTTGTTCGACGGACCGATCCGCCTGTTGCCCGCCATGCCGTTGGCGAGGGCGATGACCGAATCGTTCGTGCTCATGTCGCCATCGACCGTGATCCGGTTGAAGCCCTGTGCGACGGCTTCCTTCAATGCCGCCTTCAGCGCCTTCGGGGCGATCGCGGCGTCGGTGGTGATGAACGAAAGCATGGTCGCGTGCAGCGAGGTCGAGGCCGGCCGCTGTCCGTTCGGGCTCATCCCGGGTTCAATCATCCCGGCCCCCTTGGCGATACCGCCAATCCTCACCGGCTTGCCGTCCAGTTCGAATTCCACCGCAACCTCCTTCGAGACCTTGTCGCTGGTCATGATCGCGACGGCAGTCTCCGTCGCGTTCCTCGCCGTGGCATTCAAACCGGCAAGACATTCCTTGATGCCCGTCCTGACCTTCGCCATCGGCAATGCGATCCCGATCCGACCAGTCGAACAGACCAACACATCCTCCTCCGGGAGGTTCAAGGCCCTGCCGACCTGCGCGCACATGGCCCGGGCGTCCTTCATGCCGCGGTCGCCCGTGCAGGCATTGGCGTTCCCGGAATTCACCACGATCGCCTGCGCTTCAGCCTTCGATGCGCGCGACTCACTCACCTTCACGGGCGCCGCGCAGACCTGGTTCGTCGTGAACATGCCGGCCACCGCCGCCGGCTCCTCCGACACGATCACCGCAATGTCGTTCTTCGCCGACGAGCCCTTCCCAAGCCCGGCCGGTTTGATGCCGCAATGCGCGCCCGCCGAAAGAAAGCCTTTCGGGGCATTCACAGAGCCTTTGACGATTTTGAAAAAGGAGTGCATCTCAAAAAGAATTTGAGTCGAGAAAGGGGATGACGTTGACCGAAGAAAAGGAGGACGAACGCGGATCCCGAATTATCCGCGTCGGCGAGAACGATTAAATTGCCGTCTCAAGTCCTGAGTCATGAAGCCCCGGAGGTAACAAGCTCACGCGGAAGCTGTCAATCGAAAGTTCGCGCGCAAAAACGTGATTTCCCGCTCTTGACGACGGTCCGCCGAACTCCTACTTTCTCCGCTCTCTTCACGGTGGCCGTAGCTCAGTTGGTAGAGCCCCTGATTGTGGTTCAGGTTGTCGCGGGTTCAAGTCCCGTCGGTCACCCCATCCTTCGCTCCTCGAAGACTCGGAGCTTCGGATGGTCTTCGACCGGTGGAACATGCGAGGCATCTGGATCCCAAAGGCGAAGGATGACCTCCGTAGCTTCGTTTGACATTCCCCAACATCACGGGACCGAATCAAACGTTACTCTTGTCACCTCGTATACAATGCCCCCGCGAAGGAGGGTTTCGTAATCTCACCGAAGGCAAATCTCATCCCATCCCCCATGTTCTACGTCTATCGCCTTCAGTCCCTGAAACATCCGGAACGCTCCTACATCGGTTTCTCCGCCGACCTCAAACAACGCGTCAAGGATCACAACGCCGGCAAGAACAAATACACCTCACCGTTCAAACCTTGGAAACTCGTCTTCTACGCGGCCTTCGAAGATGAACAACGAGCCCGCGACTTCGAGAAGTATCTAAAAACTGGATCCGGCATCGCTTTGGGAAACAAGCGACTATGGTGAAGAACCCCCTTCGCTCCTCGAAGACTCGGAGCTTCGGATGGTCTCCGACCGGTGGAACATGCGAGGCATTTGGATCCCAAAGGCGAAGGATGCTGTATGGTCCGAAGCCTTGGCGTAGGCCCACCTCCGTAGCTTCGTTTGACATCCCCCAACATCACAGGACCAAACCAAACGTTACTCTTGTCACCTCGTATACAATGCCCCCGGCGTAGAAGGGTCTCTCAATCCTCACCGAAGCGTTCGCAATCCCCCTCATCGCCCACCGGATTGTATCTTCCTTCGGATCTCCTCCTCCATATGCCCGGTCCGGACAAGGAACTGTTTCAACTCCTCCGGAAACCAACGCTTGCCACGGTTCTCATGGTCGCGACTGCTGGGTTGGGTCTGACGGTTCCCGTAGAGAAAGGCCCAGTTGCTCGGCAGCCAGTAGCGGCTCCAGACGAGATTCTTCTCACGGATCGACTCACGGATGTAGGGCGCGAACTGAGGCAAGCTCTTCGAGAAACCAAGTTGCCGGGCAAACTCTCCGGCGGCGGCCTCATGACCCTGCTCGGAAAGCAGGGCTCCGTCGGTGGTCGCATTCGTCCCGCCCAGACCCGCCGTGAGATCGACAACCGGGAGTTTGCGCGCCATGGCGAGTCTCCGGATCGCCTCGGAATACGCGCCCAGGTCGGCGTTGCGTTGCTTCAGATCGAACCCGAGTCCCAACGGATCCTCAAACGGCACCGGCGTGACGACAACGATGCGACGGGTGTAGGCGGCGACCTGGTCGATCATGCGCTCGTAGGCGGCCAAGAAATCCGGCAGCGCCCCGACGCCGGCGAGCGATTCCATCTGCCCGAACCAGAGGATCGCGATGTCGGCGGCGATGGGTTCGCGACCATCCCTCTCGCCGTAGTCAGGATTCGTCCGGCCGAAGAAGTTACGGGGACGCCACTGTTGAAAGACTGTGTCGGTGGGCCAGGCCATGTTGCGAATTCTGACCCGATGTTTCGGATGCGCGGAGACGAAGCGCAGTTCCAACCAGCCATGGCGTTGGCACTCGGCGGCGTTCGAACCGCCAAAGATGACAATCGTCTGGTCGCGATCGATCACGAAGCCCTCCCTGAAACCGGGAACCGGCTCATCGGGCACGACGAGGGGGCGAAGAAACGCGGCAACCTCAACCGACTGCCTCTGAGGCTGAACCGACGGCGACCATGGTTTCGGCGGATTGGGCAGAGCCCCCAATCCAAGCGACTTCAAGGTGACGCCGGCTCGGTATGACCAGGTTCCATACAGCGAAATCGGAGACCGACCGGGCAAACTCAGTTTCATCTGCCTCGCAGAGCCGGCGAATCCCCCGCTCCATCCATGATCGATGACACGGACCGCGATGACGTTCCGCCCCGGGCGCAACAGCTTCGCCGGAACCTTGTAGCTGCGGGGCTTCAACCAATATCCGGGAACTTCAATGCCGCCAACCTGCACGCCGTTCACCCAGGCCATGTCCATGTCGTCGATCGGTCCCAATTCAAGCAGATGCTCTCCTGCCGCGCGCGCCTCGGACAACTCGACCGTGCGTCGAAACCAGACGGTTCCATCGTGACCCGGCAGTCCGCCCTTCTCATGGTGACGCGGCAGGCTCATGGTCTTCCATGCCGAGTCGTTGACGTCGCGCCCGAACCATCCCTCCTTCATGCCCGGATCATTGGCGTCGAGTTTGTTCCGCCAATTCCGGATCGTGGAGTTCCACGCGGAACTGTCCGTGGGCCTGGTTGCCGCCGCGGCATTCCCCGTCATGGCCTGTATCACAAGCGAGGCAACGAGCAGAAACACCGCGCCAAGATGCCAACGAAAAGCACCCACTGTTGTTCGACGGAGTCCGCCTTTGTCGAAGACCAGCGGCTGCAGAGCCGTCAGCTCAACGGCAGCCTTCGACACCCCATCGGCGAATCGGAAGCTGCTGCGGCACGTTCCGAAGACAGAACACTGCCGCGCTCCGCCGGCGGTTTCACGGTCCGGTCCTGCGATCGTTTCGGGTGGGAACTTCATGTCAGTCGGGAGCTGAAGACTTCAGTGTGCTGAGGAACTTCAGCAGATCCAGGAGTTCCTGCCGCGTGAGACCGGCGGTCAGGCCCTGCGGCATCATGGAGCCGTTCTTCGACTCCTGCTTCACCTGCCCGCGGCGGACAACCGTCACCGCCCCGGTCGCAATGTCCCGGACCCGGATCAGTCCGCCACGCTCACCATCCTTGAATCCGGTCACAACCCGGCCGTCCTTGGTGGTGATCGTCGTGGCCTGATAGCCTTCCTTGATCTGCCGGGCGGGCCAGAGAACGCTCTCGACCAACAACTCGATGGGCAACCCGGCGGCGACCGCTGAGAGATTCGGCCCCTTCACCCCGCCGACGGCGCCGGGAATGCCATCCACGTCGTGACAGGCGACACAGCTGGCAAGCGGCAGTTGAAAAACCCGTCTCCCATTGATTGCGTCCCCCTTGGCCAACGCATCGCGTGACAGTTGCGCAACCAACCCCGGGCTGAATTCCGGAATCGTGGATTCACGTCCGATGATGGCATCCAAGGCCCCGGCAAGTCGCTCGTCGAATCGGCCGGCTCCATTCATCCAGCGCCTCATGAGCTTTGCGGTGTCGGCCGGAACAGCTTTTCTTCCCAACGCACGAGTCAAAGCCTCGGCCCCATCCACGCGATCGAGCAACGCCGTCAACACTGCGGCAATACCCGGATCGGAAAGGCCCGGCAGCAGCGCGACGGCTTTTTCGGCGACCACGGACACATCCCTGAGCGCCAATCCTCCGATGGCGGCGACGCCCAATTCGGGCGCGTCCGTCCCGCCGGCAAGTTCCATGAGAGTCCGGTTGACGCCAGGACCGCCCAGTCGAGCCATTGCGCGAACCGCCGTCACACGGACCGGCGCGTCCTCACCCGCATCCAGCGCGATGCCGGCGATGGCTTCCGTCAGGGGCCTCAGATTCCACTCAGCACAAAGCTCGACGGCATCCCTGCGGCCCGGATTGGCCGGGTCCGCCAAAGCCTCTTTAAGTAGTTTCATGGCGCCAGCCGGCGGCTTCAACGCGCGTTCGCGCGCAGAGCGGGCCAACGCCTGCAGGACTTCGGGACGCCGGGCGCCCTGGCGCAGCGAGGTGACGGCGTCGGCGGCGTTTCCGATGCTGGCCAAAACCGTCAACATTGCCGGGTCCGAAGTATTGTCACGGACCACGTCCAGCAGTTCCTCCCCCCCATAGGTCGCCAACACGCGGACAAGATGCGAAGGCCGATCGAAGGCGAGCCGCTTTTCAATCAACAGGGGTTTCCATTGATCGGCCAGGCCATGAACGGCCTGCGTGAGCGCATAGTTGATGAAGCGGTCGGCCGAGTCATCCGCGGCGCGGCAGGCGATGACGATCGATTCCGGATCGGGGACCTCCGCCGCGGCGACGATGGTTTCAAGCCGGACCCGCGGCTCAGGATCGCGAGCCCCAATGCGCAGGCGTTTCAAGGGATCGTCGAGACGATCGCGCCAACGACCCGCCACCCGGATTCCATAGGCGCGGGCGCGGTAATCCTCCGCCGCCAACAACCGGTCGAGCAGCGCGGGATTCACCGCCTCGTGTGATTCGAAGACGCCGACGGCTTCGTAGAGGCTATGTTCGTAGCCGGCGGCGGAGGGATCGAGTCCGTCGATCCACCGTTGCGTCGCGGCGACAGCCTCGGCCTTGGGCAGATCCATCAGGCGCAGCTTGGCAAGCTGGCGCACGCTTCGCGTCGACGACGCCAACTGCCGACACAATTGGTCGGCGCTCATGGCCGCCAGATTCAGGGCCTTCAAAGTCGGACGTTCCCGTCCTGTGATTCGCCAGATGCGGCCGTGCTTCAGATCCCGGTCCGGATGACGAAACGAAGCCTGGTAATGCCCGATGATCGGATTGAACCAGTCCGCCACATAGAGCGCGCCGTCGGGGCCCGTGTTGATATCGACCGGTCTGAAGGCGTTGTACGAGGAAACCAGCATGGGTTCCAGCCGTTCCAGCCTGTGACCGGCGCCATCGACCGAGGGGCGCAGCCGAGCAATGTTTCGCGCGAAGTAGCCGGCGATGAGAAAGTCCCCCTGCAGGCTGTCGGGCAGCGCCGGGGAATCGATGATTTCGATGATCATGGATTTGATCTTGGTTCCGCCGATCTCCATGGAGCCGCCCCAATAGCCGCCGCCGTAGTGGTCGGTCTGCACGAGGGCGGGCAGAAGTTCGCTGACAGTCGTGCGGTTGCTCTTGATGAAAGGCTCGCCCCAATCGCCGAAGGCATAGCCCCAGGGATTGCCGCCGCCGCTGGTTCGACGATAACTGTTCAACTGTCGCCGCAAGGGCCGCAACCGCCAGGACCCATGCTCCTCCAGATGCCGGTTCCCCCAGGGCGTCTGCACGTGGGAAAAGCAGTGAAGCCCCTGCCCGAAATAGAGTTCCCCTCCCGGCGACCAGGTGAAGGAATTGATGTTCTGGTGGGTGTCGCCAGTGCCGAAACCGGTGAAGATGAGCCGGCGGTTGTCCGCCTTGCCGTCGCCGTCCGTGTCGCTCAGATGAATCAGGTCATGCCCCTCGCCCAGATAGACGCCGTTATGCCCGAACGCGAAACCGGTGGGCATGTCGAGACCGCCGGCAAACACGGAACTCTTGTCGGCCTTGCCGTCGCTGTCCGTGTCTTCCAGAATGATCAGCTTGTCGTCCGGCGGCTCGTCCGGCCGGATCTGCGGATACGCCCAGGTGCAGAGAACCCAGAGTCGACCCGAGGCATCCCAACGACAACAGACCGGATTGGCAATGCCCAGTGATTCGTCCGCGTAGAGTCCCACCTCCAGATCCAGGCTCTCATCGACCACGAATGAGGCCAGTTCCGCCGCCGGCGAATTGTCCGCCTCAGGCTTGGAAACAGACAAGGGGTTCTGCGCCAACAAGGCGCCCCCCGTCAGTGTCACAAGAAGAACGACGATGATCAAACCACGGCGGACGCCGCCGACGCGACACAGCGACCGACTGACAGGGCAACGATGGGCAGTCATGGGTGATTTCAGATCCACGTCATGCAATCTACGCAAAGACTCTTTACGCTTGAATCATGAACTGGCGCCAGTCTTTGGTCAGTCATCCCGATTCGTCCACCTTCAAATGTGAGATGCGCCGCATGCCGCGACGGGCCATACGATTGGAGGGGGAGACACATGAACCGGCGCTGACAACGCGTTCCCCATCCCGTGTTCAGCCTGACACATCCTGCTCCCGCCCCACGGAACTTTGCCTTCCCAATCCCCCCATTCTTCCGCGTGACGAAACACCGCCATTCCCCTAAGTTCCGCGAATTCCATTCTCCGAACCATCGTCTGAACAAACCGATATGAAACGAATTGCCGCCTTCCTCGCCCTGTTCACCGTCTTCACCATTGCCGCCGGATCCGCCTTCGCTGCCGCCTCCGGCGCGACTCAGGACCGCCCCAACATCATGTGGATCACCAGCGAGGACAACAGCTACCACTGGATCGGCTGCTACGGGAACAAGGAAGCCAAGACGCCGAACATCGACGGTCTGGCGGCCTCCGGCATCCGCTACACCCACGCCTATTCCAACGGCTCTGTCTGCGCCGTCGCCCGCAACACCCTGATCCTCGGCCGCTACGCCCCCTCCATGGGCACCCACAACATGCGCAGCCGTTATCCCATCCCGGCGAAGTTCAGGACCTACCCCTCCTACCTGCGCGAGGCCGGCTACTACTGCGTCAACCGCTCCAAGACCGACTACAACTTCAAGGGCGACGACAAGTCCCACTGGGATGAATGCAGCCCACGGGCCCACTGGCGCAAACGCAAGGAAGGTCAGCCCTTCTTCGCCGTGTTCAACACCACCACCAGCCACGAAAGCAGCCTCTTCGCCAAGAAGACCGAGAGCTTCCGCAAGGCCGGCAAGATCCCGGCGAAACCCAGTCGCGACCCGAAGTCGGTCAAACTCCCGCCCTTCCTCCCCGACACGCCCGAGATCCGCCAGAACTGGGTCACCTACATGGACATCATCACCGCAATGGATGACGAGGTCGGCAATTGGCTCAAGGAACTCGACGACGCCGGCGTGCGCGAGAATACCATCGTCTTCTACTACTCCGACCACGGCGGCATTGTCCCGCGCCACAAGCGCTACATCAACGATACCGGCACCCACGTCCCGCTCGTCGTCAACTTCCCCAGGAAGTGGCGTCACCTCGCCCCCGCCGACGCCGGGACCGTCAGCGACCGCGTCGTCGCCTTCATCGACCTCCCGCCCACCGTGCTCAGTCTCGCGGGCGTCCAGGTCCCCGACGCCTTCCACGGCCGGGCCATCGCCGGCAGGCAGGCCCGCGATCCCGAGCCCTACGCCTTCCTTTACGGCCAGCGCTTTGACTCCCGCATGCTGCGCTTCGTCCGCGCCGTCACCGACGGCCGCTATCGCTACATCCGCAACTTCCACCCGCACCGCCACCGCGGCATCTTCGCCGGTTATCCGCATGGCCAGATCGGCTGGAACTCCTTCCTCAAAGCACGGCAGGACGGCCAAACGACGACTGAGCAGAACGCCTTCTGGGAAAGCCGCCAACCCGTCGAGGAGTTCTACGACATCGAGAACGATCCCTGGGAGGTCAACAACCTCGCCAACGATCCCGAATTCAAGGAACGCCGCGACAAGATGCGCGCCGCCCTGCTCAACAAGATGCGCGAGATCGGCGACACCGGCATCGTTCCGGAATCCATGTATGAGGGCATTTCCAAGGACAGCACTGTCTACGACTACGTGCACAACGACAACTTCCCCTACAACGATGTCCTGAAGACCGCGCTCCAGGTCGGCGAGGGAGGCGCAGGCATCCAGAGCAAGCTTCGCGTGGCCATGAACAGCGAGAACCCGGTCATCCGCTACTGGGGCGCCACCGGCTGCACGATCAACGCCGAGAACGCCGGCAAGGCCAAAGGCCAGCTCAAGAAACTGTTGAACGATGATTCCGAATCGGTCCGCCTCGCCGCCGCCGAGGCCCTCCACGTCCTTGGCGACAAGAAGGCTGGGTTCGCGGGCATCCTCGACATCCTCGAGACCTCGACCGATCCGGTCGTTTCCCTGGAAGCCCTCAACATCACCCAGGCCCTCGACGTGATGAAGGACGTCCCCGCCGAAACCTGGGCCCGCGCCTGCAAACAGGGCGGCTACTCCAAACGCATGGACAAGGATCAGTCGGAATTCCCGTTCCGGGCGAAGTGAGCGTTCGTAGCAGCGCTTGCAAAAGCGCCCCCCCCGCGGTCGCGACTGCAGCAGCGTAGCCGCGCCTGCTGAAGCGCGGCTTCACACCGAGGGCCGGAGCGATCAGCGGATTTGCTCGGTGCTTCGTCCTGTATCAAGCTGTCAGCGAAAAGAAAATCGCCGCTCCTTGGATTTCCCGCGTTCAACAAGAATGCTCCACCTTCTTGCGAAGGCGGCTACAGCAACGGCGCGATCACCAGCGCGACAACCGACATCAACTTCAGCAGGATGTTCAGCGAGGGGCCGGAGGTGTCCTTGAGCGGATCGCCGACGGTGTCGCCGACGACGGCGGCCTTGTGGGGCTCGGAGCCCTTGCCATAATCCTTGCCGTCGATGGTCATGCCTTCCTCGAACATCTTCTTGCCATTGTCCCAGGCGCCGCCAGCGTTGGATTGGAACAGCGCCATCAACACGCCGCAGACGGTCACGCCCGCGAGCAGGCCGCCGAGGGCCTGGGCGGCGACCTCTCCGCCCTGCCACATCTTGAAGCCGAAGGCGATGACGACCGGACTGGCCACCGCCAACACGCCCGGCACGACCATCTCCTTGATCGCCGACTGGGTTGAAATTGCGACACATTTCCCGTATTCGGCCGCGCCATCGGCGGCGGCGAAGACCTTCCTGTCCTCGTCCGACCATTCATCCACCGGCTTGTCGCCGTTGCGGCGCATGGCTTCGAGGGCGTTCTTGAGCGGCGCGATGTCGGCGAACTGCCGGCGCACCTCCTGAATCATCGCCATCGCCGCGCGTCCGACCGCGTTCATGGCCAGGGCCGAAAACAGGAACGGCAGCATGCCGCCGACAAACAGGCAGGCCATGACGTAGGGCTTGGCGAGATCGATCACCGTGATGCCGGCCGTCGCCATGTAGGCCGAGAACAGCGCCAAGGCCGTCAAGGCGGCCGAACCGATGGCAAAGCCCTTGCCGATGGCCGCGGTCGTGTTGCCGACCGCGTCCAGCTTGTCGGTGCGCTGGCGAACCTCCTTGGGCAACTGGGACATCTCCGCGATGCCCCCCGCGTTGTCCGCGATCGGCCCGTAGGCGTCAACCGCCAGTTGAATCCCGGTGTTGGCCAGCATGCCGACCGCCGCAATGGCGATGCCGTAAAGTCCGGCCAATTCGTAGGAGCCCAGAATCGCGATCGCGATGAAGATGATCGGATACGCGGTGGACATCATGCCGATGCCCAGGCCCGCGATGATGTTCGTCGCCGAACCGGTCAACGACTGCCGCGCAATCTCCAGGACCGGTTTCTTCCGGAAGCCCGTGTAATACTCCGTCACGAAGCCGATCGCCAAACCGCAGACGAGGCCGAGAATGGTGGACAGAAACACACCCATCCAGAATTCGACCGGCGCGTCCGGCGCGTGCCGGACCTCCGCGGGCAGGACGGACTTGATCGTCAGAAACGAACCGATGAGCATGATCGCCGCGGCGGTCAACTCCCCCTTGCTCAGGCCCGACTTCGGATCGCCGCCCTCGTCCACCTTCACAAAGAACGAACCCACAATGGAGGCGACGATGCCAATGGCCGCCAGGAACAACGGCAACAACACCGCCGACAGCCCCCCGAAACGGTCGTCAAAACCCGCGGCCCCGATGAACAGGGACGCCCCGATGACCATGGCTCCGATCATCGAACCGACGTAGGACTCAAAAAGGTCCGCTCCCATGCCGGCGACATCGCCCACATTGTCGCCCACGTTGTCCGCGATGGTGGCCGGATTCAGGGGGTGGTCTTCAGGGATGCCCGCCTCCACCTTGCCGACCAGGTCCGCGCCCACATCCGCGGCCTTGGTGTAGATCCCGCCGCCCACACGGGCAAACAGCGCGATCGACGAGGCCCCGAATGAAAATCCGGTCAAAATCGTGATGACCTTCATCGCGGCTTCCTTGTCGCCGACTCCGAACATCTTCGCATAGGTCAACAGCAGCACGCTGAGACCGACCACACCGAGACCGACCACGCCCATGCCCATCACCGAGCCGCCGGTGAACGCGACATTCAACGCCATGTTCAAACCGTCGCGCGCGGCGTTCGTGGTGCGGACGTTGGCCTTGGTCGCCACCCGCATCCCGATGAATCCCGCAAGGGCCGAACACAGGGCGCCGCAGACAAATGACAGCGCCACCATGGGCGAGGAATCTTCCGCAGACGCCCCCTGGATCCCCAGCAACACGGCGACGCAGACGACGAAGATGGCCAGCACCCGGTACTCCGCCTTCAGAAACGCCATCGCGCCCTCGAAGATGTAGCCGCCGATCCGCTCCATCCGCTCCGTGCCAACCTCCTGCTTCGCAACCCAGTTCGAACGCATCCAGGTGAAAAAAAGCGCAACCAAGCCGATGACGGGAACAACGTAGACAAGATTAGACATGCTGATGATCTATTCGGGTGATGGGTTGGAGTCCTTGAGCGCGCGCCGTGAAAAACACCTCAGTTCCCGGGCTTTCAACCAAATCGCATTCACTGCGTTCGCGCACGTTGCGACGCTAATTCCGGCAGGGCCATTCGTCAAAGTTTTCAACCAGCCCCCAAAAATAATTAGCAACCCTCCAATTTGCCATTAGCCCCCCTTCTTTCATAATGCGGCAAGAAAAACGTCGTCTCGATGCTGCCGCGGCCGCGCTGCCCCTGTCCTGGTAAGGAGCGGAGTTGTGCCCGTCTTCGGGGCCAGCCGCGCTCCATTTCCCGAAGGAACCTACGCCCGCGGATGCGCCTGGTCGTAGGCGCGTTTCAGTCGGTCGGTCGTCAGATGAGTGTAAACCTGCGTCGTGACCAGGTGCGCATGCCCCAGCAATTCCTGCACGCTGCGCAGGTCGGCGCCGGCGTCGAGGATGTGGGTCGCATAGCTGTGCCGGAGCTTGTGCGGAGTCAGTCCCGGATCCAACCCGGCGACCTCCAGCCACTTCTTCAGGCGCAGCTGAACCAGCCGCGGATACATCGGTTTTCGTCTGGCGTCGTTCGCCAGAAACACCGACTGATCCTCCGCCGGCGGATACGACAGCGCCGCCCAATACGTTTCGACCGCCTTCAGCGCCGGTTCACCGATCGGGACCAGTCGCTCCTTCTTTCCCTTCCCCCGGACGCTGAGCAGCTGCTCCGACCAGTTGATGTCAGCCGTCAGCAACCCGCAGAGCTCGCTGACGCGCAGGCCGCAGGAATAGATCGTTTCCAGAATGGCGACATCCCGCAACCAGGGGCTGACATCCTCGATCTTCCGCTCCCCTTTCAATTGACCGTCCAGATCTTTCAGCGGCGCCTGCAACAGTCCCAGCATCTGATCCACCGTAAGGAACTTCGGCAGACGCTTTTCCTGTTTCGGCAGGGAAATGTCCTTGATGGGCGATGTATCCGTCTCGCCGCGTCGAATCAGAAACCTGTAGAAGGTGCGGAAGGCGGAGAAGCGCAGTTGAATGGCGGATCTGCTCAGTTCCCGCCGGCCCAGAACGCGAAGGTAGGAACGGAAATCGTATCGCTTGAGGCGGATCCAATCGGGCGGGCTTTCGCGTTCTTTCGAATGCCAGGCATGAAACTCGCACAAGGCCTGACGGTAATTGCGCTGGGTGTAGACCGAGGCTCCGCGATCCGTCGCCAGATGCTGGAGAAACTCCCGCAACAGGCGGTCGTCTTCGGCAGGATTGATTTGGGGAGATTCCCCCATCAATCCTCCCACTCATCCTCCGGATCGAAGGCCGGAATTGGGACATTGAGAATCTTGAGTTTGCCGACCGCGCGATGGCGACAACCGGGTTTGATGAAGATGGCGGTCTGAGGCCTGACCGGAAAGCGTTCGCCGTCCAACTCAATGTGTCCCTCGCCCTCCAGAACGAAGTAGATCTCGGTCATCTTCTTGTGGTAGTGCGTGCGGGAGTCCTCCTCGATGTTCACCACGTGCATGGTGGCCAGGTCGTTGCCCGGCTCGGCAAAGGCGCGCTTGGCCCAGCCGCATGGACACCGGACCGGATCGATGTCGTTGAAGTCGGCGATCATGTAGTTCGACATGACCGCAGGCTAGAACCCGCCAGGGCCTTCGGTCAATCCTCGCAAGAACAAGTCGACCTCCTCTCCGCGGGGAGAAGCCCCAGGCTCCAAGCTCCAATTCTCAAAGAAATCCCAAGTTCCAAATCACCAAGCCACGGTCTTCTGTTCGGTGAGGGTGATTGGGCCCCCGTGAACTGGCCCATTGCGAATGAGATGGTTTTCCGGAAAAA
>JAYPEY010000105.1:0-21390 GCA_038126035.1 Verrucomicrobiales bacterium | reverse complement strand
GCCACGCCACCAACGCGCTCTGCTTCGTCGGCCGACGCGAATGGTCGCGCGGACTCTACCTCGACCGAAGGGCCTTTCTGCAAAGCTACGATCCCGCGCAGGACGACGACGACTGCACGATTCTCACCCGCATCCTCCAGGCGGTCATTCCGGTCTGCGGCGGCATCAACCTGGAATACTATTTCAGCTATGTGGATCCGGTCGGCTACGGCTGCGGAACCAAACTCCCCCATAACATCACCTCGCTCCTCGGCGTGATGAACGGAGCCGCCAGCGATCTGCGCCCCGGCCTGCCATGGCAGATGGTCGAGATCCACGAACCGGTCCGCCTGCTCTTCGTCATCGACACCCAACCGGAGAAAATCGCGCAGATCCTGGAGAAGAATCCCCCCCTGGCGACCCTGGTCCACGGACGCTGGGTGCAGTTGGCGACGATCGATCCCTCGACCTCCCGGATCGACCACTTTCGTCAGGACCGGTTTGTCCGATATGAACCGGACCGCGATTCGCTCCCCGCGGTGACGCACTCGCAGGACTGGTATCGCGGTTGGCGCGGACATCTCGGGTATGCCTCGATCGTGAAACAGGGGAGAAAGGACGCGCCATGATTTCCGAGGACACGCTGACCATCCTGTTCATGACGCTCGGCTGCATCGTGCTCATCTGCCCCATGCTGCTCGTTGCCGCGCTCGGACTGAGCTCCCTGAGCGGACGCAACCTGAGCGAACGCACGATCATCCGCTGGACCCAGGCGACGAACATCGGAGGCCTCCTGGCGGCCCTTGCCGTGCTTGCCGGCATGCTCGATCACGGCGACCGCTTCGTCGCCATCGAACTGGGCAACTGGGTCTTCATTCCCGAACAGCATTTTCATTTTCACCTGAAGTTCGTCTTCGACCGGCTTTCCGTTCCGTTCTGCATCCTGTCGCTGCTGCTGTGCGGCGTGGTCGCCTCGTTCAGCAGCCGATACCTGCACCGGGAGGCGGGCTTCAATCGCTTCTTCGTCTGCTATTCATTCTTCACCCTGGGCATGGTGCTGACCTCACTGGCCGGCACCGTGGAGGCCCTGTTCTTCGGCTGGGAACTCGTCGGACTTTCCTCCGCCCTGCTCGTCGCCTACTTCCATGAACGCCCCGCGCCCGTGCGCAACGGCATCCGCGTCTGGTCCGTCTACCGCATCGCCGACGCCGCCTTCCTGCTCGCGGCGCTGATGCTTCATCACTTCACCGGCGCGGGCGATTTTGAGAAACTGACCGGCAGCGGTCCCTGGCCCGAGGGCGTGGCCGCGATCAGCCCCTCGGAGGCGCTCGCCGTGGGCCTGCTGCTTCTGGTCGCCGCCGCGGGCAAGTCGGCCCTCGTCCCCTTCTCCGGCTGGCTGCCGCGCGCCATGGAGGGGCCGACGCCGTCCAGCGCGATCTTTTACGGGGCCCTCTCCGTCCACCTCGGCGCGTTCCTCCTCCTGCGGGTCAGCCCGATCCTCGAACTCTCGCTGCCCCTCTCGGCGGCGGTGGTCGCGATCGGGCTGGCCACCGCGCTCTACGGCGCCGTCACCGCCCGCGTCCAGACCGATATCAAGACCGCGCTCACCTTTGCGTCCATGACGCAGGTCGGACTCATCGTCGCCGAAATCGGACTGGGACTGCGCTACATCGCTTTGATCCACATCCTTGGCCACGCCTGTCTGCGCACCCTGCAACTGCTGCGCGCCCCGACGCTGCTGCACGATTATCACACCATTGAAAACGCGATCGGCGGACGACCCGCCGTGAAGTCCGCCGCCTCGGGATGGTACCGCTTCGCCATGGAGCGCGGCCACCTGGACAAGCTCATCGACCTCTACATCCTCCGGCCGTTCCGAATCATTTTCCAATGGTGCGACCGCAGCGAACGTCGCTGGACGGACTGGTTGTCCGGCGGCCATTCGCGAGCCTCGGACGAATTCGAGGTGCATTCGGAAATCGTCGAGGACCTTCGCCGCTGAACGACATGTTGGAACTGCATCTGCCCTGGTTGGAACTGACGATCCTGACGCCCCTGATCGGCGCGGCGGTCGTGCGATTGACGCGCGATCCCGGGGCGGCCTGGCGCCGCGGTCTCATCGTGACCGGGATGGCGCTGGTCATGGCGCTGGGCGCCTGGGAGGACTTCCAGACGCTCCACGTCTTTGAGGCGCACGATCACTGGGACATTGTCACCCCGCTGCTCGGCCCCGAGGCGGTGGTGATCGACGAATTGAGCGCGCCCCTGCTGCCCTTGGCGGCCCTGCTGCATTTCCTGATCACGCTGGCGACGCCCCGCACCATGACCTCCCGTTTTCCGCTGGTCGGGGCCCTTGTCTCCGAGAGCCTCCTCCTGGGGTTGCTCGCCTGCCGGGAACCGTGGGGCATCATCGCCCTGCTGGGGCTGATGATCCTGCCGCCCCTGTTCGAACTGAGGGCGCAGAGGGAATCCACGCGCGTCTTCCTGTTTCATTCCCTGCTCTTCATCATCCCCCTGGCGGTCGGCTGGGCGATGATCGAGGCCGCTGGCGCAGAAGCCCCGCCGGCGGTCGCCGTGCTGATGCTGATCGCCGCCGTGCTCGTCCGAAGCGGAAGCGTGCCGGTGCACTGCTGGATGACCGACCTGTTCGAGCGCGCCTCATTTGGAACGGCCCTGCTTTACGTCACCCCGATGGCGGGCGCCTACGCGGCGGTGAGACTCGTGCTGCCGGTCGCCCCCGAGACCATTCTTCACTGGCTGGGACTGGTGGCCCTGATCACCGCCGTCTACGCCGCCTGCATGGCTCTCGTGCAGAAGGAGGCGCGGCGCTTCTTCTGCTACCTCTTCCTCAGCCACTCCTCGCTCGTGCTGGTGGGACTGGAGATGGCGAACCCCCTGGGCCTGACCGGCGGCCTTTGCGTCTGGCTTTCAGTCGGCATCTCTCTGGCCGGATTCGGTCTCACCCTGCGCGCCCTGGAGTCCCGCACGGGGCGACTGTCCCTGGCCGACTATCACGGCCTCTACCCGCACATGCCCATGCTGGCGGTGTTCTTCCTCCTCACCGGCCTCGCCAGCATCGGTTTTCCCGGAACGGTCGGCTTCATCGGCGCTGAACTGCTGATCGAGGGCGTGATCGATGTCTACCCGTTGATCGGCGTCACGGTTGTGCTGGCCGCCGCGCTCAACGGCATCGCCGTGCTGCACGCCTACTTCCGCCTGTTCACCGGTGCCGAGCACACCGCGTCCATCTCGCTGGCCTCGCTTCCCAACGAGCGCATCGCCGTCTGGACGCTGAGCGCGCTGATCATCGGCGGCGGCGTCTGGCCGCAGACGGGCGTCAAGTCCCGCCACCACGCGGCCATGGAAATCATCGCCCGCCGCCCGGACGCGGCTCCGCTTCCGCTCCCATCCGACATTCAAGATCCACAATCCGGCCCGGAATCCCGATCGCCCAAACACTGACACGCCATGAGCAACAACACCGACGTCACTGAAACCCCCATCGGCAATGCCGCGGGGTTCACCAAATACCTGAAGCAGGATGTCATTGCCGGTTTCCTGGTCTTTCTGATCGCGCTGCCGTTGTGCCTGGGAATCTCCCTGGCCTGCGGGTATCCCGCGATCGCCGGCATCTTCACCGCGATCATCGGCGCGATTCTCACCACCTTCATCAGCAACTCGGAACTGACCATCAAGGGCCCGGCCGCCGGGCTGATCGTCATCGCAATCGGCTGCGTCGAAAGCTTCGGCGGCGACGGCGCGGTGGGCGGATTCACCGACGCCGACATGACCGCCTACCGCATGGCCCTCGCCGTGGGCGTCGCGGCAGCCGGCCTGCAGATTCTCTTCGGACTCAAGAAGGGCGGCATCCTCGGCGAGTTCTTCCCGCTTTCCGCCGTTCACGGAATGCTCGCGGCCATCGGCGTCATCATCATCGTAAAGCAGATTCCGATCGCGTTGGGCACCCAGGGGAAGGGCGAACCGCTGGAGATGATCAAGGAGATCCCGCATTACCTGCACAACATGAATCCCGAGATCGCGCTGATCGGCCTGGTGGGAGTCCTGATCATGTTCCTGTGGCCTCTGGCCCAGGCGCGCAAGCCGTTCCTGAAGGCCGTCCCCGCCCCGATGATCGTCCTCTTGGCAACCGTGCCGATGGGCATGTTCTTCGATCTTCTGCATACGCACACCTACACCTTCCACGGCCACACCTACGAGGTCGGCGAATCCTATCTGGTCAACATGCCGGACCGCGTGTTCGGCATGTTCGACTTCATCACCACTCCCGACTTCGGCGCCTTCTCCGGCGCCCACCTGGGCAACGCGCTCAAGTGGACCTTCATGTTCTTCATCATCGGAAGCCTCGAATCCATCCTCTCCGCCAAGGCGGTCGATGTCATCGACCCCTGGAAACGCAAGACCGACATGGACAAGGACATTCTCGCTGTCGGCGCCGCAAATATGGCCTGCGCGTTCGTCGGAGGTCTGCCGATGATCTCTGAGATCGTCCGCAGCAAGGCGAACATCGACAACGGGGCGCGCACGCGTTTCGCCGACATGTGGCATGGCGTCTTCCTCCTGCTCTGCGTGGCCTTGATCCCGACACTCCTGCATCGCATTCCGCTCGCGGCCCTGGCGGCGATGTTGATCTTCACCGGCTTCCGGCTCACGCATCCGAAGGAGTTCATGCACGTCTACAAGATCGGTTCCGAACAGTTGACGATCTTCGTGGCGACCTTGGTCGGCGTGCTCGCCACGGACCTGCTCATCGGCATCGTCATCGGCATTGCCGTCAAGGTCGGCATCCATATCTACAACGGCGTCCCGGTCGGCTCGTTGTTCAAGTCCTTCATCGACGTCGAGGAATCCACCGAGGACACCGTCACTGTCCGCGCCCATCAATCAGCGGTATTCTCCAACTGGATCGCCTTCCGCCGCAAACTCGTGGAATTCGGCCTGAGCGCGCACAAGAACGTCGTCATCGACCTCTCCAACTGCAAGGTCGTCGATCACAGTGTGATGGAGAAACTGCACGAGATGGAGCAGGATTTTCACCGGGCCGGCCTGCGGCTGGAGTTGACCGGTCTGGGCGGACACGAGGCTCTGTCCGGCCACGATCTCTCCGCGCGTCGCCGCGCCGTGAAGCCGATGCGCCGCATCACCATTGTGGGTCCGGAGGAACTGGAGGAATCTCTGTGCTCCCACTTCCTGGAACTGGGAGCCTCGGGCTACACATCCATCCCGTGCTACGGCGTCGGCCGCACGCAACACGACGGATCCAAGGAACGCGACCACTCCCAGTTCCGCCTGGAGACCATCGTCACCCGGGAAACCTCCGACAAGATTCTCGACCATCTCCGCGAGGTGGAGACCCGCCACAAGGTCACCACAAGCATCGACGATGTGGACGTCCTCCGACCGGATCATTTCTGATCCGGATCGTTCAATGCAGTCCGTATCGGCTCATCTTGTAGTGCAGCGACCGCACGCTGATTCCGAGCAGTTCTGCGGTCTTGTCACGGTGGTAGCCGCATTGGGCGAGGGCTGAGGAGATGGCCTTGGTCTCCGCCTCCGCCACCGCTTCGGCAAGGTTGCGCGTCGGCGCGTCACCCTCCGGACGAATCTCCTCCGGCAGGTCGTCCACCCCGATCGTGTCCGCGCCAACGGTCACCACCAGACGTTCGACGACATTCCGCAACTGCCGGATATTCCCCGGCCAGGCCCGTCCCACGAGCGACCTCATGGCCGCCGGTGTCAACCGCTTGGCCGTCCGCTGATATCGGTGACAGAAGCGCTCCAGGAAATGTTCGACCAGCAGCGGGATGTCGTCCCTGCGTTCGCGCAACGACGGAAGATGAATCGGAACCACGTTGAGCCGGTAGAAAAGGTCCTCCCGAAAACCGCCCTCCCGCACCAACCGTTCGACATCCCGGTTTGAGGCCGAGATCACCCGGACATCGGCGGCGATCGTCTCATCGCCGCCAACGCGGCGAAATTCCCTTTCCTCCAGCGCGCGCAACAGGGCGATCTGGGTCTTGGCACTGGTCTCGGTCACCTCATCCAGAAACAGGGCGCCGCCCGCCGCGGCCTCGAAATGCCCGATCTTGCGGCGACGCGCGTCCGTGAAGGCGCCCTTCTCATGACCGAAGAGCTCGCTTTCCACCAGGTTCTCGGGCAGCGCCCCGAGATTCACCGCCACGAAGGGCTGTCGCCGGCGGTCGCTCAACTGGTGGATCGCCCGCGCGGTCAGTTCCTTGCCCGTGCCGCTTTCCCCAAGAATGAAGGCGGTGGCGTCCGTCTGCGCGACCTGCCGGATCTCGCGGATCGTTTCACGCGTCGCGGCGCAATTGCCGATAATCTCAGGCGCCCCGCCGGAGTGCGCCAACTCCTCCCTGAACTGACGGTTCTCCTCCACCAACCGATGGTGTTCCGCAGCCTTGGCGACTTGCTGCCGGATCAGGTCAAGATCCACCGGTTTGGTGACGAAATCGAAGGCCCCGAGACGCATCGCCTCCACGGCCGTCTCCACCGAGGCGTGCGCCGTGACGACGATCACGATCGTGTCCGGCGACTCCTCCCGCACAAGTCGCACAACATCCAACCCTCCCCGGTCGCCCGGCAACCGCAGATCCGTGATGACCATGTCATGCCGTTTCTCATGAAACAGGGCAATGCCCGCATCCGCATCCGCCGCGGTGTCAATCGAACCGGCAGTCGCCCGCAGCCCCTGTTCCAGGCCGGAACGGATGTTCTTCTCATCATCGATGATCAGGAGACTAAGCTCAGAGTTTTCCATAGATATTGCGGGAAAGTGTCAGACGAAACGTTGTTCCGTCCGGACCGGTTTCAAACTCGAGGTCGCCGTCGTGAAGCCGCGCGATCTTCCGACAGACCGCCAACCCCATGCCCAACCCCTCGGACTTGGTGGTGAAATACGGATCGAACACATGCGGCAGCGCCGCCTTCGAAATGCCCGGCCCGTCGTCCGACACCAGCAGTTCGGCGAAGGAATCGGTCTCCGTCAGCTTCAAACGGATTTCACCAGTCGGCGAAACGACGTCCAGGGCGTTGAGAAGCAGATTCAGGACCACCTGTTGAACACGCGCCTCATCCACCATCAAACGGACCGGATCCGGGGGTGGCGAGAACTCGATTGTGACGTCCTTGGCCCGGGCCTGGGGAAGAACCAGTTTCACCGCGTGCTGGATGACGCCCTCCAGGTCCGCTGTCTCAAGGTTCAGCGCCTCGGCGTCGGCATAGTTGCGAAACTCCTCGAGCACAGAACCGATGCGCCTCACCTCGGTCTTCAACACATCGAGATTCTCCCGCGCATCGTCTCCCTCCCCCCGGGAGAGTTTCTCCGCCAGCAGTTGGACATGCAGGGAGAGCGCGCCCAGCGGGTTCTTGATCTCGTGCTGCAATCCCGCCGCCACCGGCCCCAGCCCCATGTAGCCTTCCATTCTCTGCACGCGTTTCCGGATGAGTTCCCGTTCCGTCACATCGCGCAGATGCAACACACTCCCATGCGCCTCCCCGGCCTCGTCCCGAAGGGGATGTCCGTCCACCAGCAGATACACTGCGTCCCCATGATTCACAAACTCATGCGGATGATCCTGGATTGACCGCAATTCCTCCGACACATCCTTCGCGAGCGGCCCCAGGCTGAGCCCCGTCCGGGAATCCAACGCAGCGAATGTCCCGTCATTGCCGGGAAAATCGGAGTCGAGCAGGCGGATGGCCTCCCGGTTCATCATGATGATGCGGCCGTCCTGATCGCCGGTGATCAGGCCCTGCCCGAGGCTCTCATGAATGTCACGAAACTGCCGCGCCAGATCGCGCAGGGATTTAAGGCTGCTCAGATAGCCGCGCAACATCAGCAACAGCACTACGAACGCGGCGCCCAGAACAAAAAGCAGGGCCACCGCGAGCAGCAACTGCCAGCGAAACTCATCGGGAAACGACGCCAGGGTGTCGATCTTCTCCGAGGTGTGCACCCGGAGAAGTTCGCTGATTGCCCGTTGCTCCTTCCGCAGTTCGAAGACCAGCCACAGCGTGCCGCCGGTGGCTCCCACCAGCAATACCAGCAACGCCACCGTCAGGTGGAGCAACGCCGGTTGAAGTCGACTGTGACCGCGTGGAAACATCTGTGCAGGAACCGTCCGGAGATTAGCCCGATGGGCCGGTCATTTCCAGTCCGACCGTCGCCTGCCCCCTCGCGGCGCCATCCGATTACGCGGGGGCATGCGAAGCTGCAACAACTTGCGCGCCATCTGCAAGAATCTGCATCAGACGCCCGCCCCCGGGCGCTTTTGGCGGGAATGAGGGCATGGCACATTTGCTGCTCAAAGCGACGGCAGTATGAAACGACCCATTCTCCTACTGCTGGGGGCCGCGCTTTGTTGCCTGGCGCCCGCCGCCGCCATGGCCCGCGATTACGACAACAACGGAACTGTCTGGCTCAACTACTTCGGGGATCACCAGATCGGCGAAAGCCCATGGGGGCTGCTCCTGGATGCGCAGGTCCGCCGCGACAACATGAGAATGAATCAGCAACAATACCTCGTGCAGCCCGGCGTGAACTACCAGCTCAATGAACGCGTGTCGCTGGGAGCCGGCTACGGCTACATGCGCACCTATCCCTATGGCGAGTTCCCACTGCCGCTGGCCCTTCCCGAACACCGCGTGTGGGAGCAGGCCTCCATCGCCACACCCTGCTTCGGCCACCGGTTCACCCATCGCTTCCGGCTGGAGCAGCGCCATCTCGGAACACCTCGGACACCGATCGTGGGCGCGCCGCAGTTTGGAGGTTACCGCTACGAGAACCGCTTCCGTTACCGCCTGTTGACCACCTTCCCCCTCCCCTTCGGCAAGGACTCCGGCTGCTACCTGAAGGCCTCCGACGAGATCTTCATCAATTTTGGTGGGGCGGTCGCGAAGAACACCTTCGACCAGAACCGCGCCTATCTCGCCCTCGGCCGCAACCTGCGCAAGGACATGAAGGTGGAGCTGGGTTTCATGGAGCAGACCCTGCAACACCGCAACGGCCGGGTCATCGAGAACAACCATACGTTGATGCTGTCTGTCTTCTTCCAGCCGGCCTTGAAACGCTAGAACGCTGCAAACCTCATCGGCTCGCTCTCATACCAGCCAGTCTCCGATCACCCGGCCGTGCACGTCGGTCAGGCTGTGATCGCGACCGCCATGGCGAAAGGTCAGGCGCTCGTGATCCACGCCAAGCTGATGCAGGATCGTGGCGTGCACATCGTGGATATCCACCTTCCCCTCCACCGCCCGATTGCCGAATTCATCCGTCTGCCCGTATGCAAAACCGCCTTTGAAACCGCCGCCGGCGAGGAAGATCGAGTAACCGGCGACGTGATGATCACGCCCGCAGCTTGCCGTGATCTTCGGCGTGTGCGGCGTCCGGCCCATCTCGCCCGCCCAGACCACAATGGTCTCTTCCAACAGCCCCCGCTGCTCCAGATCCACGATCAGCGCCGCAACCGACCGCTCGGTGACCAGGGCGTTCTTCTCGTGGTTCTTCTTCAACAGACCATGCTGATCCCAGGGTGAGTTGTTGCCGTCGAAACTCGGGCAGGTGATCTCCACGAACCGCACGCCCGCCTCGACCATGCGCCGGGCGCGCAGGACCTGGGTCGCGTAGCGCCGCTGATGCTCGTCCGCCGAATCCACCCCATACAGCCTCCGGACATGCTCCGGTTCTCCGGCGATGTCGGTCACCGCCGGAATCTCACTCTGCATCCGGAACGCCGTCTCATAGTTTGCGATCGCGCCCTCGATGGGATTCGGATCCGAGACCTTCCCGGCAAACTCGCGATCCTGGCGAGCGAGCAGATCCAGTTTCCGCCGCTGGCTCGCCAAAGGCCCGCCGGGCGTCACGTTATCCACCGGCGCCCCCTTCGCACGCACCATCGTCGCCTGATGCGACGCCGGCAGATACGAACTTCCAAAATTTTCCAGGCCGCCGTTGGGCACCCAGTCGTTGTTGAGCACAACGTAGCCGGGAAGGTTCCGATTCTCCGTGCCCAGACCATAGGAAACCCAGGCTCCCAGGCTCGGCGCCTGCCCCAGAATGCGTCCGGTGTGCAGCAACAGCGCCTGCTGCCCATGCAACGGCAGTTCACCCGTCATCGAGCGAATCACGCACAGCTTGTCAGCCACCTTGGCGATCTCGGGAAAAAGACTGCTCACCCAAAGCCCGCTCTGCCCGCGTCGCGCAAACTTCCAGGGACTGCCAAACCAGACGCGATTGGGCGTGGACTGCGATTGCAGCGACATTCCCGCCTGACCGATCTTTTCGCCCTGCCGTTTCGTCAACTCGGGCTTCGGGTCGAAGGTGTCCACGTGGCTGGGCCCGCCGTCCATGAAGCAGAAGATGACGTTCTTCGCCCTTGCCGCGTGATGTCCCCGCCGTTCCTCGGCGAACAGAAGTCCCTGAAGCGCGAGCCAGCCAAAGCCTGTCGCGGCCTGTTGCAGAAAACCGCGGCGCGTCGAACTTCCGGAAACACATCCCGGACAGCTTGGAGATCGGCTGCTCATCGTCATCGATGGTAAATGAATTCCTTCGTGTTGAAAACGGTGTGCGCCAGCTCCGTCCAGACACCCTTGTCATCCATCAGGGAGCCGTCTCCCTTCACCTCCCGCGCGGCGGCTAGCCATCGTCCGATCTCCCCGGCTGACGCCTCTCGTCCGAACGCCGCCCGAAACATGGCGGTGACTCGTTCTTCGGCATCCCGGCAATCCATGTCGAGCAGCCTTTCCGCCCAGATCCCGGCCAGTTGATGCGTCAGCGGATCGTTCAGCAGGGCCAAAGCCTGCGCCGGCACATTGGTTTCGTCGCGGCATCCGCTGGGAAGCTTCAGATCCGGAAGGTTGAATCCGACGAGGAACTCCGGCGGCTGCATGATCGACATCTCCAGGTAGAGCGACCGCCGCCCACGACTATCCAGGGGACCGGCAAACAATCGCTTCTTTGCATCCTCGGCGCGACGCGGTGGATTGATGGGACGACCATAAAGACGCCCGTCCAACCTTCCGGACACCGCCAGCATCGCGTCACGGATCGCCTCAGCCTCCAATCGCCGCGTCGGATAATGATGCAGCAGCCTGTTCGCGGGATCCTGCTCCGCGGCGCTCGCCGAAACCTCGCCGGACTGCCGAAACGTCCGACTCAGGACAAGCCGCCGAATCAGCTTCTTGGTCGACCACCCATCATCGACAAATCGAATCGCCAGCCAATCCAGCAGTTCCGGATGCGATGGCCGGTCGCCCAGCTTTCCAAAGTCGCTCGGAGTCCGGACGATTCCCCTGCCGAACACCCATTGCCAGACACGGTTCACGTACACCCGCGCCGTCTGCGGGTTGTCCGGACTGGAAAGATACTCCGCGAGCTCCAGACGTCCGCTTCCCACGGCCCCACTGACGCCGTGCCTGCCGGCGAACGCCTCGAGGAAATCCCGCCTCACCGCACCGCCCTCCTGATAGACATCGCCCCGGACATTCAACCGATAGTTCACCGGCTCCAGGCCGCGCTCATCCATGCTGTTCGCGCTGCGGGCGAACCCGATGTGTCCCTCGACCTCCCGATAGCGCCGCGCCAATTCCGCAGTCCCCGGCGCCGCCTTCGCGTCATTTGGCAGCAGGCCGACATTCAACATCCAGTTCAGAACCTTCACATCGCCCGAAGTCGTCCCCCCCTCCCGCCAACGATTGACGGCTCCGGAAAGCCAGTTCGACAACCGCTCCCAAACCTGCCCGCCGGAACCGGGAGCCCTGCCGCCATACAGGGCCTCAAACTGCTCAACCGTCTCGGACATCGCGGCTCCGGCCTGGTCCGCCGCAATGCCGACCACGCTCATCCAGCTCCGCTTTTCAAATCCTTCATCGGTCGCCGGCAAAACCCGCGCCCCCATCCTGGCCACCCCCGTGCGCGGCGGAAAATTCGGATTCAGCGAGGCGGTGACAAACTCCGTCAACACGCGGGTGACGCCGTTCGACAAACCGACGGACGCGTCCACCGGCGTCCACTGCGGCGGCCTGTCCGGATCGAAGAAGATCGGCCCCTCATTGAGCAGCGCGTTCTGCGGCACGGCCAACCGCCCCGCCCATTCACCGCCCCCGATCTTGACCCGGGCCCGGCCTCCGGGAATCCGCTTCGGATCCGGCGCGCGCAGGGCCCCGGGAAGTTTCGAAGACAGGGCGTGCGTGTGATAGCCGCGCGGCAACAGTCTCGAGATCAAATTGGTCCCCTGCAAGCCCACCAGCAATTCGCCGTCGCGGACGTAGCCATGCTCAATCCCCTTCCCCTCGACCACCCAGCCTGCGGGAAATCCCGGCTTTGAGAAATCCGTCAGGACGGTGAACTTCTCATTGCGCTTCAAGCGATCGGCGCGCGTCTTCCGCCAGCCTGCAGCCAGTTCGTTCCACTTGCGGACAGCCGCTTCATCCGCCATGGAACCCGCGGTCAAATTCTCCGCGCCGACACCAACTCGAAACCTGCCCAGAACATGCTGCGTTCCCAGGCGAAAATCCATGATCACCGTCCACTCTCCGCCACCGGAAAGTTCCACGGGCTCTGCGAATGTAAACCAGGCCGTGCGATCCACATTGCCTCCAAGCCCCACCCCCCAACCTTTCGCCGTTGGGTTCAGCGCGCCTGAAACGTGGTAGTTGGGTTGGGAGTAGTCCGCGCGCGCCGCGACCAGTTTGACTTCCCGCTCGGCGCCGCCTTCCGGTTTCACCTTCACGCGAATCTGTGACAGCACAAAATTACCATGGGCAGTGCGCCCCGGCCCGCCGCTGCCAAGGCTCTCATGGGTCAGGGCCTCAAGCCGAATCTGCCCCACATCGCCGGGCCCGGTCCGAAACCGCACCGTGTAAACATCCGTCTCGGGAATCTCGCCGCGGGCAATCACCGTCCGGCCATCGCGCTCGACATTCAGTTCGCCGGACACGGCGGATGCGCTCACCCCGGTCGATCCAACCTCCTTCCACGCCCCGCTCTTCATCAATTCACGAAAGGGATACGCCACATCTTCCGGACCTTTCGCGACCATGGCCTCGGGATGTCGTTTCAACCATCCGCGCAACGCCGCCGCACTCAGGTCGACCCGCTTCCAGGTCTCGCTGACGCCATTCCGAATCTCCTGCCGCAACCGCTTCAACTCCGCGATCTCCGGCTCATACCGTCCGGGCGAGTCAATGGAACGCGGCATCCAACGCGGCGTCATGAACACGCCCGCCAACGCATAATAATCCCGCTGGGAAATGGCGTCCAACTTGTGATCGTGACAACGCGCGCAGGCGACGGTCATCGCCAGGAAGGTCTTGGAGAAGGCGTCGATCTTGTTGTCGATCATCTCCTGGTGAATCCCGTTGAACGCCAAACTGCTCCCGTGCCGGTGTTCGCCCAGATGATAGAACATCGGACCGATCAGGCTTTCATTCACCCCGGCAGCCCGGTTGATTCGGGGCTTCGGCAGCAGATCCCCGGCAACCTGCTCCCGGATGAGTTGATCGAACCCGATGTCATCGTTGAATGCGCGGATCAGGTAGTCGCGGTATTCCCAGGACCCTTTGGCTGGAATATCCCATTCGTAGCCATAGGTGTCGGTGTAGCGCACGACGTCCATCCAATGCCTCGCCATACGCTCGCCAAACTGCGGCGAGGCCAGCAGTTCCTCCACGAGACGCGCGAGCGCCAGATCGGGATCCCGGGCATACTCCGTGGGAAATGTCGTCACCCGCCCAGGATCCGGAGGCAGGCCGGTCAGGACATACGACACGCGCCGCAACAGGACCAGGGACTCCGCAACCGGCGCGGGACTCAGATCGTTCCCACTCAACCTGGTGAAGACAAAACGATCCACCGGATCTCCGCTCCAATCCTTGTCGGCCACGGCCGGAAGCGCCGCCGGTTTGGGCGACTGCAGGCTCCACCACTGCGAACGCGCCGCCAACTCCTTCTTCCAGGCAGCCGCCTCTCCCGCATCCGATTCACCTGCGACGCACGCCCCCGGAAGGCACACCACCGCCATCGCTGTCGGTATGATTCTGATCAGGCGACCTATCATGTCTCTGTTTCCGTCATCGCCATCCCGGACCGCACCTCAAGCCAACGCCTCACGAACCACGCGGCCATGAATGTCCGTCAGGCGAAAGTCGCGCCCCGCATGCCGATAGGTCAATCGCTCGTGGTCAAATCCCATCAGGTGAAGGATGGTCGCATGAAAGTCGTGCATGTGCACGGGATTGCCGGCGGCGCGCAGTCCGATCTCATCGCTGGAACCCACCACCGTTCCACGGCGAACGCCGGCGCCCGCGAGCCAGGAACTGAAGGCCCACGGGTGATGCTCCCGCCCTTTGGCGTCGGCCTTGTTGTTGAACGGGGTGCGCCCAAACTCCGTCGTCCAGACAACCAGGGTGTCGTCCAGCATGCCGCGCTGTTTCAGGTCGGCCAGCAACGCCGCGATCGGTTGATCCACATTCTTCGCCAGGCCGACATGCGTCATCATGTCGCCGTGCGCATCCCAGTTGCCCGAGGAACCGGTGTCGATCAATTCGACGAACCGCACGCCGCGTTCGGCGAGTCGTCGCGCCGCGAGGCACTGCCAGCCAAAGCCGCTGGTCTGCCCGCGCTTCAATCCGTAGTCCGAAAGCGTCGCGTCCGATTCGTCGGCGAGATCGAAGGCATCCGGCACGGCCATCTGCATGCCGAAAGCCGTCTCAAATGTGAGCATTCGCGCCCGCAATCGGGCGTCGCCGCCGCGTGAATAAAGGTGCGCCTCGTTCATCCTCCGCAGGGCCTCCAACTCGAGGCGCTGTCGCTCCAACGGCGTCCGCGGCGTCACGTTCTCCACCGGCTTCACGCCCGGCACAACCAACGTTCCCTGGTGCTCTCCCGGCAGAAAATCGCTGGCAAATACCTGCGAGCCCGCGTAGGTCTGTCTCGGCGCGATCACGACAAACGAGGGCAGGTTCCGGTTCACGGAACCCAGTCCGTAACTCACCCACGAACCCAGACTGGGCCGCGCGAAATTGTAGGATCCCGTATGCATGCCCAACGTGGCGTTGTAATGATTCGAATGCCCGGTGTGCATCGAGCGTATCAGGGCGATGTCATCCACGCGTTTCGCGACCTGCGGAAAGAGTTCGCTGACCTCCGTCCCGCATTGACCGTGCGGCGCGAACGCCCACTGCGGTCGTTTCAGATAGATCTTCTCGTAGCCGGGGCGGTTCTTGATCTCCGGATGATCCGCCTTGATCTCCTTGCCGTGATCCCGCGTCAGCGCCGGTTTCGGATCAAAGGTGTCGACGTGCGAAACGCCGCCCGTCATGAACAGGAAGATCACCCGTTTCGCCTTCGCCGGAAAATGCGGCGCGCGCGCAGCCAACGGATCTCCGCTGTCCGCCAGCAGGTTTTCCACGATTCCGGGAAACAGCATCGAGCCGGCGACCGCCGAGCGCAGGAATCCGCGGCGGTTGTCGGTCGTTCTGACCCTGCTTGCTCTCATGGATCCTCCGGTTCAATCGATGTGAAGAAATTCATTGCCGGCCAACAGCAGACGCGCAAAGGCGGCCCACTTCTCATCCGGCGCGGCCGGATAGCCCGTCAGAAACTTCTGGCACTGCGCCCATTCCTCCTCCGTCGCCGTCCGTTGCAGAAACCGCGAATACAAGGCATCCACACACGCGCGAGCGTTGACAGCCCTGCCAACAACGCGCCTGGAGGCCGCCGCAGCCTGTTCGTGAAAGAAGGGATCGTTCAGGAAATACAGGGCCTGCGTCGGTGCGGTGGTGGTTCTCCTCGCCGGCGTGCCGGCGTTCGGATCCGCCCCGTCGAACAGGGTCAGGAACGGATGGTTCCGCTGCCGTTGACGCATCAGATACACGCTGCGCCTGTTCGTCGGATACACCGCGTTGAACGGATTGTGCTGGGTGAACTTCCAGGTCTCCTCCTTCGGAAACGGATGCGGGCCGCCGGGCGTCGGATCGAGCCGCCCCGAGACAAACAACAGGCTGTCCCGCAATTCCTCGGCGCTCAGTCGCCGCCGTTCAAACCGCGCCAACCAGCGATTGTCCGGATCCTGGTCGACCGCCTGAAAACCTCCGGATCCGCGCCGGTAGGCGCGCGTCTGCATGATCAGTCGATGCATCGCCTTGACCCTGTAGCCGTTGGCGACGAATTGCGCGGCCAGCCAGTCCAGCAACTCCGGGTGCGTCGGCGGCCTGCCCCTCGTTCCAAAATCATTCGGCGATGCGACCAGGCCGCGGCCGAAATGCCAAAGCCAGATCCGGTTCACGATGACGCGGGCGAACAGAGGCTGCCCGGTGACCCAATCCGCCAATTGTGCGCGACCACTGCCGCCATCATCAGGAACCCGCTGGCCACCGAGAACCTCAAGCCAACCGCGCGCGACCTCGTCCCCCAGATTCTCCGGATCCCCCGCCTTCTGAATCCGGGTGTTGGCCGGTTTGTGGTCGCGCACCGCATAGGCAACGGGAATCACTGGTTTCCGAGGCTCGACCGCATCTTCACGCAACCGCCCCAAGGCAACCAATTCTTCACCAAGTTCCGTCGCCGAAAAATGCTCCAGTCGAAAGGAAACCCCGTCCAATCCCGCCGGATGGGCGTCGGCCACGAGACCGGATGTCCGGTATTCGCCATCCTCCGGGCACACCCAGGCAACGGCGACCGGACGCTTGGGGCCAGGATGCACAAAGAAGGTCCTCGCCAGCAGCGTCGTCCATACTTTCACGGCCTTGTCCGAGCTGTTCACAAAGACCGATGGCGTGTCGCCCAGCCCCCATTTCTGCAGTTCGCGTCGCCCGGCGATCTGATCATGCTTCTCCCGCAGAAAAACCGGCCCATCCGTCACATCCATGAAACACCAGTTCGCGCCGCGGTCTTCAACGACCGCGGACTTCCCCCTGGTCAGAACCGGAATCAGGTCCGCCACCGACCAGGTCAGTCCGCCGTTCTTGGACTGCGCGATCTCCCATTCGACCCGGGTCGAGTCCGCCCCGTGTCCGCCATTCGGCAGCACGGCGAGCTGCAAAACCTCGCCCTTTCGCAGACGGATGCGGCCCGGACTGTCGGATCCCCCCGGTCCAAACGCCACCGCCCCGCCTTCATTCACGAGGCCTTCTGCGAGGACCTGATACGACTTCCCTGCCAATGCCTTCAGTCGAGCCGAAGTCTCCTTCTCAAACTTCCCTCGATTCGCGAACGCCGCCATCCGTTTTCGGTAGTCCGCCATCATTGAGTCGGCCCGCCTGAGCTCGATGAGAGGGATCAGATCCTTGGGCTGCCCCCGCGGCTCGCATCCTGGAAAGGAAAACAAGGCGCTGCTGAAGATGCCATAGAGCGCGTAGTAATCCTTCATGCTGACCGCGTCATACTTGTGGTCGTGACAACGGGCGCACCCCAATGACAACCCCAGAAAACTCTTCCCCAGATTGTCGATCACATCCTCGTTCATCAGATGCAGATTGTGATCGATGTCGTGTCCGAAGCGCCGCGCCACAGCCAGGTAACCCGTGGCGATCACCCCCTCGTTGCGTCGCTCGAGACCATCGCCCGCCCGCAACAGATCGCCGCCGATCTGCAGCCTCGCAAACTCGCGGAACGAGAGATCACGATTGAAGGAGTCGATCACCCAGTTCCGATAACGCCAGGCATGCGGCAGCGGACGATCCGAGTTCTCCCCGGCTGTGTCGGCATAGCGCGCGACATCCAGCCAATGCCTCCCCCAGCGCGCCCCATACTCCGGCGACGCAAGCAACCGTTCAACCACCCTGGCGAACGCGGCCGGCGAATCGTCGGCCAGGAATTCAGCGACCGCTTCAGGCGTGGGGGGCAACCCCGTCAGATCGTAGGTCGCCCGGCGCAAAAGGGTCCGTTTGTCGGCCGGAGCGGCCGGCGACAATCCGCGAGCGTTCAACGCGCCATCGAGAAAGGCGTCGATCGCCGCCGCTGAAGGATTTGCGACCGGGGCCGGCAGTGGTTGGAAAGACCACCACTCCTTCGCGGCGTCCGACTCCATGCCGCCGATGCGGCCCGTCCCCTGCGCCTCCAGGGATAGCGCTTCCTCCAAAACACTGAAGACCAGCAACGTCATCGCCATCCATCGGAACATGCCCGAATTCTGCCGACATCCCGCCATCAATCAAGAACACGATGCCCCTTGCAAATCCATCATCGACGCAGCCGCGCATTCCCGCCTATGCTCCAGATCCTTATGAATTTGCGAATCCCTGCCCTCGCTCTTTCGCTTCTCGCCACGACGACCGCCTTTGTCGCGGACGCGGCCGCCCGGAAGGACCGCCCCAACATCATCCTGATCATGACCGACGATCAGGGCCACGGCGATCTCGGCTTCCACGGGAATCCCCGGATCCGAACGCCCCGGATCGATCGTCTCGCCCAGGAAAGCGTCCGCTTCGAGAACTTCTATGTCTCCCCGGTCTGCGCCCCCACGCGGGCCAGCCTCATGACCGGTCGTTACAACTACCGCACCGGCGTCGTCGACACCTGGCTCGGTCGCGCCCTGATGCACGGAGACGAGGTCACCATCGCCGAGATGCTCAACGAGGCCGGCTACCGGACCGGCATCTTCGGCAAGTGGCACCTCGGCGACAACTATCCACTGCGTCCGATGGACCAGGGCTTCGACGAGTCGCTCGTCCACATGGGCGGCGGCATCGCGCAGCCCTCCGACCCGCCCGGCAACTCCTATTTCAACCCCAAACTGAGCGAGAATGGGAAGGAAGTGGAGACCAAGGGCTATTGCACCGATGTCTTCACCCAGGCGGCCATGGATTTCATCCGGAAGAACCGCCGTCGCCCCTTCTTCGTCTACCTCCCCTATAACGCGCCGCACACCCCGCTCCAGGTTCCCAATGTCTACGAACAGACCTACCAGCAGATGGACCTGACGCCCGACGGTTTCCCCCAGATCGGGCGGCCGGTCGCAAAGCTCGACAAGGACGCCGCCGCCAAGGTCTACGGCATGGTCGAGAACATCGACGACAACGTGGGGGACATTCTGGACCAACTCCAAGACCTCAAGCTCGACGAGGAGACCGTGGTCATCTTCCTGACCGACAACGGCCCCCAGCAACCGCGCTACAACAGCGGCCTGCGCGAACGCAAGGGCAGCGTCTACGACGGCGGCATCAAGGTCCCCATGTTCGTCCGTTGGAAGAACAATTTGCCCGCCGGCCGACGCTACAACCTCATCGCCGCCCATATCGACATCGCGCCCACCATCCTCGACCTCTGCGGCGTCCAGGCGCCCAACAACGTCCTGTTCGACGGCATCAGCCTGCACCCGCTCCTGACGCTCCAACCCGGCGACAAGCTCTCCTGGAGCAATCGCACCCTCTACTTCCAGTGGCATCGCGGCGACGCGCCCGAGCGCTACCGCGCCTTCGCCGCCCGTTCCCAAAACTACAAGCTGGTGCAGACCCTCGGCCGCGGCGACGGCGCCTTTCCCGCCAACCCGAAATTCGAACTCTTCGACATGGTCAACGACCCCTTCGAACAGAACGACCTCTCCGCCGATTACCCCGACCTCGTCCGCGACATGAAGCGCGACTACGACCAATGGTTCGACGACGTCAGCGCCACCCGTGGCTATGAACCACCCTGGATCTATCTCGGTTCTGTCAAACAGAACCCCACCACCCTCACCCGGCAGGATTGGAGAGGCCCGCGCGCAAGCTGGCGATCCGACGGCCTCGGCCATTGGGAAACCTACATCGAACGCGACGGAACCTATGAATTCACACTCCGCTTTGCCGAATTGCCGGACAAGGGTTCCATCCATCTGAAGATCGGCGACGTCGCCGAAAAGGCCCGCGTCTCCAAGGGAGCGGATGACCACGCCTTCAAGTCCGTCAAACTCAAGGAAGGCTACGGCCGCGTCGAAGCCTGGATCGACATCGACGGAACCACCACCGGCGTCCAATACGTGGATGTACGACGGGTGAGAAGGTAGATGATCATTTGGCGCAGGGGTCCCCGCCCGGCGTTCGGAGACTGGCGGCGAGACGCCGCCAGAACCCGCAGCCGGGACGGCTGCGCTACGCTACCGCCCGTCAAAGAAACTTCACGCAGACCGCCATGGGGGCTTTGGCGGAATGACCGGTCGGCTTGAGTTTTCCAGTCTTCTGATCGATACGAAACACCACCACATTGCCGGTCTTCTGATTCGCGGCGAGGAGAAACCGACCGGTCGGATCGATTCCGAAGTTGCGCGGAATCTCCCCGCCGGTCGATTCGTTCTGGATCCGGTTCAAGGCGCCGGTCTCCCGGTCGATTCTGAACACCGCGATGCTGTTGTGCCCGCGATTGGAGCAGTAGAGGAACTTCCCGCCCGGATGGACCTGCACCTCGGCCGTGCTGTTGCCCGGCACAGGACCATTGGGAAGCGTGGAGACAATCTTGCCCGCCTCCAATCCGCCGTTTCCGGCAGCGTAGGCGAACGGCGTCACTTCCGAAGTCATCTCCAGATTGGTGAAAGCGAATTTTCCATTTGGATGAAAGGCGAAATGCCGCGGCCCGCCGCCGGGCTTCGTCTTTGCAAACGGCTGTGCGCCCGCTTCAAGCGTCCCCTTCTCCGCGTCGAAGCGATAGATCATGATCTTGTCCATCCCCAGATCCGCCACGACCGCATGGCGATTGTCGTTTGAGACATTGATCGAATGGGCATGCGGCCCCTTCTGTCGACGCGGGTTCACGCTCGATCCCTCGTGTTGCACAAACGCCGTCGCCTCGCCCAGCCTCCCATCGCGCCCGATCGGAAGGACCGAGACGCTGCCGCCGCCATAGTTGGCGGCCAGCACATTGCGCCCTGTCTTGTCGACCACCAGATGACACGGCCCTCCACCGCCCGACAACCGGTCGTTCAGCAGGGTCAGCTTCCCGGACTCGCGGTCGATCGAAAAGGCGCTGACGCCGCCGCTTTTCGAGCCCTTGAAACTGCCCGTCTCATTCGCGGCGTAGAGAAACCTCCCATTCTGATGAATCGCGAGGAATGAAGGGCTGACCGTCTCGGCCGCCAGCCCCTTGGGCGTCAACTCCCCCGTCTTCATGTTCAGCCGAAAGGCGTAAATGCCCCTGCTTTCTCCACGTGTGTAGGTCCCGATGTAAACCCACATCGAATCCGGAGCCTCGGCGGGATTCAGGTCGCTCAATGCGCCGCCAGCCACAGCGGCGCCCAGGGTCAGTTGTTGTGTGAATTGTCTGCGGTTCATGGTTCAGGATGCGGGATGCGGGATGCGGGATGCGGGATGCGTGTTGCGTGTTGCGTGTTGCGTGTTGCGTGTTGCGTGGTGCGTGGTGCGTGGTGACTGCTGATTACCGACTACTGACTACTGACTACTGAC
>JAYPEY010000104.1:18451-21421 GCA_038126035.1 Verrucomicrobiales bacterium | reverse complement strand
ATGTAGCGGTCGGAGAGATTGACGGCGGCCTCCACGGCCTCGTCGGTGAATTCGGCCTTGTGGTGCTCCTCGTACTTGGGGCGGAGTCCCTTGAGAATGAGGATGGCTTCGGGGATGGACGGGGCCTCGACCTTGACGGTCTGGAAGCGGCGGTCGAGCGCGGCGTCCTTCTCGATGTATTTGCGATGTTCGGCGAGGGTGGTGGCGCCGATGCACTGCATCTCGCCGCGACTGAGGGCCGGCTTGATGATGTTGGAGGCATCCATGGTGCCCTCGGCGGAGCCGGCGCCCACGATGGTGTGCAGCTCGTCGATGAAGAGGATGACATTCTTGGCGCGGCGGATTTCGTCCATCACGGCCTTGATGCGTTCCTCGAACTGGCCGCGGTACTTGGTGCCGGCGACCATCAGGGCGAGGTCGAGGGTGATGACGCGTTTGTCGCGGAGCAGTTCGGGCACATTGCCGCGGGCGACCTCCTGGGCGAGGCCTTCGACGATGGCGGTCTTGCCGACGCCGGCCTCGCCGAGCAGCACGGGGTTGTTCTTGGTGCGGCGGCAGAGAATCTGGATGACGCGCTCGATTTCCTCCTTGCGGCCGATGACGGGGTCCATCTCGCCCTTGTTCGCGATCTCGGTCAGGTCGCGACCGAAGGCCTTGAGGGCCGGGGTCTTGGTTTCGCCCTTGCGTTCGCCTTTCTCGCCCTCGCCAGCCGGGGCTTCCTCGCCGCCGCTGAAATTGGGGTCGAGCTCCCTGAGGATTTCCTGCCGGGTCTGTTCGATGTCGACCTCGAGGTTCTTGAGCACCTTGGCGGCGACGCCATCGCCCTCCCGAAGCAGGCCCAGGAGGATGTGCTCGGTGCCGACATAGGTGTGGTTGAGATTCTTGGCTTCCTTGGCGGCGAGGGAGAGGACCTTCTTGACGCGCGGGGTGTAGGGGATGTTGCCGATCAGCTTCTGATCTGGGCCGGTGCCGACCTGTTTCTCGACCTCGAGCCGCACGTTCTCAAGCTCAAGCCCGAGCTTCTGGAGGACATTCACCGCGACGCCCTGGCCAAGTTTGATGAGGCCAAGCAGGAGATGCTCGGTGCCCACGAAATTATGGTTGAAGCGGTCGGCTTCCTTGCGGGCAAGGGCGAGCACCTGCTGCGCTCTGGGTGTGAAATTGCTCATGGCTTCGTCGCTCATGTTGGAAAAATGGTTTCAGACGGTCTGTTTGTCCAGCGAATCCATTGGGGAGACGCGCTATTTGGGTTCCGGACGGGGGATGTTCTTCAGTTTCTCGCGCAGCATGTCGGCGCGCAGCAGATCGCGCTCCTCGGCCGAAAGCCTGCCTTCGGCCAGATGCTGCAGATGGTTGGGTTGGGTGGTGATGAAAAGTTCATCGACAACCGAGCAATCGACATCCGGGATGATGCCCATCTCGACGCCCAGTCGGACGAAGGAGAGCAGGTTCATCGCCTCCTTCGAATGGATGATATGGGCGTTGGAAAGGATGCCGTAGGCGCGGCCGATCTGGTTGAAAATGATCTTGGGCTGGTCCTCGAGCAGTTTCTCGCGGGCGTTTTCCTCGTTTTCGATGAGCTGAAGGACGACCTTGGTGAGGCGTTCGACGATCTCGGGTTCGCGCTCGCCGAGGGTCATCTGGTTGGAGACCTGATAGATGTGGCCCAAGGCGTCGGAGCCCTCGCCATAGAGTCCCCGGACGGCAAGGTTGAGCTTGGTGACGGAATTCACCGTCTGGCCGATGAGGTCCGCCAACTGTAGGCCGGGGAGGTGCAGCATGGCGCTGACGCGGATTGCCGTGCCGAGGTTCGTGGGGCACGCGGTCAGGTAACCAAAGCGGGAGGAAAAGGCGTAATCCAGCTTCTTTTCGAGCTGGGTGTCGATCTTGTCGATCTCCTTCCAACATTCCTTCACCTGCAATCCCGGTCTGAGGGACTGCATGCGGAGGTGATCCTCCTCGTTGATCATCACGCAGAGGGACTCGTCCTGCCGGAAGACAACCGCGCTCCCCGCGCTTCTGGCGGCGTGCTCGCGGCTGATGAGGTGCCGCTCCATGAGGAGGTTCTTTTCCTGCGATTTCAGGCGGTCCAGGGACTGGCTGAAGCCGTCCTTGAAGGCTCCAAGGGACTCGACTTCGGGACGTATCTCCTTCATCGACGCGACCCTGTCCTCCTTCTTGGCGCGTCCGGGGAAGGCGTGGCCCTGCACGTTCCGGGCAAGGCGCACGCGACTGGAAAGGACAATCCGGTCGTGCGGCCCCTTGCGGGCGACGGCCTCGGAAACCGGAAGCAGGAAATCAACGACGTTCATGACTTTGCGGGTTTTGCCGTTTTCAGGGTCGCCTTGAGCGTTCCGATTTCATCCCGCAGTTCGGCCGCCTTTTCAAATTCCTCCCGGGCGACGGCCTCCTCGAGACGTTTTTCGAGGGTTTTGAGTTGTTCGGCGGCCGCCTGGTTCTTGTGGGAGCCCGGGGTCTTGCCGACGTGGCGGACATCCCGGTGCATCGTCCGGAGCAGACCGTCGAGGTTGCCGGCGAAGGCCTCATAGCACTCCGGACAGCCAAACCGGCCGGTCTTCTTGAAGTCGGCCTGGGTGAAGCCGCAGGCGAGACAGGTCTCGGTCGCCGTCTGCTCAACGGCGTCGAAATCGAGATCGGCGGAATCGGTCAACCCCTGGAAGATGGACGAAAGGGAACCGCCCGTCGGGGCGTTCACGTTCTTCTCTTTCGAACAGCCTTCGCAGAGATCGACCTTATGCATCTTGTCGCCTTCAACCTTGGTCAGGTGCACGGTGGCTTCTTTTTCTTTGCAGATGTTACAAAGCATTTTATCGGCAATGTTGTCTCTTTCTTGAATCGGCGCTTCAGGAGATTGACTGAGCCCGGAGGACGAAGGTCGCGCCCGCGACGCGAATCATGCGCCCGATTCCGCCGCGCCGTTCGTCGCCGGAAGCGGTCGGAGATCAGGAA
>JAYPEY010000104.1:0-18351 GCA_038126035.1 Verrucomicrobiales bacterium | reverse complement strand
CATGCGCCCGATTCCGCCGCGCCGTTCGTCGCCGGAAGCGGTCGGAGATCAGGAACAGGCTAACAGGATGCACGGGATTGGGCGAGCGGGAAATTGGTGGATGGAGTTCGCTGTTGGCGGTTCGCTGTTCGCTGTTGGCGGTTGGCTGTGCGCTGTTGGCTGTGCGGGCGGGGTGTCGGCGCGAAAGGCCGCGGCGTTCCGCTGAGCCGGAACCATTGTCGGAACGGGCCGCGAACGGGACCTACTTCCCCGACAGTTTGCTCTGCGCCTTCTCGAGTATCTTTCGTTCCTTGTCAGTCAGGCTGTGGATGCCTTTCTCCCGGATCTTCTCGAGGATCGGGTCGACCTTGCGGCTGATGAATTCCGAGTCCGGGATGTCATCGAGATTCTCCTCCCGGACGACGCGGATACCGCGTTTGCCCTGCGAGGCGGAGGCCCCGCGCGAACGCTTGGGACCGCGTTTGACCACGACCTGCGGAAGCGAGATTTTTCCCAGGATGGGAATCGAGGACCACCCATTGGCGCGGACGTAGTAGCGGACCCAGATGACCGCGGTCACAATGCCGCCCAGATGCGCTGCGTGAGCGACATTGCCCACGGGCGCCAGAATCCCGAGAACGGCGATGGCGACATCGATCCAGAAGATGACCTTGGCCTTGACGCTGACCGGCAGGACGAACATCAGCAGAAAGGTGATGCGCGATTCCGGATCGAGCCGGCAGAAGGCGGCCAGAACGCAAAGTGCGCCAGCCGATGCGCCGATGGTGGGAATACCGGTTGACGGTATGCTTAGATTCGGGCCGACCGGAATCTCAGGCACAAATTGGCCGAAGATGAATTGAAACGTCAGCTGGAACAGTCCGCCGATGAACCCGCCTGTCAGGTAGAGCTTCAGAAACGTCCGGCCGCCGAAATGAGCCTCGATCGTTCGTCCGAAGAAGAAAATGATGATGGCGTTGCCAATGAGATGCCATAGGCTGCCGTGAAGGAATTGGAATGTCAGGAGTTGCCAGAGTTTGCCCTTCAGGACGCCGTCCAAGCTGAGGCCGAAGTTGTCGCTGAACGCCCGGACCAGATCGTGCCGGCCATTGGCGCCGGCATAGTACTCAAAAATGGTGTGGCAAAAGAAAACTGCGGCGCAGGCGATCAGGATCCTGCCCCAAATAGGCATGGCGCCATCGTAACCATCCGATCGCATGTAATCGCGGTTGTGAAGCATGGGACGTTCAGGTTAGCGGCAAGGCGTGCGGTTCGCAATGGGCATGGCCTCAATTGCCGCTGAGTTCGCTCTTCACCAGTTCCGTCAGCGGCTCGACGGTCGCCGCGCTGAAGTCGAATTTGCACCCGGCGGCCTCGAAAAGCTCCGGCAGCGGACGCGAGCCTCCGAGTTTCAGCGAGGCATGATAGTCGGCGATGGCCTTGCGCTTGTCGTCCTTGGAATTCGCCCATACCTGCAGGGCTCCGAGTTGCGCGATGCCGTATTCGACGTAGTAGAAGGGGTGCAGGAAGATGTGGAGCTGCCGATGCCAGAGGTTGGCGCGGTTCTGCTCGAAGCCGGACCAATCCACGTCGCCGCCGAAGCGGTCCATCAGCTCGAGCCAGGCGGCGGCGCGTTCTTCGCGCGTATGACCCGGATGCGTGTAGATCCAGTGTTGGAAGGCGTCGACCGTGGCGATCCAGGGGAAGATGGAAAGGATGCCTTCGAGGTGGGTGCGACGGGCGCGGTTGGCTTCGGAGGTTGTGTAGAATTCCTCAAGAAACTCATTGCCGAGCAGTTCCATGCTCATGGACGCGACCTCGCAGAATTCGATCGGCGCGTGGCGGTAGGGGTAGATGTTCTCCTCCCGCGTGGCCAGCGCGTGAAAGGCGTGACCGGCCTCGTGCAGGATGGTTTCCACATCGCGCTGCACGCCGACCGCGTTCATGAAGATGAACGGCAGACGCGACTCGGCCAGGGTGCATTGATAGCCGCCGGGCGCCTTGCCCTTGCGATTGGCGAGGTCGAGCAGCTTCAGGTCGCGCATGAGTTGGTAGTCCTCGGAGCACTGCCCGTCGAGCTTGTCGAAAATGCGCTGGGTTGTGTCGGACATTTCGTCCGCGGTTTCGAAGGGACGGAGCGGCGGCCGGTTGAGCGGATCGACCGCAAGATCCCAGGGACGCAGGGCGTCGAGGCCGAGTTGTTCGCGGCGTTCAGCCTGAAGATCCCTCAAGGCCGGCATGATCGACTTCTCGATGGCGTCGTGGAATTGGAAGCACTCGTCGGGACCGTAGTCGAAGCGGCATTTCTCGCGGAAGGCGAAGTCCCTATAATTGGAGAAGCCGGCGTTGGCGGCGATCTGTTCGCGCAACTTGAGCAGCCCCTCGAACTGCTCCTCAAATTTGTCGGCTTCCTGGAGGCGGCGGTTGGCGACCCGTTCCCAGGCCTCTTGCCGCACGGAGCGGTCGTTCTCCTCCAGATAACGGCCCATTTGGACGAGGGTCTTTTCCTCGCCCTTGAAGGTCACGGTGAGGGAGCCGGCGAGCTTCTGGTATTGCTGGCTGAGGCGGGATTCCTCCGTCTCCAGCGGCACGTTCTCCTCGCGGAACAACTCCACGTGCACTGCCGTGTCGCGGTCATAGACCTCGTAGCGGTCCTTGGGCAGATCGCCTCGGTTGGGGTGGGCAAGGAACAACTGCGAAAGCTTGAATTGCCGTGGCTTGCAGTTGGGGTCGATGTCCTCGACGAACTGCAGGTAGGCCTTCTCGGCGTCCTCATTGTCCGTGTGGCAGGTCATCGCGATGTAGCGCTTGCTGGATTCCTCGTCCAAGGCTGCGCTGAGTTCGCCCCAGTCCCGGATCCAATTCTCGAGGGCTTCGACGGAATCGGCCTCGCCCGCGGCGGCTTCCAATCGGTCAAACAAAGGCTCCAACGCGGACCAATCACCCAGATCACAATCGGCGGGAACAAAGCTGCGCGGCGTGTGGACCGGCAGATTCTCAAACGGCAACAAATTCATGGGCCGCAGACTGTAAGGGATCGCGCTGAAGGGGGAAAGGGGAACGTTCGAGTGCGGAGTGAAGAGTGCTGAGTGAAGAGTGCTGAGGGTTGGAGGGTTGGAGGGTTGGAGGGTTGGAGGGTTGGAGGGTTGGAGGGTTTGTGCTCGGCGGATGGGGGGATGAGTGGACCGGCGCTCGTCCTCTTTCTCGTCCTCGAAACGCTGGACTGAGGACGGCGCTCGGTTGCGTACACCGCCGCCCATGCCCTCATACCCCGATCCACTTATACCCAATCGGCATACGTTCGGACGGCGAGATTGCCGTTCCTGGCCCGGCGATGGTCGGGAGGAGGGATTCATCTGACAGGTGGAACGCGAGAATAGAGATAGTAAATGATAAAAGTGACAGTGTAGGAAATTTAATGTATTCAAATGGACCAATGAATGGTGAGGAGGGCATGGGGCGAAGCTGGCGGGGAAGGAAGGGGAGATACGAGCGATTTGGACTGACGTTGGTGGCCAATCACGCCTGTAATCTGCGGTGTTCCTATTGCTACACCGGTGCAAAATTCAATCGGCCGATGTCGGACGAGATTGCGGATCGGGCAATTGAACGTGCTGTCAATTCGGTCAGGAGTGGCGGAGAACTGGAGCTGGGCTTCTTTGGAGGGGAGCCGATGTTGGAGGCCGAGCGGATAGGGCGTTGGATTGGGCGCGCACGCGAACGCTGCCGGATTGCTCAGGTCGGGCCCTCGCTCGGTTTGACGACGAACGGGACCTTGCGCGGGGAATCGGCCTGGAAGGTGATGATGGATCCAGACATGGACCTCGCAATCAGCTGCGACGGTCGGCCGCGCTCGCACGACCGCCACCGGGTGTTTCCTGACGGACGCGGATCCTCGGCGACAGTCTTGGAGACAATGAGTCGGCTGAGGATCGCGGGAAAGGCGTTCCGGACCGTCCTGGTCGTGCGTCCGGATACAGCGCGCGATCTCGCCGACAACCTGGCCTGGCTTTGTGAATCCGGTGTCGAGATGACAGACCTTTCCCTGGATCTATGGACGGCTTGGGGAGCGGGCGATCTTAGGGACCTTCAGGAGGGCATCAGGGATTCCATCCGTTTCTGGCGCAGCCGCTGTCATGAGTTCGGCGTCAACTGGTTCAACGAGAAGTTGGGCAGGCTCGTCGGGGCCCGGGAGTTTAAGACGACCTCGCGTTGCGGGTTTGGAGCCGGGGAAATTGCGGTTGCGCCGTCCGGGAGATTGTATCCCTGCGAGAGGCTGGTCGGCGGTGATCCGGGAAATTCGCCGATGCAACTGCCAAGGAGCGCGTTGGAGGGCGTCGATTTTCTTTCAATCCAGCCTGCGTCCGGGCGGGCCGGCGCGGCGTGCAGCGGCTGCGCGATTGAATCCGAGTGCTCGACGACCTGCCGATGCAGCAACTACGTGCGAACCGGCGACGTGTCCCGGCCGGATGGCTTGTTGTGCTTTTTGGACAAGACCCTTTTTCGGGAGATGTTGGCGGCATTTGCCGACGGCGTCTCCCGATGTTCCGAACAACCTCAAACCAGCATTGATCGTGAAGAACGACACCAGCAGTTCCAACATGCCTGATTCCCCCATGGATCCCGAGCCGTTGGATGCGAAGGAAATCGAGCCGTTGTCCACCTCGTTCAAGAAGGTCTTCGGCGGCCTGTTTGCCGTGGCGGTGGGGGGCGGCCTCATCATTCCGGCAATGACCCCATCCAGATGCATGGGCTCGACGCGCTCCACGCGTCTCATCTGGGAAGAGCGAGACGCTGAGATCGAACGCGTCATACAACAAGGGGAATCGAACGCATCTGGCGGCGGCGAACAGACGGCGGTGGAAGGAACGGAAACTGCCCCGACAGGGCAGGGGGATGAGCCGTGAATGCCAAGGTGGAACCGCGTCCGCCGATGCGACGTGGCTGGTTGCGCGCTGTCGCCCGGTGGATTGAGCGCACGCTGGCATTGGCCGGGTTCCTGTTCCTGGTTTATCACGGCTTCTTCGAACTCTCGGTCATTTCGTCGGATTCCATGTCGCCGACGCTACAGGGAACCTCGCCGGACAACGGGGACTGGGTGCTCTCTGAAAAGGTCACGGGGCGGTGGCGGGAGCCGGACCGATGGGAGGTCGTGCACTTCTACACCAGTGTCGGATTGTCCGTGATGAAACGTGTCGTTGGTTTGCCGGGCGAGAAGGTCGGCTTGGAAAAGAACCAGATCTATATTGATGAAGCCCCCTTGGCGCGGCCCGCAAGGTTCAAGGATCTGATGTACTACTCCTACGGGAACCTTGGTGCCGGACGCACGGTGGATTGCCGGGGCGGCTATTACGTCCTGGGTGACGATTCGCGAGATTCACAGGACAGTCGCTACGAGGGGCCGGTCTCCGCGAAGGAGCTGCGTGGGCGCGCCTGGTTGATCATCTGGCCGCTGCATCGAGCCGGATGGGTGAATGAAGGGGGAGGGGCATGATGATCAGGCAAAAGAAGTCGAAGACGTTGATTCGCCAATTTGCCATCGGGGGCGCTTTGCTTGTGGCATTGACGCTTTGTTTTGGAAGATTTGATCCCTTTTCCTTTACGTCGGTTTGCACGCGTTGCGGCGCTCTCAGATATTCTGGAACCTATTTCCTGCCACTCACCGGGCGCAATGTTGAGGTTCATGAGAAGCATCATGAAACCGGCACCCTTATCAGCCAGTTCTTAACCGAAAAGGGCATCGTCGGAATTCACGAGCACAATTGGGTGTTTTGCCAAGGAGGTGGACACGGAATCCGATGCGCGCTGGGGCACGGGCGCGCCATTCGAGATGGAGTGAACGACAGAGATTTGCTCGATTTATTCGAGTTCGTGAATGAAAAGGGCGAAGCTGCCGAGCTGAAAGCGCTGCTGGGGCGTTTCTTTGACCCGGTGCTGACACGGCAGGTCCAGTACTTGGCGCGGAATAACGCGAGCGCACAGGCGCTTGGATTCAAGAATTCGATAGTTTCCGTCAGGGAGGAATGGGAATTCATCAAGCGGCATTACGGGCCGGCCGGAAGTGACAGGAATCCATGAAATCCACCGCCAGAATCTGCACTTTCTTTGCGGCGCTTGGGCTTGTCTTTGAAACGCTGCTGCTTTGAAGCGTGCCGGGATTGAGCGGCGCGGTCGCGTTGCTTTCGGCGGTTGGCTTCCTTGGCGGTGAACCGGGGAGAAGGACCTTCGCCGTATGTCTGTTCGCGGTGTGTTGCGGAATGTTTATCGCGCATCTTGCGTCCGGACATTGAGTGGGCGGTTTTGCCAAGGAGCGGCGGGATTCCTGTCGCCGTGGTGCCAACGGGGCCAGAGAGGCGTCGGGGCCGGACAAGGTTGTGGAATGTATGGATGTTTTGGAGTCGCCGGGCGCCTTTGTGCCTCCAGCGGAGGCAGGGCGGCAGGAATTCCGCCCCTCCTTGGAGAAGCGCGCCTTCACCGCACATACCCTCACACCCCCATCCGCCCATACCCCAATCGTTGCTACTTCAAGGTCTCCAGAAACGCCAACAGATCCGCGGCTTCCGCGGCGGTGAGCGATTGGAGAATGCCGAGCGGCATCGTGGAGATTGCGGACTGGCGGATGGATGCGATATCGCCGCGCTTGAAGGTGATTGTCTCTGCGTTGAGGGTTTTCAGGGTGATGACCTTTTCCGAGCGATTGACGATGAAGCCGGAGATGGATTCGTCGTCAGTGGTTTCAACTTCGAAGGCGGCATACTTGAGATCGATGAACTGGGAGGGCGCGGTGAGATGTTCGAGGAGTTGGGCTTTGGGATACTTCGCGCCGACCTTGCTCAGGTCGGGGCCAAGTTCGCGGCCGCGGTTGTCGAGGCGGTGACAGTTGATGCATTGGACGCTTTCGCGGAAGAAGACATTGCGTCCGCGGGAGGCGTCGCCTTTGAGGGAAAGGACAACCTGCGGATCGAACGAGGTTCCCAGCCGTTTGGCTCGTTGTTCCTCGGGGAGGAAGCGCTCGAAAAGGTCGCGGGTTTCGGGTTTGGGATGCGCGGCGGCTCGGGCGATGAGTTCCTTTTTCAGGGCGGCGTTGAAATCATGTTCCTGCACGGCGCGGACGAGGCGGAGGGCGTTTGCGGTGTCGGAGAGGTGTTGGTCGATCGCGGCGTTGCGCGTTGCTGTGGGGGCGTCGGGAAGCGTCTGCAGAACGCGTTTGAACTGCTTCCAGTTCCACGGTTGGGCGGTCGCGGCATCCGGCGCCGGCATGGCCGAAATCCAATCCAGCATCAGGCGCACGCCTTTTTCGTCGACGAGGTTGGAGCCGAAGTGCGGCATGCGGCCGCTGCCGAGCTTGGCCATGCGATAGGGCAGGGTGGAATGGAAGGGCCGGCCCGGCGCGACGATGCGGGCGTCCTCGATGCCGAAGACTCCCTGGCTGGGTGGGGTGTCGATGAGCAGGGTTTTGTCGGTGGCCAGCGGGTGTCGGACATCAAACACGGCGGTGCCGCCGCCGCCGCGCATGTGGCAGTGGGAGCAGTTGACGTGGAGGTAGGCGCGGGCGCGGGATTCGAGATCCGCGCTCGCATCGTCCGGCGCGGGCATGCGCTTGAGCTTGTTGCGGTTGACCGGTTGTTTGAAGAGCCCAAGCGAGGTGAGACGGTTCAGGGTGTTGCCGTTGCCGTGAGCTCCGTCGAGTTGTTCGGGGGTGAATCCGTAGATGACGCCGCCGCGGGCGCTGTGGCAGAGCATGCACTCGGCGCGACTGGCGAAATGCCAGGTCTGCCTGCGTTTGCCGCCCGGCGCGGACTTGTCGGCGATTTCAAGGATGCGCTCCGATGCCTCCGGACCGGCAAGCGAGGCGTCGGTCTGCGCGTCGTTCCAGATGTAGTTGTAGGGATTCCAGTTGAGTCCGTCGAAGTGCAGGACCTGGGTTTCAAGTCGGCGGCGCGAGGCGGGGTTGCCGCGTTCGGTTTCAATCGAAAGGGTCTTCGCCAGGACGGAGTTCGTCGGGAAGGACCAATTGCCGCGAATGATCCCGATGCCCGGATCGTTCCTCTTGTGGATGTCGAGTCGGCCCAAATCGGGAATGGCGACGAGGCGCTCGCCCGTGGCGTGATCGGACCACGGTTCCACATTGATGGAGTAGGGGATCACCCCCTTGGCGGGGTTGTGGTCCCGGGTGGAACTGAAGAGACCGGTCTCGCTGAGCTTTTTGGGGAAGGCGGCGCTCGCGTCATTGGCCTGATTCTTTACGAAGCGGTAAATGCCGCCGTTGTAATCGACCGCGTAAACCTCGCCGTCGTGATCCTCGCCAAAACAGATCACGCGGAGGTTGGTCGTGGCGATCTCTTCAAGGCCCTGGCGCACGCCTCGCTTGGCGCGCAGGGCCCACATCTTTCCGGTGACGTAGTCCCCGTAGAGATAGGCGCCCTTGAGTCCGGGAAGTCGGTTGCCGCGATAGACGAAGCCGCCGGTGATGGACATGGCTTCGGTGTGCGGATGCTCGGCGATGGGCGGCGTGATGGGCGCGGGGCCGCGGGGATTGTTCGGCTTCACCGTCTGTTGGCTGCCCTCCATGATGCTCCAGCCGTAGTTCCCGCCGCGTTCGACGCGGAAGACCAGTTCCCAAAGCTCCCACCCCACGTCGCCGACCCAAAGCTCGCCGGTCTCCCGATCGAAGCTCATGCGCCAGGGATTGCGGAAGCCAAAGGCCCAGATCTCGGGGCGCGCGTCGCCGACGCCGATGAAGGGGTTGTCCTTGGGGACCGCATAGTTGAGGCCGCCGTCCGCACGATCGACATCGATGCGCAGAATGGAGGACAACAGGTCGCTGACGTCCTGTCCGGTATTCAACGGGTCAGGCGGGCTGGGGACCTCGGCGTCGCCGGTGGTGATGTAGAGACAACCATCCGGCCCGAATTTCAGGCTGCCGCCGTTGTGGCCGCCGGACAGCCAGCGGATCAGGATGCGTTCGCTGTTGGGATCGACAACCGGGACGGGGGCCTTGTCGACGCGAAACTCGGACACGACCGTGCCGTTCTCGAGCTTCGGCCCGAGGATATAGCAGATGTAGATCTGGCGGTTGGTCTCATAGTCCGGGTGGAAGGCGAGGCCGTAGATGCGGGTCTTGGGGCCGTGGACCTGCTTGAGATCGATGGCCAGTTCGCGGGTCGCGACGCCGTTGTCGTTCCTGAAGGTCCAGACCTTGCCCTCGAGTTCCACCATCCACCAGCGATCCGAGCCCGGTTCGGCGACGAATTCCAAAGGGTTCTTGAATTCGAGGTTGGGGAAGCGGCGTTCGACGGTGTAGGGCGGCGGCGGTTCGGGTGAGCCGACGATGCGGGAGGTGGTCCAGGCTTCGCGTTCGGACGGCGCGGCGGAAAGGGTGATTGAGGTGAACGTCAGCAAGGCAGCCAACGCGAATTGGAGGATGGTAAACGTCCTCGGACCGCGGGTCTGTGACCCGCAGTGACTTGCGGTGGGCAGGGGGCGCGCTTGCGGACCTGGACCTCGTTCAAACCGAGATTGCTGCGGGGCACAGACCCGCGGTCCGGGAGAAGGGTTGCTGTGCGGAGGGAAGCCGCGGAAATCAAATGGATGCATGGCCAATTCTGAAATCAGGATTGGCCGGGAGGATCCGGGGTAACCGAGTATTCTTCAATGCTTAAACAGCCGGTTGGGCTTTCAACCCAATATGACGGCGGAATTCTGAGGGAAGCTGATTCTTGACTACGGAAGACACAGAATACACGGAAAGGAGAGTCGTGATCACGCAGGGTCTTCTTCAGTGTGTTCCGTGTATTCCGTAGTCCATCTCCGCATTGGCGGGCGACGATAGCGGCGCGTTGGGCGAGTTTTCGGACGCGCCTCTGGAGTTCCGAAGGTTGGGGTGATGCCGAGGTCTTTGTCTAGCTGCGTGTAGCTCGGCAGGATCCCTCGTAGGGCGATGCCCTCTGCGTCTCAGTAATCAGCCTGAAGACGCGCGCGAACCTCCATCAATGCGAATCCCAAGAGGTTCAGACCGTTCCAATTGGCCGGGTTCGCGGCGTCTTTGCTGTCCTGCGCCAGTCCGATTCCCCAAATCCGATCCTGTGGACTGGCCTCGACCAGGACCTTGGATCCGGTTCGCAACAACAGTTCGCCGAGTTCCTTGTTTTGGGAGAACTTTGCGAAGTTCCCGTAGACCACGATTTCGAATCGGTTCTTGTTCCATTCAGCCGCGTCGAAATCGGCGACCTGGCGACCAAGAGCTTTCGCCTTGTCGGGCGACTTCGCCTCGACGATCTGATCGCGGATTGCAGTATCGCCGAAAAGGCGGGCCTTCTCAGCCATCATATGATGCTCGGTCGTCGGATACAAAACGCCGGCAACTTCAAAGTCCGCCGGATACCAATTGCTGAGGCAGCTCTTGTCGATATCACCGGGGACCTTTGGCGTATGGCCCCAGAAGAAGACATAGTTCGGCGTGTATCCCTGGGCGATGAACTCGATGAGGGACGCGACAGATCTGATTTGGCTCAACTCCTGCATTTTGAAGTGGAATCTGTCGCACACAGGTTTCCAGAGCGCAAGGCGTGTGGTGATTCTCAGAGGCAAAGGCATTTGCGGGCTGAAGGCCCGGCCGCCCAAAGCACAGGCGTTCACGCCTGTAAAGTTGCCGGGCATAACAAAGGCGGCCAGCAAGGTCGCGCGCGTCTTCAAATCGGGCAATTGCGGGCGACCTTACAGGCCGCGATGTCGCAACAGGGGCGCTTGCCAAGGCCAGAAGACCTTGGCATTGCGCGGTTGGGCCTTCAGCCCATCTTGACTACGGAACACACAGAATACACGGAAACCGGATTGGAAAAGTGGGCCTTCTTCAGTGGATTCCGGGTATTCCGTAGTTCATCTCCGCCAGCATCGGGGAATCGAGTTCCAACGACACGGCGTCGCGGAGATTTTGGGCGCTTTCGGAGCGGTCGCCTGCCGCGATGACCTTGTCGATGGCCTGGCGGGCGGCGAGGTCGTCCTGTGCGAGGGCATTGAAGGCGGCGTGAAGGAAGCGGGAGTCGGCATAGTCATCGCCGTATTGCCGGGCAACGACGGCGGCGCGTTGGGCGAGTTTTCGGACGCGCTTCTGGAGGTCGAAGGTGAGTGTCATGGAGGCCGCGCCTTCGGGGTCGTTCTCAAAGGCCTGGCGCAGGGCGAAACCGGCGACGTGCAGTTTCTTCTGTTCGGCGGCGGCAATGGCGTAGCCGACCATGGCGGCACTGCTGTTCGCGGCGTCGGGTGCAAGCGACTTGAAGGCGGCGTAGGCGGCGGCGCTTTCGCCGGCGTGAAGGCTCTTCCAGGCGGGTAGATCGAGGATCTCGGCGTTGCGTTCGAGACTGGCCGGCGGGAGATCGAAGGAAGAGGGGATCTCATTGTCGATCACGCCGAGGATCTGGACGATGTGAAGCCGGGGCATGTTGTCGAAGCGATGGGCGTTCCAGGAGCGGTCCGGCCGGGTCTGGCGGGATTGGCTCTTCCATGGATTGTAGGTCCGGCGTCCTGTAAACGGGTGACGGCCGTAGTAGTGGTTGTTGACGACAACCTGGGGGGGGTAGGCGGGGGCGGCATCCGGGAGGTATAGGTAATCCCGGCGTGTGTTGTAGATCGGGCGTGAGACCCGGGTGAGCGGGGAGTAGCCGCAGGTGAGATTCTGGGCGTCGAAGCGGCTGGTCTGACCGAGATTGCGCCGCCATGGGGAACGATAGCTCAGCCGGGAAACGGACCCGAGGGAGGGGCGCCAGGCCGCGGATCTCAGGCCGACGCTCCGAAAGCCAGTCCGTCGAGATGGCGCGTATGCCGTATGGATTCGGCTGACGGGCAGTTGTTGGTAGGCGATTCCGCAGTTTGCCGGGTGGGACACATGAACGTGAAGGGTGGTCGGCCTGGCATTGGCCGGCGGGGCGGTGGACTTGAATCCGTAGGATTGTTTGGGGCCGAGCCAGGCGGCCTGGGCGCCGACGGATCCGAGCAGGGACACGGCAACGGCGGTTAGAATCTTCGTTTTTCGGCTGTTTGCGGCCATGGCAGTTCCTCCAAGCTTGGCGTTGATATTCCGAGTCTGTGGTTTTCGCGAATGGTAACACCGGTCGCCCCGGATGGTTTCGGGGCACAATCCGCGTTTGAGACCCAGATCTGACGGAAGCCGCGCGGATCGGATTCAGCCGAAACGGTTGCGAATCGAGGCTTCGGAATCGACAAGTGGGTGTCTGGGGGCGGGTGTTTCGTCATCCCGGTTCGGGAGCAGCCTGACTGGGGCTTCGAATATTTTTCGCCCGGGCAACGCTTCGGTGTTGGCAACGTGCCCGACCGTTCCTAAGCTCCCGCGCTTCGATCCCATGGCGAGCAAGAGCAAGAAAGCGACATACGACGAGAGCAAGGTCAAGACCCTGTCGTCGATCCAGCATATCCGGCTGCGGACGGGCATGTATATCGGGCGGTTGGGGGACGGCACCCACTACGACGACGGCTGCTACATCCTCCTGAAGGAGGTCATCGACAATGCGATCGATGAATTCATCATGGGCTACGGCAAGGAGGTTCACATCACCCTCCGGGACGGCAAGGTGACCGTGCGGGATTTTGGCCGGGGCATTCCACTGGGCAAGGTGGTCGACTGCGTTTCCAAGATCAACACGGGCGCGAAATACAACGATGATGTCTTCCAGTTCAGCGTGGGCCTGAACGGGGTGGGCACGAAGGCGGTGAACGCCTTGGCGGACAACTTCCTGGTCCGCAGCCACCGCGGCGGCAAATACGCGGAAGGCCGCTTTCAGCAGGGGCGCCTGAAGCAGAAGAGGGAAGGCCAGATCAAGGAGCCGAACGGGACCCTGATCGAGTTCAGCCCGGATCCGAAGATCTTCAAGTCGGTCGTGTGGAAGGAGGAGCTGATCGAGCGGCGCCTGCGGCACTACTCCTACCTGAATCCGGGATTGCGACTGATCTACAACGGGAAGACCTTCGTCTCGAAGAACGGCCTGCAGGACCTGATCGCGGAAGAGGTCAAGGACAACGCGCTCTACGAGCCGATGCGTCATGTTGACAAGACATTGGACATCGCCTTCACCCATAGCGAGCGGCATACCGGCGAGACCTTTTTCTCCTTCGTGAACGGCCAATACACGGCCGACGGCGGCACGCACCTCAGCGCCTTCCGCGAGGGGCTGCTCAAGGCGGTCAATGAGTTCTCCAAGAAGAAGTTTGAGGGCGACGATGTGCGCGAGGGCGTGGTCGGGGCGATCGCGATCCGCCTGAAGGATCCGATGTTCGAATCGCAGACCAAGAACAAGCTCGGCAACACGGAGATTCGCGGGGAACTGATGGCCAAGGTGAAGGACGCGGTCGGACACTGGCTGCATCGCAATCGCGAGGCCGCGACCGCGATGCTGCAGCGCATCGCGGACGCCCGGGCCCTGCGCAAGGAACTGCAGCAGGTGAAGAAGGTCGCGCGGGAACGCGCCAAGGCGGTGTCGATCCGCGTGCCGCAGCTGAAGGACTGCAAGCATCACTTCAACCGGGAGAAGGGCTCGGGCGACGATTCGATGATCTTCATCACGGAGGGACAGTCGGCGGCCGGCTCCATCGTCAGTTGCCGCGACGTTAATTCGCAGGCGATCTTCACCCTCAAGGGGAAGCCGCTCAATGTTTGGGATCTCAAGCGCGACACGGTCTACAAGAACGACGAGATGTACAATCTCATGTGCGCGTTGAACATTGAGGAGTCGATCGAAGGGCTGCGCTATTACAAGGTGGTTCTCGCGACGGATGCGGACGTGGATGGCCTGCACATCCGCAACCTGATGATCACCTATTTCTACCGCTTCTTCGATTCGGTGGTGCGCGAGGGGCATTTGTATGTGCTGGAGACGCCCTTGTTCCGGGTGCGCAACAAGCAGGAAACGATCTACTGCTATTCCGAGGCGGAGCGGGACGCCGCCACGAAGAAACTGGGGCGCAATCCCGAGATCACCCGATTCAAGGGGCTGGGTGAGATTTCACCGCATGAATTCAAGGCGTTTATCGGCGAGGAGATGCGCCTTAGCCAAGTGGAATACGCGCCCAAGTCCGAGGCCGCGGATATCCTGTCGTTCTACATGGGGCGGAACACGCCGGAGCGGCGGGAATACATCATGGAGAACCTCGTGGTTCCGGTGGAGGAATGAGGCATCCAGTGATCGGTATTCAGTTTTCAGAATCGGAGCGCGGAATTTATTCCGCTTCAACGCGGGGTTTTCCGGGGCCGCGGACGGGCTTCGCGCTTCCAGTGGTCGAGGGCTGAAGCGGAATGAATTCCGCGCTCCGATGAGGACGGCGATGGAGACGGTTTGAGCGAATTGAATCATGCCAGCGAGAAGAAAAAAGACGACGGATGACGGCGGGCAGATGGAACTGAGCGCGTCGGCGGCGAAGCAGGCCTCGGCCAAGGCTCGGGCGAACGCGAAGCCCAAGGAGGAGGAGCCGGAGGAGCCGCAGGACGGCGCATTGATCCCGGTCAAGGGGAGTAAGCGGCGCAAACGGCTGTCCCACGAGGCCGAACCGCTTTTTCGGCGCGTGGACACGGGCTTCCTGGAATATGCCTCCTACGTCATCCGCGATCGCGCGATTCCGAATGTCGAGGACGGGCTGAAACCGGTTCAACGACGCATTCTCTGGGCTTTGCACGACAAGGATGACGGTCGCTTTATCAAGGTGGCCAATGTGGTCGGGCATTGCATGCAGTTTCACCCGCACGGCGACGCCTCCATCGGCGACGCGCTGGTCGTGCTGACCAACAAGCGTTACCTGATCGAGGGGCAGGGGAATTTTGGGAACATCTTCACCGGCGACCGCGCGGCCGCGCCCCGTTACATCGAATGCCGCCTGACCAAGCTGGCGCGCGAGGAGATCTTCAACGACGAGTTGACTGAATTCGTGCCCAGCTACGACGGCCGCAACAAGGAGCCGGTCACCTATCCGGCGAAGATTCCGTTGCTGCTGATGCTGGGGACCGAGGGCATTGCGGTCGGTATGTCGGCGCGCATCCTGCCGCACAATTTCATCGAACTGCTGGAGGCGCAGATCGCCATCCTGCGCAAGAGTCCCTTCAAGATCCTGCCCGACTTCGCGACCGGCTGCCTGATGGACGCGACGGAATACGACGATGGTCGCGGCAGCATCCGGCTGCGCGCCAAGATCGAGCGCAAGAACAAGACCTCGACCACGTTGATCGTCCGCGAGATCCCCCCGACCTCGACGACCGAGTCGTTGATGGCGTCGATCGAGGACGCCGCCAAGAAGGGCAAGCTGAAGATCCGCTCGATGAACGACTTCACGGCGGAGAAGATCGAGATCGAGATCAAGCTGCCGGCCGGCGTGGATCCGGACCAGACCATGCAGGCCTTGTACGCCTTTACGGATTGCGAGACCTCGTTGGCGAGCCGCATCGTGATCATCAAGGATCAGCGGCCGGTGGAGATGACCGTGACGCAGGTCCTGCGGCACAACACCAAGAGTCTCGTCGCCAACCTGAAGGCCGAACTGGACCTGGCCGAGAGGAAGCTCCTTCAGGAACTTCACTTCAAGACCCTGGTGCAGATCTTCATTGAGAACCGGATCTACAAAAGCATCGAGTCCTGCAAGACCCGCGACGCGGTGTTCAAGGCGGTCTACGACGGTTTTATCCCCTTCAAGAAGCAACTCATCCGCAAGATCGTGGACAAGGATGTGGAGATGCTGCTGGGGGTTCCGATCCGACGGATCTCGCTGTTTGACATCAACAAACACCGCGATGACATGGAGCGCGTGGTGAAGGAACTGGCCGAGGTGCGCAAGAACCTCAAGCAGCTTACCCGCTACGCGGTGAAGCACCTTCAACGGCTCGTCCGCGAGTACAAGGAGGATTACGCGAGGCGTTCGGAGATTGCGCGGTTCGACGCCGTCGTGGCGCGACAGGTGGCGATCCGGGCCTTCAAGATGGCCTATGATCGTGAGAAGGGCTACATCGGCACCAAGATCTCGGGCAGCGAATATCAGTTCGAGTGTTCGAAGTTCGACAAGATCCTGCTGGTCTTCGACGACGGAGCCTGGAAGGTGACCAAGCCGGACGAGAAGATCTTCGTCGGCAAGGGCCTGATGCACTGCGAGATCGTTGAGAAGAATGACCAGAAGAAGGATGAGCGCGTCTTCACCATGGCCTACGAACGCAAGGGCGCGACCTACATCAAGCGCTTCTCCTTCCCGGGCTTCATCATGGAAAAGAAGTATCAGTGCGCTCCGGAGGGTTCCAAGATCGTGCTCTTTGTCGAAGGCACGCCGGAGGAGATTTACGTCAAGTACAAGCCCGCGTCGCATCAGAAGATCAATCAGCAGATGATCCGGCCGGTGGACCTTGAGGTGAAGACCCACAAGTCGCGCGGCAACCAGGTCTCGATCAAGAAGATCAGCAAGCTCAGTATCGAGCGCCCCCGCGGCTGGAGCGACAAGGAGACGACCACGCGGGTGCGGTTTGCATAGAATCTGGATCAGGGGAGTGCGTCCCGGGCTTCTTCCATGAAGCGCCGGATTGCCGTCATCTTTTCTTCGTTGCCCTGAGTCAGCCAGGTCAGGGCTTCATCCACCGAGGAGCAGCCCCGGACGGCGTCGCGTTTGTCTTCAGCGAAGGCCTGGTAGGCGCGGGCGAGTCCGAAGGTGAGCGGGTCGTTGGGGGGCACGTAGATGACCAGACGGCTGCCGGGTTTGACAGCCTCGCGCTCGGCGCAACGGGTTGTTCCCCGGACACTCAGAGAATCGATGTCCTTCACGCCGGCACAGTCGCCGAATTCCAGGAGCCCTTCAATGCCTGCGGTCTGCTCGTTGAGGGCGAGCACGTGGTCCATCAGGTCATCGTCGTCAATCCTGCCGCCCAGTGTGGTCAACATGAAGCGTTGCTCGGGGCAGTAGCGTCTCTCAAAGGGCATGGCGGATTCCGTCGCGTTGTGTGTGGCGGGATCAACCCAGATAAGGGATCGTCAACGGCCCCTGCGGCAATACCGCGACTTTGGCGTCGGGGGCGTGCGGTTCGGGTTCGAAGACTCTTGGGGACATAAAGAGGCCATCAACGGTCGACATTCCGGGGGGCGTGTTCTGCCGGCTTTGCGACCTTGGGAGAGAGCAGTGTCTCCGCCGATTCAGACTCCCGTTTGCGGGCGTCGGAGATGATGCGGTCGATGTCGAAACCGTGCTTCCCGGCGTTCTGTTCCTTCCATGAGCGCACAGCTTCAATGATGGAGGTTTCTGTTTCAGCTTTCATCGCCAATCAAGTCTTCCGGCGTGCAGATCACACTCGGAGTGAGTCCGAATTCTGCAAGCTCATCGTTCACTCGCCACCAGATTCTGGGATTCGCGAGATGCTTGCAGTTCCATGTGAAAAGTAATCGGCGGAGTGAACGGAGGCAACGGCGATATGAATGGCGTCGTCCGCGGCCTTGACGGGGATGATCTGCCGCGAAATCAGTTCCTTGGCGATGTCGCCAACCGGGTCCGACAGCCTCAACAGGTGAATGTCTTTCAGCAAGGCCAGTCGATGCCGGGCCATCGCACTTTCACCCTGTGCACATTCGTCGTGGACCGTTTGTGATGTGACCAGCCGGTAGCGTTCCCGTTCCAGGTCCCACCAATCCCGTGTGAGTTTTTGTCTTGCTGCCTCGACCAGCCGCGGAGAGGGACGTCCGGTGTAAAGACTTGGAATCGTGGTCTCAATATAGACGGACTGCAGTTCCATCGTCAGCGGACAGGTTCGGAGGGGATCAACCCAGATAAGGGATCGTCAGCGGCCCCTGCGGCAATACCGCGACTTTGGCGTCGGGACCGAGTTCCTCGAGTCTGGCGGTGACGGTCCGGGTGATGTCGGCGCAGGGAATGAGATGGGCCCCGCCGATGATGTCATCGGAGAGGGAGCTGTGCACCTGGACCTCGGCCTTGCGTTGAATGACCGCCTGGATCTGGGCCTGCCATTGTTCGGGGCGGACGAAGCCCGGGGTGGAGAGCATGGTGAGAATCTCCTCGGAGCTGCCGGCGCTCTTGAGCAGCTTGTCGAGGGGGCTTTCGGCGGGGACGCCTTCGCGGCATTCACAGGCGAGGATCATGAGGCCGCCTTCCTTGATGACGCGGGCGCCGGCGCTCATCCCCTTGACCCCCTGGTAGAGATTCATGTCGAGCGGGTAGCCGCTGTTGGTGGTGACAACGATGTCGAAGGCGTCGTCGACCTTCTGCATGGCGGACTTGCGGACAAACTCGCAGCCGACCTTGTGGGCCTCGAGCAGGTCGCCGGCGAAGACGCCGGTGATGTCGCGTTCCTCGTTGAGGGTGACATTGAGCAGGAAACTGGGGCCGACG
>JAYPEY010000103.1:0-21609 GCA_038126035.1 Verrucomicrobiales bacterium | reverse complement strand
TGCGGGATGCGGGATGCGTGTGGGATTGCTGGGCTTCAGGCTGAATCGGGCGTTTGGAGCGCCGAGCATTGCTCGGCCGGAGGCGTGATTGCCATGAGGATGGGGCTTCCTGCTTTCTGCATCAAGAAGCCGATGTCCCGGGAACTTGTTTGGGGAATGCGCGGGTGATAGAGTGGCGGAGTGATGAATCAGAATATCCAAAAATTCTGGCCGCTGCTTGGAGTGGGGTTCTGCTATATGGGTTCGCTCGTCATGATGATGTTCGGTGATATGGATGGGGGCGAAAAGGCGCCCGCATGGGCGTTGAGGGTGATGCATTGGCCGTTCGCGGCCATCTTCTTTGTCGCCTTGCAGCAGGTCTTGAACGCCAAAAAGAATCAAGGCCAACCGCCTGAAGAGTGACCATCGCGTCATGGAACACCGCTTCATGCCTGGGGTGTTTACGACTCCATAAGAAGGAGGGTTCAGCCGCGTGCTGGTCGTCCTCGATTCATTGCCAAACTGCCAATTCCTTGTTTGAGTTTTGAGCATGAGCAAAACTGCGAGTAGACTCTTCGGTTGGTTCGTGGGGTTCATTTTGATTGGTTGTTCACAAAACGCGGCGGAATGGGATGCCAAGAAGATTGAGTCATGGATAAAGACGGAGTGGAACATGGACTCCGTTCATGTAGTCCAAAACAACGACGGGAAGTATTCGGGCAGCGGCTCGGACAAGGCTGGGAGGAAATTCACGTTCCTCATCGAGCAGGACGCCGAATCGGAGTTTCTCCGTGTCTCAAGAATAGATGAGCAAGGCAACGCCGACGGGAAAGCGATACGCCACTACTAGCTATGAATCCAACTCCGAAGAGGCTGGTTTCATTATAGGGTTGGGGTATTGGAGCCCCGACGTCAGCCCATGCCGAGCAATGCTCGGCGCTCCGAATCAGAGTGTGGCGCTTCACTCAGACGAATCATTGAGGAATACGGCCCTGCATCTCGCGGCGGGACGCCGCTGGAACCCGCAGCCGGGACGGCTGCGCTACGGCGGGTCACAGGCCAGTGTTCCGGTTGCCGAGGAGACGGTCGAGCTTGTCGCGGTGGGTTCGGCTGAGTTTGAGTTTGGCGCCGTCCTTGAGGAAGACGGTGTATTCGCCATGGAAGGACGGTTGCAGTTCCCTGACCGAGGCGAGGTTGACGATGGCGGAGCGGTTGATGCGGACGAAGTCCTCTTCGGGCAGGCGTTCGGCGAGGCGGGTCATGGTTTCGCGGACGAGGTGGGATTTCCCGGCTGTGTGCAGTTCAGCGTAGTTGCCGGCCGCCTCGACCCATTGGATGTCGTCCACCTCGACCAGCAGAATCCGGCCCTCGGTTTTGATCGCGATTTTGGCGGGGCCGGAGGAGCGGGAGCGCAGCTCCTCCACCAGCGTGGACATGCGATTGGCGACGTTCTCGTTCACCCGCGCCTGGACGCGCATCCTTGCGGCTTCCAGCGCAGAGAAGAAGCGGTCGCGCTCGAAGGGTTTGAGCAGGTAGTCGACCGCGTGCACCTCGAAGGCGCGAAGGGCGAACTTGTCGTAGGCCGTGGTGAAGATGATCTCGGGGAGTTCGGCTTCGTCGAGGGTTTCAATGGCTTCGAAGCCGCCCATCTCGGGCATCTGGACATCCATGAAAACCAGGTCCGGCCGCTGGCGGCGGATGGCGTCGATGGCTTCCAGCCCGTTGCCGCATTCGCCGAGGATGTCGACATCGCCCCGGCTGCGCAGCAGGTCCGCGATGCGTTCGCGGGCCATGGGCTCGTCATCGACGATCAGGGCGCTAATTCGCATGGGCTTTCAACGAGTCCGGGCTGAGGGGCTCGTCGGTGTGAAACGGAATGTCGAGCGAGACGGTGAAGCCGTTGTTGGCGCGGTCGTCGAGTTGGAAGCGGTGTTTGTCGCCGTAGAGGCTTTCCAGGCGCGCGCGGGTGTTGGCGAGTCCGGTTCCGGTTCCGGGAGCGGCGCTCTTGTCCTTGGCTCCCGAGCCATCGTCGCTGACCTCGAGGCGGAGCGAACCGTTGTGGCGTTCGGCGCGGATGCGGACGCGGCCTTTCCTGGCGCGCGGCTCGACGCCGTGCTTGATGGCGTTTTCGACCAGCGGCTGAAGGATGAGGTTGGGGATGCGCGCGGCGCGCAGTTCGCGCGGCGCCTCGCAGACGAATTCCAGCCGGTCGCCAAAACGGAGTTGTTCGATCTCGACGTAGCGGTTGACGAAATCGAGTTCCTGCTCGAGCGGGACTTCGGTTTCGTCGGAGGTGTCGAGCGCCTTGCGCAACAGTTCGGAGAGGCGGACGATCATGCGCTCGGCGGCGTCGAGGTCGCGGCGGAGCAGGGTGGCGATGGCGTTGAGGGTGTTGAAGAGGAAGTGGGGATTGAGCTGCATGCGCAGCGCGAGGAGTTGGGCCTCGACCAGGCCGCGCTCCAGCTCGGCGGCGCGCATCTCGCGATCGTGCGCGGTCTTGCGCCAGTGGTTGGCGTGCCAGACGGTGAGAATGATCCAGTAGACCAGCAGGTCGGGGAGAGGTTGTCGCCAGGCAATGACATCCATGCCGCAGACCGTGCTGCGGACGGCCTGGTAAACCGGCGCCAGCGCGACGCTGGTCAGGGAGTGCAGCGCGATGAAGGCCAGCCAGCGATTCCGTTGCAGCGGGAAACGGCGGGCAATCTCAAAGATGCTGATGGAGAAAAGTCCCCAGACGTACCAATCCTCCAGCGACCAGTGGATGACTTTCCACCAGCCAGGATCTGTGCCGGCCTTGCGCAGGTGGATATAGGACTGGTGGCCGAAGCACAGCGCGATCAGCGTCCAGACCCCGAGCCAGAGAAACCATTTCCGCAGGAACTCGCGGAACAACGAAGAGTATTTGGGGCTCATGGATGGACGTCGGGTTGTCTGTCTGTCGTTCTTGCCAAAGCCGCGATTGAATCACAAATGCGGAAGTCCTGTCGAACCCGCAATAGCCTGTTTTGCTTAGCGACGCGCCGGAAGGGGTGTTTTCGCTCATTTCGTCTCGAATTTCGGCCGCTTCGTCCCAAATTGAGGGACAGGCGGGGCTGATGGCCGCATCTTGGCGCCTCCGTGAGCAACAAACTCGAGAAAGCCGGGACGTCGTGGACGTCGCTGGACGCCATCCGCCTTTCGTTGGGGCTGATCTATTTCCACTTTGGTTTCCTGAAGTTTTTTCCCGATCTGAGTCCGGCCGAAGTGATCGCGAGCTACACGGCGATGAAGCTGACCGGGTTCAGCCTGCAGGCCTCGGGCGCGCTGTGGTGGATCGGATTGATGGAATGCGCGATCGGGTTGGGGTTTCTGTTCAATGTGTTCATGCGCGTGACGGGGGCGCTGTTCCTCTTTCACATGGCCGCGACCTTTCTGCCGATCTTCCTGCTGCCGGAGTTCGCCTTCAAGTTTGTCCCCTTTGCGCCGTCCATCGAGGGGCAGTACATTCTCAAAAATCTGGTCCTGGTTTCCGCCGGTTGGGCGGTGGTGGCGCCGTATTTCCGGAAGTCCGGGGACGCCGCCGAGGCCGTTGCAGAGCCGAAACCTGAATCCGCCTGAAAGCCATTTCCCATGAGTTCGATGAAACAACGACTGATTATCGCCGTGGGCGTCGTGATCCTGATGATCGGCGTCGCCGCAACCTACAAGCAGTATCAGGGCACCGGCTTGAGCCGCCTGCCGTCGAGGCAGTACGCCGCCGCGTCGCCGAACGCTCAACCGTCCAGGCCGGGCGACGGTGGAGCCGCGGTTCCGGCCGGGGCGGAGGGGGCGCGGAAGAACGCCAATGCGAGCGGCATTCCGGCCGATGAACTGACCCTGTATCCCACCATCAAGAAAGGCATGCGCACGCCGTTCGATTTGTGGCGCTACTACGGCCGGGGCGTCTCGTCCTTCACCTCGCCGATCCTGCCCATGCGCTGGGATCAATGGCTGGACTTTCATCGCAAGCAGAAGCCGAAGCTGATGAAGGACGTCATGAAATACATGGCGGGTCGTTTTGACTTTCACGGCCGCGCGATTCCGGGGCAGTTCATGTCCGGCGGCAAGCCCGTCATGCAGGGGCCCGTCGCGCGGCTTGAAGGCGGCGTGGATTCCTACGAGGTGCTGGCTGAACTGGTCCCGGGTGAGATCCGCAAGCGGGACATCTTTCCCTACAAGCCGTTGGCTCATCCGATCCAATCCACGGCGCACATGGTCTTTCCGCGCAATTGGATCGAGGTCCATCCGGAGCACGAGCGCATCGATGTGGACATGGACTTTCCGGAGGCCTACCTGCCGGAGTTTCCGCCGCCGATGTTCCTGACCACGCACAAGGAGCTGGGCGATGTGACCAACGGGCGCGAGGTCACCCTCGACAACTACTACGAGATTTTCGATGGCATCCTGAGCCCGGAACAGATGGAGGGTTTGAAGGAACTGTTGCGTCCTTCGCCGACCACCTGGTTCAACCACACCGATCATCGCGTCACCGAAAAGCCGAGCAAGGGCGTCGCCTGCTTCGACTGCCACGTCAATGGCCACACCAGCGGCGCGTTCGAACTGGGGCCGGACTCCCGGCCGAACATGGGGCGTCTGCGCGTCGACACGCCCACGATGCGCGGCAACTACAACCTCATGCAGTTGTCCTCCAAGCGCTCCATCCGCAGCATGGACCACTTTTCCGAGGTGGAGGAGTACTTCGACGGCGATCCGGGCATGCAGCAGGCGATCGGGCCGCGCGCAGTCAAACGCGAGGTCACCAACCGCATGGGCGACATGAATTCGATCCTGGACTACCCGCCCGCGCCGAAGCTGGATCCGCTGATGCGCCTGATTCCGGAATTGGCGACCGAGAGCGAGTTGCGTGGAGAGAAGGTCTTTCACGGGAAGGGCCAATGCGCGAAATGCCATTACGGGCCGGCGTTTGTGGATGACTACATGCACGATCTGCGGGTGGAGCGTTTCTACGTGGGACGTCCCGAGGGGCCGATCAAGACCTTCCCGTTGCGCGGCATCAAGGATACGCCTCCCTACCTCCACGACGGCCGTCTTCCGACGCTTCACGACACCGTGGAATTCTTCAACGTCGTGCTGCAGTTGAAGCTCACGAAGCAGGAGAAGGAGGACCTCGTGGCGTTCATGCTTTGTCTGTGAGCGCCTGGGCTGAACTGCCACCCAAACAGCATTGGGGGGCGTTGTGCGGACAATGCCTTTCGGAGCGCGGAATTTATTCCGCTTCGATGTTGAGGTGTCCCAGGTCTTGGGCAGAACGCCAACGCCGGATTTTCGGAGGTTGAAGCGGAATGAATTCCGCGCTCCGTCTGCGGTCTGCGGCCGCGGGAAGATCTGGGATCGAGTCGCCCATTCCTGATCAAGCCCTCCAGACTGGGCGGCTTGGGCAGGTTGCATCATACTGCGCGTCGCCCATGCTGAAACGCCTTCACCTCGAACTCGCCATTGCCGCCGCCGCCCGCGCCTGTGACGACATGGCGGTTTATGTGACGGGGAGGCTGTCGATCCTGGGCAAGTATCCGGGAGTCTCGGATGAACTGCTGGAAGGCGATGAGTTCGAATTGTCTCCCCGTTCCAAGCATGACGCCGCCGGGGAGATCGCCGGAGTCCTGGGTCTGCAGAGCGGATTTCGTCAGATGCACGGCTGCGGGGCGCGGGCGTCCGATCCGAATGAGGCGGTTCTCCCGGAGGGCTGGCAGTTCAGGCTGATCGAAGTCCGGACGGAAGCCACCGGCGGCGCGTCTGGTTGGTGCCTGGATCCGAACGATCTGGCTGTCAGTGAAATCTGGGGAGCCGGGGATGCGACCGCGGATTTCGTGCGGGGGTTGTTGGAGCACGATCTGATCGATCCGGATCTGATGTTGCGCGGGATGGAATCGCTGCCTTCGGGGCGGGAGCGGTGTGAGAAGGCTTTGGAGAGGTTGCAGGCGGAAACTCGAAACCGGAATATCGAAACTCGAAACAAATTCGAATGAATCAATGATTCAATCTCGAATGGCGATGGCGAGTTCCAGGCATGGCGTTTCGAGTTTGTTGAAATTGGTATTCTGCCATTGTTTCGAATTCCGGATTTCGAGATTCGGATTTCCCTCATTGTCCGCCGAAGAGGTGGACAATGCGGGTCAGACTTCCTTGGCCGGGGCGTCGGCGTGGTGTTCGGCTTTCCAGCGTTGGCCGAGTTCCAGCAGGGTCTTCTCGCTGAGGTGCTTTTCGGCGAGCGGGAAGACCAGGCGTTCCTCCTTGTCGAAGTGGTCGCGGGCGAGGAGCACCGCGGAGTTCAACGCCAGTTTGGCTGCGTCCACATCCGTGGCGGCTTTGACGTCGTTGAGCCGCTGCTCGATCTCCTCGTGCTCGTTGTGAAAGGATTCGCTGTGGCCGAACTGATCAATGCAGTGTTCGAGCGGGTCGAGAAGGAGCGTGTGTTCCACCTTGCCATGGGCGTCCATCATGGAGGCAAGCATGTCGCGCATCGCGTGGACCTCCGCCAACGACCCGGCGTTGGGCAGGACGGTCTCCAGATGGTCGAAGAGGTTGTGGAACACGACGTGTTCGGCGTGGAGGGCCTCGGTGATTTTCATGGTCGCTGTTGGGTCTCGGAAACTCGATGTGTCGCAGTCGCTGTCACTCGATCCTGATTCCGGCCGAGGCGCATCGACAAGCCAAAATTGTTTTTCGCAGCATGGATTTTGGCGCAGATTGGGGTTTCTGATATGAGCGAGAACGGGCGCGGAACCAAGTTCATTCCCTGGTGGTTGTGGCCCAATGTGCTCAACTTCGACGCGCCTGTCGTCGCGGTTGCGTGGCAGGAGTTGTTTGCGCGCGGGGTGGGTGTGGAACTGGTCTGGCCGCAGCGGTGGCTGTTGTTTCTCGCGGTTTGGGGCGTCTATTTCGCGGACCGGTGGCTGGACGCGCGGATTGGTCGGCATGAGTCGGCTGAGAGGCATCTCTTTCATCGGAGGATCGGCGGCGTGGGGTGGGCGGTTCTGGCGGCGGTCTGCGTCACCGGGTTGGGGCTGGCGTTCCAATGCCTGAATCGAGAGGGGTGGATTGCAGCCGGCGTGGTCGGCGGAGCGACCGGAATCTGGTTCGCCCTGACGCACGTGAACGGCGCGCAAACCGGCTGGCTTCCCAAGGAACTGGGTGTGGGAGTGGTCTTTGCGGCCGGCGCAGCGCTGCAGCCGTGGGTCTTGACGGGGCCGCCGAAGGCCGGGCTGTTGCTCGGCGCCGGGATGTTTGCGACAGTCTGCGTTCAGAATTGCGTCTCGATCACCGTTTGGGAGCGGCTGCCGACGGACAAGGGCAACCCGGGGTCGATCTTGAATCAATGGCCCGGATGGTCGCGACATGTCCGTCGCGTGAGCCTTGGTCTGGCGATGGTTCTTGCATTGATCGCCGTCCTGCATTCGGACGAGGCTTTGCGGAGGATCCCGATCTGCGCCGCAGTGAGCCTGTTGGCGTTGGGCGCGCTTGGCTTGGGGCGCCCGGAATCGCGTCGTCGTGAAACCCGCATGCTTGCCGATCTCGCCCTGCTGACGCCCCTCTTTGTCGTGTTCCAGTGAATGAAGGCGCCCTTGAACCCGCCTGCCGGGCGCTGGAAGGCGGTGGTGGTTGCGAGGGAATGAGCAAGTTTGTGCTAGGCGTCGTCTGACGGCTTTGTCAGGTTTTGACCGATTTCGAATGAGACTATCGCGATCCAGTTGGTTGGCTGTGGGCCTGGTTTCGACGGCGCTTTTTAGTGGAGGGGCAGCGCCTGCCTGCGCGGAGGTGAACTTCTCCCGCGAGATCCTGCCGCTGTTTTCCGATGCCTGTTTTGCGTGTCACGGTCCCGACGCCAAGTCCCGCAAGGGCAACCTGCGGCTCGACGACGAGCGCGACGCCAAGCGCGTTCGCGACGCAGGCGCGGTCGTGGTTCCGCGGGAAAGCGCGCGAAGCGGGCTGATGCGGCGCCTGCTGAGCTCCGATCCGGAGGAGGTGATGCCGCCGCCGGAGGCAGGCCGGAAGTTGTCCCCGGCCCAGATTGAGAAGATCCGCCGATGGATCGACGAGGGCGCGGAGTGGGGGGATCATTGGTCGTTGACCCGCGTGGAGTCGCCGGATGTCCCGTTGGGGGCGGCGCATCCGATTGACGCCTTCATCAACCGCAGGTTGAGGGCGGAGAACCTCGCGCCACAGCCGCGCGCGTCCCGGTCGACCCTGATTCGTCGACTGTCGCTCGATCTGACAGGGCTTCCGCCGACGCCCGAGGCGGTGGACGCCTTCGTGAACGATTCGCGCCCGAATGCGTGGGAGATCCTGGTCGATGAGACATTGGCCTCGCCGCGGTATGGCGAGCGGATGACCTGGGACTGGCTGGACGCCGCGCGTTACGCCGATTCGAATGGTTATCAGGGCGACATGGAACGGACGATGTGGCCCTGGCGCGACTGGGTGGTGAAGGCTTTCAACGAGAACATGCCCTGGGACCGGTTCACCGTCTGGCAACTGGCCGGCGATCTGCTTCCGAATGCCACGCATGAGCAGCAGCTCGCCACGGCGTTCTGTCGCAATCACATGATCAACGGCGAAGGCGGCCGCATCGCGGAGGAGAACCGCGTGGACTACATCATGGACATGGTGGAGACCACCGGCACGATCTGGCTGGGGCTGACCTTCAACTGCTCCCGTTGCCACGACCACAAGTTCGATCCGCTCACGCGCAAGGATTACTTCTCCCTGTTCGCGATCTTCAATCAGACGCCGGTGGATGGCCGCGGACGCAATCCCCAGACGCCGCCTGTCCTCGCGTCGCCGACGGAGCGACAGCAGTTGGACGCGGCGCGATTGGAGAAGGAGTTGGCGTCGATCTCCAGTCAGATGAGAAAACGCTCCCGGGAAATCGCGGCGCAGCAACCGGCCTGGGAGAAGCGGAAACTGGCGCAGATCGAGGCTGGCGAGTGGACGACGCTCAAGCCGCACAAGGCCTTTGCGGATCGGCAGTTGTTCACCATCCAGAAGAATGGCGCGCTCGTTGCGAAAGGGCCGACGCCGGACAACGATTCCTACACCGTGCTGGTCACCAACCGCACGGAACGCGTCACCGGTCTGCTGTTGGAGGCGTTGAACCACCCGTCCCTGTCGAAGGGCGGGCTTTCTCGCGTGGAAGGCGGCAACTTTGTGCTGACCGAATTTGAGGTCGGTGTCCAGAGGCCGGGGGCGAAGGATTTTGAGGAGGTCAGGATCGCCGAGGCGCAGGCCACCTACGAGCAGGGGGGGCTGCCCATCAAGGACGCCTTCGATGGGAAGCCCGGGTCGGGGTGGGGCGTGTGGAACGGCAAGAAGGTGGAGGGCGAGCACGCGGCGGTGTTCCGCTTCGCCAATGCGGTTGAGAATGCTGACGGCGCGGTCCTGAAATTTCGACTGCATCACCAGCACGGCGCCAAGCAGCATACACTGGGGCATTTTCGTTTGTCCGTGACGCGGGACAGGAAGCCGAAGCTCGCGAAGGAGGGGCTGGAATTGTTGTTCGCCCTGCGCGCGCCGGCGAAGGAACGCAGCAAGGCGCAGGCGGCGACAGTTGGGAAAGCCTTCCGCAGGTCGGACGGGACCTACTCCGGACTACAGGGGCAATACGAGCGGACGAAGAAGTCCCTGGACGGCCTGAAGAAGGCCGTGCCCAAGGTGATGGTCATGGCGGACATGGAGAAACCGCGGAAGACCTTCATGCTGAACCGGGGATTGTACAATCAGCCGACCGACGAAATCTGGGCGGCTGTGCCGGCTGCGCTGCCGGACCTGCCGGCCGGTGTGACCACCAACCGCCTGGCCATGGCGCGATGGCTGGTGTCGCGGGACAACCCGCTGACTGCGCGCGTTACGGTGAACCGTTTCTGGCAGCAGTTCTTCGGTCTGGGGATCGTCAAGACCACCGAAGACTTCGGCGCGCAGGGCGAGTTCCCGGTTCATCCTGAATTGATCGACTGGCTGGCCGCCGGGTTCATGGAGAGCGGCTGGGATGTGAAGGCGTTGGTGAAACGCATTGTCACCAGCGACGCCTATTGTCGTTCGTCGCGCGTGACGCCGGAGGCGTTTGAGAAGGATCCGGAGAACCGTCTGCTCGCGCGCGGCGTGCGGCATCGGCTGCCGTCCTGGATGATCCGGGACCAGGCCCTGGCGGCGGCGGGTCTGGTGGCCGCCAAGGTTGGCGGCGCGCCGGTGAACGGCTACCAACCCGCGGGCATCTGGGAGGAGGCCACCTTCGGAAAGAAGAAGTACACCCGCGACAAGGGCGAGAAGTTGTATCGCCGCAGTCTCTATACGTTCTGGCGTCGCATCGTGGCTCCCACGATGTTCTTCGATTCGGCATCGCGGCAGACCTGCACGGTCAAGGCTCAGCGGACCAATACGCCGCTGCACGCCTTGAGCACATTCAATGACGTCACCTACGCCGAGGCCGCGCGCGCCATGGCCGAGCGGGTGTTTCGCGAAACGGGCCGGGGGGCGTCGGATGAATCCCGCCTGAATCGCGCGTTGAAGATCGCCCTGGCGCGGGAGGCGGGCGCCGCTGAGATGGAGGTCTGGAAGCGCGGATTGGAACGGGCGCGAATCGGATTCACACAGGACAGATCGGCGGCGGAAGCATTGCTGAAGGTCGGCGATTCGCCGCGCGACGAATCCATCGATCCGATCGAGCACGCGGCCTTGGCGACCGTGTGCCTGACGATCCTCAATTCGGATGAAGCGTTGAACAAGGAATGACTGTGGAAGCTCCAAGCAACAGATCCCTGCCAATGTCGGTCGTCCATTCGTGTTCGATAACACTTCCGGCGCTCGGGCGTCCTTTCAGGACTTCAAAGTGGGACGGCTCGGCGAGCTGTCCCCAACGTGCGTTGGTGGGGGCGCTTCGCCGAAGCGACCCAATTCAAAGCCCTGGAAGGGCGAAAGAGCCGAGGTTGTGAAAAGCGTCATGAATCCCGTCACCGAGTCCCAACTCCAGGTCAATCGACGCCACTTCTTCGGCAGGTCGGCGGTCGGGATCGGCGGCGTGGCGTTGGCGTCAATGTTGGCGGAGGACGGTCCATTGCAGGCGGCACCCACGGCGGGGGGCGGGATGACCGGGCTGCCCGACCTGCCGCACTTTGCGCCAAAGGCGAAGCGAGTGATCTACCTGTTCCAGAACGGCGCGCCGACGCATTGCGATCTCTACGATTACAAGCCGAGGCTGAAGGAGATGCACGGCAAGCCGGTCCCGGACAGCTATTTCAAGGGCAAACGCTTCAGCACGATGACGGGCGACCCCACGGGCAAGGTGATGCTCGCGCCGGTTGAGCCGTTTCGCCAGTCCGGTCAAAGCGGCGCCTGGGTCAGTGATCTCATGCCGCACGTCCGCGCGGCCGCGGATGACATCTGCTTCATCAAGGGCATGCACACCGAGCAGGTGAATCACGCGCCGGCGATCTCCTTCTTTCTCAGCGGCGCGGAGATTCCCGGACGTCCGACATTGGGCGCCTGGATGACCTATGGGCTCGGCGTCGAGGGGCGTAACCTTCCCGGCTTCGTGGTCATGACCTCGCTCAGCAAGGGCTCCACCTGCGGGCAGATCTTTTACGACTTCTATTGGGGCTCCGGATTTCTTCCCTCCCGTTACCAGGGCGTGAAATTCCGAGGGACGGGGGATCCGGTGCTTTATCTGAAGAACCCGAGCGGCATCAGCCCGAAGCTGCGCCGCGGCATGCTGGACGATCTGGCCGAGATCAATGCAATCAAGCAGGCGGAGATCGGCGACCCGGAGATTTCGACGCGCATCGCACAATACGAGATGGCCTATCGCATGCAGACCAGCGTGCCGGATCTGACAGATTTTTCGGACGAGCCGCAGCACGTGCTCGACATGTATGGCCCGGATGTGAAGGAGCAGGGGACTTTTGCCTACAATTGTCTGATGGCGCGCCGCCTGATCGAACGCGGCACGCGCTACGTGCAGCTCATGCACGCGGGTTGGGACCAGCACAACAGTCTGACCACCGAGCTTTACAATCAATGCCGCGACACCGATCAGCCCAGCGCCGCCCTGGTGCGGGACTTGAAGCAGCGCGGCCTGCTGGAGGACACGCTGGTCATCTGGGGCGGTGAGTTCGGGCGCACGCCGTTCATCCAGGGGCAGTTCGACAACCGTCCGCGTTGGGGCCGCGATCACCATCCCTACGCCTTCTCAATCTGGATGGCCGGCGGCGGCGTCAAGCCGGGCGTGAGTTACGGCGAGTCCGATGAACTCGGCATGAACGCGGTCAAGGACAAGGTTCACGTGCACGATTTTCAGGCCACGATCATGCATCTCCTCGGCATCGATCACGAACGCCTGACCTACAAGTTTCAGGGCCGCTGGTTCCGCCTCACGGACATTCACGGACACGTGGTGGAGCCGATATTGGCGTGAGGGGAAAGCCCAAGGAGGGGCGACATTCCTGTCGCCCTGCCGGCGCTGCCGGCACATTGGCGTGGGCATGACGCAGCGCCTGGTGTGTTCCCAAGCGCATTCCGTTTTTCAACGCGCCTTTTCTGGCCGCTGCGCGGCCACGGCGACAGGAATGTCGCCGCTCCTTGGCGGTGAGTTGGAGCGCGGAATCTAATCCGCTTCAACGCAGGAGATTCCGGGGCCGTGGTCTTGCCGGACGCCGCGGGCGTTTCAAGGTTGAAGCGGAATGGATTCCGCGCTCCGTTTTCGCCAATCCTGAGTGACAACGCGCCCGTCCATTCCTAGTATCCACGCTTCCATGAGTTTGTTTCGGACAGCCGTATCCCTCCTCCTCTTTGGCGTGGTTGCTTTTCGCCTCGCCGCGTCTTCGTCTGCCGTTGAACGGCAACCCGATTTCCAACGCGACGTCCTGCTCGCCTTGAAGAAACACTGCTTCAAATGCCACGGCCCGAAGAAGCAGAAGTCCGATCTCCGTCTGGACGATCTTTCGATCGATCTGCTGAACGACCGGCCTGCCTCGGAGACCTGGCACGATGTCCTGAATTCCCTGAACCGCGGCGAGATGCCCCCGGAAGACGAACCCCAGTTCAGCGATGCCGAACGCCGCGCGGTGATCGGCTGGCTGACGCGGGAATTGGATCGCGTCGCTGAGGCGCAGCGCGAGGCGGGGGCGGGCGTCGTCCTGCGCCGATTGAATCGCGTGGAATACAACAACACCATGCGCGACTTGCTGGGCATCGACGACGATTATGCCCGCGATCTTCCGCCAGATTCAGCGTCGAAGGATGGCTTTAGAAACAACGGCGCCGCGCTGCGCATCTCGGACATGCAACTGGAGTATTACCTGAAGGCCGCGAGGGAGGCGTTGGCCAAGGTCATCGTCGCCGGGCCGGCTCCCGAAGTGTTCCATGGGAGGTTCACGGAAACCTACAACGAAGGCGGACGCCGCCAGATCTACACGAACACGCTTTCCCGTTGGGGGACGTTTGTTTCGCGCTTGGAGGAGTATCCCGACGAAGGCGACTTCATCGTGCGCATCAAGGCGCGCGCCATTCCGAGTCAGACCAAGGGGCATCCGCGCCTCGCGGTGAATGTGGGCCTGCGCGCGGATGTCAGTTCGCCTTCCAAGGAACTGGGGCGCGCGGATGTCGTGTCGGAAGAATTGCAAACATTCGAGTTCCATGGACGCATGGAGCAGTTTCCCCGGCCCAGCCGGACACAGAGCAAGTTCCCCGGATTGCGGATCTCGGCGCGCAATGTCTACACCGACGGGACGAACCCCGGACAGCCAAAGCAGGTGACCGTCCAGGATCCGGTCGATCCGAAGCTGTCGAAGCAGGAGCAAAGGAAGGCCAAGCGCAGGAAGCGGCGTGTCTGGCGGTTTCCGGACGATCCGGACTTCCCCCAGATCGTGATCGAGTCCCTGGAGTTTGAAGGGCCGGTCTTCGCGCAATGGCCGCCGAAGCATCACACGGATATCCTGTTTTCCTCGCCATTGCGGGAGATGGATGAGGCCGGGTATGCGCGGGAAGTCCTGCGGCGGTTCCTGTCGCGCGCCTTTCGCCGGCCGGTTTCAGAAACCGAGACCGAAACCTATTCTGCTTATTACGAGCAGCTCCGCGTGCAAACCGATTCGCTGGAGGTTGCGATGCGTGAGGCGCTGGCGATGGTCCTGGTGTCGCCGGATTTTCTCTATCTCGTCGAGCCCGTCTCGCCGAAGGGTAGGCGCGATCTGAACGACCATGAGCTCGCCGCGCGGTTGAGCTATTTTCTGACCGCCTCGATGCCGGACGAGGAGCTGCGCGCGGTTGCGGATGCGGGGGGGCTCAGGAAGCCTGATGTCCTGCGGCGCGAAACGCGGCGGTTGTTGAAGGGTGAGGGGGTATCGCAGTTCATGGAACAATTCACCGATCAATGGTTGGACCTGGGCGCGATCGATCGCGTCGCGATCAACCCGGAGTTCTATCCTGAGTTTGACAATGACCTGAAGCCGGAGATGCGACGTGAGGCACAGGCGTTCTTTGCGGAGATTCTGCGCAATGATCTCAGCGCCTTGAGCCTGCTGGATTCCGACTTCGCGGTCGTAAACGAACGACTCGCGCGGCACTACGGATTAAAGGGGCCGAAGGGCGCGGCCTTCGAGCGCGTCGCCTTGAAACCGGAGGATCGGCGCGGCGGGCTGCTGACGCAGGGGGCGATCCTGCTGGGGAATTCGACCGGCGCGGATTCGCATCCCATCAAACGCGCGGTCTGGCTGCGGGAGCGATTGCTCGACGATCCTCCTCCTCCGCCCCCTCCCAATGTGCCGCTGCCAGACCCCGAGGATCCGGACTTCGCGCGGAGGTCGGTGCGGGAGCAGTTGGAGATTCACCGCAAGGACCCGGCCTGCAACGACTGCCATCGCGGCATCGATCCGTGGGGCGTCGCTCTGGAGGAGTTTGGCTCGGATGGCCTGTTTCGCGAGCAGATCCTGCGCAAGGAGAAGGTTGGCAAACGGTTGAAGGACATCCGCGTTCCCGTCGTGGCCGAGGCTTCGTTGCCCGGAGGGGCGAAGGTCAACGGAGTGGCCGAGTTCAAGCGTTATCTGGCAGAGGAGAAGAAGGATCAGTTTGCCCGGGCCCTGACTGCGAGGTTGTTGGCCTACGCGTTGGGGCGCGATCTCGAACTGGGTGATGAGGCGACGGTGGATGATTTGGCGGGTCGGTTCGCTGACAATGAATACAAGTTACGCTTGTTGATTGAAGGAATCGTCGCCAGCGAGCCGTTTATGACGAAGTGATGCTATGGCTGAGCCTCCTTTTACTGTCCCGCAGGCGGTCGAAATCGTTCATCGGAAAGGATGGAAGGGCAATGAATCGGATATATGTATTGCGGCCCACACTCTGATGGAGAACTGCGAGACGGACGCATTGATTACGATCAAGGAAGGCTTGGCATGTTTGGGCGTGCCGGGAACTGTTGAGGCATGTGGCGCGCGCATTCTGTATGTATTGACTGGCCGGGACGCTTTGATGTGGCAAGCCAGCAGCAAGTTTTCCACGGATCGAACAGATTGGATCAACTGGCTTGATTCAAATGGATTTGATTGCGACGAATCTACCAAGCCTGCTACAAGCTGATTTCTGAACTTATGAACAAATCCTGGCATCTGGATCGCAGAACGTTTCTTCGCGGCGCGGGCGTTTCGTTGGCTCTGCCGTTTCTCGGCGGCATGGAGGCTTCGGCCAAGGCCGCGAAGGCGCCGCGCCGGTTTGCCGCCGTCTATTTCCCTTACGGGGTGAGTCTGCCGAACGCGGATCACGAGCACGCGAATTGGAACTGGTTTCCGAAGGGCGAGGGGCGCGACTTCGAATTCAACGACAGTCTCAAGCCGTTGGAGGCGCTGCGCGACGAGGTCACGGTTCTCGGCGGGCTTTCGCATCCGCACGGACGCAAGATGGGCGGTCACGACACCAGCGATATCTTCCTGACCGGCGCCGAGTTGAAGGGCAGCCAGATGCAGAACTCCATTTCGATGGATCAGGTCGCCGCCGCGCATTTCGGCGATCAGACGCGTTACTCGTCGTTGGTTCTTTCGACCGACGGCGGCGTGGGCGAATCGACGCGCTCCAGCACGCTTTCCTTTTCCCGGACGGGGCAGCCCATTCCCGCGTTGAACAAGCCGCGCCAGGTGTTCGATCGTTTGTTCGGCGTCAATGCCGCGACCAAGGCGGCGCAGCGTCGAGAACTGCAGAACTCCGGCAGCATGCTGGACCTGGTGTTGGAGAACGCGAAGTCGCTGCGCACGCGTCTCGGCTCCGAGGATCAGCGGAAGCTGGACGAGTATCTTGCCTCGGTCCGACAGATTGAGAAGCGCGTGGAGCGTTCCGAGTCCTGGCTGGATGTGCCGAAGCCGAAGATCGATTCAAGCGGCTTGAGTCTCGACGCCACGGACGAGACGCCGCTGGAGCTGATCCGGACGATGTACGACCTGATGTTCCTCGCCTTCCAGACGGATTCCACGCGCCTGGCCACCTATCAGCTCGGCAACATGAACGGCGCGACCTCCATCGCGGGTAAATTCCCCGGTCTGCTCGGCCTTGGTGAAACCATGCACAAGCTGGCGCACGGCTGGAACAAGAAGGGCGGCGCGGAGGCCTTGGGCAAGTGGGATCGATTCCTCGCCGAACAGTTCGCGTATTTCGTCGGCCGGTTGAAGGAGGCGCGCGAAGGCGAGGGTTCGTTGCTGGATTCAACCACCTTGCTCTACGGCTCCAGCAACAGCCGCACGCACAACAATACCAATTACCCCATCGTCTTCGCAGGCGGCCGTGGGTTGGGCTTCAAGCACGGGCAGTGCCTGCGCTTCGGCGAGGAGACGCCGTTCGCCAATGTGCATGCCACGATCCTCAATCGGATGGGCGTTCCGGTGGAGTCCTTTGCCGACAGCTCGGGCGAGATGACAGAATTGTTGGGGTAGGGCTGGTGGGGCGAAGCTCCCGTCGCTTCAATCAAACTTCTTCAGTTCGGCGAGCATCTCGAGGAGGTTTTCCTTGAGGATGACCGAGGCGTCGATCTGGAAGCGGGAGACGCCGAGCCAGGCCTCGTAGCCGCCGAGTTCGATCTGATTCGGCGGAGGAAGATAGCCGTAGCTGCCGTTGGCCAGTTCAATGAACATGGTGTGTTTGAAGGGGCTGCGATCCTTGATCTCCAGGCCGATCTCCACCAACACCTCGAAGGGCATGGTGACGATCGCCTGGTCGCCGATGCGGATGGCCTGGATCAGGACCTTTTCATCCGCGGGGCGGTCGGGACCGGCATGAAGGAGCGTGCGTTGGGAAACGGAGCTTGCGCGTTTGTTGACCGCGTTGCGCTCCTTGGCGGGCAGTTCCATCATCTTCTTCGCGGCGGCGACCTGGTCGGGCGTGGGGACGCGATATTTCAAGGAGATCTCGCGCTGCCGAACGGCGATGAGCGGGTTGTCGTGGAAGGCTTCGATCTTCCTCACCGCGCGCCAGGCGGCGTCGGCGGCCTTGGTGGCCACGACTTGGATCTGCTCGAAAGGCGCGCGCGGCGCGCGTTTCTGGAGGAAGTCGATGTTGTTGATGTCGCCGCACGCCCCGTTGCTCATGAAGGCGACAAAGTTCTCCGGCGGGTTGTAGCCGCCGACGCGATGGGGCATGACGCGGGCGAATTCGCCGAAGTAATCAGCCGAGGCCATGCCGACGATCCTGCCGCTCTCCTCAGTCACCTTGGGGACGCCGCCGACGTAATGCAGCGCGTAGTTGGCGATGAGGGCGAGGGGGCGGTTGCGGCGTTTGGTCTGGGCGTAGATGACCGCGATCTCCGGGTCGATCGGCCCCGCCGGGCGGACGATGTGCTGACGCGGCGGGTTCATGCGGATCTTGTCGAGCTGGCCAAGCGGGTTCTTGTCCATCGTGCCGGGTTTCAAGAACCAGCGGCGGTTGAGAACCTCGGAGGCTTCCTCGTCCGATCCGAAGCCCACCCGCGCGGGCTCCATGGATTCGATGGCCCGGGTCAGGGCTTCGACGATGCCGTCGAAGCGTTTCTTCTCGTAGGCGATGCGGCCGGGCGAGGTGTCGCCGCCCTTGGGCGCGGTGTGGGTGTGGGTGGCGCAGACGAGCATCTCCTCCGGTTTCCAGCCCGTGCGTTCGGCGACGATGGCCTTGGCCTTGTCGGACTGTTCGCGGCCGTAACCGATGGCGTCGATGAGGGCGACGGCGGCGCGGCCTTCGCCGTTGCGTAAGGCGACGGCGCGGACGTGCAGGTCGTCGTGGATGTATTTGGAGGGACCGCTGCGGAGTTGGAAGGGGAAGACATCGGGATTGATCTTCACCGCGGCGGTCCCGACGTGGAGGCCGGGTTGGGATTCCGCGGCCTGCAGCGCGGCGGTCAGGCAGACCAGGAGGAAGAACGGAAGGAGACGTTTCATGCTGGGACCAGATTAACCACGGATGGACACGGATGAACACGGATTTGTGAGGCGAGGCGGAGCAGGGAGGGATTCATCCCGCTTGCCCGGCGTGGAAGGGCGTCGCGCGTGGGGCGTTGGTCTGATCGCACAAAGTCCGTAGGAAGCGTCGAGCCCAAATTGAAGTCCCAGAGGGCCGCAAGAACTCGGAATGGGGAGTGTGGAATGCGGAATCAAGACAACTCCAAACTCGGCGTTTCCTAATCCGCATTCGGCTGTTCCGGAGGGACGCGGGAATCTGGCGCCCCTTCAGGGCTTTGAAATGGGCTCGACGGAGTCTCGCCCCACCGGCTTTTCGAGCCGTCCGGCAGATTTCGACCCGCTGTCGGATCGGGGACAGCCTGGAAATGCTGATCGCGCAGCAAACGGAATGAATTCCGTTCTACGTGATCACCGGATCTCGGCGCCGAGTTTGTTCTTGAGCGTCTCGACGACCTTGGCGTGGGCCTTGTCGGCCTCCTTGTCCTTCAGGGAGCGTTCGGCGTGACGGAAGGTCAGCGCGTAGGCCACGCTCTTCTTGCCATCCGGGATGCCCTCGCCGCGGTAGACGTCGAACAGTTCCACGGATTCCAGGTTGTCGGGCTTGGCCTTCTTGACCGTGCGGGTGACGTCGTCGTGCGTGACAGTGTCGTTCACCAGCATGGCGATGTCGCGGCGGATCTCAGGATGGACGGCCAAGTGCTTGAAAGACTTTGAAGCGCGGCCGAGTGAGAGCAGCTTGTCGAGGTTCAGTTCGGCGAAGAAGACCGGGTCGCGCAAGTCGTAATCGCGCGCGAGCCTGGGGTGAAGCTGGCCGATTTCGCCGAGCGATTGTTTGCCCAGCTGGATGGTGGCGGATTCAATGAAGAGCCTGGTTTCCTCGTCACGGCGGTTGTAGGCGAAGCCGCGCAGGCCGAGGCGTTCGAAGCATTCCTCCAATGCGCCCTTGAGATCGAAGATGTCGAACTTGGCGGCTCGGTTCTCTCCCTGCCAGAAGGCGGCGTTGCGGTTTCCGGTCAACGTGATGGCGAGGCTGCGGTGTTCGGTCGCGGCCTCCTCGCCGGCGGTGAAGACCCGGCCGATCTCGAACAGCGCCACGTCGGCGTTCTTGTGATTCAGGTTGTGCTGCAACACGTCGAGCAGTCCGGGCAACAGACTCGGCCGGACGACGTTCATGTCCTGGCTCAACGGATAGAGCAGCGGGACGTAATCTTCGGCGACGAGTTGCGCGGAGGCTTCGGCGATGAGTGTCTGGCCCTGCGCCTCGTTCAAGCCCAGGCCGGTCAGGACGCGGCGGCAGTCAGCGAGTTCGTCGTGGACGGCGTCGTAGGCGTTGGAGCCGGTCGCGCCGCGCGGCGTGGTCGACGGAATCTTGTCAACACCGTAGATGCGGCAGACTTCCTCGATCAGGTCGGTTTCGCGCTTGAGGTCCACCCGGAAGCTGGGAATGCGGAAGGTGGCGGAAGTTTCGCCGTCGCGGCCTGTGGTTTCCAATTCCAGGCCCTCCAGCATCTTGACCTGTTCGTCGGCCGGGATCGTGACGCCAAGCAGCGCGTCGCTCTTGGCGTGGCGCAGGGTGATCTCTTTCGCCTCGTGTTGGGTCGGGTAGGCGTCGATGACGCCCTTGGCGAGCTTCCCGCCGGCGGTTTCGATGATGAGCTGCGCGGCGCGTTGGCTGGCCCAGTCGGCGATCTCGATGTCGCAGCCGCGCTCGAAGCGGTAGGAGGAATCCGTGGACAGGGCCAGCTTCTTGGAGGTCGCGCGGATGTTCTGCGGCTTGAAGCAGGCCGACTCGATCAACACGTCCTTGGTGTCGTTCTGGATCTCGCTGTTCAGTCCGCCCATGACGCCGGCCAGGGCGACGCCCTTCTTCTCATCGGCGATGAGCAGATTCTCGGCGGTGAGCTCGTGTTCCTGTTCGTCGAGCGTGGTGAATTTCTCGCCGTCGGTCGCGCGGCGAATGACGATGGAGGGTTTGCCGTCGTTCTTTTCCAGCAAATGATAATCAAAGGCGTGCAGCGGTTGGCCGACCTCCATCATGACGAAGTTGGTGACATCGACCACGTTGTTGATGCTCCGCAGGCCGATGAACTCGAGCTTCTCCTTCAACCATGCCGGGCTGGGGCCGATCTCGACGCCGGTCACGACGCGGGCCGTGTAACGCGGGCAGAGATCCTCGTCCTCGATGCGGACGGAGACGTGATTCTCCACCTTGTCGTCGGCGTCACTCGTCGCCTCCAATACGGAGAGGTCGATGGCCGGCAGCTTGAGCGGATTGCCGGTGAGCGCGGCGATCTCTCGGGCGATGCCGATGACGCTGTTCAGGTCGGGGCGGTTCGGGGTGATCTCCAGGTCGTAGACCACATCGCCGCCGGATTTGCCGACGTACTCGCCGTAGGCCTGACCGACCGGCGCGTCCTCGGGAAGGATGAGCAGCCCCTCGGCGTCGTCCGAGATCTCCAGTTCGAAAGCGGAACACATCATGCCGAAGGATTTCTCGCCCCGGACCTTGCCGACCTCGAGCGTGAAGCCTTCGCCCTTGAGGGAACGCGGAATCCACGTGCCGGGCTTGGCGAGCGGGACCTTGTCGCCGGCCTTGAAGTTGGTGGCGCCGCAGACGATCTGCCGCTCCTCAATGCCGTCGTTGACCCGGCAGAGCGAAAGTTTGTCGGCGTTGGGGTGCTGATTCTTTTCGAGGACCTCGGCGACGACGATGCCTTCAAACGCGCCGGAAATGACGTCCACGCCCTCGACCTCGACGCCGAGCATGGTCAGACGTCCGGTGAGTTCCTCGGGCGACCAGTCGAAATCGACGTATTCCTTGAGCCAGTTGAGTGTGACTTTCATGAGTAAGTAGAGAGGAAATTCAAAGTGGTCAGACGATCGACAGCTTCAACGCATCCGAAGTCCGAAGGAAACGAAAGGCCGGTGGGGCGAGACTCTGTCGAGTCCATTTTAGAGCCCTGAAGGGGCGACAGATTCTTGCGTCCCTCCGGGACTTCGATTTGGGCTCGACGGAGTCTCGCCCCACCGGCTTTTCGAGCCATCCGGCATGAAGGTTGCCTTCGGCCTAGTCTCAACCCGTGTGTATCCGTGTTCATCCGTGGTCAAAACTGCTCCAGAAAACGCAGGTCGTTCTGGTAGAAGAGGCGGATGTCGTCGATGCCGTAGCGGATCATGGCGATGCGCTCGATGCCGA
>JAYPEY010000102.1:0-21676 GCA_038126035.1 Verrucomicrobiales bacterium | reverse complement strand
CAACGTAAGCGAGTTTGGGCGCGTGCCGAGTCTGAGAGCCTGTCTGAAAAAGGAAGCGACCCATCTTTGGGCGGGGCGGGGTTGTCTCCCGCGTTGCTCCTCAGTCACGTATCGCATCGGATATGTTCCTTCGTTGCGTCTTGGAGTCAACCCCGCCGCGCTCCAAATCTGCGCCACTCCCTTTTTCAGACAGGCTCTGAGTGTGGAAGACTGGCGAATCTCTTGAATGCGTTTGTCGGCGACATTGTGGCGCCCGGTTGTACAAGCGACCGCGGGAGAGGTCTTCACCGTCGTTCTTCGCCCAGCAAGGCGTCCACAGTCTCAGGAATATGGAGGTTTCCCGGATGGCCGGATTTGGCGATGTCGCCTGAAGGCGTGATGATGAACGCCTTGGGAAGGCCGGTGACGCCGAAGGCCTTGGCGGCTGGTGAATCGTCGCCCCCCGCGCCGCCCCACACATTGAGCGATTGATTCCAGCCATGGGACTCCAGATGCCTTGTCGCGGTCGCCTTTTCGTCGTGCACGCTCAGGGCGATCAAAGCCACACGGTCTTTCCACTGCGGGTGGAGCGCGGGATATTCCTGCAGCGTCCGCATGGGTTCCTGACAGGGGCCGCACCAGGTCGCCCAGAATTCAAGGACGACGATCTTGCCTCGGAAATCCTCCAGTTTCATGGATTGGCCATCCGCCAGCGAGGTGAATTCGATGTTTTGCGCGCGTTGGGTCTTCGGCGCGACCACCTTGTCTCCCGCGCGCAGGGCGACGTCCACGGCCCTGCGCTCTCCGATGGCCTTCAGGTCCGCGGGGATTCGTATGGTCCGGCCGTTACGGTCGTCGCGAAGCGCATGGACCATTCGCGGATTCGCGGTGGGCAGGAGACCGCCGCTCCGTTTGATTGCCTGGGTGACGGTGATGGATTCGCCGGGCCGGAGTCGGACACGCGCCGGTCTGGCGACTTCACCGAGTATCTCGACACGGGCGACGGACTCCGGGAGGTGAATGTTGTCGCCGGGCAGGACCAGGATGTCGGTTTCGGGAGCCTCTTCATTGAGGATGCTGGCGACGTTGACGGATTCCAGCATCGTGTTCGCGCCGACGGTCCGTTTCAGGAGGACCCTGGAAAGGTCCGCGTAGATCGACCAACCGCTGGAATCGGCCACGACGTCGGCGACGGTAAGATCTTCCAAGGGGAGTTCGAATTCCGACTCGTTGTGGAAGGCTCCGGAGACGGAGGCGGTTCGGGGGCGCGGAGCCGGGCGGTCAAGCTGCCTGACTGAGATGGCGTCCTTTGGCGAGGCGAGGTCGCCCAGCGCGTCGCGAAGCGCGGATTCCGCCTGGGGCGTCGTTTTGCCGACGACCGGCAATCGTCCGATGCGGGGGAGCAAAATGAATCCGCCCCGGCGAATGATATAGCCGCCCTGCATCCACGATTGGGCGGGGGCCTTGATCGAGATACTGTCGCCTTGATCCAGGCGCGGCGCGGCGCCGGTCTGCGGTTGAGCCCGGACGACGGACGACGCGGCGGTCGGGAGGACGACGATCAGAGCGATCAGGTACGGGAAATTTTGTGTGGCGTTCATGCGTCGGCCGCAGGTTGTGGCGTTGGCATTGTAGACCGGAAAGCAACCCGTATTTCAACTGCGGCTTTCGGGGAGGGGCCTACAACCGCATCTTGTCGTAGGCCATCAAAGCCCGGGTGCGGGCCCGCTTGTGATCGACGATGGGCGCAGGGTAGTCGGAGCCGATTGAAACGCCCGCCTGCTCCAGTTCCGCCGCGGGAGTGGTCCAGGGCTGATGAATGGACTTGTCGGGGAGTTGCGCGAGTTCCGGGATCCAGCGGCGCACGTAGTCGCCTTGGGGATCGAATTTCTCGCCCTGTGCGATGGGGTTGAAGACGCGGAAGAAGGGGGCGGCGTCGGCGCCGCAGCCGGCGGTCCATTGCCAGCCGAGGGTGTTGTTGGCCAGGTCGGCGTCGACCAGAGTGTCCCAAAACCATTCCGCGCCGCGTTGCCAGGGCTGCAGGAGGTGTTTGACGAGGAAGGACGCGACGATCATTCGCACGCGGTTGTGCATCCAGCCTGTCCGCCAGAGTTGGCGCATGCCGGCGTCGACGATGGGGTAGCCGGTTTTGCCTCGCTGCCAGCGGCGGAGCAGGTCGTCATCCGGTTCCCAGGGGAAGCGTTCGAAGTCCGGCTTGAGCGGCGCGCGCGCCGTGTCGGGAAAGTGGAAGAGAAGATGATGGGCGAACTCCCGCCACCCCACCTCGCTAAGGAAGACCTGCGCGCCGCGTGAGCCCCGCCCCGTTCCGGCGACGGCTTGAACGATCTGTCGCGGCCCGATCTCGCCGAAGTGCAGGTGGGGCGAGAGCGCCGAGGTTCCGTCGATTCCAGGGATGTCGCGGTGAGTCGAATAGTCGGCGACCGAGGCGTCGGCGAAGGTCCGCAGTCGTCGGTCGGCCGCCGCTTCGCCAACGTCCCAGGCGGACAGGATCGGGTCATGCCAGTTGATTTGGGGAAGCAGCCCGAGTTCGTCGATCGCCAAGGATCGGGGGGCGGCGGAGGGGTGGCGAAACTTCCCGGCCGGCGCCGCTGCGGGTGGGTCGAATCCGCGCGAAAGGCAGGCCTTCCAGAACGGCGTGAAGACCTGGTAGGGCCTGCCGGATTTGTTCGGCATGGATTGCGGCTCGAAGAGCAGGGACCCGTTCCAGCTTATGGCCTCGATGCCGGAGCCGAGCAGGCTCTCCTTGATGGCGGCGTCCCGTTTGATGATATCCGGCTCATATCGCCGGTTCCAATAGACCGCGACGGCCCCCGTTTCGGCGATCAACCGGCCGAGTTCCTCGTGACTTTCGCCCTGGCGGACAACCAGGCTTGCGCCGCGCTGTTGAAGCCTTTCCCGCAGCCTGGACAGGGAGGCGTGCAGCCACACGCGACCGGCGGATCCCGGAGCCGCGGCGCCGCCCTCATCGGGCTCCCAGATGAAGACGGGGATGATCGGACGGCCGGTCTCGATCGCCGCGTTGAGGGCGGGGTTGTCCTCCAGTCGGAGATCCCGTCGAAACCAGACGATGGCGGGGCGTTTCATGGGGAAGGCGCGCGCTTCGCGTTTCCTATCTCCAATTGAAGACACTGAGACCCTGAAGTTCCCGGACAAACAGCTGACCGTCGGCGATGGCAAGGTGCGCCCAGGTCTCCTGATCGGAGATCTTCCGCTTGTCGAGAATGACCAGGCGGTCGGTCGAGGCGCGCATCAGCAGCAGTTCCCCCTTCTGGTCCAGGGCGAGGATCCGGTCGCCCTGCAAGGCCATGGACAGGTATTTGCCAAAGGTTTTGGCGGAGGTCCAGCGGATGGCTCCATCGGAGAGATCCACGCAGGCCATCCGGGTGTTTCGGAGGTGGAGGAAGGCATGGCCTTTGTGGACGACGGGCGTCGACATGTAGCCCTGGAGCTTGTTGTCCCAGGCGGGTTCGATGGCGAAGGCGCCGTCGGAAGCGGTCGTCTTGAACAGCGTGGTGCGTCCGCCGTAGGCGCTGGTGAACAGTCCCTCCTGGTGAATGACGGGCGTCAGGATGTTCATGCCGCGAAAGGCCTTCACCGGATGTTTCCAGAGTTCCTCGCCGGACTCGAGGTCGACGCCGGCGAGTTCCTTTCGGGTTTGCACGATGGCCATGGTTTTTCCGTGGAGGTCTCCAATCAGGGGCGACGAGAAGGCGCTGCCATACATGCCGCCGCCGTCCTCCAGCGCCTTCCACTTTGTCTCGCCGGTGCGCTTGTCCAGCTTGACGAAGCCGCCGCCTGCCTGGACATAGATGAACCCTCCGTGGACGACGGGAGAACTGACGAATCCGAAGCTGGGAAGGGGGGATTCGTCCCGTGCGGGGAAGTCGGCGCGCCAGAGAGTTGCTCCCGTGCGGGCATCCAGGCAGACCAGGACGTCCCGCATGCCGCCGACGTAGAGTCGGTCGTTTTCGAGCGTGGGCGTGCAGCGGACCCAGCTGCCGTTCGCCCGGGCGAAGAAGGGCACGCTCATGGAACCCCGCCATTGCGCGCGCCAAACCTCGTGTCCGGTTCGTCGATCGAAGGCGCGGACCACCTCGTTTTCTTCCGCCTCGGTCTCGACGGTGAACACGCGCCGCTCATCGAGAACGGGGCTGGAGTAACCGGGGCCGAGGTCCCTGCGCCAGGACGGACGAAGGTGAGATTCACCCAACGATTCAGGCCATGCGGTCCCATGATGGACGCCGTCCCGCGTCGGCCCGCGCCACTGCGGCCAGGTTTCGGAGAACGTGGAGGCCTCGTCGGCGATCGCCGTCGCGATGCCTCCTGCCAGAATAAGGGGAAGAAGGAAGTGGGGGTTCATTTCGTCATGCGGGATTCTTGGAGGGTGATTGTTCACGCGATGGCGGCGCCCCGATCGGCCAGGTCGGCCATCATTCCGCGGAGGCGGTCGAATGCGCGGTTCTGCAGTTGCCGGATGCGCTCGCGGGTGACGCGGAATTGGGCGCCGATCTGTTCCAGCGTCATCCGCGTGCCGCCGTCGAGGCCGAATCGCCGATTGAGGATCGTGCGTTCCCTTTCCGGCAGTTTAGCCACGAGCTCACGAATCGCGCTCACTGTATGTTCATCCTGCATCTTGTCGAGCGGCAGTGCGACCCGCTCGTCTTCAACCACGTCGCTGAGGTTGTTGGTATCATGGTCTCCCAATGGCGCGTCGAGCGAAGCCGGTCGGCGGGCGGAACGACGCATGCGCCGGATCTGCTGAATCTTCAGGCCCATCTCTTCGGCCAATTCCTCATCGGAGGGCTCCCTGCCCAGCAATTCCTGGAGACGGTGCGACGCGATGCGCATGTGGTAGATCTTGTCGACCATGTGGACAGGCAAACGAATCGTCTTCGACTGGTTGGCCAGCGCGCGTTTGATTGCCTGCTTGATCCAAAAAGCGCCATATGTCGAGAACTTCGCGCCCTTCTCCGGGTCGAAGCGTTCGACCGCTTTCATCAGGCCGATGTTGCCTTCGTTGATCAGATCAAGAATGGGCAGCCCGACGTGTTCATAATCGCGGGCGATCTTCACCACGAGACGCAGATTCGCCTGAATGAGCTTCTGGCGGGCCTGCTCATCGCCCTGCTGGATGCGTTCGGCTAGTTCCACCTCCTCGGCGGGCGTCACCAAAGGCATGCGTCTGATGTCCTGGAGGTAGCGACCGAGAATACCGGGCGCCTCACTCTTCGACAAGTTGGCCGCGTCGGCCGCATCCGTGTCGATCGTTTGATGTTCAATCGAGCCTTCGACGCGAGCGAAACGCGTGTGGAGAACGTGAGAGTTTTTCGTGTTTGTTTTCATAGGCCTGTCAGCAAGTTGTCTAAAAATTGTCTAATAATACTCAAGTGTCAAACTTTTGTTTAATTAAAAATGCCTAATTTTCATATTTGTACGTTTTTTGATGTTTTTCTGATGTGAGGGGCTTGCGATTGTCTAATTGATGTCTATTTTTTCAAAATGAATTCCGCTCTGACCATTCGAGCTGTTGCAAACCGTACCGGACTGACTCAGCATGTGATCAGGATCTGGGAAAAACGCTATGCAGCGGTTGAGCCAAGGCGAACCGATTCCAATCGTCGTTTCTACTCGGAAAGTGACGTGGAAAAGTTGTGTCTCTTGGGCTGGTTGATTCGCAACGGCCACTCCATCGGCAGCATTGCTCGACTCAGCCTGGAGGAGCTCCGTACGCTTGCGCAGACCGCCCCCGGGGCAAACCCCGACACGGTCGAGGCCGAAGCCGCGTCCACAACCGACACGGCGACCCGACACGAAAAGGCGGCGTTGCAGGCGATCAGAAAGCTGGACTCACGCGCCTTCGACGAGGCGTTGAACGCAGCCCTGATTGAACTGGGCGGTCGTGGGTTCCTGCAGAAGTTGATGTGCCTGCTGGCGCAGCGAATCGGCGAATTGTGGAGCGAAGGCGCATTAACCGCCGCTCATGAGCACTTCGCCACCGCCGCCATCAAGGTATTCGTGGGGCAGATTACCAAGTCGTTCCTGCCTTCAGAGCACGCGCCGGAAATCGTGGTGGCCACGCCCCACGGGCAGGCTCATGAGTTGGGCGCCGTCATCGTCTGCGCCGCTGCGGCCCAGATCGGCTGGAAAACAACTTACCTGGGGCCCAGCCTACCCGCCGCGGAGATTGCCGGAGCCGCGATTCAAAACAACGCCAAGGCGGTTGCCTTGAGCATTGTCTATCCTGTCGACGATCCCGTCCTTCCGGACGAACTGCGGCAACTGAAGAAATCGATTCCCTCCGACACGTCGTTGCTGATCGGGGGAAGAGCTTCGCAAGGATATCAGGACGTGCTGCAAGAGATCGACGCGACCCTCGTCGGCTGTCCCAAAGGTCTGGAAGAAGAACTCAACCGCCTTCGTTCCCAGCCGCGGCGCCTACAGTGAGGCGATCGGCATGGCCGGTTTCAGAGACGACGTGGACGTCGCCACGGCTTGACTCACTCGACTCTGGTTCTCGAACAGGTAATGGGAAACCATCCATTCCTCGCCGTTCCGAAAGCCCCAAAGTTCAGCGCAGGCCATGTAGAACACCCGCCAGTAGACCCACCATCGCGTGACCTGGTCAGGACCATAGACTTCGGCAAAGATCTCCCGGATCTCTCGTTCATTGGCGTCCATGTTCCTCAGCCAAGCCTCGGCTGTCCGCTCGTAATGCCTGCCGTTGACACGCCAGTGCTTGCTCAGACTCAGGCGACGCTGGAAATAGAGAAGGAGATCATCTGAAGGCATGATCCCACCGGTGAAGAAATAGCGGGACATCCAGTCTGAGGCGTCGCGCGCCACGAAATGATAGGCGAACTCCCGGTGGGTGAAGATGTGCACGAACAGCTTGCCATCGGGCTTCAACCAACGACTGATGTTGGCCATCAGTTGATCGTAGTTTTTCATGTGTTCGAACATCTCGACCGACACCACTCGATCGAATCTCCGGTCGGTGTCGAACCGGTTCATGTCGCAAGTGATCACGGTGAGGTTGTTGATCGACCGACGTCGCGCTTCGGCGTCGATGTGGGCTTTCTGGGTGGCGGAATTGGAAACCGAGGTCACGTGGGCCTGCGGATAACGCTCCGCCATCCAAAGAGAAATGGCGCCCCACCCGCAACCCAGTTCGAGGATCTCCTGACCGTCCTGCAAGTCGGCCCGGTCACATGTCAGTTCCAACATCCGGTCCTCCGCCTCGTCAAGGTCGCTCACCCCTTTTTCCCAATAGCCGCTGCTGTATTTCAGACGACGCCCCAGGCACAACTCGTAGAATCTAGTGGGCACCTCGTAGTGTTGCTCGTTGGCGGCGGCGGTCTCGATGGCGATCGGGCTGGATCGCAACTCGTCGACCAATTGCAGCAGCCTCGCGCGCTGGAGTTCGGCGGTGGGCTCACGCTCCTCCCGCAAGCGCTCGCGCAGCAGGCGCCGAATGCCAATGCGGATGGCCCAATCGGGCAGGAGGTTCTTTTCCAGGGTTATGTCGATCAGGTTCATAAGCTCTTGTTCTTCTTGGGAAACCACGGCACGAAGGCGCTGGTGGTCTGCTGGTAACGCCGATAGTCTTCTCCCTTGGTTCTCAGGGCCTGCTCCTCCGTGGCGGGGATTCCAGTCTGCCTGAGCAGGAAATACAACATGAGCAACGGACAGGCGGCCGTCAGGGCTCCGTTGGGCGAAGCGAGGGCGAATACGAAGAATCCAACCCAAACCAACCATTCAAAGAAGTAATTTGGATGCCGGGAATAGCGCCACAGCCCAACGCGGCAGGTTCGGCCCCTATTGGCGGGATCCTTCTTGAATCGACTCAGTTGGCCGTCGGCGACCGCCTCGCCGATCAAGGCAACCATCGCCAACGCGGCGCCGGCCCATTCGAGCCTCGAAAGAACGGGCTCCGGATTCGATGCAATCAACAGGAACGGGGCGGACAAGGCCGCCAAGGCGGCCGCCTGCAGCTGGTAGAACCAGAACATCTTTCGGTTCGTCGAGTCCCCCCACTCTTCCCGCAACTGGCGGTAACGACCGTCTTCATCAGGGTGGTGACCTTTGACACGCACGTAGAGGTGCCAACCCAGGCGCCCACTCCAGGCGAAGACGCAGACCAACAGCAGAATCTTGCGTTCCGAGGCGCCGGCGGCCATCAAGGCGTAGATTGCCGTCAACAGCGCGAACCCCCATGACCAGGCGACGTCCACGATTCCGAAGTTGCGGATGCGGCGTCCGATGACAAAGACAACGGCGACCATCAAGATCGAGCTCAACAAACCCACAACGAACGGCGCAATCATGATAGGCCTCCTTCTTGCTCTGGATTTTTGACGCCGATACGCATGACAGCCGGAGTGATCAACGCGTGCAATCCCAATGCCGCCGGCGCCGCCGTGAGGCTCCATCCGACAATGCCATGCAGGCCGGTGAGGCCGAACCGACGGAGGAACTCGAGCGGACCGGCCTGGAACTGAGCCACGATCTCGTGCGGCGTGAAGGGGACGGGTTGCGCTCCGACGACAGCCTCTCCGATACGGACGAAGATCAGGATCAATGGGATTTGCGCCCACGCGACGATCCAGTTGGCGGTCTGGATGACGGGATGGTTCAACTTGAACGCAGATGCTGCGACAAAGCAGAGGAATGTCGTGACCCCGAGGATCGGGAAGACCCCGAGAGCGGCCCCGATGACCAAGGTCAGGGAAATCTTCCTAGGCGACACGCCCCGGGTCAGTTGACCCGAGATCGTCTCGACCAAGCGCGTCTTCACTCCGCTCCCGCCCGTCTGCGCTTCTTGGCCGCCATCGGAATAGAGGGCTCCGTCTTTCATGATGCCGTCCCTTCTCTCAGCAGCAGGCGGTCAACGCCGGCATCCACCGGCAACCGGAAAAGCCTGTTGAGCAGGTAGATGGCCATGGCGATATTCCCCAGCAACAGGATGGCAATGAGCCAACCCGCGCGCGCCGGCCAGCCCGTCTCCCGGTAGGCAACCCAGACATAGAAGGTAAGAAAGCCGAAATAGGCGTCAAACAGCGACGCAACAAACCAGGGATGCGTCGCCACTTCAGAGGGAATGCTCCAGATCGCGGTGTCCAGGCTCGCCCACGTGGTCACCGCCAGCATGGCGGCCAGGACAACAGCGAATGCAATGCGCAGGAACCAGATCATGGGGCGGCCGGCGGTTCAGTTCAGTTCTCCGTCAACACTGGGTTGTTCGGACGGGTGTAGACGGCCTGGACGACACTGATGTTCCTCATGCCGAACGCCGCTTCACAGTAACTCAGGTAGTAATTCCATTTCCGGATGAACGCGTCCGTGAACCCCAGATCCCGGACGCCGGCGAGATTGGCGTTGAAGCGTTCACGCCAGATTTGAAGCGTCCTGGTGTACGAAGTTCCCATGTCGTGCAGGTCATGAAGGAACAAACTGCCGGTCTTGTTGACGGCGCAATTCACGCGACCGATGGACGGCAACAGCGAACCGGGAAAAATATGCTTCTGGATCCAGTCGACGCCCTTGCGAAAGGATTCATACCGATCGTCGGGACAGGTAATCATCTGCACGGCCAACAAGCCGTCCTTTTTCAGAACCTCCGAGCACTTCGCGAAGTACGTTTCGAAGTAGGCGTCGCCTACAGCTTCCAGCATCTCGATCGACACGATCTTGTCATACTGACCGGTGATGTGGCGGTAATCCTGCAGCACGATGCGAACGCGATCATCCACCCCCTCGCGCACGACCCTCTGGGCCGCATAGTCCAACTGCGCCTTTGAAATGGTGACCGCCGTGACACGACAGCCATACCGCTTCGCCGCGTAACAACAGAAGCCGCCCCAACCGCCTCCGATCTCCAGCACGTGATCGGAGGGTTTCAGTCGGAGTTGTTGGCAGAGGCGTTCATACTTCGCTTCCTGGGCTGCCGTCAGTTCCTCTTCACCGGTGCGGAACAGGCCGCTCGAATAGGTCATCGAGGAATCGAGGAAGAGGCGGTAGAACTCATTGCCAAGGTCGTAGTGTTCTCGGATGTTGTCGCGGCTCTTCGAGACGCTGTTGGGCCGGACGAGATGATAAGCCCGATTGAGGATGGAGAGCAGGTTGACCATCCACGAGTTCGCCTTGGATCCCGACATGGCCGGAGATTTCTCCACGTTCAGTATCAACCAGCGTATCACGGCGGTGATGTCATCCGTCTCCCAGTCGCCGTCGACATAGGCCTCGCCAAAACCCACGTCGCCATACAACACACACTTTCTGAAGAACTCATTGCTCAGGATACGAATCGACGCGGATGCGACTTGGGACGGATCCCCAAACATACGTTCGCCCCCATCGGGCAACGTGATCCTGAGTCGGCCCTGGTCCATGCGATCGAGAACCTTGAAGACGATGGATTGATAGAGCCCGCCCCGGTCCGCAGCGGGCGCGTCGACACGGATCGGCGCAATGGCGGACTCGGAGGCGGGTTTCAGTGAGGTAGTGGGTGTCATGGTGAGTTCTTTGCCAGGGTTTCGTGGGGATGGAGCACGCCGCGCTGGCGCTCCGGGTGCGCGGCCTTGCGAATAAAGGGAACCTTCTTCAGCCAGAGCAGCAGCGCATGCCAATGGATCAACAGAATGACCTTGATCGTCACCAGCGGATACTTCACTGAGAACCAGGCCAGCCGGGCGTTCGACAGCGAGCGAGCCCGACCGGTGAGTGAGCTCTTCAGAATGCGTTGCGATCCCTCGTAGTCGTCCACGCGGACGGCCAACCGGTCATCCGGGGCGAGCAGCTGAAAATGAAAGTCGACATCCAGCTCGGAAAACGGCGAGACGTAGAACCGTTTCGGCGTGAGCAGGTCGAAGCGGTTGGGATTCTCTTCAGAGGGAGCCGGCAGGAGATACCGCTTCATCTCACCGAAGGTGTTGCCGACTTCAGCGACGGCGCAGACCGGCTCGCCGCTTCGCCGATAACAATAATAGAACGAGACCGGATTGAAGACATAGCCCACGACCCGGGGAAAGGTGAGCAACATAATGCGATCATCCTCGCAAATGTCGGCTCCCTGTTGTCGCAACCAGCTGAGAATGTCCGCCTTAGCGGAATCCCCGCCACAGGGCGCATGATCGGAATCATGGAAGCTGAACGCGTTGAACCGGTTGCGGCTGAACAGCAGAACACGTTTGGAGATGGCGTCGATCTCATCGAGATCCAGCCAGAACATGAAGACGCGATGCTCGAATCGGTGCTCTCGCGGCGCCAGCCGATGATGCATCACGCGGCATTCATAAAGGCGTGATCGAAACGCGCTCATGCCCAGACCTCCTCACCGAGTATCGCGCGGCTGACGTCCAGGCCGGACGTGAAGGCGTCCTCGTGAAAGCCATACTTGAAGTAGCTACCGCAGAAGTAGATCCGTTGATCGGGGGAACGCTTGTTCAGGCCGGGCAACTGCTTCTGGGCTTCGACCGCAGCCTGGTCAAACAAGGGATGACGGTAATGGATCTGCTTGAGTATGGCGTCCTCGCGGATGCCCTGTTCACCGTTGATGGAGACAAAGTAGTTCTCGCGCTCCGAAACTCCCTGCAGGCTGTTCATCCAATAGATGGTCGAGGTCTGGGAGCCCCCCTGGTCGTCAGCGTCGATCCGATAGTTCCACGAAGCCCATGCTCGGCGGGTCCGTGGCATGGCCGACGGATCAGTGTGCAGGGTCGCGACATTGGGTTCATACTTGAAGGAACCCAGCAACCGGGATTGGTCAGCATCGGGGGATTCGAGAAGCTCGAGCGCCTGATCTCCGTGCGTGGCGATGATCACCTTGTCAAATGTCTGCGATTCCCCTTCCTCCAGAACAACCGTCGCCCCGGTCGAACCATCGATCACCTTGAGGGCCGCGCGATTGCGTTGGATACGGTCCGCGAAGGGCCGGGTCAGGCGTCGCACATACTCCTTGGCCCCGCCATCGACGGTCCACCATTGGTGCTGCGTATGCAGCCCCAGGAAACCGTGATTGTGAAAGAATCGCAGCAGCGAATGGGCAGGAAAACGGAGCATCTTCTCCGGCGGAGTCGACCATACCGCCGAACTCATGGGGACGAGATACAGATTGAACAAATCCTTACCGTAACCACGCGTCTCCACATACTCCTGCAGGCTCTGAGAGCGGGTGGCAGGCTCCTCCAGAGCCTTGACGGCGTCGTTGTTGAACCGATCGATCTGCCGGAGCATCCTCCAGAATCGTGGACGCACCAGGTTGCGTCTCTGGGCGAACAGATGGTTGACGCTGGAGCCGCAGTATTCCAGTCCGGTTGGCGCATGCTGCACGCTGAACGACATGGAGGTCTTCTTGACCGGGGCGTCCAGTTCCTTGAAGAGCCGGGTCAGGTTCGGGTAGGTGACCTGGTTGTAGACCATGAACCCGGTATCTATCGCCACTTCGCGATCTCCCTCCCTCACGGTCACGGTGTTGCTGTGCCCACCGGCGTGGGCGTCCGCGCCGAACACCGTCACCTCGTAGTGCGAATGCAGGAAGTGGGCGCAGCCAAGGCCGGCGACGCCCGTGCCAATGATCGCCAAGCGCTTCATGGGGCTGGGACGGCGGAAGGAGGCGAGGGAGTCGCGGCCGCCGTTGCATAGACCCGTTCAGGCACGGGACGCAGATTCCAGATCAGACCCAGCTTCTCGAAGAGCTTCAGCGTGTAAAAGGTGACGTCGATCTCCCACCAATAGAACCCCTGGCGTGTGGAGTGCATGTAATGATGATGATTGTTGTGCCACCCTTCCCCGAGCGTGAACAGGGCAAGCAAAAAGCTGTTCCTGCTTTCATCCCCGGTGGCGAATCGCTGCCGCCCCACGACGTGCGCGAGGGAGTTGATGGAACAGGTCAGGTGGAACAGCGCGGTGGTGCTGATGAAGAATCCCCAGACCAAGAGTTGAGGGCCGGTGACGCCAAGCCCGGGCGCGGCGACCTCAAGGATCCATCCCAATGCAAACAACGCGATCGCAAACAATGCCGGCACCAACGCGTCGAATCGGTTCAGGAAGACAAGCTCCGGAAACTTGGCGAAATCCCGAATCCGCGTGTAATCCGTGCGAAAGTTCCGCGAGCACGCGAACCAACCCACATGCGCCCAGAGAAAGCCGCGCTTCCGCGGCGAGTGCGCGTCCGCTTCCGTATCGGAGTGGCGATGATGATGACGGTGGTGATGGGCCCACCACAAGGCGCCCCGTTGAACCGCCGTCGCGCCCCAAACCGCGAAGACGAACTGCCAGAACCGGGAGGTCTGGAAGGAACGATGCGAGAAATACCGATGATAGAACGCCGTGACCGCGAACATGCGACCAAGATAGAGGGCCGCCGCGGCTCCAACGGCAAACCAGCTCCAGCCGGTCCAGATCACACCGACGCATCCCAGATGTAGAATGACGAAGGGCAGGCACCGGAACCAGTCAATGCGCTCCGAGCGCTCTTGCGCTGCAGTCACGCCGCCTTCGTAATCAGAGTCAAACCACTGCACCAACGCCGTCAGGCGACCAGCGACGCGCGAGGGTTTCTGACTGTTCTGGATCACTTTTTCCATTGCGCCATTTTGCCTCAGGGGAGGCTAAAAGCCAGCGCACTCTTCCACTGATCCGGGGAAGCGCAACCAGCAAACCGCGAATACTTCGACCCCGTAACCAAACGGTTCAAGCACAAAAAAAAGCCGCAACCTTGCGGTTGCGGCTCAAGGTCGAGGAGCAAATCAGGCCATGCCCGATTTGCCAGGTTCGCCAAGCTTGCCGGCATAGATGGCGGAGTCGCCGAGCAACTGCTCGATGCGCAGCAGCTGATTGTACTTGGCCAGACGATCGGAGCGGCTGAGTGAACCGGTCTTGATCTGGCCCGCATTCGTGCCGACCGCAATGTCCGCGATGGTCGCATCCTCGGTCTCACCCGAACGATGGCTGATGACAGCTCCGTAATTGTTGGTCTTGGCCAACGAGATCGCGTCCAAGGTCTCGGTGAGCGAGCCAATCTGGTTCACCTTCACCAAGATCGAGTTGCCGACGTTGGTGTCGATGCCCTTCTGCAGGAAGTCGACGTTGGTGACGAACAGGTCATCGCCGACGAGTTGCACGTTGTCGCCAAGCTTCTCGGTCAGGATCGCCCAGGTGTCCCAGTCGTTCTCGTCGCAGCCGTCCTCGATGCTGACGATGGGATACTTGCCGCAGAGCTCGACGTAGAAATCAACCAGGTCGGAGCCCTTGAGCTTCTTGCCCGTGCTCTTCTTGAAAACATAGCGCTTGCTCTTGGCGTCGTAGAACTCCGACGACGCGACGTCGAGCGCTAGGTTGATCTGCTTGCCAGGCTTGTAGCCGGCCTTCTTGGTGGCGGCGAGGATGACCTCGATGGCCTCTTCGGCGCTGGCGAGCGTCGGGGCGAAACCGCCCTCATCGCCGACCGCGGTGGAGAGTCCCTTGCCCTTGAGGACGCCCTTGAGCGCGTGGAAGATCTCGGTGATCGCGCGCAGGCCCTCGGAGAAGGTGTCGAAGCCCGTGGGCATGATCATGAACTCCTGGAAGTCGATCGGGGCGTCGGAATGGGCTCCGCCGTTGATGACATTGGCCATCGGGACGGGCAGGACCTTGGCGTTGGGGCCGCCGAGATACTTGAACAACGGGATGTCGAGCTCATCGGCCGCGGCGTGCGCCGTGGCGAGCGAGACAGCGAGAATGGCGTTGGCTCCGAGCTTGGACTTGGTGGAGGTGCCGTCCAGATCGAGCATGGCGCGATCGACGCCGACCTGGTCCAGGGCGTCGAGGCCGATGAGGGCGGGGAGGATCTTGGAGGTGACGTTCTTGACGGCCTTTTCGACGCTCTTTCCGAGGTAGCGCTTCTTGACGCCGTCGCGGAGTTCGCAGGCCTCGTGTTCGCCGGTGCTGGCGCCGGAGGGGACGGCGGCGCGTCCGCGGGCCCCGGAGTCAAGGATGACGTCCGCTTCGACGGTGGGATTCCCGCGCGAATCAAGGATCTGCCGGGACTGAATATCAACAATTTCGCTCATAGATTTGTCTGTTGGGTCAAAAAAGTCCGCGCATCATAGGGAGGACGCTTGAAGCGTCAAGCGGGGTTTCGGAAAACGAGCGCGGGGGGGCGACGCGTTACTGCGTGGGATCCCATTCGTTGGGGATGGGGGGACTCTCGTTGGTAAAAAGGGACATCCAGCGGGAGTCCTCGGTGTGGCTGAGAAGCATGATGAGGAAGAGGACCACCACGGCCACCGAGATCATGACGCCGTAAATGACCCGCCGGCCGAACATGGCGCTCAGCGCGTTGCGGTCCAGATAGGATCTCTTCTTGCGTTTGCGGCGCCGCTTCTGCCGGCGCTCCGCCTCCCCGGCAAGGAGCTGTTCGACGCGTTGGGCGATGTAGGCGCGCTTGGCCTGTTTCTCATCGCCGACGCACTGTTGCAGCAGGTCGGACCACAGTGGTTCGCGCCGTTGGCCGGCGACGATCTCCCGCTCTACGGCGCGCTCGAAGCGCTTCTTTTCTTCCGGGTCCACCATGAGCCGCGCATTATTCCCTCGCGGTCAGAATTGGCAACTGTTTGTCGCATGGCGAGGTGTAGTCCGATTTGCACCGTCGTCGGGCTGGATTCTGCGAGGCTGCTTCGTTAGCGTCCTCCCGTATGACCGAGCCGGTCCATTCCGAAAGGCGGGGCAACCCGGGCGCAAGCGCGGCGCTGTCGGGCGTGTTTGCGTTGGCGGCTGCGGTGGCGTTGTCGGTCGCCTTTCTGAAGTTGGGGACGCCGTCAGTCATGGAGGAGCGGATCAGCGCGCCGAAGACCCTGGCTGAAATCATCTTCTCGTCCTGGCCAGCCGTTGTTGGCCAATTGGCGACGGGGTGCGCGGTTGTCCTTGGTTGGCTGGCCCTGATGGGCGAGGGGGGGCTTCGTGAGCGGGGGCGGGCGCCGCGATGGATACGGTTGGCGCCGGCGCTTTGGCTGGCGTGGCAGTTCGTGGCCTCCCTGGACACGGTGAGCGGTCGATTGACCGTTCCCACGCTCCTGCATTTCACGGTCACGACGATCTGGTTCTACCTCGGCGTCCTGGTTCTTGGGCGCGTGTGTCGACTGGGCGTCTTCCGTTTGGTCGTCCTGGCGGGATTCTGTCTGATGGTCCTCGTCGGCCTGGAGCAGCATTTCTGGGGGTTGGAGGACACGCGGAAGTTCTTCTATTCACGTCCGGATCTGATGGCGGCCGCGCCGCCGGACTTTCAGGCGAAGCTGGCGAGCGACCGGATCTGGGGCACCCTGTTCTACCCGAATGCCTTTGCCGGCGGGATCTTGTTGCTGCTGCCGGTTTCGCTGGCCTTTCTCTGGAAACTCTCCGACGGCCGCTTTGAAGCTTCGGCCCGCTGGGTGTTGATCGGTCTGGTTTCCGTTCCTGCGCTGTGTTGTCTCTACTGGACGGGGTCGAAGACAGGCTTGCTGCTGGCGCTGGGGCAGGGGGTGGCGTTTCTGGCATTCCTGCCGATTCCCCGAAAGTTGAAGATCAACGCGGGCGTCGCCATTCTCGTGGTCGGACTGGCCGGGTTCTTCCTGGTCTTCGCGGACTACTTCAAGGGCGGGGCGCGAAGTCTCGGCGCGCGCGCGGACTACTGGCGGGCCGCGGCGACGACTTTCTCCCGGAATCCTTTGAATGGATCGGGGCCGGGCACCTTCATGGTCCCCTATCAGCAGCTCAAGTCGGAGGACGCGGAAATGGCGCGGTTGGCGCACAACGATTACCTGCAGCAGGCCTCGGACTCGGGACTTGTCGGATTTGCCGCCTTTTTCGCCTTTGTCTGGGGCTCGGTCATCCTCCTATATCGAAAGGGCGCCCGATCGGGCGATTGGGAATTCCGGTTGATCTGGCTGGGGTTGGCGGGGTGGGCCTTGCAGATCGGGATGGAGTTCAGTCTCTACATCCCGGGGCTCGCCTGGCCTGCCTTTCTGCTGTTCGGCTTGTTGTGGGGATTGCCTGAAGAGGCAAATCCCGTCGACAAGCCGGAAGACCAAAACTAGTATTCCGCGCCTGATGAAAGTTCTCTTCCTCAACGGCCCAAACCTGAATCTCCTGGGAACGCGCGAGCCTGACAAGTATGGGCACACCACACTGGCGGAGATCGAGGGGATGGTCCGCGATCACGCGACAAAGCGCGGCGCCGAGGTCCGGTTTCGCCAGTCCAACATTGAGGGTGAGTTGGTGACCTGGATCCAGGAGGCGGGTGAGGGCTTCGATGCGGTCGTCTTGAACGCCGCCGCCTATACCCACACCAGCGTGGCGATCCGGGATGCCATCGGAGCCGTGACGACGCCGGTGATCGAGATCCATTTGAGCAATGTTCACGCCCGGGAGGAGTTCCGGCATACCTCCCTGATCGCGCCAGTTTGTCGCGGTCAGATCGCCGGGTTCGGGGCGGGATCTTACATCCTTGGGTTGGAGGCAGCTTTAACCTTAACGTGATAATAACGTAGTTTTTTGGTCGGAATGGGTGAGAATTTGGTCTCATTTTGGTTCTAAAAGGGGTGTCTTGGCGGCATTGAAAAGTGGGCTTGACCTTCACGAAACTGTCACATAGCCTCGCCGCAACTAATTTACGACGGAAAGCAGCGGTGTTTGACTGCTGCTTTTTGCGTGTTGCGATGCGTGACTGACCACCAACCGGTTTTCAAGACCAACAACCCGGGCCAACCATGGATATCAAAGAGATCAAGGCCGTACTCGATTTGTGCAAGAAGCAGGACGTCGCCGAGTTTGAGCTCAAGACCAAGGATTTTGAGATAAAGCTGAAGCGCGGCAACGATACAGGCGGCGGCGTTCCGGCGCAGGAAGTTGTCAACGTTCCGGCCTTGGCTCCGGCCGTTGTTCCCGCGGCGGCGGCGGCTCCGGCTCCGGCGGCGGCTCCCGAAGGCCCGATGATCAAGGCGCCGATGATCGGGACGTTCTACCGCGCGCCTTCGCCGGAATCGGCCAACTATGTTGAGGTCGGCGACAAGGTGACCGCGGATTCCGTGGTGTGCATCATCGAGGCGATGAAGGTGATGAACGAGATCAAGGCCGAGGTCTCCGGAACCATCGCGGAGATCCTGGTGGACAACTCGAAACCGGTCGAGTTCGACCAGCCGTTGTTCCGCATCAACCCGGCCTGAGATACCGGAGTCTTCTTCCGGGTTGCCGACCTTCCAGGGCCAACCAATTCTGATCCCGCATGTTTGAAAAAGTCCTCGTAGCCAATCGCGGTGAGATTGCCGTCCGGATCATCCGGGCGTGCAAGGAGTTGAACATCCGCACGGTGGCCGTCTACTCCAAGGCGGACGCCAGTTCGATGCACGTGCAGATGGCCGACGAGGCGGTCTGCATCGGCGACGCCGCCTCTTCCGACAGTTATCTCCGGATCGACCGCCTGATCAGCGCGGCGGAGGTGTCGGACGTCGACGCCATCCATCCCGGTTACGGCTTCCTTTCCGAGAACGCGCATTTCGCGGACATCTGTGAGGACTGCAACATCCGCTTCATCGGGCCGAGTTCCGCGGCGATGAACGCGATGGAGGACAAGGCATTGAGCCGGGAGCTGGCGACCAAGGCCGGAGTGCCGATCCCCCCCGGATCGGACGGGCTCGTGGAGGATGAAACCGCCGCCAAGAAGGTGGCCAAGAAGATCGGGTATCCGGTCATGATCAAGGCGACGGCCGGGGGCGGCGGACGCGGCATGCGGATCGCCCACAACGATGTCTCCCTGATCAAGGATTACCACGCGGCGCGCGCGGAGGCGGAGAAGGCCTTCGGCAATTCCGGCGTCTACATCGAGAAATTCATCGAGAACCCGCGGCACATCGAGTTCCAGATCCTCGGCGACAACCGCGGCAAGATCATTCATCTCGGTGAGCGCGACTGTTCCATCCAGCGCCGCAACCAGAAACTCATCGAGGAAACGCCCTCGCCGCTGTTCGAGAAGAAGCCGGCGATGCGCAAGAAGATGGGCCGCGCCGCCGTGAAGATTGCAGAGCTGGCCAAATACACCAACGCCGGCACGGTCGAGTTCATCGTCGATGACAAGGGGAACTACTACTTCCTGGAGATGAACAAGCGCATCCAGGTTGAGCATCCCATCACCGAGGAGGTGACCGATGTGGACCTGGTGAAGTATCAGATCCTGATCGCGCTCGGGGAGCAGATCCGCGAGAGCCAGAGCGAGTTCCTCACGCCGAAGCGTCATGCCATCGAGTGCCGCATCAACGCCGAGGATCCCTTCGGCGATTTCCGACCGAGCCCCGGCAAGATCAACATGTATTACGCCCCCGGCGGACGGAATGTGCGCGTCGACAGCCACGCCTACGCGGGCTATACGATTTCCCCCCATTACGATTCCATGATCGCCAAGCTGATCGTGACCGGCAAGGACCGGCGCGAGGCGATGGATCGCATGTCCCGCGCCCTGGACGAGTACATCATCGAAGGCGTCAAGACGACGATCCCGTTCGAGCAGGCGATCCTGCAGGATCCCAACTTCCGACGAGGCGTCTACTCGACCAACACGGTCGCCGAACTGCTGGGCGGCGGACGGCGGGAACTGATCGAGGAGAAGGCGTAAGGCGCCGTCCGCGCACAGCGCGCGATTTCGCCTCCCCGGAATCGTAGCGTAGCCGTCCTGGCTGCGGGTTCCTGCGGCGTCTCGCCGCAAGCTGCGGTTGACCGGGCGGAGACGCCCGTTGAACCCGCAGGCGAGGACGCCTGCGCTACGTCATTAACGGTTCCCATGCCCCCACCCGCCCATCCCCCCGCCTTCTCCTCAAAACAGATTCACCGGATCGATATCCACGGCCAGGAAGACGTCGTCCGGCAGTTTCAACGCCTGCGTCATTTCGGCGAGCTTGGCGCTGATGCGGACCATCTGTCTGGCGCGGATCATGATCTGATAGCGGAACTGTTTGTCGGCGCGGGCGAGGGGGGCGGGGGTCGGACCGAGGATCCGGGTATCTTCCACGCCGGCCAGGGCCTCTTCCGTTTTCTTTCGGACCTGTTCGGCGGAGAACTCCACCTTGTCCTCATTGCGGCCGCGCAGCGTCAGCAGGGCCACGCGGCCAAAGGGCGGATACTTGAGTTGGCCGCGGAATTCCATTTCGGCGTCGTAGAAGCCCTCGTAGTCGTGGCGGCGGGCGAACTGGATTGCCGGATGAAACGGGGTGAAGGACTGGACGAACACCTCGCCCTCGATATCGCCGCGACCGGCGCGGCCGGCGACCTGGGTGAGGAGTTGGAAAGTGCGCTCGCCGGCGCGGAAATCCGGGATGTGCAGGCCGAGGTCCGCGTGCACGATCCCGACCAGGGTGACGTTCGGAAAGTGCAGCCCCTTGGCGATCATCTGCGTGCCGATCAGGATGTCGATCTTGCCGGTCCGGAACTCGCCGAGAATTTTGCGGAAGTCGTTCTTCCGACGGAGGACGTCGGAATCCATGCGCCGGATGTTCGCCTTGGGAAACAGCTTGCCGAGGGTTTCCTCCACCTTCTGCGTGCCCAGGCCGGCGAAGCGTATGGACGGGCTTTGGCAGCTTTCCTCCGGGCAGACCCGCGGGGCCTTGGCTGCGTGCCCGCAGACATGGCATCGCAGAGCCTGCTCGTCGCGATGGTAGGTCAGCGACACGCTGCAATTCGGGCACTCCGCCACGTAGCCGCAGACCTGGCATTGCATCGATGTCGCATAGCCGCGGCGATTGAGAAACAGGATGGTCTGCTCGCTGCGTTCGATGCGCTGCCGCATGGCCTCGACCAGCTTGTTTGAAAAGATCGGCGGTCCCTTCTGCGCGCGGAATTCGTGGCGCATGTCCACCACGCGCACGATGGGCATCTGCTTGTCGTCGGCGCGCTCCCGCATTTCGAGCAGGCGGTATTTTCCATTCCGCGCGTTGTGGAAGCTCTCCATGGAGGGCGTCGCCGAACCGAGCACGACCACGGCGTTCTCCATCTGGCCGCGCACCACGGCGACATCGCGCGCGTGATAACGCGGCGCCTCCTCCTGCTTGTAGGAATGCTCGTGTTCCTCGTCGACAATGATCAGGCCGAGCGGGTCGACCGGCGCGAAGACGGCCGATCTTGCGCCGATGACGATGCGAGCCCGGCCCTGCCGGATCTTGTGCCACTCGTCGTGCCGTTCGCCGTCGGACAAATGGCTGTGCAGCACGGCGACGAGGGTCTTGAGCGAACCGGAGCAGAAGCGCGCCTTGAAGCGTTCGACGGTCTGGGGCGTGAGCGAGATTTCGGGGACGAGGACAATGGCCCCCTTGCCTTGGTTGAGCGCGTGTTCGATCGCCTGAAGGTAGACCTCAGTCTTGCCGCTGCCGGTCACGCCGTGGAGAAGGAATTTGGGGACGGCTCGGGTGGAACCGGCGTCCCGCCGGTTGTCTTGGGCGTCCCGCCCAAGACGCAGCGCGCTGGGCATATCATTGGGCTGCGTCGTCTGCCGGGCGCTTTCAGCCTTGCCGGAGGCGGACGGGGCTGGAGTCGCAGCCGGCGCTTCGGTCCGATTCGCGTCCTGGGTGGAACCGGCGTCCCGCCGGTTGTCTTGGGCGTCCCGCCTAAGACGCAGCGCGCCGGGCGTATCATTGGGCTGCGTCGTCTGCCGGGCGCTTTCAGCCTTGCCGGAGGCGGACGG
>JAYPEY010000101.1:0-22150 GCA_038126035.1 Verrucomicrobiales bacterium | reverse complement strand
CGCGCCAGCCGCGTAAACGCGGAACTCCGAACGCTGGCGCGCGATGTCACCTTGGGGCTTCGTTTCGGAGACGGGGGGATCAGTAGCCGCCGGATCCGATGGCGCCCTCTCCGGCTGATTCCGGGGTGCCAGCGGCTTCGGCTTCTTCCCGGGCCTTGCAGTCGTCCAACATCTTTGCTGTGGCGGTGGCCCCACAACGGGAACAACCGAGGTCGCGGACCTTGATGAGACCGTCGAGGTCGCGGACGCCTCCGGCCGCCTTGACCTGGACCTTGTCGGAAACGTTGGCGCGCATCAGGGCGAGGTCGTGCTCGGTGGCGCCCTGGTAGGAGTATCTGCCATCGTCGCCTTTGACGAAGCCATAGCCGCTGGAGGTCTTCACCCAATCGGCGCCGGCGCGCTCACAGATCTCGCAGAGCTTCTTTTTGAATTCATCCGATGACAATCCCGCTCCGCCGTCGGTCAGGTAGTCATTCTCGAAGATCACCTTCACCTTGGCGTGGTGGGAATGAGCCTCGTCGCAGACGGCCTTGATGTCTTCCTCGACATAGTCCCAATCGCCGCTCAAGGCCTTGCCGATGTTGACGACCATGTCGATTTCGACGGCGCCGTCCCGGCAGGCGAGTCCGGTTTCGAAGCGTTTGGATTCTGTCGCGGAATTGCCGTGGGGGAAGCCGATGACCGCGCCGACCTTGACGTCAGTTCCGGCAAGCCATTCAGCGGCCTGTTTGACGGCGTAGGGTTTGATGCAGACAGAGGCGACGTCGTATTCGGCGGCGAGTCGGCAGCCTTCCTCCAGTTCCCGATCGGTCATCGTGGGATGCAGGAGGGAGTGATCGATCATCTTGGCGAGTTCGAGGCGGGTGTATTTCATGGGAGGGGGAAATGTGAGCGGTTTGACAAATGTCGAGGCGATGGTTGTGGCGCCCTTTCAGGGCTTTGAAGTGGGACGCCTACGGCGAGGCGTCCCTACCTTTGGTGGCGGGGAATGTCGCTGCGATCTTCTCGGGTGGGACGATGACTTCGAGGAGCATGCCGGGAAGGAATTCCTCCTCCAGGTCATCGAGTTTACGGTCGTCCTTGATGACGCATTTGAACCCGCGTTTCTCGGATTCGCGGATGACGGCCCTGACGCCGCTGACACTGCCGTAGGCGAGCAGGCAACGCCCCCCCGGGTTGAGATGGGCGGGAAGTCCGTCCATGAGCGTGGTCAACAAATGCCACCCGGGATCGTAGAGCGCGTATTCGGCGAGGTTCTTCACTTTCTGATCGACCCAAGGGGGATTGGAGATGATGAAATCGAAGCGCTCGTTGTCGCTGATGACCTCGAAGGCTCCGGATCTGGTTTCAGAGACGAGGCGGGTTTCGATGCGGCGGTTCAGGTTGAGCCAGGCGGCGTTGAAGTTGGCGCAGGTGACGGCGTTGGAATTGATGTCGGTCGCCACGATCTGCCGGGCGCCATATTGGGCGCAGCAGAGGGAGATCAACCCCGTGCCGGTTCCGATCTCCATGACGGACTTGTTTTTCACGATGCCGGTGGATCGGATCAGGAGGCGGAGGCTGTCGGTGTCGGCGGGTTCCCAGAAGACGGTCTCGAACTGGGCGATGGCGCGGGGCAGGTCCTCGATGTTTCGCCAGGCTGCGACCGAGGTGTAGATGTCGTTGTCCCCGGGTGAATCGGGTTTGCGCGAGGAACAGGCGGTGAGGAGGGCCAGCAGACCGGCGAGGAGTAATGGAATGAAGCGTGGCAACCGGCGGCAATGCAGGTCCGGAGCGCGGACTTCAGTCCGCTTCAGCGGTGGTTGTTCCGGGGTGTTGGCGTTGCTCATCGCCACGTGGGGGCGGATGTTGAAGCGTAATGAATTCCGCGCTCCTCTTGCGGATGGCTCGATGTGTGTGCGGCGCATCGCCGCGGAATGTGCCGGAAATCGGGATTGGCGTCAGCGCTCGATTTGCCGGATGGCGTCGCGGGCGCGGCGACGGACGAAGTCATATTGGTCGCGGAGGAGGCGGCGGATCTCGGGGAGCGCGGGTTCGGCCTCCCTGCCCATGCCGGCGAGGGCCGTGACGGCGAACACGCGGACGCCGGGTGAATCGTCGCTCAACGCGTCGCGGAGGAGTTGCAGGTCGCGAATGCGTATTTCGCGCAGGGCGGCCAGGGCGATATTGCGGTCCTCGCTGTCGCCGAGCATGTCGAACAGGGCGAGGGTGGCTTCTTTTGATTGCAGGCGGCGCTTTCCGGCGGCCTCGGCCGCGGTGTGGCGCACCATGGACGATTCGTCCTTCAAGCCGGCGATCAGGGCGGATTGGAGCCGGACATCGTCGGATTCGAGCGAACTGACTGCGGTGAGGGCGGCGGCTCGGGTGGCTGGGATCGGATCGTTCAGGGAGTCACGGACCGCCGGCAGGGCGGCCTGGGCCCGGAGGCCGAGTTTTGCCAGGCTGGCGAAGACCACGGGTTTGAGGTCCGGGTCTTTTGTGGCGGCGAGTTTGACGAGTTTTGGCGCGGCGTCGGCCGCCGCGGAGCCGAGGGCGCCGAGGGCGCGGACGAGCTCGATGCGCACCGCGCCCTCCGCAGAATCCAGCATCTGTGTCAGTTGCGGGGCGGCGTTTTCGGCGGCCGGTCCGATGGAGCCGATTGCCCGGACGGCATTGGCGCGCACGGCGGCGTCCTTGTCGGAGAGCGCGGCGACCAGGGATTCACGGGCGGGTTCGGCATCCTCTCCGAGGGCGGCCAGAACACGCGCGGCGGCCTGTCGGACGGGTGGGGCCGGATCGGTGAGGCCTTTTTCCAGGGCCGGGAGCAATGCGGCAGGGGCGAGGCCAAGGGCGTGAAGCGCGAGGGTGGCCTCGGCGCGGATTCTGATCTCCTGATCGTTGACCAGGCGGCGGATGCGCGGCAGCGCGTCCCTGGCTGCAGCGCCGATCTCGCGCAGCGCCATCAGGGAGCCGAGCCTCACGGAGGCGTGCTGATGGCCCAGCGAACCGCGGAGGCGGTTTAAAGCGGGCAGGCCGATCTGTTTGAGGGCGGCGATGACCCAGTCGTCCGTGGCGAGTTCGGCGGCGTCGCGCTTTTCAAGTTCCTTCAACAGCGGGGCGACGGCGGGGAATCCGATGCCGACCAGAGCCGAAGTGAAGGTTGCTCGTTTGTCTGTGTCGGCGGCGGCTGCGAGCGAGACAAGTCCTGGGGCGGCGGCTCTTGCGGGTTCTCCGATGCGGCCAAGGATATCGGCGGCTCGCTCAATCTCGCGCGGGGAGGAGGAGGCGAGCCTGGCGGCGAGCGGCGGCACGGCTGAATCGTGCGCGGGGCGCAGCCTGAGCAGCGCGTTGAGGACGGTTTCGTAGGTCGCGTCGTCGTCGGAGTTCAGCAGCGCGACGTAGGATTGGGCCAGCCGGGCCGGGGCATGGTTGATTCGCGCCGAGGCGTGGATGGCCTCCTTTTGCAGGCGGGGATTGCGCCCGTCCTTGATCAACGAGAGAAGGCGGTCGCCGGCCGGCGCGGCGTCGGGGCCGATTTCTCCCAGGGCGTAAATGGCGTTCCAGCGGACGTCTTCTGTCGCCGAGTCGAGGGCCTTGAGGAGCGGTGGGACGGCGGGTTTGCCGATGCGTCCGACCGTGGCGGCGGCGGCGTCCTGGACGCTGGAGCGATCGTCGGCGAAGCGTTCGATGAGCTTGGGAAGCGCGGGGGTCGCATCCTCCTCGAGCCAGCCGAGGGCCTTGGCGGCTCCGGCGCGGATGCGGGAATCGGAATCCGTGAGGGCCTCGGTCAATGCGGGCAGGGCGGGTTTGCCGATCCGGCCGAGCGCGAAGGCGGCGCGATAGCTGCGCTGTTCGGAATAACGGCCGTCGCCGCGAAGTCCGCGGATGAGGGAGGGAATGGCCTCCTTTGCCGCGGGGCCAATATAGGCAAGGGCGGTGATGGAATTGAACCAGACCTGGTCGTCCCGGTCCTGCAGGCCGCGGATGAGATCCGGCACGGCAGGGGCGGCCTCGGGGCCGATCTGGCTGAGCGCGAGCGACGCCTTGCGGCGGGCGACCCGGTCTTCGGAGCGAAGGTCCTCGATCAGGGCAGGGACATCAGGGGAGGCTTCCTGGGCGGGGGCGCGATGGGGGGACAGCGCAAGCAGGAGAACAAGAGCGCAGGCGATGCCGCGCGCCAGAGCTGCGGCTGCGGCGGGGGAGATCGGAGATGCAACGTTGGCGACAACCAAAGCCCGGGCAGTTTGCATGCGCTTGAGGGTGGGAGGTTGCTGCGGCTGGTCCTGAAGACGGGACACAGCCGCGCTCCGCGGGAATCGTTGTTCGGAATGAGTGGATTCATCCCGCACGGCGGGACTGCTCCAAGTTTCGGAGGCCATCCTTTATCAGCCGCGGAGGCCGCGGAGTTTGCCGGTGGAGTCGCCGAAGCGGTCGGCATTGCCTCCCATGCGTTCGATCATGGAAAGGAAGAGGTTGGTCATGGGCGTTTCAGCGGGGACGCGCATGTGGCGGCCGGTGAGGATGGAGCCGCCGCCTTTGCCTGCGATCAGCACGGGAAGATTCTCGTTGTTGTGGCGGTTGCCGTCGCTGATGCCGCTGCCGTAGACGATCATGGAGTTGTCGAGCAGCGTGGAATCGCCCTCGCGTATGGATTTGAGCTTTTGCAGGAGGTAGCTCAGTTGATCGACATGAAAGCGGTTGATGCGGCTGATCTTGTCGAGTTTGACGGGGTCGCTCTGGTGATGGGAGAGCGTGTGGTGACCCTCGTTGACGCCGATCTGGCGATAGGGGCGGTTGCTGCCGGCGCGGGCCATCATGAAGGTGGCGACCCGGGTCGAGTCGGTCTGGAAGGCAAGGGCCATCATATCGCCGAGCAGGCGGATGTGCTCGCCGTAATCCGAGGGAATGCCGGCGGGGCGCAGTCGGGCGGAGACCTTCTTTGCGTCGGGGCCGTTCTCGGCGCGTTCGATGCGCTGCTCGATATCTCGGACGGCGGTCAGGTATTCGTCGAGTTTCTGTTTGTCGTCGCGCCCGACCTTGGAGCTGAGGCTGTTGGCGTCCTCGAGGACAAAGTCGAGGATGCTCTTCCTGAAGCGCTGGCGGCGTTGCTGGCTTTCGGACATCTCCCTGGCGACCTGGTTGCCGAAGAGGCGTTCGAAGACGAGGCGCGGATCGACCTCGGCAGGAAGGGGGGTGGCGGGGTCGCGCCAGGAAATGTTGTTGGAGTAGGCGCAGCTGTAGCCGGAGTCGCACTTGCCGGAGGAACGGCCTCCCTCAGCGGCGATTTCGAGCGAGGCGAAGCGGGTCTTCTGCCCGACCTGCCGCGCCATGACCTGGTCGATGGAGACGCCGGCGCGGATCTCGGAACCCTCGCTTTTGAGGGGTTGGGAGCCGGTGAGGAAGACGCCGGCGTTGCGGGCGTGGTCGCCGGGACCGTCGTCGTTGGCGCGGCCCTTGTCGTGGGTGAGGCCGCTGAGGACGAGGAGGTCGTTCCTGAGCGGGGTCAGAGGCTCCAGGATGGAGGGCAGTTCAAAGTTGGCGCCTGTGGTGACCGGCGTCCAGTTGTCCATGTGGACGCCGTTGGGGACAAAGATGAAGGCGGCGCGGACGGGCGGCGCGGACGCGGCTCCGGCGGCGCCGAAGGCGCGTCGGGGCGTCATGGCGTCGAGCATCGGCAGGGCCATGGCGGCGCCGACGCCCTTGAGAAAGGACCTTCTGGGAAGCGTGATGTTGCTGCTCATTCGGAATCGATTTGATTGGCCTGCCGGAGGAACGGGTCGCTGGTCACGATGCCGGTCACCAAGGCAGTGAATCTATAGTCATTGGATTTGAGAAGTTTGCAAGCGTCATCGACGGCGCATTTGTCGTAGTATTCGAGGCCGCGGCCGAGGGCGTAGGTCAGCATGTTCTTTGCGAGAGAACGGGAGAAGTCCTCGTTGCTTTTGAGAATGTTTTTCAGGTCGGTCGGGCCGGAGAATCTCTCGCCGGAGGGCAGTTCGCCGGCGGGGTCGATCGGGAATTTTCCGTCGTAGTCGCGCCAGGTTCCGATGCCGTCGAAGTTCTCCAGGGCGAAGCCGAGCGGGTCGAGTTTGTTGTGGCAGACCGCGCAGTCGGGGTTGGCGCGGTGTTGTTCCAGTCGTTTGCGCAGGGAGGCGGTGGCGTCGACGGCGTTTTGTTCCTCAAGTTCGGGAACGCCGGGCGGGGGGATGGGCGGGGGCGCGCCGAGGATCTGCTCCATGATCCACTTGCCGCGGATGACGGGGGAGGTGCGGGTGGGATTTGAGGTGATGGTCAGGATGCTGGCGTGGGTGAGGACGCCGCCGCGGTTGTGCTCCGGCTTGAGGGAGACACGCTGGAACGTCTCTCCCTTGACGCCGTCGATGCCGTAATGTCGGGCGAGTCGTTCGTCGAGGAAGGTGAAGTCCGAATCGAGCAGTTCGAGGACGCTGCGGTCCTCGCGCACAAGGGCCTCGAAGAAGAGCTCGGTCTCGCGTTTCATGGAGGCTCGGAGCTTGTCGTTGAAGGTCGGGAAATGCTCCGGATCGGGGGCGATCTCATCGAGGTTGCGGATCTGGAGCCACTGGCCGGCGAAGTTCTGCACTAGGGCCGCGGACTTGGGATCCTTGAGCATGCGTTTCGCCTGGGCGGCGATGGTCTCCTTGTCGGTCAGCCTTCCCTCAGCCGCGAGGCGCGTCAGTTCCTCATCCGGCATGCTGCTCCAGAGAAAGTAGGACAGGCGGCAGGCGATCTGGTGGCTGTCGAGGCGGCGGATGTCCTTCTGGTTGTCCGCATTGGGATCGAGTTCCCAGCGGAACAGGAAATGGGGCGAGGTCAGCGCGGCCTGCACGGCGAGTTGGATGCCCTCGTTGAAATTGCCGCCTTCGGCGCGGACGATGTCGACGAACCGGGTCAACCGTTTGACCTCGGCGTCCCTCGCCGGGCGACGATAGGCGCGGGAGGCGAAGCGTTTCAGGATTTCGAATGCGGCCTTGCGCTCCTGGCCGCGTTTCGGCTGCGAGGGAATGATCAGCGCGTGTGATGCGGGCGGCGGCGCGGGCGCGACGTTCAGCGGGCCGATGATGTCGACGTAGTCCGCAAAGAGATTGCGGTCGCCGTTCATGCGGGGGTCCGGGTGATTGCTGACGACATAGTTGTTCAGGTAGGCGATGGAGATCTTGTGACGGCCGGTTTCCAGGGGGACGACGACGGAATGGGTCTGCGGCTTGTTGCGGGAGTTGCGGACGACGAAGGTCTTCACCTCCTTGTCGTCGATTTTGAGGCCCAGTTTGGGCGGTTCGGGGCCGGCCTGATCGCCGGCGGCGCGGATGGAAATCCGATATTCATCCTTCCGGTCGACCTGGAATTCCGCGGAGCCGCCGCCTTCGCGATACATGCCGAGGAGATTGCCTTCCGCGCGGACGTCGCGCGGGGTCTCGAGAAAGATCTTCATCCGCTCGGCTTCGATGCGCTGGCGTTTCGGTTTGGGCGGGTAGTCGATGACGATGGCACTGGTCGCGACCTGTTCGGCGGCGGCGAGGTATTTTTCCATCAGGATGGGGGAGAGGGAGAGGACGTCGCCGATGTTGTCAAATCCGTAGCCGACCTCATCGGCGGGAAAGTCGGCGGCGGGCTTGAAATCGACGCCGGTGAGGTCGCGGATGGTGTTGTTGTATTCGGCGCGGTTGAGGCGACGGATGGTGACGCGGCCGGGGGTGACGGCGTCGTCGCAGTTGAATCTGGAGAGCTGCGAGTCGATGTAATCGACGATTTTCTGTCGCGCGCCCTCGGTGGGTTGGGGTTTGTTCTCGGGCGGCATCTCGCGGGATTGGAGCATGTCGCGCGCGGCCTCCCACATTTCCCGGTCCTCGATCCTGGGGGCTTCGCTGGCGTAATCCTGGAGATTCAGGCCTCCCTTTTTCTTCTCGTTGCCGTGGCAGCTGAAGCAGAAATCCTTCAGGAACGGCAGCGCCTCGGCGTTGAAGCGGGCGAGTTCTGCCTTGGGGTCGACGGTTTCGCGTTCCGCGGCGCGGCTTGCGGGCGCGGCAAGGGCCAGCGTCGCGGTGAACAGGACGCTGATTCGTTGATGGTGTCTGGCAATTCTGAACAACACAATTAGACGGCGACTGTATCAACGCGGTTGCGGCTAGTTAAATTCAAATTTATGCTCCGTCCGGATGCCGACATTGGAAGAAAGAATCATCGCGAACGCCGCGGAGCGGTTGAAACTGCCGAAAGGGAAACTGCCGGGGAAGGAACTGACGCGTTACAAGCGTTACCTGAAGGTGGAGACTCACCGGCTTCACATCCTGCACCGGGCCGGGGGTGGCGGGCGGGAGATCTGCCGCGGGCGTTCGGTGATGATGGATGAACTGCTGAAGCACATGATGGCGGCGGTGAAGGCCTGGTTGCCGGAGGAGCAGCGGGAGAAACTGCCCCCATTCTGTCTGGTGGCCTATGGCGGCTACGGACGCGCCGAGCTGAATCCCCACAGCGACATCGACATCATGATCCTGCACGACGGGAAATTGATCCCGCGCGGCAGGCCGATCCCGTTTCTGGATCGGCTGCTGGGGGAGGACGGGATGGTCTACGCGCTGACCGACATCCGGTTGAAGGTGAGCAGCTCGGTTCTCACGATCAGTGAATCCGTGGATTTGGCGCGTAACGACATGGAGACCAAGACGGCGTATCTCGAGGCCCGTTTGATCGAGGGCGATGAGAAGCTGTTCGAGCGCTTTCTGAAGGCCCAAAATTCGAAATGCGTAAAAGGCAAGGAGGACGCCTATTGCCGGGAGCGGGTGGAGGATCAGGACGCCAGGCGGGAGAAATTCGGCAACTCTGCCTGCATGCAGGAGCCCAACATCAAGAACGGCTGCGGCGGCCTGCGCGACTACCAGAACCTCTTCTGGATGGCGTATGTGAAATACGGCGTCCGCAGGACCGAGGACCTGATGGAGCAGGGGTTGATCGGCGCGACGGAGGTCAGGCAACTCGACGCCGCATACGATTTTCTGCTGCGTGTGCGCACGGAGCTGCATTATCGCGTGGAGAAGAACGTGGACGCGCTGCCGAAGGCGTTGCAGCCGCGCATCGCGTATCGTCTCAACTACCGCAACCGCTCGCCCAGCGGACGATTGGAGGCCTTCATGCGGGATTATTATCAGCACGCGAGGACGATCTACCTGCTGACCCGCAATCTGGAGCGCCGGCTGGCGTTGCGTCCGCAGGCGCGGCGGATTCCCAACTTCCGGCGTCTGATGCAGCAGCGGAGGGACGAGGCGAACGAGGTCAGGATGGACGGCTTCCGGTTTCTGGACGGCTTTATTCATGCCGAGTCGAAGCGTGTGTTCAAGGAGCAGCCGCGGCGTCTGATGCGGGTCTTTCTTCATGCGCAGCAGCGGGGGCTGCAACTGCATCCGGACCTGTTTCAGCTCATCCGTGAAAGCCTGCCGCTGGTGAACCGGAAGTTTCTGGGGGACGAGCATGTGCACGAGACCTTCCGGGAGATCCTGAACGAGCGCGGCAACGTGGCCAACGTCCTGCGCAAGATGCACGACACCGATTTTCTGGGGAAATACATCCCGGAGTTCGGGAAGCTGACCTGCCTGGTCCAGCACGAGTTCTTTCATCAATACGCGGCTGACGAACACACGCTGATGTGCCTGAAAGAGCTGGACGCCATCTGGCAGGCGAAGACGGAGCCGCACAAGAACTACTCCGAGGCCTTCTCGGAGGTGGAGCGCCCCTATGTGCTCTATCTTGCCCTGCTTTTGCACGACGCCGGCAAGGCGTTGCACACCGGCGATCATTCCGATGCGGGAGGGAAGATTGCGGAGACGGTCGGCAAGCGCATCGGGCTGAGCGAACGGCGGGTGGAGCAGTTGAAATGGCTGGTGGACGAACACCTGGCCATGGTGCGCGTCTCCCAGCAGCGAGACCTCTACGATCCGGATGTGATCGATCAGTTTGCCGCATTTGTGGAGAACGAGGACCAGCTGCGGATGTTGACGTTGCTCACGGTGTCGGACTCCCTAGGCACGAGCCGCAGTCTCTGGAACGGCTTCAAGGACGGGTTGTTGCTGACCCTGTTTCATATGACCGCGATGAAGGTGTCCGGCGGCACGGCCTTCCTCATGGCGGCGGAGAAGCAGAAGCAGTTGCTGCGCGAGGAGGTGCGCCGGCTGGCGCCGAGAACGTTTTCCGACGATGAGATCGGGGGGGCGTTCGATCATTTTCCGGACCGGTATTTTCATACGCACAATGCGGAGGAGATCTGCCGGGATCTGGTTCTGGCGCATCAGTTCATGCACCTGCAGTTGACCACGGAGGATCGCGCCCTGGAGCCGGTGGTCTACTGGCGCAATGAGCCGGACCGCGGCTTCACCGAGTTCAAGATCTGCACCTGGGATCGCGCCGGCCTGTTCGTCAAGACCGCAGGGGCCTTGTCCGCCGCCGGCCTGAACATCCATGGCGCCCAGATCTTCTCCCGCTCGGACGGCATCATTGTGGACACCTACGAGGTGACCGACGCCGACACCGGCGGCCAGGCGACGAAGAAGGGCAAGGAGCACGCCGAGGAGATCCTGACCGAATCGCTCAGCGGCCGGTTGGAGGTGGACTACGCCAAGATGATCGTCGAGCGGAAGTACATCCCGCCCATCTATCAGGCGTTGGAGGACGAGCGGATTGAGACGATCATCCGTTTCGACAATGACTCCTCCAGGAGCCACACGGTCGTGGACGTGGAAACGGAGGATCGCGTTGGTCTGCTCTACTTCATCTCCAATGCGTTGAACGACCTGAGTTTCTCCATCGATGTCGCCCGTATCTCGACGGAGAAGGGCGCGGCGATCGACACCTTCTACATCACGGACTGGAAGGGTGAGAAGGTGACCGAGGAGAAGGACCGGGAGTTTCTCGAGCGCAAGATCCGCTTTGCGATCAAGCGGCTGGACAAGGCCCTGACCGGGCGTGGGAAGAAGGCGTAGTCAGGGGCGGGCTTCGCGCCCATGAACTGACATGGGAATGAAGACAGAGGAATGAATGCCTTTTATTCCCTTGTCTTCATTCCCGTTTTTCTTTGTTCAAGAGGCGATGGCCTGACATCCGGTCTGGGGGGCTCCAGAACTACAACGCCATCACGAGTCGGCGGATCTCGTTGAGCCTGGCCGAAGCGGTCTTCTTGGACAGGCGGGGGAACATGCCGTTGGCGGTGATGTATTTGTCGTTGCGCTGGAGCTTGAGTTTTCCGTTGCGGGTCTGGATGACGTTGATGTCGCGCTCGCTGGCGAGGAGCTTCAACGTCGCCACCTGGAGGAGGAGTTCGATGGCGTCGGGAAAGGGGCCGAAGCGGTCGCGCAGTTCGTTCTTCAGGGCCTCGACGTCGTCCTTCTCATTCAACTGCGCGAGCTTGCGGTAGACATCGACGCGTTGTTGGGGTTCGGGGATGTACTGGAACGGTATGTAGCACGCGGCTGGCGCCGCGGGTTGAGAGTTGTGGGTTGAGAGTTGAGAGGCTTCAGATTCGGCGTCCGATCCACGGTCCTTCCCCGGGCTCATGGCGAGGAAGTCGATATCGATGAAGACCTGGACGCGTTTCTTGACGGTTTCGCCCTTGAGGGCGGCGACGCTTTGTTTGAGCAACTGGCAGTAGAGTTCGAAGCCGACGGCGGTGATGTGGCCGCTTTGTTCCGTGCCCAACAGGTTTCCCGCGCCGCGGATCTCGAGGTCGCGCATGGCGATCTTGAAGCCGCTGCCGAGCGCGGAGTACTGCTTGATGGCGCTCATGCGCTTGCGTGCGTCGTCGATCAGGCGGGCGTAGCGGGGGACCAGCAGATACGCGTAGGCCTGGCGGGTGTAGCGTCCGACGCGGCCGCGCAGTTGATAAAGATCGCTGAGGCCGAAGCGGTCGGCGCGATCGATGATCATGGTGTTGGCGTTGGGGATGTCGAGGCCGCTTTCGATGATGGTGGTGCTGAGCAGGATGTCGGCCTCGCCGTTGATGAAGGTCGTCATGACCTTCTCAAGCTCATCCGTCGGCATCTGGCCGTGGCCGACGACGATCCTCGCGTCGGGGACAAGGAACTTCAGGCGGTCGGCGGTGTCCTGGATCGTGCCGACGCGGTTGTGGACGAAGTAGACCTGTCCGCCGCGGTTCATCTCGTGGGTGATGGCGTTGCGGATGAGACGTTCGTCATGGTGTGTGACGATGGTTTCGACGGGCAGGCGATCCGCGGGGGGGGTTTCGATGGCGCTCATATCGCGCGCGCCGGTGAGGGCGAGGTAGAGCGTGCGCGGGATGGGCGTGGCGCTGAGGGTGAGCACATCGACCATGCGGCGCATGAGCTTGAAGGCCTCCTTGTGGGCGACGCCGAAGCGTTGTTCCTCGTCGATGACCACCAGGCCGAGGTCCTTGAACTTCATGTCCGGTTGGACGAGGCGATGGGTGCCGATGACAATGTCCACCGTGCCGAGCGCGAGGTCGCGGATGACGAGGTCCTGTTGTCTGCGGGTGCGGAATCGGGAAAGCAGTTCTAGGCGCACCGGGTAGTCGGCCATGCGCTCTCGGAAATTGTTGTAATGCTGCTGGGCAAGGACGGTGGTCGGGACCAGAACGGCGACTTGTCTGCCTTCCATGACGCACTTGAATGCGGCGCGAATGGCGATCTCGGTCTTGCCGAAGCCGACGTCGCCGCAGATGAGCCGGTCCATGGGGCGGGGCTGCTCCATGTCGCCCTTGGTCTCCCTGATCGCCTTGAGCTGGTCGGGCGTCTCCTCGAAGATGAAGGCGTCCTCGAACTCGCGCTGCCAGGCGACGTCAGGCGCGAAGGCGTGTCCGGGCTGGGCTTCACGTTGGGCCTGGATCGCGAGGAGTTCGGAGGCGAGATCGGCCACGGCTTCGCGGGCTTCGTCCTTGGTTTTCTGCCAGCGTTTGGTTCCGAGGCGGTTGAGTTTGGGGTTCGATCTGCCGGCGCCGACGTATTTGCTGACGAGGTGGGCGTGGGTGACGGGGACGAACAGTCGCGGGCTGGGCTCGCCGCGTGTCTTGGGGGCGTATTCGATGACGAGGCATTCCTGACCGGCTTCGGCCTCGGCGGTGAGGTCGTCGCGGCTGAGGTTGTCCAGGGAGTTGGGCAGGATCTCGAGGCCGGTGTATTTGCCGATGCCGTAGTGGAGGTGGACCACGAGATCGCCGGGTTCGAGGTCGGTGAAATTGATGTCGAGCGCGGACTTGACGGCGTTGGCGTGCGGCGATTTGAGGCGGCGTGGGCGTTGGACCTTGTAGCGGCCGAAGATCTCGGCGTCGGTGACGACCACGAGGTTGGCGGCTTCGCAGATGAAGCCGCGGGAAAGGGCGCCGATCTGGATGTGGGGGCGGCCTGGTGTGGCGGACTTCTTTTTCCCGGACGGGGGTGATTGGGGCTCATCAAAGCCGCAGTCATTCCAGATTTCGAGGAAGCGGTCGCGTTCGCCCTCGTTGTTGCAGAAGACCAGCGTTTCACGGCCCTGGCGCATCCAGCGGTGCAGTTGACCGAGGAAATCCCGGCGGCGCGCCTCGACGATCTGGGGTTCGAGACCGCGTTCGTCGGCGGAGCGATAGGCTTCCAGGCCGCTGAATGAGACCTGCGCCAGGGAGGATGGCTCCGGGATCGGGGACTCGGCCTCGTGGATTTCAATGACGCCGGCCTTGCGTGTGTCCAGGCTGGAAAGGACCGCGTCCCAGGTCGAGAGAAACGGGGAATCCCCGGACGCTTCCCCGCTGAGGTGATCGACGGCGACCTCGATCAGGTCCGGCTCGCAGAGCAGGACGAGCGGCGATTCCGGCAGGTGCGCCAACAGGCTGCTCAGGCGGGGATCGGCTGGGGTGGCGACTTTTTGGGATTTCGGCTTCTTTGGGGTTTCGACCAGTCTGCGCAGGATGGAGAGTTCGCCGGCGGGGGCGATGTCGGCCTGGTCGATCTGTTCGCGGGAGATCTGGGAATGGGGATCGAAATGGCGGATCGAATCCAGTTCGTCGCCGAAGAACTCAAGGCGGATGGGCCATGGGCTGCAGGGGGGGAAGACATCGACTATGCCGCCTCGCAGGGCGAGTTCGCCCTTTTGTGTCACCTGAGCCTCGGGTTCGTATCCCTGCTCCTCCAACCATTCGATCAGATCGAGCGGGTCGATCTGATCGCCGCGGTTGAGCCGGCGTACGCGGGTCTTGAGTTCGGCTGGGGAGAAGGTGTTCTGCAGCAGGGCCGGGGCGGAGGCGACGATGACAGGGGCGCGGCTGGTTGTGGACTGGGAGGAGGCTTGGAGGTTTTGGAGGCGGATGAGTGTTTCGAGACGCTCGCTGGTGACGTCGATGTGAGGGAGGCGTTGTTCGAGAGGCTGGATTTCCCAGCCGGGGAAAAACAGCGGCGAGGGGGGCACCTCGTGGTCCGCCCGATCCTGCTCATGGCGGGTCATCCAAGTCTGCAGGTCCTGGAAGAGCGCCTCCTGCGTCTTGAGGGTGTCGGCGACGAGGAGCATGGGCCGATCCTGAAGTTGCCGGGCAATCGCGGCGGCAATGGCGGGCACGGCGGCTCCGGCGATCCGATGAAGCGTCAGTTCACGAGATGAGGAGAGTTCCCGCAACCAATCCGAAAGCGCCGGCAGTGCGCTCGGTTCCTTCGGACCTCGACCCTCATTCAGCCTGTTTTTGGGTGGTTTCAGACCGCAGAAGGTGCAGAAAGGCCGGTGTGGAGTCAATCGAACGGGCGCGAAGAGGCGGGGAAAGAATCATTGGCAACGCGGGGCCGCGTCCGTATTCTCCGACGGGTCCCGAGACGGACGTCGGCGCGGGGCACCGCCCGAAACGAGCACAGTCATGACGATCAGCCGCGAATTTGTAGTCTCCAACAAGCTGGGCATCCACGCCCGGCCGGCGGCGATGTTTGTCAAGGTGGCGAACCAGTTTGCGGCGGAGGTGTTCGTGGAGAAGGATGGCGAACGCGTCAATGGCAAGAGCATCATGGGGCTGATGATGCTGGCCGCGGGGCCGAACAGTTCCGTCACGGTCGAGGCGATCGGCGACGATGCGGAGTCGGCCCTAGAGGAGCTTGCCAAGTTGTTTGCGCGCAATTTCGACGAGGAGTGATCGGGCGTTCCGGATCTGGCGGCCCGCCGTTTCCGTGGTTCGAGCTCCCGCGTAGGCCACTGTCATGCGAATCGTTCTGGTCGAACCGGAAATCCCGCCCAACACCGGAAACATCGCCCGTTTGTGCGCCGCGATGGGCGCGGAACTACATCTGATCGAGCCGTTGGGATTCGAATTGGACGATCGCCGCCTGAAGCGGGCGGGCATGGATTATTGGAGGTTGGTGAACTGGCGCAAGTGGCCGGATTGGCGTTCATTTGAGGCCGGTTTGGATGCGGATGCGCGCCTGTGGTTCATCGAATCCGGCGGCGGGAGGCGTTACGACGAGGTTCGGTTTGAGGCCGGCGATCATCTGGTGTTCGGCCGCGAGACAGCCGGTCTTCCGGAGACTCTGCTGGAGGCGCACCCGGATGCATGGCTGCGGATTCCGATGCTCAATCCCGAGGCGCGCTCCCTGAATCTTTCGAACTGCGCGGCATTGGTTTTGTTCGAGGCTCTGCGGCAACAGGGATTTGCCGGTGAGATTGAGGCTGGCTTTTGAGCCGGAATTCGGCATATTTTCCCACGAAACCTTATGGCACGCATTCTGATCATTGACGACGAGGCCGGGATCCGGGAGACGCTTTCAGTCCTGTTGGAGGAGGACGGACACAAGATCGATCTGGCGGGCAACGGGTTTGATGCGGTCGACATTTTCAAGGAGAAACCCGCGGATCTGGTCATCTGTGACATCATGATGCCGGACAAGGGCGGCCTTGAGACCATCATCGAGCTGCGCAAGTTGAACCCGGGGGTGAAGATCATCGCCATTTCCGGCGTGTCCCAGGTGGGGCCGCGGAAGATCCTGGATTGGGCGACGAAAATGGGGGCGCACCGGACCTTCAGCAAGCCGTTCGTCTCGGCGGACATCAAGAACGCGATCAAGGAACTGCTGCATTGAGGTTCGCCGGTCGAGGCGGCGGGCCTGGACGGTGCGAGAAAGGGCTGTGAAGCCCGGTCATCGGAGGCATTATATGTCGGGAGCGCGCATTGAAGTCATCGTCACCCAGGGCGACGCCTCGCTGGGAAGGTTCGAACTGGAGCCGGGCGAGTATCTGATCGGCCGCGACGGCGTCTGCCACATCAATCTGGATCTGGAGGAGATCTCCCACACGCATGCCCGACTCGTCCTGACGGAGGACACGGTGAAGATCGAAGACCTGGGCAGCACCGTCGGAACCAGGGTGGGCGGCCAGATCGTCACGCGCCCGACGGAACTGGACGTCCCCGGCCGCGTGGAACTCGGCAGCACGGTCCTCAAGATCCTGCCGGTCGAGGACGGACGTTCCTCGACGAAGCACGCGGCGAGCTCGGAGGAACTGAGCGATGGTCGATTGGAGGAATCCCTGAAAGGGCGTCGTTACGAGGTGGGGTACACGATCTGTCACGGGAGCATGGGCGCCATTCATGGAGCCCGCGACCTGAACCTGGGGCGCACGGTCGCCATGAAGGTGATGCTGGGCGACCAGTCCGCCAACCGCCAGAGTCTGGCCCGTTTCGTCCGCGAGGCGCGGGTGATGGGGCAGCTGGACCATCCCAACATCGCCCCGGTGCACGAACTGGCCGTGGATGAGGACAACCGCGTCTATTACACGATGAAGTACGTTCGCGGCGTGACGCTGAAGGACGTGCTGGGCTGGATCGTGGAGGGCAGGAAGAAGACCATCGAGGAGTATCCGTTGTCGAAACTGGTCTTCATCTTCCAGAAAGTCTGCGACGCCATCTCTTTTGCGCACTCGAAGGGGGTGATCCATCGCGATCTGAAGCCGGAGAACATCATGATTGGGGAATACGGCGAGGTGCTTGTGATGGACTGGGGGCTCGCCAAGTTGATCGATGAACCGGAACTCGATCATCCGCGGGGCGCGTCCGAGTTTGACGGAAGCGGCGTGGACATGGCCGGGACGGCGGCGGGGGATATCCTCGGCACGCCGCTTTACATGGCCCCGGAACAGGCGTCCGGCCACAATGACAGGCTGGATGAGCGCACGGACATCTTTGCGCTGGGGGGCATCCTGTATTCGATCCTCACACTGAAACCGCCCATCACGGCCTCGAGCATGGATGAATTGCTCCGTAAGATTGAGATGGGATTCATTGTGCCGCCGGTCTTCTTCAATCGTTCCCTCCTCTCCCGGGTTGTTCCGATGTTGCCCGGATGGCTGGATTTTGCGCGTCGGCACAAGAGTGTCGGTCGCTTTGTGCGTGTGGATCTGGCCCATTGTCCCGGCGGGGCGATTCCCGAGGCCTTGTCGGATGCCGCGATGAAGGCCCTGGCGCGCAAGCCGGAGGCGCGGCATTGGAATGTGACGGAACTGCAGGAGGAGGTGGCCGCCTACCAGGCCGGCGTGGCCGGCGCGCTCAGACGTCATCGTTGGCTGGTGGCGACGCTGCTTTTCCTCATTGCGATGCTGACAGGGTTTCTGCTGAACGAATTGATCGGTTGAGGGGGCGGCCGAGGCTGTCTCAAAAGGTGGTAGCAGCGGACGTGAGTCCGCTCAAATCTACGAATTCGCCCTGAACTGAGCCGACGTGTGTCGGCATCTACCAAGATTTTGGATTTTTGAGACAGTCTCCGCCGGTTTGCCCATTTCTCAGCCTGAGCGATCAACGCGATGCGCAGGCTTGTCGAGACGAAGCTTTGCGAAGGCAGGCGTCCGGTCTTGAATGCGCGAAAGGAACAAACTGCGTCGCGCCGCAGTTGACAACCGGGGGGGCGCGGCGGGAAGATTTGAGAGATGGATCCACTGGAATTCATCACAATCGAGAATCATGAGACATTCGTTCACCAGGCGCGGATTCGTCGTTTCAACCGCCATGGCTTCGGCGATGGCCGCCGTTGCCCCGCTGCGCGGGGCTCAGTCGCAAAGCCGCCGCCGGCGTATCGCCTTCGTTGATCACAACCTCAACGGCTATCATGCGCGGGTTTTTCACAAGGCGTTGCGTGAGGATCTGAAGGACCGCGGATTTGAGTTTGCGGGCTGTCATGCGCTGCTGGAGAAGGAGGGGCGGGATTGGGCGGAGAAGAACGGCGGGCGCTATTTCGCCAAGTTGGAGGAGCTGAACGAGGCCGCCGATTGTTTCATGATCCTGGCGCCCTCGAATCCCGAGGTTCATTTGGATCTGTGCCGCAGGGTGTTTCCCTTCCGGAAGCCGACCTATGTTGACAAGACCTTTGCGCCGGACGTCGCGACGGCGGAGGCGATCTTTGCCCTGTCAGACCGGTTGGGGACTCCGATCCAGACGACTTCGGCCCTGCGTTACACGAATGTGCAGGCGCACGTCGCCAAGGTCGGCCGCGAGAACCTGAGGCACATGACCGCCTGGGTTGCGGGCAGCAACTTCAACGAGTACGTCATCCATCCCGTGGAGCTGATCGTGAGCTGCATGGGGCCGGAGGTTGTGCGATTGATGCGGCGCGGAGGGGAGCCGGAGTCACAGTTGTTAATCGATTTCAGCGACGGACGCACCGGGACGGTAAACGTCTTCAACAAGACCCGGACCCGGTATTCCGCCTCGGTCACCACGCGCAAGGCGACGGACTATTTCGAGGTGGATCTCAAGCGCATCTTCGTCGACAACCTCTCGTCGATCATGGATTTCTTTGAATCGGGCGAGCCCAATGTGGATCGCCGGGAGACCCTGGCCATCATGAAGATTCTTGAGGCATCCAGGAATCCCGCGGCGTTGAAGGGCTTTGTTTCGCTGGCCTGACGGGATGAAACGACTCACGCTCATCCGCCACGCCAAGTCGAGTTGGGACAACCCCGGGCTCACGGATTTTGATCGCGGGCTCAACGATCGCGGCAGGCGGACCGCGCCCGAGATGGGGCGTCGTTTGAAGGAGCGCGGATTCGCCCCGGATGCGATCATCTCGAGCCCGGCCAAACGGGCGATCACCACGGCGGGGATGATCGCGGACAAGATCGACTTCGATGAGAATGCCATCGAGACGGACGAGCGGATCTATGAGGCGACTGTGGGCGACCTGGTTGCGGTGGCGCGCGAGTTGGACGACGGGCTGGGGCACGTCGTCATGTTCGGGCACAATCCAGGGTTCACGTATTTTGCCAACTGGCTGGCAAACTGCATGATCGACAACATCCCGACCTGCGGGGTGGTGGATATCGAATTCGACATCGCCTCCTGGTCGGAACTGGAGGAGGACAGCGGAGTCATGCTGGACTTCGATTATCCCAGGAAGCAGTAGCCATGTATGCGCCTTCCAGTTTCCGGGAGGAGGACCGGAAGGTTCTGCTCGATTTCATGCGCCGGCACAGTTTTGCGGCGGTCGTTTCGCGGGGCGGTGACGGCGGCGGTCTGACGGCGTCGCATCTGCCGCTGCTGGTCGAGGAGAATGGGCCAGGGGAGCTTGTCCTGGCCGGTCACATGGCGCGGGCGAACCTGCAGTGGCGGGATCTGGAATCCGGAGTGGAAGTCCTGGCGCTCTTCCAGGGACCGCATGGCTACATCTCGCCGTCGTGGTATGCCAGCGCCCAGGCCGTGCCGACCTGGAACTACATGGTCGTTCACGTATACGGCGCGCCGCGGATCGTGGAATCGGACGAACGCCTCGCGCAGATCGTTGATGCGACCGTTGCGGAGAATGAAAAGGGATTTGGAAAGCCGTGGAATGGGGACGCCTTGCCGATTGATTTCCGGGAGAAGTTGCTGCAGGCGATCGTGGGCTTTGAGATCCAGGTGTCGCGGATCGAAGGGAAGTTCAAGCTGGGACAGAATCGGCCGGACGAGGACGTCGAAGGAGCCTGCCGGGCGTTGGAGATGACCGGCAGGGAGGCGGATGGGGAGTTGGCGAGGTTGATGAGGGAGGCATCGGAGTTGTAGAAAGACGAACGTCCAACGTTCAACATCAAACGCTGAACGCTAAACGATGGTTTGCGCGCAGTGCGCGATGTCTTGATTTGGAAGTTGAGAGGTTAAAGTTGAACGTTGGACGTTCGCCTTCACTCGTTCTCCTCCCGTTCCATCTTTCTTTGTTCGCGGGCGGCCTGTTTCTCGAGTTCGGCCTCGATCTTCCTGTAGTTCTCCTGTTCCTCCTTGCGGAGTTCGAGTTCGGCGGCCTTGACGCCGAGGAGTTTGTCGCGTTCCTCGGAGGCGGTGAGGGCGGCGAGTTCGGGCGTCTCCAGCACGGTCGGGCGGATCAGGACGATCAGTTCGACGCGTTGGTTTGAGTCCGACTTGCTGCGGAACAGTCCGCCGAGGAGGGGAATGTCCTTCAACCAGGGGACGCCGGACTGGCTGGAGGAGCGCTGGGAGCTGATGAAGCCGCCGATGACGATCGTGTCGCCATCCTTGACCGCGACCTTGGTTTCCGCGCTGCGTTCGGTGGTCGTGGGCACCTCGTTTCCGTCGATGGTGGTCGGCACGCCAAGTTGCTGGATCTCCTGGGAGATCTCCATGACGACGAGGCCGTCCTCGTTGATGAGGGGCAATACGTCCAGAGAAATGCCGACGCGTTCATTTTGGAATTGGGAGCGTCCGCCGCCGGTGATGTCGGTGAAGGTGCCGGTGACAAAGGGGACGGTGTTGCCGACGAAGATGTTGGCGGGTTCGGCGTGCGAGGTCTGGATCCTGGGGCGGGAGAGCACATTGATGCGGCCGTCGTTGGCCACGGCCTGGACCGCCACCTCGATGTTCTCAGGGAAGAGTCCGAAGTAGCTGAACCCGTCGCCCAGACTGCCGGGGAAGTTGGTCACCGAGGAGGAGCCGAAGAGGCCGCCAAGATTGTTGATGCCGCCCACGCCCACCGTGCTGCCGAAGTTTCGCGCGCCCTGCGCGGAGGAGACCCCGATGCTTTTCGAGTCGTTCAATGAGACCTCCAGGATGATGGCCTCGATGAGCACCTGGGGCTGCACCTTGTCGAGTTTCTCCACGATGCTCCGGACCATCTTGCGCTCCTCCTCGGTTCCGAAGACGAGCAGGGCGTTGGTGCGTTCATCCGGGATGATGATCGACTCGCCGAGGATCTCGCCGTCGCCGCCGATGCCGCCGGTTCCGGAGCCGCCGGCGGCGGAACGGGCGATCTGTTGGAGGCGGCTCTGGAAGCTGCTGGTCCCGGAGCCGGTGCGGGAACTCGTGCTCTGGGGGCGGACGGAAGAGCTTGTGCGTCCGAGAGTCGAGCTGGTGCGCGAGGAGCTTCCGAGGCGTGAGGAAGACGAGCCCAGGCGCGAGGAGGAGGATGAGGAACGGCCCAATCGCGACGAACTGCCCGAGGTGGTGCGCACGCCGCCGCCGCCGGAGGTGAGTCCGCCGAGGACGGAGGAGATGTCCGTGGCGAGGGCGAACTTGATGGGGATGACCTCGAGGTCGACCTTGCGCGGGATGACGACATCGACCTTCTCGATGATCTCTAACATGCGTTTCACGTTGGCGGCGAAGTCGCGGATCACCAGCACGTTGCTGCTGTCGAGCGGCACGATGCCGCCCTGATTCTTGGAGAAAGGTTCAATGGCGGCGACCATCTCACTCGGGAGGGTGTGCTTCAGGCTGACGATCTGGGTGATGGGCTGATCCGCCCAGGGAAGCTCAGCAGCCGAATTCGTGTTGATCTGGGTGGGGTTGTTGGGGAACTCGGCATTGGGCACGACCTTGATGAACTTGTCGCCGAACGGGAGCATCGAGATGCCGTTCATGGCGAGGACGGTGTCGAGCGCCTGGATGGCCTCGTCGAGGGTGAGCTTGGTCTTGGTCTGGATGGTGATGGTGGCCTCCGGCAGTCCGGTTGCGCGGAGGAGGGTCCGGTTGACCAGTTCCGAATAGAAGTCGAGGAGCTGCACGAGTTCGATGTTGGGGAAATCGATGAAGCCGGCCTCGAAGACCTGCTCGGCGGGTTGGCCGGCTGCGGCGGCGTTGTTGGCGCCGGCGGCCGGAGCGGAACCCGAGGGGAGGGCGGGGGCCGGCGGAGTCGTGGCGGGTTGGTTGGCGGTTCCCGGAGGGACAGGCTGGGCGATATTTCTCGTCGCGCCCGGGACGGGCGGCGCGGTCGCCGTT
>JAYPEY010000100.1:0-22551 GCA_038126035.1 Verrucomicrobiales bacterium | reverse complement strand
GACAAACCGAAACCACCGGAAACTGTCTCATAAGGAATGGGCCAAACCGTGGGGTACAATCACCACAGCCTTCAGGGCATTGACTTCATCTGACCCTCAAGAGCCTTTTCCCTCTTATGCACAGTTGGCGAGATTGCCCCGAGCAACCAGGCCACCTCTCGTGATCCCCATGGCCCATCTTCCCAACCTCTCAAGTCCTGACACCACTCGTTAGAACTGACGTCAAACTTACTCAACAAAGCGGCATGAGCCAGTCTGAAGCCGGCCCGCCGAATTGAGTCTCCCGCAGTTTTTCGAGTCCAAGCCACGAGATCACGGCTGGAGCCAGATCCGAAAAACACCCAACAGGAAAGAGATCTAGAGGATCGATAGACAGGAGTCTCTCGGAGAGAATCCTACTGCCTATCAATGATTCGGTAGAATGCCTTCGGTTTCCCTGGGCTCAATGTATCACGAAACTCGGTCGTGCCTCCGCTGACGGTTCCAATCGTGGTCCAACTGAGAAGGTCCGTCGAGAACTGGACATCAAACTGCTTGTCATTCAGAAGCTTGAGCTTCAAGGGGAAGCCCGTGGTATTGATCTGGCCGACGATGTCCGCCGTGGGCTGGGGCTCGATGAAGGAGGTGCCGACAAGGAGGAGTGAACGGTTGCTGAAAGAGACACCAAACTCGTTCCTGACCGAAAGCCAGTAAAGACCGGTATTCCCACTGGAAACCTCCATGACCTGATAGGAGGCATCCGTGGCGCCCTCGATGGGTTCCCCATTCCTGAACCATTGGTATTTTGCGCCTTCCGTATTCTCGACCTCGGCATTCAACTGGAAGATCTCACCTAGGAGATGCCTTACGCGATCCGGTATCTTCACCACTCCCGGGGGATTCCTCTTGCAAACCACCGTCACGTTGAAACTGCAGGTGGCTACACTTCCATTGACACCAACGGCTGTGCAGTTCACGGTCGTCATGCCAGGAGGAAAGAGGCTCCCTGAGGGTGGGGTGCATTGCAACAAGATCTCGTCATGACAGCCCTGGGCGGCCAGGACGGTGTAGTCCACCACGGCACCCAAAGCGGACGTGCAGGTAGTCGAGATGTCGTCAGGGCACAGGATCATTACCTGTCCTGGTTCGCTATCGACCACGGTCACCTTGATCACGCAGTAACCGATGTTGCCTGCATCATCCTGTGCATGCAGAAAGACATTGTGCACTCCGGCATCGAGAAAGGTCCCGGGAGGAGGAAACTGCTGGACGATGGGATCCCTCACCGAGCAGTCATCCGATACCTGAACGTTGCTTCGGAAATCAGGAAGGATGGCCTGGCAGTAGCCACCCACTGTCTGGGACTTGCTTACCTCAAGGGTCACCTCATGAACCGGACAGGTCAAAACGGGTGGTTCGCTGTCCCCGATGAGAAGGCCACCGGGATAGCCAAAGGATTCATATTCGTTCCATCCGTAGGCGATGACTCCAAAGGCGTGACTGCCACCGAGAATGTGCACGCCCGGAGCAACCGAGGGACGGGTGTAGGCGTAACCGCTCGCCCCGATCGTAGTGAAACTGCCGGCCGGTATGGCTCCCCCGTTGAGGGTCACATTCCCGACGGCGGCATTGGGCGCAATGATCGTCAGGAAACTGGAAGAGAATCCGTAATCCGGAATGCAAATCTCATACTTGTCGAGGAACTGGCTCGCATGCTGGAGGTTGACCATGAAGGGATCGGAATCAACAACGCCATCCTGGTCGGAACTCGGCGAATATTGGGTGACGAACGCAGGACGGCTGAGGGTAATGACGGATGCCCCGGAAAGGGTGATGTCCTTCACGTCACCTGCCATGATCGATCCGATCGACACACCGTTCACGAGGATCTCAGTGTTGTTCAGGTGGGCCGTCACCCTCGCGAGTAGGTCGCCTGTCCTCGTCTGCAGGGGCGCTATGTAAAAACGAGTTCCTGCCCGATTGACCGGCAGAAGTTGCTCCACCATGTAGTCACAGAAGAAGGTGGATGGGGATTCAATGAAGGCACACTGGTGCGAGCCAAAGACGCCCACGGGCTTGTCTGGCTGGATGGTGGTTCCCGAAAGGTCCGTCGGTGTACCGGTGTCCGATCGAAGTTGATAGGTATCCCCGCGGTTGAGCAGGACATTGTAGGAGACACCGGCAGCATGACCCTGGGCCGTGACGGAAGGCGTGATCGCAACAGTGGTATCATTCTGAGTAGCGACAATCGCAAACTGGGAACCATTCAGATCACTGATGTCCGACTGGACATTCGGGTAGGACTGGATCACGTAGTTGCCGACGATGACATCGGTGGGAAGACCCAGGTAACCTTCCGTCGTGTAGGGGAAACGGTTGATCGCGTAGACCGCCACCTCTTCATCACTCGATACGTGAATTCCCCTTGGCAGGACGACATCGATTTCGTCATGCAGATCCGCATCCCTTGGAAGCTGCACCGTCTCACCACCAGTTGCACCGATGGACAGGCTTTTCGAGAAGGGCGGTGTCAGTCCCGGCATTTCAACGAGCACCATGGTTCCAGGTGCTCCAGAGATACACAGCTCCAGCTTGTGACCGGCGGTCTGTCCTGCCGTCAGGTTGCCCGGAAAGGTCAGCCAGAAATCCCGGCCCCTGTGGGTCCGCGGCACACAGTCATCCTGGGTGCGTTGCTCGATCAGCAACATGTGATCCTCCACCTCACCATCGTTCACGACGCCCGTGGTTGCCAGGCCTCCCTCGCGACTGAGTCTCCAGCGCGAATAGGTGGCCCCCAACGAGGCGTTGGCAGGGACGAAGAAGTTCAGACGGTTCACGCCCGGCGCCAGGGGCTCGGCCAGGAAGATTCGCTCTCCCTTGTCATCCCAATCTCCATCGCGATTGAAGTCGACCCAGGCATCCAGTCTTCCTGACCCGGCGGACAACTCGACATCCACCTCTTCAAGCGTTCCCGGCATCAGGGATCCATTGACCAGGCTCACACCATCCTCATCATCGCCGGCACCTGCCGGATTGGAATCATCACCCAGGGCCATCGTGTCCGGCTGACCGTCGTTCTCAATGTCGATCAGCTTGCCGAGGGTGTACTCGGGATTCGCGACATGGGCCGCACCGTTCTGCGCCAGGGTAACCGGATAGGACTGGGGCGCATCACCAAAGTCGAGATCCCCCTGCGGGCTTTCCATTTCGAAATAGTAATCCTCCACCTCACCCGGGCCTCCCGCGCCGGTCGGTTCGGAAACACCTTCCTGGCTCAGTCGAAAGCGCGCGTAGGTGGAACCTTCCTTGGCACTCTGGGGAACGCCGAAGGAGAGCGTGTTGGCACCGCTCACGATGACTTCGTTGAAGAAGATCCGTTCCGTCTTGTTGTCAAAGGTCCCATCCTGGTTGAAATCCACCCAGGCATCGAGACGCCCGGAGGAACCGGTCAGCAGGACCTTGATGTCGTTCAACTGGCCAATCTTGAGGGCCGAGGCCGTCAGCGCCACACCGTCCTCGTCATCAGGACCGAGCGAAGGCGTCTGGTCGTCTCCAAGCGCACCCGCTGAAGGTTGTCCATCCGGCTCGAGGTCAATGTTCTCTCCAAGGTAAAACTGGCTCAACAGCGAGTGCCGAGGGCCGTTGTTCGCCAGCTTCGTGCCATAGGAATCCGGTGCATCTCCAAAATCCAGTTCGCCCCCCTGTGTCTCACCCACGTTGAAGGCGTAGTCCTCGACCTCTCCATCCTGGGCCGCACCCTTGTAGGAAAGCTTCTCCTGGGTCGAGATCCTGAATCGTGCAAAGGACACACCCGCCTTCAATCCGGCAGGCACCGGAACCGTAAAGGTATGCGTACCTGCGCCCACCTGGGCATCAATAATCACGTGCTCTCCTTCATCTACCCAGTCGCCATTCTGAACGAAATCGATCCAGCCGTTGATGAAGGCCTCTCCCTGACCCTGCATGTTGATCCGGATCTGGGCCACCTGTCCTGCAACCAGGGTTCCCCCAACGAGCACCACTCCGTCTTCGTCATCCACGTCACCCGTCATGTCGTCCTTGAGCGCATCCGCACTACTCTGGCCGTCCTGTTCCGCATCCACGTTGTTGCCCATCCGCACCCCACCGATGAGATGGCGTGCTCCATCCTGGCTGAACTGCACGGGAAAGGAGTCCGGCGCGTCGCCGAAATCAGCCTCCTGCGCGGAAAGTCCTGTTGGCAGCAGGGAGAGGGGCAGCAGGATGATGCAGGACATCATCCATGGTGGAATGCAACAGGTCGAAGATCCCGATCTTCGACCCCTCAGGGGATTTGGATTTGAACGATTCATGTCTCGACTCCAGTCGAAGGTTTCACTCATCCACACCTTGAAGGCATGAAGAACGTAAACCGGTTTACAGGGTAAAGTCTTCATTCGGAGGCCTCCACGGTTCCGGCATAGACAAGCTGCAGGGTCAGTGTCGGACTGACGACCTGCGCGGAGAGGTCCCAAAGATCAATATCAACACCACTGACGCCGACCCCCACGAGGGTGTCGTCGTAGCCGCCGATGGCGAATTCCTCAAGAAGGTCTGAGCCCAGCATCTGGCTCTGGTCAAAGAAGTAGGTGTCGTTGCCGTTTCCTCCGGCGAGGAAGTCATTGTCCTGACCGCCCTCCAGGAAGTCGGCTCCCTCACCACCATGAAGCTGGTCATCGCCGGCAAAACCCCGGATCTCATCATCGCCGGCACCACCGATCAGGATGTCGTTGCCCGAGCCACCCAGCAGGGTGTCGTTGCCTGCCAGGCCAATGAGTGCCACCGGGCCGAGGGTGAAGGCGCTGGCGTCCATCAGGTTGTTCCCGAGACCACCGAAGAGAATGACCTGCGTGATGCCGTCGATCAGGTTCTCCTCGGTTCCAATCAGTAGACTGGTGTCCGTCAGGACAAAGTCCGCATTGCGTGCCTCGATGATCATGTCCGTTCCACCACCACCTGTAATGGAGTCCTCACCCTTCCCACCCGTGAAGGTGTTGTTCGATGCATTGCCGATGAAGGTGTCATCCATGTCCGTCCCGATCACGTTTTCAAGGTCGGTTCCTGCCTGGATCTCGAGGGAAAGATTCGCATTGAGGACCTGAACCACCCCGGTCATCGAGAGATCGAGGGTGATTCCCAACGTCTCGGTCCTAGCAAAATTCAAGGTATCCACGCCTCCCGAATCCTTGAGAGTATCGGTTCCCCGGGCGGTGTCGGCATCGAAGAGATAGAGGTCGTTGCCTCCACCTCCAACCAGGATGTCATTGCCCGCACCACCGATCAGGATGTTGTTGCCACTGCCACCAATGAGGGTGTCGTCATCGCCACCACCAAAGAGCTGGGCCGCACCGGTCCAGGTCGAGGCATCAAGCGTGTTGGCGGAAGCCCCTCCATAGAGTTCCACTCCCTGGATCGACATCAGGACATCGGAATTGCCTCCAAACGCAAGGCTCGCCGGGCTCAGGACAAAGTCAGTATCCGAGTTCTCAATCACCAGGTTGGTGCCCCCAACGCCATCGAAGGTGTCATCGCCTGCTCCACCGGTGAACGTGTTGTCCAGGGTGTTTCCGGTCAGCTTGTCGTTCCCGGAACCACCAATGAGGATCTCAATGTCCTCCAGATCAACGATCAGTTCCAGTTCGCCTGCGGTCACCACCTGTGTGGCTCCAAGGTTGGACAGGTCGATGTTCACTGCTGAGGCAAAGGCGCTGAAGTCGAGCGTATCGATACCGTCGCCACCCCTCACCAGGTCCGTATCCGCCGAGCCATCTTCCGAGAAGAGGATGACATCGTCTCCGTCACCTCCATCCAGCACGTCATTTCCAAGACCACCGATCAGGATGTCATTGCCTCCGCGTCCATAGAGGGAAACATCTCCATTGAAAGCAGAGGCGTCGAGGATGTCGTCTTCATCACCTCCGGAAAGCTCCGCCACTTCAATTGAGCTGAAGCTGATGCCACCGCCCGTCGGGATGGTCAGTGCGGACGAGGTCAGGGTCAGGCTGCCGGAGCCGGTGGCCTTGATGGTATCCGTGCCACCCGCACCATCCACCGTGATGGGTCCACCTGCCCATCCCGTGAAGTCAAAGGTGTCATCAAAGGCGCCACCGGTGACGTCCACCATTTCAATTCCGGAATGCAGGTCAAATTCGAGTCCGGGTATTCCGGTTTCATTGATCAGCATCAAGCCGCCAGCAAGGAGGAAGACCGTGGCGGAATCCGTGCGCTCCTCAACCAAGGTGTCAGTGCCGCTACCACCCTCGAGAATGTCGTTGTCCCGGTTGCCGGTGAGCAGGTCATTTCCTGCGCCACCGATGATCACGTCCCTGCCCTCACCGCCGATCAGGGTATCGTCGCCACCCCAACCGAGGATGCGGGTGCCTCCCGTGAAGCCAGACGCATCAATCTGGTTGGCAGAAGGACCGCCTGAAAGCTCAGCCGCCTCGATCGAGGAAAGGATCATCGATCCCGAACTCGTTGATACCGTGAGGAGTCCATCCGTGAGGGTGATGTCCGCATCGGCTGCAACAACCAGCGTGTCGATCCGGACAGCCGCATCATTGCCATCAATCGTTCCCGATCCGGACCAACCGGTCAGGTCGAAACGGTTGGAGGAGACCCCACCCCGCAAGGTGGCTTCTTCAATATCATCAAGGGTATCAATCTCCCCAGTGGCCCTTTCGAGGGCATTGTCGGAGAGGATGAAGTCGGTGTTCTCCGTCTCATCAATGGAGTCGGTTCCATCACCACCGTCGAGGTGGTCATTACCTGTTCCCCCATCAAGGACATCATCACCACTCTTGCCGTCGAGAAGGTCATCACCCGCGAGGCCGCGAATGACGTTGTCATAGGAGTTGCCACGAAGTTCATCATCCATCTGGCTTCCGATCAGGATCTCAAACTCGCCCTCATTGGCCGAGCTGTCCTGGGTGATCAGCGTCAGGTTGCCGTTGATCACCTGGGCACCTGTGACCGAAAGGTTGACCGTGACTCCCATGGTCGTGGTGGTGGCGAAACTGATGGTGTCGGTTCCTTCACCCGGATCTTCAATGATCGTCTCGGTACCCCAAGGCAGATCGGTGTCGAAGGCATAGGTCTCATCGCCCGGACCACCTGCAAGGGTGTCATCACCGGGGCCTCCCATAAGCACGTTGTCGAGGTCGTTGCCCGTCAATGAGTCATCGCCGGCACCACCCACGACATTCTCAATCTCGTCCTCCAGCTGCAGTGCGAGCCTTGCCGTACGGACGGTCTGGATCGACGGCCCGAGGATGGACAGATCCACCGTCACACCCGCGCTGCTGGCGGCAAAGTTGAGGGTGTCGCTGCCTCCGTTGCCCGTCACGATGTCAAGGCCAAGGACATTGTCCACATCGAAGAGGAAGGTGTCGTTCGCTGATCCACCGATCAAGGTGTCGCTGCCACCCAGGCCCTGCAGCGTGACAGGCCGGGAGTAGCCGGAGGCATCCAGAGTGTTGTTGCTGGCGCCTCCGGTGAGGAAGACGTTCTCCAGGGAGCCGAGGTGATATGTCTCACCATTCGCGAGACTCACGGCAGCATCCTTGTTGAACCCGTGGGTTCCCTGGAAGTAGACGTTCTGCGGGTAAGGCAGGTTCACATCCAGGAGATACATGTCCGTATCCGCCCGGGCGAAGAGGGTATCATTGCCCAGGTTTCCATAGATGTAGGCGGACGAAAGCCAGCTGGAGATATCGATCAGGTTGTTCTGATAGTCGCCGAAGATCCGCGCGATCTCGAAAGTATCATGAAGGATGTGCTCGTTCAGGATCGTCAGGTCACTGTCGATATGGGTGAGCATTCCGGGTTCGAGCTGGATGCCCAGGACCTCACGGAAGGACACGACGGTATCGATGCCATGGTTGCCTTCTAGGTCGTCGTCTCCCTGTCCGACAGTCAGCACATCATCACCGAGGCCACCAATGACGATATCCACTCCGTCGCCACCCATAAGATCGTCATCACCCAACTGACCGTCGATGTAATCGGCACCCAGTCCCGCATTGATGATGTCATCACCAGGTCCACCAAACCTCTCGATGTCGCCAAGGTATTGCGACTGCTGGATGTTCGCGTATTCATTCACCACCGCGTAGCCGGGGATGTTGCCGGAGTCGCCAAGAATGATGTCCCAGTCATTTCCACCCTCGATGACGTCATCATCGGAAATGGAAGCCGCTCCCTCACCTACGATGTAGATGGTGGTATCATTGCCCGGACGACCGGTGGGCTCCCTGACAGACAAGGTGAAGTAGACCACGTCGCAGATCCCAAGCGACCCGGTGTTCAGGATCTCGATCTCAATCGTCAGGGAGGTGATACCAACGCCAAACACCACCAGCAGATCCTCGAACTCATAGTTGGTGCTTTCAATGGCCGTTCCATTGTCGGCATGAAGCACCCAGGCGCTCTCGGTGGTTGAGTCGCTTCTCACCAGGGTCACGAGAACGGATCCGGCCGGATCGGCCTCAGAGATGGTGTAGCTTCCCCTGCTGAAGACAAGGCGCTGGCCCTGTGCATTGGGTGACAGGTCCTTGGAGACCACACCCGCGTCCACATTGCTGACAGACGGACTGTTGTAAGTAAGGGAGATCTTGGTCGTGCGGGCCGCCAGTTCGGCATCGCTGTCGACGGTCTCCGCCCCCATGTTGGCTTCAACGAATTCGTATTCGTCCGGAATCTCAAACTCGATGATGTAGAGGCTCTCAGCGGTCGGATTGTCGGCATCCACGTAGAGGTTCGTGAAGGCAAAAGTACCATCGGTGGTCACCAGCGAGTTCACCGGATTGCCCGTGCTGTCGAGAAGATGAACAAGAACCTCCTCGCTGAAGGACTCGCCTCCATCCTGCATGTTGTCCAGGTCCAGGTCTTCCCAGATCTGTCCTGAGATCTCACCAGCGAACGCCGTCGGGTTCACGAAAAAGATCGGACCCTCGTCATAGATCACGTGCAACTCGACGCCCGGCCCGAGGAATGAGAGATCCGTAGTCGAGTCGACCACAGTCACCTCGGCGTCATACTCCAATCCGTTCACCGGCATGTTCTCATCGGTGGCGGTCATCCAGTGCCCGCCAATCACATGGTCGTCACCCGCACCCGCGTCGATATAGTCATCACCAGGTCCGCCGAAGATGGTGTCGTCCGTTCCGCCACGACCCGTGTCATCGTTGTCCGTGGGTTGGCTGAAGGAACGGCTCGAGCCATACCCCACGTCCTCGAATGGCGAGATGCCAACGATGCCTCCGAACTCCGTGGTCTGGACCTCATTGAAGGTGGTGGTCTCGTATTCTCCCGACCAAGGCAGTCCCGCCAGGATGCCACCCAGCTTCTGGTAGGGTGATTCAACCGTTTCGCCATCCACAGCAATGGTCACCTGCCCAAGGAACACATCCTGGGTGTAGACGCCATTGGAATCCGTCTGGACGGTGGCGGATTGTTCGGCTCCGTCCTCATACCAGGTGATGGTCACGTCAACCCCTTCAATGCCCTTCTCGTTGAAGTCCTTGAAGCCGTTTTCATTGCGATCGTAGTAGACCTCACCCGTGATGGCCTTCGCGTCGTCATCATAGATGTTGGCGATCGCCACGCTGTTCTCGATACGGAGTTCCGCACCGGTTGCGGAGGTCAGGCGCAGGGCAAAGTTCTCGTTTGCCTCAGCCATGTCATCCTTCACGACGGGAACAGGCACATTGACCTCTGAAAGACCGGCCGCGATGAAGGCGACCCCCGTGGTGTCTGTGAAATCGGAGCCTTCCTTTGCCGTCAATTCAACCGTCTGGTAATTGATGAAGACACCGCCCGGCCCCGCGTTGACGGCCATGCCGTTCTCGTCGACGAGCTTGATCACAAAGTCGTGCATGTCGGTTCCACCACCACTGCCTTCCTTGACTCCATAGATGGTACCCAACCAAGGAATGGAAAGGAACTCAGGCGGTATCACCGTCACAAGCGGTGTATCCTCATCGATGATCTCCAGGTCTGCCAGGTAGGGCTTGCCGTTGACGGGACTTCCGGTCGGGCTTCTCAGTTCAAGCAGCACACGCTCCGTGCCCTCAACCGTGGCATCCGAATACACGGGGATATCAATGGTCTTGGAGTATTCATCCTCACCGAAGATCAGTAACTGCCGGAACACACCTTCATAATCGACGCCTTCGGTTGCAGTAACGTCATAGGTACTCAACACGGCAATCGAATGCGTGCTTCCCGGATTCCGGATGATTGTGACCGGAGCCCAGGCAATGCCGCTCTCCGGTTCATTGATCGTGTAGAGCGAGCTACTGAAGCGGATGTTCCATGGTCCGGTGTTTTCATCACCCACCGTGTCGTCATCTGCAATCCTCACCACCACATGATTGCTCTCCGTCATCGGATCCGCAGCGATGTCCGCCGCATCTGCGGTAAGCAGGTTGACGAAGAAATACTCCGTGGATTCCACCTCATTGTCGGGAAGGACCTCAACGGAAATGATCTTCTCTGTTTCGCCGGGAGCGAAGGTCAATTCCTGGAGAGCCTCAGCCAAGGTGTCGTTCGGCGTGGGAACGTAATCCGGCGTCATTCCACTTCCGCTGAAGACCGACTCCACCGCAGTGCCTGGGGCGCTGGCATAATTCACAGTCACCGTCTTGCCACTCACATCAGAGAGCCTGACCCGGAACTCCGCATAGACGGAAACAACATCCTCCTCGTTGACCTCGGTGGTGTGGTCATCACCCATGTAGGGAACAATGGCCTCGATGGTCACGCTGACGGGATCATCATCGTCCGCAATGATTCCATAGCCGCGGTCGTCACTGATGGTCGCGAAGACCGGATTGGAGAGATTGACATAGAAATGTTCATCATGCTCGTCCAGGTCGTCGTCGTTAATGAGAACCTCGATTTCCTTGGTTGTCTGACCAGGGAGGAAGGTCAGGGTTCCTGCAGTCTGGAAGAAGTCGAACTCGGGGAACAGACCGTCCGGCGTAGCAGCATTTTCAGCCTGAAGACCGGCAAAGGTCAGCGCCGCATCCGTGGTGAAGTCCACGGTGATGGCATGATAGCTTGGGTTGCTCAGGGTGACCTTGAAGATTCGTGACGTTGTCTCCACGTAGATGGGAGCGGTCATTTCATCTCCATCGTGATCCACAGGAAGGGTAAGGGCATCACCAATGCTGATCTGTGGCACCTTGTCATCATTGATGATGGTGGCCAGCACGACAGGAGATGCGGGCAGTTCCACCGAACCACTCGGATTCGAAAGCTCCAGCACGAACTGTTCATGCTCCTCGTACTTGTCGTCGCCCAGCACCGGAATTGAAATCTGCTTGGTCGTCACGCCCGGCTCGAACATCAGGGTACCGCTGACCGAGACATAGTCTCCATCCGCCGCCGAAGCCGAACCAGGAGCAGTCGCATAGTCGATGGTGACAATCTCAATCCTTGGGGCGGCAAGGGTGACCGTAAACGTGGCCATGGTCTGTCCGGTATCACCCTCATTGACTGAGATGTCGGAGATGGATACCTGCGCATCTCCCGTGAAACCGGCGGCCACGTGGGTTTCCGTCTCATCAAAGGTCAGTTCGAAATCCTGCGTCTGTCCGGCGGGAAGCACGCCCGATCCATCCTCCGCATCGCTGTCATTGTCCGCCTCCTCCGGGTTGGCAGCACCACCAGCCAGGGGTTCCGCATAATCCAAACCTACCGGCTTCGAGAAGGTGAGATAGTATCGGTCTGGATCGAGGCCGGAGAACTCGAAACTCCCATCCGTCCCGGAGATTTCCTCGGCAATAAAGACACCGTCGTTGCGATAAAGCGTCACCGTCACTCCACCGAAGCCGAGTTCCTCATCATCCCTGAGTCCATTCTCAATCAGGTCGAGGAAGACTGCGCCCTGGACTCCGATTCCCGTCTCACGGTCCCCGGTCTTGCCAAGGGCATCATCTCCGTAGATCTCGTCGTCGCCGGGACCGCCATCGATGAAGTCATTGCCATCCTCCTCGATCACCTCGGTTTCACCGTTGGCAAAGAGATTGCCTCCATATAGGTAGTCCTTGCCCGGGCCGCCAAAGAGGAAGTCGCTGTTGCCTCCACCAATCAGTGCGTCGTCACCTACAAGGCTTTCGTCGTAAGCTCCGCCCGTAATGCCTTCCAGCGTGAATCCATTTGAAACGGCTGCGGCAAGTGTCGCCTCCAGCGTGGTCGGATTGGGTGCGACTCCATTAAGGGTTCCAAATCCATCACCGACAATGAGGTCGATACCGCTGTGACCGTACAACTGGTCATCGTTGTCCCCGCCGGCAATGAAGTCATTGCCGCTTCCACCGAGGATCAGGTCCTCACCGGCTCCACCTAGAAGCAGGTCGGCGTCCCGGCCGCCATGAATCTCATCGTTGCCATCACCACCATCCGCAAGGTCATTTCCGGCTCCTCCATAGATGACATCATTGCCACCTCCGCCATAAAGGAGGTCATTGCCTCCCAAACCCTCGATGTAGTCATTGCCGCCCTCACCGTGCAGTTCGTCATCCTGCGAAGTGCCGATCAGCGTGTCGGTTCCATTGCCGCCATAGATGGTGATCGCCGTGGTGCCGGGGGTGAACTCATCGTTGCCGTCACCACCGTAAAGAACCGTGCCGGTGGCAGTAGCAACTGCGCTGGCGACGATCAGGTCATTACCTTCGTCACCGTAAGCAACCGAGTTGGCGCCATCGCTCATGAAAAACGTGTCGTTCCCGACACCTCCATGCACATCCACAGGAACCAACACACCGCGGAAGTCGACGTAGTCATCTCCAATGCCGGCATCCTCGACGATGATGTTCTTCACCCCCGAGAAGGTCTGGGTGTGATCACCGAAGGAAACCTCGACCATCTCAGAAGAGGCATCTCCATCGACGTGCTTCACGATGAAGGTCTCGGAGCTGTCGCTGACATCATACTCAAGGCGATCCGCAGCGCGGGAGCCGATGTGGAGTGTCAGGTTCCCTGCTCCGTCGTCACTGGCAAGAACAGGCTCAGGACAGGTGAGCGAGAACTCAAACAGCGTGAACTCACCAAAGCGCCAGGTCTTGTCGATGCTGAAGAAGAATAGGTCCACCGTGAGGAAGGCCTCGAGGAACAGCCCTACTTCTCCGTTGATGTTGAAGATGCAACGTGGATCGTGCTGGGCCAACGTGATGATCTCACTGACACGGACCTTGCCGTCGTCGTTCACGTCGTTCAGGTCGAACCCGATCGTCGCATAGACTCCACCGCGAATGCCGACCTCCGCGATCAGCAGGTCAATGGAGGCACCGGCAAACAACTCGCCACTGAGTTCCAACTCGTTGCGCTCGTTTCCATTCGCATCAAAATCGATGACGTAGAACCCATCGAGAAGATCCAGGAAGTTGCGGTCTTCCGAGCTGATGAACTTCTGGATGCCGAAGGTATCGTAACCAAATCCGATCTCGATCTTGGCTCCAATGCTTCCACCGAACTGGGCGTAGAGCGGAGGATAGATGGCGATCTTCTGGACGTAGGTGAACTCGAAGACAAAGGCAGGCATGTTCCATTCCACAAGGGGCACGGGCTCACCAATGAACAGGTTGAAGAGGACCGATGGGTCGTCGAAGATCGGAATGCTGAAATTGTCGAGGCTGGCCACGCCGCCCATGAAACCGGAGACCTGGTTCTTGTAGGTCGAGCTGGCATCCGTATCGGCGGCATCACTGATCACCTGGTCGAGGTCGATCTCGCTCAGGTTTCCAAGTGGGTTGATCTGATCCATCTTGCCACTGCCATCATCGGTCAGGCTGAAGGCACCGAACGGGATCATGATGGATCCGGAACCGGAAGGAATGCTGTTGATGAGCTCAACGATCTGCAGAACGTTGTCGATGAACTTCCGGGTCGAGGGCTCGAGGTATCCAAATGCCTGTGCGAGATCGAGGAAGGTCACATCCTTTCCGGCAAGATCGGAGAGGATCGGAAGCCGGGCCGTCGCAATGTCGATGACCGGTTGCAGTGGCTCAGTCACTTCCTTGATCTTGTCGAGAACCGGGGAAAGGAAATCACTGATGAAGGTTCCGAGATCCAGCGCAAGGTTGCTGAACATGATCTGGGGCTTCGAGGCGCCGTTCTCCAGGTCGAACATCCAGTCCAGATGAAATTCACCCACCACCCTTGGGAATGCAGCGTTTCCACCGAAGCTGGCGGCCAAGTCCAGATTGACATCGGCAACCGCCTCCAGACCTGCATCGATGACATCCGAGAACTGGGTCCCCGCCGAAGTGATCTCGGCAAAAGTCAGCTTTCCATCACCATTGGGATCCATCAGGTCGATGTAGAACTGGCCTTCGAACATGGATGGATCATCCGGGTCGTCCGCGATGTCGAGCTGGAGGAAGGCAAGTTGCCCGGCTGCTGCAAGGCCGGGAATGGAAGCCATGAAGAAGAGGCTGAGTTCCTCGTCGTGTGAGGAGTTGAAGTAGAAGCCGTCCTGCTTGTTCAGGCCAAAGCCAAACATCAGGTCATATCCAATCGAGACCTGCACGTTGCCGCTGACTTCAAGTCCGAAGCCGGGAACACCCAGGTCAATGTCGATGGGGTTGGAGGTGGTGTCGATCAGGGCCAGTTCACTCCGCATCCGCAGGTTCACCACAAGGCCCTCGTCACAGTCCAGCGACACATCCAACTGGCTGTAGCCTTCACTGTCGTCCAGCTCGGAGCCGTCCTCAGCCTTCACCAGCAAGTTGAGCCCTCCAGGTCCGATGGTGTTCCAGAAGGCTTCCTTGATGGCGTTCTCAATGGCGGTGGTGGCGCTGCCACCTGCTTCTTCAACCCGATTACGCAGTTCCAACAGGAGGCCGTTGCGGAAGCTGTCGATGAAGTTGGCGGCACTCGCCAGGCCATCTCCCACGAGTGGCAGGTTCTGGTTCAGCACAATCGCCTGGAGGCCGTCCTGGATCGAGCCGAGGAAGGAATCAATGCCATCCAGAAGAAGTCCCGCATGCGAATCAAGCAGATCACAGAAATCAATGTCCTCGAAGAGCGAGTTGAAGTCCGGCGTGGCGATGGCCACCTTGGAAGTCGTTACCGTTCCGCTGCCGTCATTCGGGCCGGATGGATCATCATCAATGAAAGACACGGTGAAGTTGCCCAGGCCCTCGATCGCCATCTTTAGCTCCTGTGCCGTCGTGGAGTCGCTGTCCAGGTCGATGGTCAGAACGCCGTTGCTGAAGGCCGCATCGGCGCCAGGACCCTCTTCAACGACAATGGTGAAATCATCGTAGTCACCGCTCGTCTCGACGATCTCGAGATCATTCAGCCCACCGGGAATCCGGAGAACGGCCGTTCCATTGTCAGCTGATGTGTTGGTGAAGAGCCTGACGAGATCCGGAATGTCGATGACGAGCTGGTTGTCCGGATAGCCATCACCATTTTCATCACCATCGCCACCCAGGGCCAGGAACTCGGTTGGGGCAAAGATCGGAAGCATGGCGCTCACGCCGCCCATCAGGTGGAGATCGATGCTTTCCTCATTGAACCAGCTCTCGTTGAAGTAGTGGCGCCCATCACCGTTGTTGTCATTCAGGCCAAGACGGAACTCGGCTCCGTCATCGCCGTCCCCTGCGTCGGTCTCCGGATTGCCATCCCCGTCCAGCGTCACCGCACCATCACGAATGAAGATGCCGACCACCGATCCCATGCTGGCCTCAATCTCCAGGTCGGTACCCAGGACCTTTGCCCGAAGCTCGACACCGGTCGTATCATAGAAGAACGGACGAGGCGCAAGGGGCTCCGTCAGGTCGATGCCGAAATCCAGGGTCAGGTCAGCACCCGCACTGACGGTCAATTCACCGGAACCCTCGACCTGGATGAGGGTCGTTGCGGCGTCGATGAAGGCGGCCACGGCGGCGTTGTCACCTGCAAGGCCACTGACCAGTTCCTTGAGATCCAGTTGAAGCGGAAGCGTGTTTGCATATCCCGCACTGAAGACGAGGGAGAACTTGAGGGCCTTGGTGGTGATCGTTCCGTCACCTGTATTCGTCCCGCCATCGTTGTCACTGGAGGTGAGGGCCGCCGACCAGTCGGCAAGGTCATTGACGGCATCAACGACGCTGTCTGCGGTGGTTTCTCCCCCATTGATGCGGATCGTCAAAACCTTGTTGGTGGCATCCCATTCCGCCTCCGCGACATCGCCATTCAGACTGCTGTCACCCCGGACCCGGATGGCCACGTCGTTCCAGGTCGACCCATTGCTACTGCTGGTCACCGTGACTCCATTGTTGTCACCGTCGGGATCCACCGTGGCATTTGCCGGGCTGGCTCCCGAGCCACCTGAGGTCACGATCTCCGAGCCGAGGCCGTTGTCATCGAGAACCACGGAAAGGATGTTGGGATCCAGGTCGAAGAGGTTCTCGATCGCCGCTTCAAGCTCGGTCAGGGCGCCCTGAATGGTTTCCTGTGCGTTGTTGGAAAGCTCATCCACCAGTTCCGCAAACTTCTCGGCGTAGTCCAGCATGTCGTTGATGCTGATGTCGACTAGAGGAAGCTTTTCATCGAGGAAGGAGAACGCGCTCAGGTCACTCAGGGAGTCGGCAACATCGTTCAACGCCCTGATCAGCGTGGTGAAGTTGAACTCGTCGAAGTTCAGGAGGTTGCCCAGGTCCGGATAGGTCAGGAACAAACCTGTGTTGGACCCGTCATAGGCGTCGGGATTGTACGCCACATCATTGATGTCCGGAATCCATACGGAAACTTCAGGATCACTCCCCAGGGGAATCAGTCCATCATTGACGGCAATGTTGTCGAGCCGTGCCAGGAAGCTTCCCGAGAAGTCCGGTCCCTGCACCATGGACAGGATGGAATCAATATCGAGGTTGTTGTAGAGCTCGTTGATGTAGAAGCGGTTCTCACTGGTCTCGTCATCCTCAAGGGAGACACCCACTTCGATCATGGTGGGGGTGACACCATCGAACTCAAGGGTACCCACGCTTCCACCGCTGGTGGTGATCTCCACAAATCCGAACTGCAGGGAACCCTCGATCGGAGTCGTGGTGATCATGGAAACACCTCCCGACAGACTGACATCCTCGACAAAGAGACCCTTCATCGGTGAGGTGGAAGAGGTCACGAAGTATTGGTCGTTGGTCGTTCCCGGGTTGTCGTCCAGATCGATCACCTCGGCGCCAAATCCAAGCTCCGTAGCAAAGGGATCTCCCGCGAGGGAACGGATGGACATCCTGCGAATGAGATTCAGGTGGGTATCGAGAACACCATTCCCGTTCTTGTCCTCATCCACACCAAGGGCTCCATCACCATCGGCATCCTCATCGAGAACCATGATGGCAAGTCCATTGCCTGCCTTCTGGGCGTAGATCACGTCATCGAGATCATCCCCGCCGTAGGTTTCAGTCGCGAACAACGCATTGAGGTCATCGGCAAGATCCTCGATGGAGTTGTTGTCTGCAGTGGAAGCGGCTGTGAGTGTCATGGTGATGCCGGTGGGATCATCATTGAAGAAGACCTCGAAAGTGGCGTCATCGGTCAGGCGTCCATGGCTGGGGACAGGAACAAGGGTTGAGCTCAGAACCACCGGAGTCGCAGCAGCGCTCAGGTCGAAGCCAAGGGTCAGGCCGAGCTCGAGTTCCGCATCCAGTTGAAGCTCCCCACTCAGGCTGGCATTCGCAAGGGGACCGAAGTCCGCCTCGAAATCAAAGGGCACCACCAGCGGAGTGTCGGGACTCCAGTTGATCGTTGCCGGGAAGGAATACATCTGGGCGACCGGATCGTAGTTCACCGGGGATCCCGTGAGGATCATGCCCAGTTCCTCGATCAGGTCCTCGATACCGAAACGCTGGTTCTCAAGACCCACCTGCTCCGGAGTGTCTGGATCGCCATCGTCCGGGGAGAACCCGACCACGTCGCTGAGTTCACTGTTCGGGTTGTGCAGTTCCAGTGTGGGATCCGCGGCAATCTGGTCAGGCTGAAGGGCGATGACAAAGGTGGCATCATCAGGTGAGGAGTCGTTCACCCGCGCCACCACGAGGTGATCCACCCCCTTGGAAGCAAAATCCAGGTTGAAGAGTCCCGCCAGGGTATTGGCATCAAAGGGATCCGAAGGATTCTCCAGTGAGGTGAAGGACCCGCTTACGGAGAATCCCGTGTAGCTGCTGTCGCCAATCACCAGGTCAAACTCCGCACTCGTCAGCGTGATGCTTCCACCTTCATCGATCAGGTCCTGCTCAAGATCGCGGGACGCCAGGAATTCAATGCTCACTACATGACTGAAGACCTCCTCAACAAATGCCTGTGACCAGTCAAAGGCGTCGCCCAACGTGATGCCGTCCGTGAAAGGGATCACCTGGTTGAAGAGGCTGGAATCACGGAAGAGAGCCAACCAGTTGGCCAGCTGTCGAAGCATGCTCACAAACTCCAGCGGACCGGCCTGCGCAAAGTCATCAAAGCTGATTCCTCCATCAACGGTCACATTCCCTGAGGTATCCACCGAGACCAGCAGGTTGTTGCTTCCCTTTTCACGAAACTCAACGGCCCCCGTCCCTGTATCGACAGCAATCAGGAAATCAAAGGGAAGCGCCACCGAACCGAGCAGCAGATGACCTGAGACACACATCTCCAGGTAGTCGGTATCCGAAAGATTCAGGGAGGTCATTCCGGACGGGGTGGTCACCGTGGCGGCCTGAGAGGAATTCGTGGTGTTGACCTCCATGGTGATGTCACCACTCATGGCAATCAGGCCCACGTCAAAAGCCAGTTCAGCCTCACCAAAGAATCCATCCGAATTGATCACGAAGACGCCGCTTCCCTCATGGAAGGAAACCACGCTCACCGGACCGGCATTGAGATCAAACATGACCTCTTCCGCCGCAACAGTCAGTGTATCAGGATCGGCGCCGGAAACCTCGAAGGCGAAGACACCTCCCATGATGATATATCCGGCAAGGTCGATCTCAACCGAACCCACCGCCGCGATGTAGTCATGGTAGTAGGAACCACTGAACTCCAATGTGACATCCTCGGAGGAATCGTTGGAGATCGGTATCTCAATCGGGCCGACATCGCTGCCCGTATTGTTGAACTCCACATCGAGATTCTGCGCTGTTACGGAAACCCCTGTTGCTCCACCAAGGATCGCGGTTTCCACATTGACCGATCCCGCGACCCCATTCTCATCAAGGTAGAAGGCACCCGTACCACCCATCAATGTCAGGGACACGGCGCCGGTTCCGAGGGTGGTCTCAAGGCCCGATACCCCAATCGTGGCATAATCGGATCCCGACTCGTTCTCAACCAAGGTCAGGACCAGGGTGCCTGAGAAGGACTGGGTCACACCGGCAACCGGTATATCCATGGTCACCGAGGTCGTCGTGGACAGCTGGTGATACGGACCCGCTTCGAAGTCATAATCATAATCAACGCCACCTACCGAGAAGGACTCGCTGATGGCCGCCGAGGTGGAATTGAAGTTCCATTCAACGGTCTGGCTGAAGCCTACGCCAAAGGCATCAATGCCGATGGTCACCATGCCTTCGCCCGCCAGTCCGCTGTCGGTAAAGAGGAACAGGGCGTCACCACCCGCGGCATTGATGACGTTCGTCCCGAAGTCAAAGGAGACATCCGAGGCATCAACAACCACCCACTGGGAGGCATCATCGGTCGTGATCTGCTGGAAGGTATAGTCACCGGTCATCGAAATTCCAAAGACCTCAAGCATCGCCCCTTCGCCGGTCACCTGAAGAAAAGGTCCCTCCGGCACATCGATGAGGGTGCTGACTCCTCCCACTTCGATCGTTTCGCTGACGGCCACGTCCAGTTCATTGATGGCCACCCCGAACGTTCCAGACAGCCCGACACCCTCGAGGTTCAAGGCAGCATCCACCGAAGCGGAACCGGCCAATCCGTCCTCCGTGATGATGAAGGCACCCTCACCATTTGTCAGCTCGAGCAAGTCCAGGGTCGAAAGCGAACCGAGTTGAAGTTCAAGCTCGGAGACAGCCACGGTGACGACCCTTTCGCCACCGGTATCGGTTGTCCTCTCCTCGAAGGTGAAGTTGCCGGTCATACCGATGCCCAGCACCGTCAGGGTCGATTCCTCACCGGATACCCGGATGTAGGGGCCCGCTGGAAGATCCAGACTGACCGGCATGTCGAGAACCTCGATGGTGCCCGCATAGGCGGCATTGGTGTCATTGATCAGGATCTCAAAGATTCCCGAGAGGAGAAGACCACCAGCCACGATCGAGACATCCGCGTCGGCCTGCCCCAGCAGTCCATTGGGGGTAATCACCAGAGCCCCGGAGGCATCCGTCACCATCAACAGGTCGGTGGAACCATCGTCAAAAGCAAAGGATCCATTGGTCCAGGCCAAGGTAACCACCTCGTCACCACTATCCGGGGAACCGGGAGTCGGATCGATCCGCTCGAAGGAGAAGTCGCCAGAGAGGGTGACCTGTGGATCCAGCAGTCCGAGATCCAAGGCACCAAACACCCTCAGGTAATCACCCGTGGGCAAATCCACCATCACCCCGTCAATTTCGCTGATCGCATCATCGGTGGTGTTGAACTCCAGACCCAAGGTTGTCCCGGAAAGGCTCAGGTTCGCATGGTCAGGTCCATCGGTCAGGGTCAGTTCCGCAGTTCCGGCCACGCCATCTTCGGTGTAGAGGAAGGTGCCGCTTCCGTTCTCCAGCAGAAGAACCCTTTCTTCATCCACTCCAGCCCCCGTGGTCAGGTCCAGAGAGACATTCTCCGCGGTGATCATGATGCCGGATGGCGCCTTCCTGAAGGCGAAGGTCCCACTCAAGGTCTGTCCTGCAATCTCCAGGGTTCCAGTGATCTCCAGTCGCCAATCCTCGACCGGGCTGCCGAACAGGTCATCCAGACTCACGGAGAAAACGCGGTCCCCCGAGTAATCGGCATCGGGAAAGGCCGGCCCGGCTCCCAGCCCGAACTCTATGTCCGCCATACCGGATGGCGTCAAATTGAAGGCGTCGCCCACGGCAATCGTGCCTCCAATGATGTCAGAGAGTGTGGATCCCGTGATGCGCCCATCCGTCAGGATTCCAGCATCCGGGGCGACGTCCACACAGGCGGTAAGGTTCACCGAGCCGCTGGCGATGGGTAGATTCGTGGGCGAACCACCCTCAACGAAGTCGAGACTGACTCCCACGCCCAATGTCGTATCCGCGGAAAAACAGGCAACCATTTGATTGAGGGCCAGGAAGAATCCACCGTCGTCACCAAACTGGAAATCGATTGTCAACTCTGCTGCAAAATCCACCGTGGGGGCGGTGTCAAAAGAAGCGTCAAAAAGAACGCCCGGAGCCATATCGAGGACTACCGACTGCGTTCGACCAAGGGTCAGCGAGACATCCCAGTAGAAGGGATCGGTGGCAACCGAACCGTGGTGGCCCAGCACTCCATTCACCGATACGTCGAAGAGGCCAAGGGTCATCCCGTCCAAGCCTTCAATGAACTCGGTCACCTCAGCCTGGGTTGGCAAACCCGCCAGCAAGGTGGCCAGTGGATCCTGAATGGCATCATTAATCGCCTGTCCCACATCAACCAGATTGCCCAAGGTATCGCCAACGAACGGAATGGAGTTTGCCAACTGGTCAATGGAGTCCAGTGCATCTCCAATCTGTTGCAGCTGGTCCAGTCCCGTCTGGAGAGCGGACTCAGCAGCAGGCAAAAGCGTGTGAGCTTGAACCACTTCCAGGGTCAGGGTGCCACCAACATCATCATAGAAAGGCTCGAATGCGATGCTGTCATCAATCGCGATGGAACTGCCCAGCCAAAGGTCGAACGCTCCACTGCGACTGCCACCCCAATTGAGAATCTCGAAGCTGTCTCCCAAGGTTGGGACGAAGCCATTGATCAACTGGATCTCCAGTGCGCCAGCGAGGTTCACGTCGTTCATGACTTGAATCTGGTCGTGACCGCTGGGGTCCACACCGGCTCCATCGGTCCCTCCAATTTCAATAATCGTAGTCGCGTCTTCCGCCTGAGTGAAATCCGTGAAAGCCAGGATACCAGGTGAATTCCCCGGCTCGAGTGAACCCTGATTGATGACATGCGCATCAATGCTTCCAGTTCCTCCGAGCACCTCACTTTCCTCGATGATCTGCTCTTTTTCCTGTCCAGATTCCGTCAAATCAAAAAGCCCATACCCGTCGTAGGTGTCATTGCCCTCAACCGACAGTTCCATGACGGTGAACTCGACTTCCTCAGCCATCAGTGCGGTCGATACATCGCAGGCACCCTCCGCCATTACGGCAGCTCCGAGTCCATCCGCCGACAACAGAAGACGAGGCTCCAAAGGCTCAAGCACATGATCGAATGGACGTTTCACTGAGGCAATGTCTATACAAAAAATCAATAGTTGGGAAAAGGGCGGGCATGTCAAGTAGATAGAGTTAGGCCCCAAATTTTTGTTTGAATGTGTTTTAATTTTGGCTCGAGCATAGTGCCCGTGATAGTGGATTCCATTGATTGGGCCCCGTGAACTGGCCCATTGCGAATGAGATGGTTTTCCGGGAAAACCAGAGAAAC
>JAYPEY010000099.1:0-22660 GCA_038126035.1 Verrucomicrobiales bacterium | reverse complement strand
TCGGCATCTGCGGCACGGCGATGGCCTCGACCGCGGCGGCGATGAAGGAGCGCGGTTTCACGGTCACCGGTTCCGACGAAGGCGTCTATCCTCCGATGTCGGATTTCCTGGAGGAGCGGGGAATCGAGGTGAGGTCGCCGTTTCGTCCCGACAACATTCCGGAGGACGCCGACCTGATTGTGGTCGGCAATGCGATGTCCCGGGGCAATCCCGAGGTGGAGTTGACCATGGCGAGCCGGCATCGCTACATCTCGCTGCCGGAACTGCTGAAGGAGTTCTTCATCCGCGGCAAGCGATCCATCGTGGTGACCGGAACGCATGGCAAGACCACGACGACCTCGCTGCTCACCTGGGTGTTCGAGCACAACGGGCTGAATCCGGGCTACATGCTCGGCGGCGTGCCGAAGAACCTCGGGCAGGGCGCGCGCTTCACCGACAGCGAGTGGTTCATCATCGAGGGCGACGAATACGACACCGCTTTCTTCGACAAGCGCAGCAAGTTCGTTCACTACCTTCCCGAGATTGCCATCGTCAACAACCTGGAGTTCGATCATGCGGACATCTTCGAAGATCTTGGGGCGGTCAAAAAAACGTTCAGTCATTTCATCCGGATCGTGCCGAACAACGGGCTGTTGCTGGCGAACGGCGACGACGCAAACCTGAGCGGATTGCTGGACGTGGATTTCTGCCCGGTGAAGCGGTTCGGCCTGGGGGAGGACAATGATGTCCGCCTGACCGACATCGGGTATTCAGCCGAGGGCGCGCGTTTCAAGTTGGGAGATGTTGCGTTCTCGATTCCAATGATCGGCGAATTCAATGTCCGGAATGCGGCGGCGGTGGCGTTGGCGGCGCGGGCGGCCGGAATCGGCGATGAGGGAATCCAGTCGGCGTTTTCCTCCTTTGAGGGAATCCGGCGACGGATGGAGGCGGTCGGCGAGGCGGCCGGCGTCACGGTGATCGACGACTTTGGACATCACCCTACGGCGATCGCGCAGACCCTGAAGGCCCTGCGCGGGCTCCATACGGGCCGACGCCTCTGGGCCGTCTTTGAGCCGCGCTCCAACACCACCCGACGCAATGTCTTCCAGGACGAACTGGCCCAGGCGTTGTCGCTGGCTGATTGCGCGGTGGTGGCAGAGGTGGCCCGTCTGGAGTTGCTTCCCGAGGATCAGCGGCTCGATCCGACCGGTCTGATGACCGCCATACAGGACTCAGGGACTCTCGCGGCCTACCTTCCGACGGTCGATGCCATCGTGGAGCACGTGGCTGAGGCCGCTGAGTCGGGCGATGTGGTCTGCGTGTTCAGCAACGGCGGCTTCGGCGGGATTCATCAGAGGTTGTTGGACGCCCTGCGAGATCGCTGAGTCGAGGTCGGGTTTCGGGCCGCCCGGCTCGAATTGCGGGGACAAAGTGTAATTCTGTGCGCTGGAGCGCGACCGTAGGATCTGAAACCGTCATGAACTTCACGAACCGCATCACCTCCACGCCGTTTTTCGATCTCGATGCCTACAAGGACATCGCGCGGGACGAGAAGGGGACGAAATCGGCCCTTGGCGTTGTATTGCTGGCGGGCCTGTCGTGCGGCGCCGGGCTGCATGGGAAGAATCCGTTCGGATGGATCGACGGAGCGGTGTTCACGTTCGTTGTCATTACAGCCGCAACGGCCGCGGCCTTCATTGCCGCCCACAAGTTTGACCGGGCGGCCTGGAGTCTGGCCAAGGCGGCGCGCTGCGTCAGGATACTGGGCTATTCCCTGGCGCCGGGCATCTTTGGCGTGGTCGGCATGATGTTGGACCAAAGTTCGTTTTGGCGTCGATGGTCTGGTCCGCGGTCTCGTATGTCTATGCGCTTCGATTGGCATTTGACTACGAACCGGAAGGCGTGAGAGCGCCTGTGGCCATCGGTGTGGCGCTTGTGTCGGCGGGCGTGGGCTGGGGATATATCGTGGCGATCAATGGGGGATTGGAATTCCTGTTGCTGATGATGTTCGTGGCGGCCTGCTTGTTTCACAAGGCGTTTGCCCGCTGGCTCTTCGGGCACGCCGATCCGACAACGAAGGCGTCGAAACTGGATCTGAACCTGAGGGGCGAGATTCTGCTGCAATGGTCGGAGACCCGGAGGCTGTTCCACGAAAAGGGTTGGGACGCCACGGTGGGCGACGTGGTGGAGGCGTTCACCCTGCTCAAGGTCCGGCGTGATGCCCCGACCAGGACAACCGTCGCCGAACCGCCGCCCCTGCCGACCCAGACGACCGGGACAGAGAAGCCGGCAGATTTCGAGGAAGAGGGGAAGGAGGCTGATGTAGAGGATGAGAAGGAGGACGGGGAGAAGGTGAAAGAGGAAGCGGAATCGACGCCGGTGGAGGATGTCGCGGATGCTGTTGCCGAGGAGGAGAACGAGAACGAGAGAATAGACGGGGAGAAGGAGGAGGCCGGGGCGACGCCGGTGGAGGATGTCGTGGATGCTGTTATCGAGGACGAGAAGAAGGAGGAGGAGCCGTCTGCGTCGGGCTGTCCCGGTGTGGATGATCTTGTTGGCAGGATCTTCAATGAGGACATCTCGGGTTACGAATCCACGGAGACCTTTCGCAGGGAGTTTGAGGGGCTTTCAGTGATGTGGCGGGGCCGGTTGCTGCAGGTCGAGGAATTCACGTATGACACGGTGTTTGGCGGCGAGGCGGGGGTGAAGGCGGTCATCGAGATCGCTGAGATTTCGACGGGTTATGGCAGGCTTCCAGTGGAGGCTGTCGTCCGGTTGCCAGTGGAGAAGCTGCAACAGGCGCGAGCGGATGTCGGCTCGGAGGTTGCCTTCGGAGGGGAGTTGTTCGAGAGCGATCCGTATTCCCGCAGGGTTTTCCTCAAGGGGGATCTGGGCTGAAGTCTGGTTCCGCCCGGAGATCGGCTTGACGTCCGTTCTACGCGCGAAGCGCCTCACGCAGGTCCGCGGCGTCAAGGATGGGGCAGGTCCTGGAGGCGATCAACCGATCGACTGATGCCGAATCCTTGAATCCTGATCCCGTCACCAGGCAGACAACGTTCTCGTCCTCCGTCAGCTCACCGTTCTCGCGCGCCTGCAGGGCGCCCGCCAAGGCCACCGCGGCCGCCGGTTCGGCGAAGACGCCTTCCTCCTCCGCAAGCCTTCGCTGAGTCTCCCAGATGAGTTCATCCTCCACGGCGTGACCTGTTCCGCCGCTGGCGCGACAGGCTTCGATGACGGCGTCGCCATCGATGACGTTGGCGACCTGGAGGCCGCTGATCTGGGAGGCGCAATTCACATCGCGGGCGGCCGACGCGCCTTTGCGCAGTGGGGTTGCGATGGTGTCGTTGCCGGCGGGTTGGACGCAGTGGACGGCGGCGTTGGCGCAGTTCTGCAGTCCTTGGGCCGTGGCCAGGGTCAGGCCTCCGCCGCCGGCGGGAGAAAAGACGTGGGCGACATCGGGCAGTTGTTCGGCGATCTCGAGGCCCAGGCTGCGCACGCCGCTCATGCCGATCGGACAATACCTGAAGGCGCTGATCTGCAGGGCGGCGGCGGGCAGGGTGGCGGCGTCCTGCAGCAGCGCGAAGGTGGCGGCGGTGATCTGCGGGTCGAGTCCGAACCCTCGCACCCGGTACAACTCGGCGCCGTAGGCGAGCATCTGCCGCAGTTTGTCCTCGGGCGCGGTCTCCACGATGGCGATCTGGCAGCGGATGCGCGCCGCCGCGCAATAGGCGGCGAGGGCCGCGCCGGTGTTCCCGCTGGAGGTGGCCACGCATCGCGCGCGGCCGTGGGCGATCATGTCGGAGACGGCCGCCGCGGCAAACCGGTCCTTGTAGGAGCCGGTGGGGTTGGTGGATTCAAGCTTGAAGAAGAGGTTGGGCAGTCCGGCGGACGGTCCGATGGCGCGCGACCGGATCAGCGGAGCGCCGCCTTCGCCGAGGGAAATGCGCGCGGCTTCCGGGATTGCTTCAAAATGTTCCGCCCAGCGCCAGATGCTCATGCTGTTTGTTGAACGGTAACGATCTGTCGATGGCAGCACAACCGTCGCGTTGCCTTCGAATCGGTCGAGCCCCGTGGCGCAGTCGTCCTGGCTGCGGTTCCTTGCGGCGTCTCGCCGTGAGATTCAGATGGGCCTGTGTGGCCGCCCGCGCTACCCGACATCGATCACGACCGCCAGGGCGTCGCCCTTGTCGACGCGGGGAAAGGTCCTCAGGACGATGACCCTGCCGCGTTGTCCCGACCGGACCTCGATTGTCTCATCGCCCAGCGGGTCGGAGAGGGTCCCCAGCAGTTCGCCTTCGTCGATGACGCCGCCGAGTTGGACCGATGGTTCGAAGTAGCCGGCGCGGGGGGCGGGGTTCTGGATCTGCATATGCCCGGCTCCGGGACGGTCGTCCTCGACGAGCAGGACACCGTCGGCGGGGGTGTGGGCGCGTTCGATCATGCCGAGTTCCCCCATGACATTGAGGCAGCCATCGATGTAGGCCTGCACGCCGTCGGGATGGCATCGGCCGCCGCCGTGATATTCAGTGTAGATTGCGGGCACGCCGGCGTCGCGGGCCGCCGAGAGCGACCGGCCCTCGAGCCGCCAGTCCGTTCCCCAGATCAGCGGCAGATTGAAGGCGCGGGCCATGCGGCGTTGTTTCTCCAGGATTGTCTCGTCCGGATGGAGCACGTAACCGACGAGGGGGAAGACCGACATGGTCGTGCCGCCGGTATGGAGATCGATGTAGAAGTCGGACTGTGCGATCAGTTCCGTGAGGGCGTGCGCGGTCTGTTCGGTGATGGAGCCGTCGGGGTTTCCGGGGCAGGTTCGCGCGAGGTCGAGATCGTCCTCGGCGCAGCGGCGGCGGCGTTCGAAGGCGGCCTCGTTGACGACCGGAACGATCGTGAGCGCTCCAGAGAGTGCGGCGGGCTCGACGAGCGACGCCAGTCGCCGCAGCGCGACCATGGGTTCGAATTCATCGCCGTGCACGCCGCCCGTGATGAGGAGCCTGGGTCCCGGGGCTGCTCCGGCGATGGTCTTGGACAGGAGTTGGATCATGTCAGTTCCCGTTGTCCTTCCACACCCCCAGTTCGTTCAGCTGTCTGGTTGCCGCTTCCGCCCATCCACGGTTGGCGGCCGGGCTGGCGGGGCTCGGGTGGAGGATGGTCCCAATCCGGTATGCATCCTTGTCAAACAGGGCCAGCAGGCGCTTGTGCGCCCAACCGCCGACGCCGAGGAGCCATTCCGGGCGCAGGATGGCGACCAGGGCGCGGAGATGCGCGTCACAGGCCTCGGTGACGGGCTTCAGTTCCGCGGCGGGCAGCTTGTCGGGCGTGACGTTCGCCCCCGTCTCCGACATGAAGGCGAGGGGGCAGTAGTTCGCGACGAAATGCCCGGCAAAGAACTCGTTCGCGTCGGGATAGACCTCTGAAAACAACCCCCAAAGCCGCCTGCCGCTGACCTCGGATTTGGGGCAGTCGAATCCATCGACGGGGCGTTTCGGATGCTCGGGGTCGGGTTTGCCGACAGGTTCCTCAATGCCCATCCAATCGCGTACGGCGGCGATTTCGCCGAAGGGGACGCAGGTCTGCGCCATGCCGAACGGACCTGGGTTCATGCCGAGCATCAGGACGCGTTTCCGACTGTCGCCAAACCTGCGGAGGTAGGCCTCGTGCGCCCGCCAGGCGTAGTCGAGAGGGTTGTAGACATGGCTGACCGGCGGGGAGAACTTCAGTCGACCGACACCGGTCGAGAGTTTCTTTGCGGCCTTTACAAGTTGATCGGCGATTGTTTCGCTGGGCATCCGGACCGCGCTTGTAAGGCAAACGGACCGGGATTTCAAACCCTCTGACGATGCGATGAATCTCTTGCTGACAAATGACGACGGGATCGATGCGCCGGGCTTGGCGGCGCTGCGCGAGGCTGTGGGCGCGTTGAAGCCGGGGCGCGTGGTCCTGGTCGCTCCGGCGGGGCCCATGTCGGAATGCGGGCATCGCGTGACCACCGGCGAACCGGTCCGCATCGAACGGCGCGGCACGGATGAGATTGCGATTCATGGATCGCCGGCGGATTGCGCGCGGATTGCATTGCGTGGCGGGATATTGCCGGGCTTTGAACCGGACTGGGTTCTGTCCGGAATCAACCGCGGCGGCAACCTGGGGGTCGATGTCCATTATTCGGGAACGGTGGCCGCCGCGAGGGAGGCGCGGATTCTCGGCGTTCGTTCGATGGCGGTTTCGCATTACCTGCGCAGGGAGTTGGAGGTGGATTGGTCGGTTGCGTCGCGGAGGGCGGCCGCGGTGATTCGCGAGTTGATGGGGGCGGAACTGGGGGAAGGCGAGTTTTGGAACATCAACCTGCCTCACCTGGAGCCGGGGGCGGCGGATCCGGAAATGGCGCTCTGCGAACGCGGCAGAATGCCCATGCCGGTCCGGTTCAAGTCGGCCGGGGAAGAAGCGCTGCAGTATGCCGGCGTCTACGCGGAACGCGGGTTTGAGCCGGGCTCGGACATCGATGTCTGTTTCGGCGGACGGATCTCGGCGACCAAGGCGCGGATTTAATCGACCAGATTGTCCTTCACGATGCTGCTCGAGCGGGCGGCGCCGAGATCGAAGGCGGGTTTCTTGTCCTTCGCGCGGCGGTTGATGTCGGTGACGATGTTGGCCGAGATGAGCAGTCTGCCGGATTCGCCCCTTGCCTCCACGGCGCCTGCCGAAAGGCCGGTGAAGGTGTTGCCCGTGATGTTGACGTGGGCGGCGTTGTCAATGATGACGCCGCCGCCGGCGTCGCGGCCCATGGGGACCTTGTGCTCGGCGGGGCGCTTGTCCTTCCCGTCGCCCATGTAGCTGTTGGAGAAGCTGTTGCCGGTGATGGCGATGCGGTCGCTGTCCGGGCCGACGCGCACGCCGAACTGGTGGACGATGACGAAGGTGTTGGCGGAAACCGCGCAGCCATGGGCGTCCTTGAGGTTGACGCCGCCCTCGAGTTCGTGGGCGATGACATTGGCGCTGATGGTGATGCCATAGCAGTCGCGGTCGAGAATGATGGCGGTCCCGTTGCATTCCTCGATCATGTTGCCGGAGAGCACGGAGCCGTAGGTGTTCTCAATGACGACGCCGTGGCGGAGGTGGTCGTCGAGGTTGTTTCCGTTCATGCAAAGGTTGAAGCTGTCGGCGCAGCGGACGGCGTCCTGGTTTTCCTCGAAGTGGTTGGCGTTCACCACGATGTCGTGACCGGAATGGATGTTGAGTCCGGCCTCGGCGTTGTAGGTGAGAATGGAATCGGAAACGCGCGGATCCTCGTAGCAATTCTGGAGGTTGATGCCGTGACCGCCATTGTGATCGACGGAGAGTCCGTGGATGAAGACCTCCTGGATGCCTTCGCAGAGCAGGCCGTCGCCGCTGTTGGTGTTGCCGCTGATGCGGAAGTTGCCGATCTGCACGCGCCACATGCGGGCGCGGTTGTTCTTTTCGTAGTCGTCGGGACGCACGTGCAGCGCGGGCTTGCCCTCGGTGTTTCTGTTGATGAGATGGGTCGAGGCTCCGGCGCCCTCGATGCGGGTCTCCGGTGAGCGCACGACCAGGGGTTGCGTCAATTCGTAGTCGCCGGGCGGGAGGTAGACGACGCCGCCGTTGGTTGGGACGGCGTCAAACGCCGCCTGCAGCGTGTCGAATCTGGAGGCGTCGAATACGCGCTTGTCGGCCTTGGCGGCAAGGAGCAGGGACGGGAGGCAGAGGAGAAGTGAACCGAGGAGAAGCTGTCGTTTCATGGCGTGGGTTTGTGCGTTCTGGATGCCACAGGCATTTGGCGCAACCGGCGTTGCGGTCCGGATTGCGGGAAACTGTTCTCCGGCCAGGTCGACAAAGGCCGGCCGGCCTCGCTCAGGGTTTTTCGGCCAGACGCCTGGCTTCGTCGATCTGCTCCGGCGTCATGTATTTGGCAAGGTCGTTGCAGGTGTCTGCGGCCTTGTCGACGTTCTGACCGGCGGCGAGGTGAAACCACTTGTAGGCCTGCACGAGATCGCGGGCGACCCATTCGCCGTTGGCGTAGATGACGCCGAGATTGAACTGCGCGCCGCCGAAGTTTTGTCTGCCGGCCATGGTGTAGAGCTCGAGGGCCCTCCTGTTGTCCTTGGCGACGCCGTTGCCGCTTGAATGGAGCAGGGCGAGGTTGTACTGGGCAGAGGCGATTCCCTGATCGGCGGCGAGCTTGTACCACTTGGCGGCTTCGGCGGAATTCTGGGGGACGCCCTTGCCGAGGTCGTGGAGGATGCCGAGTTCGTTCTGCGCGGCGGCGTGACCCTGCTCGGCGGCCTTGCGGTACCAACGGGCGGCCTCGTCGTGTTTGGCTGAAAATCCGGGGCCGCCGCCGGCGTACTTGACGCCGACATTGTATTGGGCCTCGGGAATGCCCTGCTCGGCGGCTTTCTTCCACCATTCAACTGCCTTCAGGGTGGAGCGGGGGACGCCGCGCCCGGCCTCGAAGAGATTGCCGAGAGTGAACTGCGCCTGGGTGTGGCCCTGCTCGGCGGCGGCCTTGAACCACTTGGCGGCCTCCTGGTCATTGCGCTCCGCGCCTTCGCCGGAGGAGTAGTGGACGCCGAGATTGTATTGGGCGGAGACATGCCCCTGTTCGGCCGCCTGCCGCCACCATTTGAGCGCCTCGGCAGGGTCCTTGGCGACGCCCTCGCCGGAGGCTGCCCGGACGCCGAGATTATATTGCGCGATCTTTAACCCGCCCTCTGCGGCCCGGCGATACCACTCCAGCGCGGCCGCGGGATCCTTGGCGACGCCTTCGCCCTTGTCGTGCATCAGGGCGAGGTTGTATTGGGCCGACGCGAGATTCTTCCCGGCGGCTTTGGCCCACCACTTGGCGGCCTCCTTGAGATTCTTGACGACGCCCCGACCGGTGTAGTGGGCGTAGCCGAGATTGTCCTGGGCTGCGGCGTGCCCCTGGTCAGCGGCTTTGAGCCACCATTCAACCGCCTTCTTCGGATCCTTGTCCACTGCGTCGCCCCGGTCGAACATGGTTCCCAGTTTGTATTGCGCGGCTGCGATGCCCTTTTCGGCGGCGAGGGAATACCATTTCAACGCTTCGGCTGAATCGACCGGAATGCCGTTGCCCTCCTCGTACATGAGCCCCAGGGAGAACTGGGCCATGGCGACATCCTCATCCGCGGCGGCCTTGAAGAGGCGGATCGCCTCGGCGGGATTTTTTTCGACACCGTCGCCGTTGGCGTTCAGGAGGGCGAGGTTGTATTGGGCCTGGGGCAGCCCCTGTTCAGCGGCGGCCTTCAACCAGCGCGCGGCCTGGTAGGCGTTCTTTTCAACGCCTTCGCCGGATTGATACATCAGGCCGAGATTGTATTGGGAGGAGGCGACGCCCTGTTCGGCGGCCTTCTTCCACCATTCGACGGCCTTGGCGGCGTCCTTGTCCACGCCCTCGCCGTTGAAAAGGATGTATCCGAGGTTGTCCTGCGCGGAAGCGACGCCCTGTTCGGCCGCCTTGGTCCACCATTGCACGGCCTCCTTGACGTTCTTTGGAACGTGACGGCCGGTGAAGAGCATGTAGGCGAGGTTTTCCTGGGCGGTGGGGTGGCCTTTGGCGGCGGCCGCGCGATACCAGGTCGCGGCTTCGTCAGGATTGTTGTAGACGCCCTTGCCCGAGGCATAAATGAGACCGAGGTTGAACGCCGCCGAGGCGGACCCCTGGTCGGCGGCCTGGCGATACCAGCGGGCCGCTTCGGCAATGTCCTTTGCCACCCCGGTTCCGGTGAAATACAGATAGGCGAGATTCTCCTGGGCCGAGGCGGAACCCTGGTCCGCGGCCTTGGTCCACCAGGTGACCGCCTCATCCGGCTTGGTCAGAACGCCGACCCCGTTGAAGTAGGCGAAACCCAGGTAGGTCTGGGCGTCGGCGACGCCGTTCTCGGCGGCCATGCGATACCAGCGGATGGCCTGGTAGGGGTTCTTCTCCACGCCGTCGCCATTGGCGTAGATATAGCCGAGATAGTTCTGGGCGTCCTTGTTTCCGCCTTCCGCCGCCTGCTCCCAGCGTTCGAGCAGCGCGGGATCAACCGGCTTGTCGGCGGCGAAGGCGACAGGGCAAAGGAGGGCGAAAAACAGGGCGATCAGGCCCAACCGGGCAGACTTGAGAGGGGAGTCGAAACGACTGGAATTCACGCAGGCAAAACTAGAAGTCGGCCATTTAATCATCAAGGGAATTCTGATTGCGGTCGGCGCGAGAAATGCCTTTCACCGGGGGCGCGGTTGAACCTATTCTGCGCGAATGCCAGTCAAGCCATGCTCTCCTTCCTCCGCCTTCGGGCGGTTTGTCACCGCAATCCTCGTCGGTTCGACCCTGCTTGCCGCCGTTTCCGCCTTCGCTGACGCGGCTTCCGACGCCAGACGCATCCTGGACGCGACGGGTGTCCAGGGAGGCCTCGTTATCCAGGTCGGCGTGGGCGACGGGAAACTGACCGCCGCCCTCCGCGCCAACGAGCGCTACCAGGTGCACGGCGTCGATGAGAGTTCGGCCAAGATCGACGCGGCGCGGAAACACATTCGTGCGGCGGGCGCCTATGGCGACGTGGCCGTGGACGTCTTCAACGGCGAGCGGCTCCCCTACATTGACGATCTGGCGAACCTGGTTGTTTCCGAGGGGCTTGGCAATGTCAGCGAAGACGAGGTCATGCGGATTCTGGCCCCGAATGGCGTGGCCTACCTGAAGCAGGGCGACACGTGGACCAAGACGGTCAAGCCCTGGCCGGACAACATCGATGAGTGGACCCACCTGATGCACGACGCCTCAGGCAATGCGGTTGCCAAGGACACGGCCGTGGGCCCGCCGCGGCACCTGAAATGGGTGGGCAGCCCACGGTGGTCGAGGCATCACGATCGGATGGCCAGCATGAGCGCGCTGGTCTCGGCGAAGGGGAGGTTGTTCTTCATCATGGACGAGGGCTCGCGCATCTCGATCCAGATGCCGCCGAAATGGACCCTGGTTGCGCGCGACGCCTTCAACGGGACGGTTCTCTGGAAGCGCAGCATCGACAAGTGGCACAGCCATCTCTGGCCATTGAAGAGCGGCCCGACGCAGTTGGCGCGACGCCTGGTGGCGGTGGATGACGTGGTCTATGCGACGTTGAGCATCGACGCGCCGCTGGTGGCGTTGGACGCCGCGACCGGCGAGACGATACGGACCTACGAGGGCACAAAGGCCACCGAGGAGATCATTGCTTCAAACGGGCAGGTCTTCGCCCTGGTCAACGACAACGAATGGGAGTTGAAGGATTACAACCCGTTTCACAACACCGGCGACCAGGCCCGTGTGCGCAATGAGTTTGCCTGGGATGAAAAGGCCCGCAAGGTGGTCGGCATCGACGCCAAATCCGGAAAACTCCTCTGGACGCGCCCGTCGAAGGTGGCGCCGCTCACGCTGGCCTGTGACGACGAACGCGTCTATTTCCACGACGACAGGAAGGTTATCTGTCTGGATCGCGATTCCGGCAGGGAGCTTTGGACGGGCAAGGAGGTCAGCCGCAAGCGGACGATGACCTTCAACTTCGGGCCGAAACTGGTCGCCTACAAGGGAGTCCTGCTATACGCGGGCGGCGAGCGGACGATGGTCGCCCTGGACGCGAAGAGCGGGAAGGAGCTTTGGACCTCGCCGCACGAGCGGGGCGGTTATCAATCGCCTGAGGACCTGCTGGTGTTGAACAACCTGATCTGGTCGGCGCCGTTGACGAGCGGTCGCGATTCCGGCGTGTTCACGGGGCGCAACTTCCGCACCGGCGAGGTTGAGAAATCCTTTCCGCCCAATGTGGAGACCTACTGGTTTCATCACCGCTGCTACATTGCCAAGGCGACCGAGAATTTCCTGCTGCCCTCGCGGACGGGCATTGAGTTTGTCGATCCCGCCAAGGAACACTGGGACATTCACCACTGGGTGCGCGGCGGGTGTCTCTACGGCATCATGCCCTGCAACGGCCTGACCTACGCGCCGCCGCACAACTGCGCCTGCTACCCCGAGGCAAAACTCTACGGCTTCAACGCGCTGGCTCCGGCCACAGGCACACGGGCCGAACTCGTCGCGAGGCTCAAGGACGCCAAGCCGGCCAACAAACTGGTCAAAGGTCCGGCGTTCGGAAAGTTCCGCATTCCGCAATCCGAACTCCAAGATTCGATTGACTGGCCCACCTTCCGCAACGACGCAGCGCGCAGCGGATCGACGAAGCACGCGGTTTCGACGGAGCTGAAGCAGTCCTGGAAGAACAGGTTGGGCGGGCGACTGAGCGCCGTGGTGGTGGCGGATGGCCGCTTGTTTGTCTCACAGATCGATCAGCATCGGGTTGTTGCCCTGGATGGAAACACCGGCAAGGAGCTGTGGAGCTACACGACCGGAGGGCGCGTGGACTCGCCGCCAACCACTCACAGGGGCGCGGTCCTGTTCGGCTCCACCGACGGCTGGGTCTATTGCGTGCGCGCAAGCGACGGGAAACTGGCCTGGAAATTTCAGGCCGCGTTGGCGGACCTGCGTCTGCCGTCCTTTGAGCAGCTTGAATCCGTCTGGCCGGTGCACGGCAGCGTGCTGGTGCAGGACGACTTCGCCTATTTCGTCGCCGGCCGCTCGAACTTCCTCGATGGCGGCATGCGGCTCTACAAGGTTCGCGCGGCGACCGGGGAATTGGTGAACATGACCGTCATGGACGACATCGATCCCGACACCGGCAATCCACTGCAGGACAAGATCGCGACGCTGCAGATGCCGGTGGGACTGCCGGACATCCTTTCCTGCGACGGCAGCTACGTCTACATGCGCTCCCAGAAAATGGACCTCGACGGCACCCGCTTGGAGATCGGACCGGTGTCCGGCAGCGCCCAGGAGCATGGGCAGGCGCAGGAGGGCGACGGGCGGCATCTGTTCGCGCCGATGGGCTTCCTCGATGACACCTGGTTTCATCGTTCCTACTGGGTCTATGGCAGGAACTTTGCCGGCGGTCACAACGGCTACTACCAGGCCGGCAAGGCGACGCAGGCGGGCCGCATCCTGGTGTTTGACGAGGACAAGGTCTACGGCTTCGGCCGCAAGGCGCAGTATCTGAAGTGGACGACGACGATGGAGCATCAGCTTTACGCCTCGACGCGGGAGGCTCCGAAGAAGCCGGCGCCCGCGCCGACGAATCGCCGCGGCCAGAAGGCGGGCGGCGTGTCGATGGTGCGTTTCGACAAGCCGGCCTCGATGAACCCCAAGGGCAAGGCGGTGACGGTCGAGGCCTGGGTCAAGGCGGACAAGCCGGGCGGTGTGATCATTGCGCGCGGCGGACCGTTGGACGGCTTTGCATTGATTCTCGAGAAGGGGCGTCCCGCATTCAATGTGCGCGCGTCCAGCGCCTTGTCGCAGGCGATCGGCGATGACAAGATCGTGGGCGAATGGACACACCTCGCCGGTGTGTTGACCGCGGACAAGAACCTGCAGTTGTTCGTGAACGGCCGGCTCGTTGCGACCAGTCACGCGACCGGCCTGCTGGCGACCGATCCCAAGCAGGGACTGGAAATCGGCGCCGATGAAGGCAGCGCCGTGGGCGAATACACCAGCCCCAACGGCTTCAACGGACTGATCGACGAGCCGCGGGTCTACCTGGAGGCGTTGACGCCGGATGAGATTGCCGCGAATGCCGCGGAGCCGGGCCGCGTGGTCAAGGGCAAGGCTCTGATCCTGGCGACATCCTTCGACAAGGGAGGGGCCCGAGACACCTCCGGCAGGAAGCACAACGGCAAGCCGGAGGGCACGCTGAGCGTGAAGGGCAAGGTCGGCAATGCCTTGAAGTTCACGGCCACGGCCCAGCCTCGCCGCCGCGGCAACAACAACAGCCAGGGCGGATCGATCGTGAAACACCTCTGGAACCAGGACGTGCCGTTGCTGGCGCGCGCCATGGTCCTCGCCGGGGACACATTGTGGGTCGCCGGTCCGGAGGACGTGATCGATGAGGAGGCCTCCTTCAAGAAGCTCACCGAGAAGGACCAGGAGATCCAGAAGATGCTGAAGAAGCAGAATGACATCCTGGATGGCAGGGACGGCGCGAAATTGATCGCCTACGCCGTCAAGGACGGCAAACCCGTCGCCGAATACAAACTCGACGCGCTTCCCGCCTGGGACGGCATGGCCGCCGCCAACGACCGCCTCTACGTCGTCACGACCGAAGGCGAGATCGTCTGCATGGCGAAGAAATGAACTGTTGAGACATCGTTTGCCGTGATGATTGCGCAATGCGCTGCTGTGATTCGAGGCTGTCAGTCGATCGCCCTCACCCTCAATCCCTCTCTCCCTGGAGAGGGAAGCCGGAGATTATGGACCGGTTTGTAGGATTCGGAATGTGTCCTGATTGCAAACGCGCGAACCCCCTCTCCCTGAGGGAGAGGGGGGGGCTTGAGGCGCGGAAGATGACGGGTTTTGGCGTTCTCGCCTTGATCGCGGCGTTGTCATTGGCCGTCACGGAAGTCATCGCCGCCGAACGCCCCACCCGCCCCAACATCGTCCTGCTCTTCGCCGATGACCTCGGCTATGGCGAGTTGGGCTGTCAGGGCAATCCGCAGATTCCGACGCAGCATATTGATTCCATCGCCCGGAACGGCGTGCGTTTTACCAGTGGCTATGTGACGGCGGCCTATTGCAGCGCGTCGCGGGCGGGGTTGATGACCGGGAAGTTTCAGACGCGCTATGGCTATGAGTTCAATCCCATCGGCGCGCACAACGAGCATCCGGACGCGGGATTGCCGTTGTCGGAAACCACGCTGGCCGCGCATTTGAAGGACAGCGGCTACACGACCGCCCTGATCGGCAAGTGGCATCTCGGAGGGCACGCAAAGTATCATCCGATCCGGCGCGGCTTTGATGAATTCTACGGCTTCATGCACGAGGGACATTACTTTGTCCCTCCGCCGTGGAAGGGCGTGACTACCATGTTGCGCCGCAAGGCTCTCCCGGACGGAAGTCAGGGTCGTTGGATTGACGGGAGGCTGATCTACACGACGCACATGGGGCACAATGAACCGGCCTACGACGCGAATAATCCGATCATCCGCCACGGTCAACCGGTTGAGGAGAGGGAATACCTGACCGATGCGCTGACCCGCGAGGCGGTGGATTTCATCGATCGCCACAAGCGTAAGCCGTTCTTCCTCTATCTCGCCTACAACGCCGTTCACAGTCCCCTGCAGGGCTCCGACAAGTACATGGCGAAGTTCCCGCACATCGAGGACATACACCGCCGCATCTTTGCCGCCATGCTGGCAAATCTTGACGACAGCGTGGGCAGCGTGCTGGCCAAGTTGCGCGCCGAGGGATTGGAGAAGGACACGCTCATCTTCTTCATCAGCGACAACGGCGGCCCGACGCGGGAACTGACCTCGAGCAATCTCCCGCTCAAGGGAGGCAAGGGCGACATGTGGGAAGGCGGCATCCGCGTGCCGTTCATGATGCAGTGGAAGGGGAGGCTCCCCGCCGGCAGGGTCTATGACAAACCGGTGGTGTCGCTCGACGTCTTTGGCACGGCCGCCGCAATTGCCGATGCGCCGATTCCCAATCAGAAGAAGCGCCAGATCGACGGGGTGAACCTGATTCCCTACCTGACCGGCGAGAAGGAAGGCCGGCCGCATGAGACTCTGTTCTGGCGGGCAAAGCAGCGCACGGCGATCCGGGTCGGGGATTGGAAACTCGTGCGAAATCCGCGGGGTCGCTCAGGAACCGACTGGCATCTCTACGATTTGGCCGACGACATCAGCGAGGAGAGGAACCTTGCGCAAGCCAGGCCGGAGAAATTCAGGGAAATGACAGCGGCCTGGGAGAAACTGAACGGCGAGATGATCGAGTCGGTCTGGTCGCCGGGCAGGTGAACCCAAAGGAGCGGCGATATTTTTTGTCGCCGTGGTTGCGAAGCGGCCGGAGACACGTGTAGACGGCGGGGTGCGTGGAGGTTCGGGCGGCGGTGTGAACAACGGCGCGCGCCTGGGCGACGACAGGGCGGCAGGAATGTTGCCCGTCCTTGATTCACCCGTTCCTGCGTTTGAGTCTGCCGGCGCGTTTGATGGCTTCCGAGATCTGCGCCGGGGACATTTCGAGCGTCAACGCCTGTTTGGCGCGGGCGGATTCGGCGATGCCTGCGGCGGCGGCCATGTCGAACCAGACCCAGGACTCGACGAGATCTCGGGCGACGCCTTCACCGCGGGCGAAGATGAAGCCGAGTTGGTGTCGCGCCTGGACGCTGCCGCCGCGCGCGGCCTTGAGGAACCACTGGAACGCCTCCTTGAAATCGGGGTCCACGTCCTGACCTTCGTAATACATCATGCCGACATTGAACTGGGCGTGGACATGACCTTCGCGGGCGGCCTTGAGGAGCCATTTGGAGGCTTCTGAGACGTTCTTGGGCACGCCCTTGCCGCCCTCGAACAGGGCTCCGATGTTGTAGGAGGCGCGGGCCATGCCCTGGGCCGCGGCCTTGCGGAACCAGTCGAAGGCCGCGGAATCGTCCTGTTCCATGCCGCGGCCGGTCAGGGATTTGATGCCGAGGTTGAACTGCGCGTCGGGATTGCCCTGGGTCGCGGCCTTGATGAGCCATTGGGTCCCCTGGACGCTGTTGGTTTCAACGCCGTGGCCGTTTTCGTAGGCGAGGCCGAGACTGAGCTGGGCCTTGGCGTGCCCCTGTTCGGCGGCCAGGCGGGTCAGGCGAATGGCCTCGCCGAGGTCCGCTGCGACGCGTTTGCCGATGAAGTGGAGGGCTCCCAGATTGTATTGCGCGTTGGCGTCGCCGCCCCCCGCCTTCGTCTTCAATCGTTCGAGGTCCGTCCCCGGGGTTTCGATCAGGGCGGCGGCGTTTGGATTGCCGAGCACGGCTGCGTGACGATACCACTTGAAAGCCTCGGAGAGATCCTGTTCCACGCCGAGCCCGCGATCGTAAATCACGCCGAGGTTGATCATGGCCGGAGTGTCATGTTGCGCCGCGGCCTTGATGAGCCACTTCTTTGCCTCGGCGAAATCCTGCACGCCGAACTTGTCGGAAAGCAGGTAGCCGCCGAGGGCGGACTGCGCGTCGGCATAGCCGGCCTCGGCGGAACGGCGGTGCCATTCGATGGCCTTTACCGGATCCTTTTCGACGCCTTCACCCTGGGTGTAAAAGGCGGCCATGTTGAAGGCGGCTTCCGGATGGTTCTGCATGGCGGCCTCCTTCGTCCACTTCAGCGCCTCGGCCAGGTTGCGCTCCACCCCGCGGCCCTCGTAGTGCATGACGCCGAGCAGGAATTGTGATTCGGCGGAGCCGAGGTCGGCGGCCTTGCGGTGCCAGTCCGCGGCGGCCTTGGCGTTGGCGGGAACGCCGTCCCCATTCAGGTGGCGGGTGGCGAGTCGGGTGAGCGCCTCGAGATGATTTTGCCTGGCGGCCTTGGTCAGCCATTCCACGGCCATGCGTTGATTGGCGTTGGTGGCGTAGCCGCGGCTGAGCATGACGCTGAGATTGTATTGGCCCTCGGCATAATTCTGTCCGGCGACCCGGGTCACCCAGGCAAGGGCTTTCTCGTAGTCGCGCGGCACGCCGTTGCCGTCGAGATAGACCGCGCCCAAGGCAGATTGCGCGGGCACGAAATCCTGCGCGGCGGCCTGCTCTAGATAATGGATTCCCTCGGTCGGATTGCGGGCGACTCCGCGTCCGTTGACGAGGCGGGAGCCAAGTTCGAACCGGGCCTTGGGATCCTGATCCTTGTCCGCCTTGGTCCGGAGTTCGGCGATGAGGTTGGAATTGACGATGGCGGGGGGCGTGACGGTCGCCTTGGCCATCAGGGTGTTGGTTGTCTCCGGTTCTTGGGCTTCAACCTTGAGTGACGGGATCTTCGGGGTGGGGATGGTCGGGCGCGGCGGTTCCGCCTCGGTGACGGTGCGGGCGGCGGACTGGGGCTCATTGGTCGTGGCCGGCTTCGGTTTGGCCTCGGGCAGCGGGACGGGGCGGGGCTTGGTGACGGCTTCGGTCCTGGGTTTCGCTTCGGCGACCGTGATCGGAGGCGCAGACGGTTTCGGCTCGGGGGGCGTTTCAACCGGTTTCGCCATTTCGGGCTGTGGCGAGGTTGGCTCTGTCGACGGAGGCGATACGGGCGGAGCCGGCTCCTCGACCGGTGTGGCCGGCGGCTTTGCGGAGGCCGATTCGCTCGGTATCGGCGTCGCTGCGGGGGGCGGTGGCTCCTCCTTTCCTTCACAGCCGGTGATCGCCGCTGTCGCGGCGACGGAAAGGAGGATGGCGAGGAACTGGAATCGGGGGATGGCGGCTTTTCCGGTCATTGGAAGAATGGGGGGCATGGTTGCGGCGTTTCTACCGGGCGGGCTTGAATGTCGCCCAGACCGGCGAGGTCCAGCCCATGTTGCCGTCGGATTGCTCGACGCGCAGGTAGTAACGGTTCTCACCGTGGAGGGGGTTCCTGTCGGTGAATTCCGTGGCGAAGTTGGCGCTGTCCGGTTCCCAGGTCTTGAACTCCTTCTCGTTGCGGACGAGGGTCACGCGGGCGACCGGGGCCGTTCCGGCGACGGACAGTCTCAGGACGGGCGGGGTCGAGGTTGTGAGACTTTCCCCGAGCGGGCGACCGTTGCAGGAAAACTCCATGAATATCTTGTCCGTGGCGGCGATCGTGCGTCTCGCGTCCATGGCGTCGAACACTCCTGCGCGATCGAATTTCTTCACGTAGACGCCGCCGTAGGAGATGTGGGTGGAGCGATGATCGGAACTGGTGAAGGCCCCGAGGCGATGACCGTGGCGCAGGGCATTCTGCCAGGTCCCGGCGTTGAATTTGCCGAATTGTTTCTGCCTGCCGCCGACGATGGGCGGTTGGGGGGCTCCGACGCCTTCGTAGCTTTCGCGGGAGCCTTGGAAGACCTCGATGATGTTCTCGAATTTTGAATCGATCTTCTCGTAGACGGACCAGTCCGTGCCCATGGCTCCGGCGCTGGTGTGTTCGATGGTGACGGCCCGTTGGCCATGTTTCCTGAGCAGGTCCCAGAGCTGCCACGGCGGGATCTCGCCTTCGCGGACGCCGTCGGCCGCCGGCAGGGGGGTGGCCCAGCGGGAGCGGGCGTAGTTGTCGCGCTTGATGTAGACGACCGGCCCTCCGCGCTCGAGAAAGACCACATTGCGATGGCCGTAGGGCCACTTTTGTTCGCGTTCGTAGGCGTAGAAGGAGAGGAAGAAGCCGGGGTTCTGGAAGACGTCAGCGAGTTTCTGGGTCTGCCACCATTCGTAGGCGGAGAGCGTCTTGCCGACCTCGGTGTGATCGGAGGTGGCCAGGTAGTCCAGTCCGCCGGCTTCGAGGGCGTAGCGGAAGTGCTCGACGATGCAACCGTCGTCGGTGGTGCGGCAGTTGGAAAAGTCCGTGTGACGATGGACGTCGCCCCAGAAGAGCGTGTATTCCTCGCCGTCGATCTTCCAGGAGTGATGCTCGTCGCGTTCACGCTCGGGGGTGTTGTTGAATGCCTTGAGCGGCGAATCGGGCAGATCGGCAATCTCGGCGGGCAGGGTGACGGAGAAGTCGGCGGGCGGGACAGCCTTGGGCTCGATCCGGGCGGTGTGAATGCCGGTGAGACGTTGCTGCTTGCTGGTCCGTTGATCGGCTGGCCAGACAGCGTGAATGCGGCCCTGGTCATCCAGGGCGAGTTCGCATTTCCGATCCTGGCAGTAGGCGCTGTTTTCCAGGGTTTTGGCGACGGTCCACCTGCCGGATTCGGGATCAAAGGCGCTGAAGGCGAGTTGCCAGTAGCCGACGCCCTTTTGCGCGGCGTAACGGAAGAACACCCAGGGGCGGTCTTGTTCGTCCACGATCAGGTCGGGCCGGTTGACGGCGCTGGAATCGGGTCTCCCGCGGGCCGCGAGCATGTCGGGGATGAGCGGCGTGAGATCGGAAACGACGCTTGTACGGCCGGATTTGAGATCGATCCTGGCGAGTTTGATCCGGCGGTCGTAGTTGAGGCCTCCGCCGATCTTGCGCCATTCGGAACCGAGGTCCTTCCCCCAGCGTCGGATGCCTTCCTCGTAGGCGACCCAGAGCGTTTGGCCGTCCCGGGAGGAGGAGGCGGCGGCGCGCGCTTCGTATCGCGGGGTGGCGACGATGGTCGAAATGGCGGTCTTCCCTTCCGGCGTGACACGCGCCAGTTTCAGGTCGAAGTCGCCGCTTTCATAGGAATCGAAAACGATGAGCGCCTCGTCTGCGGCGCCGAATGCCAGGCGCGGTTCCCACTCGCCGGCCGGAGTTCTGGTGATCCGGAATTCGCGGGAGCGGCTCAGTTTCTCGTCGGGGGCGATCCAACGCGCGAAGATATCGCCCAGGCCGCCGTGCATTCGTTGCCAGGCGACCCAGAGACGGTTGTGTCGATCGGCGGCGGAGGTTGCGAAGACGTTGTTTCCAGTGTTTGTCGCGACTTCCACAATTTCTTCAAACCCGGTTCCCTGAGCGGCGAGTCGGCCGGCGCGCAGATCCCAGCGGCCGTCGATCAATTCCGACCAGACAACCCACGAGCCGTTGTCCGGCGCCGGGGCGGCGGACGGGCGAAAGATGTCGCCGCCGCGATGCAGAACAAGGTCCCCGGCGACGCCGGCGTTGTTGAGCCGGGCGGCCTTCAGTGTGTCGCGGATGCCGTCATGCTCGACAAAGGCGACGAGCATCTGACTGTCGTCCAGAAGTCGCATTGCCGGGAAGTCCTTGTGGACCCGGGGTTGGCTGAGGGAGGTCCGGGCGGGCTGGACGCCGCCGGGAGCGATGAGCGAGGGGGCGCTCTGCGTCCGTTTCTTCTTGTTCTTTTTCTTTGCGGACTGGGCCGCTTCAAGCGGGGCGGAACTGAATCCGACCAGAAGGACGAGCGCCAACATGACAATCCGCTTGGGGCGAAGAGAATTCATGGAGGGGTTATGGCATGGAGACGCGGGTCTTCCAATCCTGCATTGCCGAATTCACGGAAAAAGGCCGCCCGTTGCCGGACGGCCCTTTACCAACCAACGCAGTCTTTCAATGGAAGGCCGCATCCAACAACTGAGGCGCTTCCGAGACCTGCAACTGTCTGACTGACGGATGACTCCGGTCCCTCTGGACAACTTTTTTCAAAAAAGTGGTTCAGCCGAACGCCTCAAGCACGGGGCGGCCGCCGGTGATGCCGGACGGGGTCTCGGTGAGTCCGTGTCGTTCGTATCTGAGTTTTGTGGAATCGACGCCCAGGGCATGAAGTATGGTGGCGTGATAGTCCGGCACGCTGACGGGGCGTTCGATGGCGACGTAGCCGATGGGATCGGTGGCGCCGATGATCCGGCCGCCCTGCACGCCGCCGCCGGCCAGCCACATGGTGTAGCCGGCGGGCGAGTGGTCGCGCCCGTTTCCCCGTCCTTCCATCGTGGGCGTCCGGCCGAATTCGCCGCCCCAGACGACCAGGGTGGAATCCAGCAGGCCGCGCTGCTTCAGGTCGGTCAACAGGGCGGCGATGGGTTTGTCGGTGCGGGCGCAGAGTCGCGTGTGGTTGCCCTTGATATTGCCGTGGGCGTCCCAGCCTCCGATCCGCACCTGGACGAAGCGCACGCCGCGTTCGACCATGCGGCGGGCCAGAAGACAGCCGCGCGAGGTCGTCTCGGTGTCCTTTTCGCCGACGCCATAGAGATTGCGGATGTGCTCCGGTTCGCTGGAGATATCGAACAATTCGGGAGCGGCGGTCTGGAGGCGGAAAGCCATTTCGTAGGAGCGGATGCGCGCTTCGAGCTCGGAATGTTCGACCAGGTTGTCGAGATGTCGGCGGTTGAACCACTCGATGAGCTCGAGTTGACGGCGGCGTTTGGCGTCCGTGACGCCCTCGGGCATGGAGACATCACGTATGCCCTTGACCGGGTCGACGACCGTCCCCTGGAAACGGGATGGAAGAAAACCAGCGCCCCAGCCGGCGGCCTGCGGGTATTGCATGCCGTCGTTGTGCAGGTTCATGGTGATGAAGGAGGGGAGATTGGTCGCCTCGCTGCCGAGTCCGTAGATGGACCAGGAACCGACGCTCGGCCGATCTCCGGCCGCGGTGCCGGTCAGGGCGACGCATTCGCCGGGGCCGTGAACGGGATTGCGATGGTTCATCGACCGGATCACGCAGAGGTCGTCGGCATGCCGCGCGGTATGGGGCAGGAGTTCAGAGATCGGCATGCCGCACTGACCGTGCTCCTGGAATTTCCAGGGAGAGGCCATGAGGTTCTTCAGGCCGGCCCGTTTGATCTTGGGGACGTATTTTGCGAGGCTTTCGGGCACGTCCTTCCCCGCGAGTTTGGTCAGGGCCGGTTTGGGGTCGAAGGTGTCGACCTGGCTGGGACCGCCGGACATGAACAGGAAGATGACGCTCCTGGCCGTCGGCTGAAAGTGAGGTGTGAGGTCTGGCGAAGCTTCGGAAAGCTCGCCGCCATGTGCCAGCATCGAGGAGAAAGCCAGTGAGCCGGCGCCGATGCCGCCGCCCAGAAGAAAGCGACGTCGGTCGGAGTGGAATGGATTGTTGCTGCGGGAGGCCATCAATGCGTTGGCTGAACTCAATGCGCTGCCATCGCCCAAGTTACACCAAGACAACGTTAAACGCGCAACGCCAAACGTGAAACGCTAAAGTGGGGACGCCTGCGCATCGCGTTGCTCGCTCTGGCTGAAAAATGGGCAAACCGGCAGG
>JAYPEY010000098.1:0-23007 GCA_038126035.1 Verrucomicrobiales bacterium | reverse complement strand
AACCTAAATCTGGCGCGTCTGCCAATTCCGCCACTCGCGCATCCGGGGCGTAATCTGGCGCCGGTCGGCGCGCGACTCAAGTTTGGAAAAGAACGCCGTCGGGCCCTGCCCTGGACCTTCCCTTGGCCAGGCATTCCGGGGCCGCCGCTGGAAATTTTCCGCAAATTCGGCGAAAGCCCGTTACAAGAATCGAAACCGCTGCTAGATTACGCGCCTTATGGTAAACGGCCTCGTCAGACCGATGGCGAATTCGCGGGTTGCGAAACTGATGTTTCTGATCGCGGCGTTCGTGATTGTCGTGGCGGGCATCCGCGAGGCATCCACCATCCTGGTTCCCTTTCTGACGGCGGTGTTTGTGACAATTGTCAGCACGCCGATGGCGATCTGGTTGAACCGCAAGGGCGTCCCCATGCCGGTCGCCCTCGGATTGGTCATCTTTCTTCTCATCGCCCTGGCGGTGCTGGGCGTCGGCGTCATCGGCAAATCGGTCAACGATCTCACGAAGAACCTGGCGAACTACCAGACGATGGCTTCGACGCACATCGAGGATCTCACGGACTGGCTGAAGGGGCGCGGGCTGCAGATCGAGGACAGCCAACCCATCCGGGACCTGCTGGATCCGGCGGCGGCGATGGGCTGGGTCGGCAACACTTTGGGGGCGCTGACCGCGGTGATGAGCCAGGCCTTCATCATCCTGCTGCTGGCGATTTTCATGCTGCTGGAGGCGGCGATCCTGCCGGAGAAGGTGAAACGGCTTCCGGGAATGAACGACGCGGGGTGGGGACGGCTCGGCAAGATTGTCGATGACGTGCGCTTCTACATGGGCATCAAGACCGTGATGAGCATGTTGACCGGTCTTGGGGTGGGCGTCTGGTGCGCAGTTCTGAAGATCGATTTTCCCATCCTGCTGGGGTTACTCGCGTTCATCCTGAACTACGTTCCGAATGTCGGCTCCATTCTGGCGGCCGTGCCGGGGGTGACCTTGGCGCTGTTCCAGTTCAATGTGGGGACGGCGGCCCTGGCCGGGGCCGGTTATCTGGCGATCAATGTCTCGGTGAGCAACTTCCTTGAACCGCGGCTGCTGGGCAAGAGCCTGGGCATGTCGCCGCTGATCATCGTGGTCTCCATGTTTTTCTGGGGATGGGCGATGGGGCCCATCGGCATGCTCCTGGCCGTGCCGCTCACCATGACAACGAAGATCGCGATGGAAAGCGGCCGAAGCACCCAATGGATCGCCATGATGATGGCGCATGGCGCCGAGGTGAAGGCCGCGGAACCGGCGCCGGATCTTCACCCCGGGGGAGCCGGGGGCGAGCGGGAGGCCTCCGACGAGGCCGTTCCCGGTCCGGCGACGGAAATGCCCGCCCCCGCGGGCAAGTGATTCCCGCCGCGCTGCCGCATCGCCGGGTCAATCCTCCCGCTGCCAGCCTTTCGACCGCTCGAGCGCCTTGTTCCAACCGGCGATCAGCTGCCTGCGCTGCGCCGGCTTCATCGCCGGCTTGAAGGTCTTGTCCGCCTTCCATTGCCGGGCAATTTCCGCGCGGCTCTTCCAGAACCCCACGGCAAGGCCGGCCAGATACGCGGCACCCAGGGCCGTGGTTTCCTGAATCTTGGATCGCACGACCGGAACGCCGAGCAGGTCCGCCTGGAACTGCATGAGAAGATTATTGGCGCAGGCGCCGCCGTCCACGCGCAGTTCCTTGAGATCGAGGCCGGCGTCGGCGTGCATGGCTTCCAGGACCTCGTTGACCTGAAAGGCGATGCCCTCCAGCGCGGCCCGCGCAATGTGGGCCGCCGTTGAGCCGCGCGTCAGTCCCTGAATCGATCCGCGCGCGTAGGGATCCCAATGCGGCGCGCCCAAACCCGCAAAGGCCGGCACAAGATAGACCCCGCCGTTGTCCTTCACGCTGCGTGCGAGCGTCTCAATGTCCGAGGACTTCCGGATGATCCCCAGGCCGTCGCGCAGCCACTGCGCCGCCGCGCCGCCGATGAAAACGCTGCCCTCCAACGCGTACTCCGTCTGGTCCCCGATCTTCCATGCGACCGTGGTGAGGAGATTGTTCCTCGAGGTCACCGGCTTGTCCCCGGTGTTCATCAACATGAAACAGCCGGTGCCGTAGGTGTTCTTGGCCATGCCCGGCTTGGCGCAGACCTGACCGAACAGGGCCGCGTGCTGGTCGCCGGCCACGCCGGCGATCGGAATGCTCCCGCCCAGCGCCTTCGTCTCGCCGCACACCCCGCTGGAGGCGCGGATCTCCGGCAGCAGGGATTGTGGAATGTCGAGGATCTCAAGGAGTTCCGGGTCCCAGCGGCCGGTTTTGATGTTGCAGAGCATGGTGCGGGAGGCGTTGGTCGCATCGGTCACATGGGAGCGCCCCCCGGTGAGCTTCCAGATCAGCCAGGTGTCGATCGTCCCGAATGCCAGTCTGCCGCGGCGGGCCAGAGCCCGCGCGCCCTTGACGTGTTTCAGGATCCACTGGAGCTTGGTTCCGGAGAAATAGGCGTCGATCACCAGGCCGGTCCGGCGGCGGATCGTCGGACCGAGCTTGTCGGCCTTGAGCCGGTCGCAGACGCCGGCCGTGCGGCGGTCCTGCCAGACGATGGCGTTGCAGACGGGTTTTCCTGTCTCCCGATCCCAGACGACGGTGGTTTCGCGCTGGTTCGTGATGCCGATCCCGGCGATCTCGGATGCCTTGGCGCCGGCCTGGCGGACGGCCTTGCGGGCCACAGCCAGCTGGGTCGACCAGATGGCTTCCGGATCGTGCTCCACCCAGCCCGGCTTGGGGAAGATCTGGGGGAACTCTTTCTGGGCGACGGAGACGATGCCCCCTCGTCGGTCAAAGAGGATTGCCCGCGAGCTGGTGGTCCCCTGGTCGAGGGCAAGAATGTACTTCTTCTTCGATGGCTCCTTCATGCGGGAGAATCTATCGAAGCCTCCAGGAGCCCGCAAGCGGGATGCAGGGGTCGTATCCGGGTTGTCCCGGAAAGAAAAAACCGGCGGATGGCAGGGGCCATCCGCCGGCAGAACAGCATTGCTGGAAGGTTGATTGCGCGCCGCGCCTCAGACGGCCTGCGGCAGGCGATCGCGGTATTCGGTCGGCGAGCGTCCCAGGACCTTCTTGAAGACGCGGTTGAAATGCGTCAGCGACTGGAAGCCCACCTCAAACGCGATCTCGCTCACCCGCAGGTTGGGATTGAGCAGCAGGTTCTTGGCCTTCTCGATGCGGATGCGTGAGACGTACTCCGTGAAGTTGAGACCGGTGGCCTTCTTGAACATCTTGCAGAAGTAGAAGGAACTGGCGTGCACCGCCTTGGCGACACGGCCGAGGGAAAGTTTCTCCTGGTAGTGTTCGCGGATGTACTCCTTCGCCCGGGAGATCATGGGCGGCTCCTGCTTGGCCTGCTGCACCAGGATCTGGTTGCTCACGATGGAGAGGTGCTCGGCAAATTGCTTGAGCAGCGTGACGATGGCGTCGTACTTGGCCTTGGGAACGATGGAGGTCTCAAAGTAGGCGTCGCGAATCTCCCGAGAGTCGGCGTCCATGCCCCATTCCTGCATCTTGGCGCGCATCTTCTCGAAATCCTCCTCGGTGCGTTCCTTGAGGAACACCTGGCCGGTGTGGAGGAAGCCCACCAACTCATCGCCCATGCGAATCGGCGCGGCGGTGTCGCACATGCCCGCCGGGCAGATCAACGAGTGGGGCTCTCCATCGCGATGGGAGGTCAGTTCGCCGAGCGACTGCAGGCAGGCCGAGCAGGACTTGCTCTTCTCCGCCATCTGCGCGCAGAAGCTGTTCTCGCAGGAACGCTCCCGGTGCGGCAACTGCCAGGTCTCCACCGGCGTCAGGCGCAACGGCATGCCCGTGGTCTCGGTAAACGCCTCCTCATACTCCCGATACAACTCGGATTGGGAGAGCGACTCGATGAAAGCCTTGTTTGACCGCGCGTCCGGAATCCGAATCTCCTCCGATCCATCCCCTTCCGCCGTGGACAAATTGTGTTCAGGTTTGTCGTGAATAGTGTCTGCAACCATTGCTGTCATGAGGACAATTTACGTTCACACCAAAATTGCCACAATCAGGCCACTCCTTAACAATTATTGGCATTTCACCCTATATTGACTAAGGGATTCCCTTATCAACATGTTGCCTGGGGTCTCCGGAATCCAGTGGAAATCGCCTATTTTCAGGCCGATCTGTGACATTCACCAAATGAGGGTCAGGGCCAAAAAAGGAGTATGGCAACGCCGCCCAAGAGCGCGGCGCCAAACGTCGCCGCAATGCGGGCGCGTAGCCTGCGGGAGCCCAGCGCCGCGACCACACCGAATTTGAACACAAGATTTGACAACGCTCCGATGAGGATCATCCGCCAGCCCATCTCGGGTTCCAGGCTGCCCTTCTTGATCATCTGGGCGGTGGACAGGGTGATGGCGTCCATGTCGGTGAGTCCGGAAAGCGCGGCCACCGCGTAAAGGCCCGCGTCGCCGAAGTGTTCCTTGACGGCCGCCACGGCGAAGAGCACGCCGGCATAGAGCAGTCCGAAGATCACGGCGGCCTTGATCTCCGCGGGATCCTCCTCAACGGGCAGGGCCTTGAAACCATCGGCTTCGCCCCGGTGGGCGAGAGCCGAAACCATGATCATGATCGCCATCATGGCCATCAGGGGCGGCCCCACCGTCGGGAGGATGCCCGGAGCCACAACAGCGACCTCGACCATGACCCGCGCAAACACGATGGTCGAAGCGATCAACAGGACAACCGTCGCGACGTCGGAAATATTCTCTGCGCGTCGGGCGCGTCGGGCATAGCTGACGGTGGTGGCGGTGCTGGAGATCAGGCCGCCGAGAACGCCACAGATGATCGCGCCCGCGCTGCCCCCCCAGAACTTGAAGCCGATGTAACCGCCCAGGCTGATGCCCACGATCAGCGCCACCATGAGCCAGATTTCGAAGGGATTGATGACGCCGTAAGGATCGTAACTCCGATTCGGCAACAGGGGGAGGATGACCAGGGCAATCAACGCCAGTTGAATGATTCCGCGGAACTCGGACTCGCCCAGTCGTTGAACGAAGGCGTGCAGCGGCCGCTTCCAATGCAGCAGGGCGGCCGTGCCGCCGCCGCTCACAACCGCGACCAGGATGTGCCCCACTCCCGCCGCCGCGCCCACCGAATACATGACCAGGCCCGCGACGAGAGTGGTCAATCCCGGTTCGTCCCCGCCCTCCGCGATGCGTTGACGGTGGCGGGCGAGCAAGATTGCCGCCACCGACACCAACCCGACGGCCGGCAGCCACCCCCCCGTCTCCGCGTTGATCGCCGCGTTGATGGCGCCGAAGACCGTGATCAGGGTGAACGTGCGAATACCGGCCACGTGCCGGGCGGACCACTCCCGCTGGAAGCCGACCAGCAACCCCAGCCCCAGCGCCACCCCCAGCGATTGGAGAATCATCCGGTCCATGTTCCTTCCCTTCCACCCAAGATGCCACATCCCCCGCCGATCGCCTCATCCAATCTTGCCTCCGCGGAGACGTCGATTGAGGGGGAGGAGTTCAGGTCAAGAAAGCGGCGCTCACAGCCAAGGACAGCGAAGCGCGCCGGGCTGATCGACGCTTTAATGGGACTGCCGCGACGCAGCGACGGAGGCGGCGCGGCGGGAAAGAGACAGCATGAAAGCGCAACCTGCCAGTTTGACGGCCAAGCCGAAGAAACGGCGGATCACGTTCAAGCTGAAGGGGAACGGCGCGCGCGCGGGGTTCCTGGCCGGTTCATTCAACGGCTGGGATCCCACGGTGACCGAGATGAGACCCGTGAACGGAAGGGATGAGTGGCGTCGCCAGATTCATCTCGAACCGGGGCTTCACGAATACCTGATCGTTGTGGACGGCGAATGGGTGTCCGATCCCGACGCCGAAAAGCACGCGCCCAATCCCTACGGCGGAATGAATTCGATCCGCGAGGTTTGAATGATGCGGGAGCCGGGCCCGCTCAGAACACCTCGGCGCGGAGGCCGGCGACGCGACGCACGCTCCGGGCGATCCGGGATAGCGCCTTCAAGGGCAGATGCCCGTTCTCCGGATGCGCCGAAGGGCGGGTTGCCGAGCAGATCTGCACGAGTGGAATATCGGCGTGCGCCTCCTTCAACTCCTTCAACCGGGTTGCATATTCCTCGACTTCCCCGTCGGTCGGTCCCATTCCCCGGACCGAGGGGAAGAGGCTCTGCACAATCACGGGCCGTCGACGCGCCAGGGGCAGGATGTTCTCCAGCGTCTGTTCCAGATCCGCGTCCCCGCGATTCACACGGTCGAGGTATTCCTGGGTGCCTCCGTCGAGCTTGGCCCAGACCTCGTCCTGTGAGTTGAAGCGGTCCAATCCGATCAGGGTTCCGGGGCGGTCGAGTCCGGATGCGTTGGTGATCAGCACGATCTTGAAGAAGGGATGCCGTCCCTTTGCCCGCAGATGGATCAGGGCGTTCACGGCCTCCTCGAAATGGGGTGACAGCGTGGGTTCGCCGTCGCCGCTGATCGCCACGCGGAGCGGTCGTTCGCTGAGTCCCGCCCTGGCGCCCGTCGCGGTGGAAGCCGCCGGGCCGCCCAGTTCCGTCATCAGCCGATCGACATCGTCGACCATGGCATCGATGTCGCATTCGGCCCTGGCGTCGGCGCAGGAGCGGTCCACCTCGCAGTAGACGCAGTCGTAATTGCAGGCGCGATCGGGATTGAGGTTCACGCCGACGAGCAGGCCGCCTGCGCGCGAGGAGACGACGGTGTAGACAAGCCGGCGGGTGCGGTATTGTCGGGTGCGGCTGAACGCGGTCTGCATGAGCTGCAGATCCTTCTCCACGGCCACCGGTTCCATTGGGTCACTGATCACAAGACGCTCCTATTCCTTTACAAAATCACGTTCACATTCGCGCACGACCAGGACCGGACACGGCGCGTGTCGCACGATGTTCTCCGCGTTGCTGCCCAGCAACACGCGTTTGAGTCCCGTATTGCCGTGGGTGGAGACCACGATCAGATCGATCTCCCGTTCACGGGCGACCTCGGCGATGGTCTGCGCCGTCGGTCCGACCCGCACCTCGCGGATCACGTTCTCGGAGGGGCCGATTTCGCGGTCGGCGAGTTCCGAGAGGGTTTCCTTCGAGGCTTCCACAACCTGTTCCGTGATGGCCGGCAGGTCCACGGCCGCGTAGCCCGCGCCGAAGCAGCCTGTGTTGACGACATGCAGCAGATCGACCTGCGCGTTGAAGGGTTTGCCCAGGGTCAACGCGTAACGCAGCGCCTTGAGCGACTGCTCTGAAAAGTCGGTGGGCGCGAGGATCTTCTTCAGCGAGAAGGAACGCGGGTCGGCGCCTTTCCCGTCCTCGACAAACTCATGTTCCTTGTCCCGGACGACCAACACGGGGCAGGGTGCGTGACGCACGAGCTTTTCCGCCGTGCTGCCCAGCAAGGCATGCCGCACGACACGCTCGGAATGCGTGGAGACCACCATCAGATCCGCATCCGATGCGCGCGCGACCTCCTCAATCAGTTCCACCGTGCGTCCGGCGTGGATATAATAGGACCGCTTGGTCTCGGGTTCCAGTTCCTCGTCGGCGAGCTGTTTCAGTTGCTCTCCGGCCTCGGCCACGACCGATTCCTCCAGCTTCTCACCCACCACCGGGCCCAGGCGCATGGCGGCATGATTCAGGTCCTTGAAATCCGCGACATGCGCCAGAATCAACGAAGCGTCCGATCCGCCCGCCAATGCCTCCGCATAGCGCAATGCATTCCGCGACCCCTCCGAAAAATCGATCGGAGCGAGGATCTCACGGATCTCGACCTCCGGATTCGACTCTGACCCGTCCGATTCCGTTTCCGCCGTTGACATGAGCCTACGCTAGTTGCCGCAGCGGACGCTCACTAACCGGGGATTGCCGGGAGGCGGCCTGTTCTTGTCCGCGGGCAGGCAAGAAAAGGGAAGCTTGGATCAACCTGCGCCGTGGCGCACGCCAGTCTTGTAACGGATTGCAGCCCAGAGACGTTCCTGCCCGCTTGGGGGGGCGGGGGCGGGCTGCCGCGTCACTCTGCGACCACGACGGGTTGCGTCCAGGCGGTTTCGAATTCGCCCTCCCGATATGGGTTCACCTTCTTCTTCGACGAGATGATGACGGCGCGCACGTAGAGTTCGTCGCCCGCGAACTTGTAATCGGCCTGCAATCCCGCGACCTCCTTCAGCACAACGCCGATGTCCCTGCTGTAGCGTCGAGTCGCCCGGACCTCCCTGCCGTCCTTGTCGAGAACGGGCTTGCTGGCGCGATCGAAGTTCCTGCGGGTTCCGATGAAACGGGTGGTGTAGGTCGCGTCGGGGTCGCCCTCGATGCGGACGGAAAGCCCTTTCCGGCTGCGTTTGACCTCCTTCAGGACGACGCCGCTGGAGGAGTAGAAGTTCCCGGCCTCCATGGCCTCGACCATGCCGTTGGCGGTCAGCTTTGGGGCTCTCACCATGACCCAGCCCCGGCCGGGATTGCTCTTCTTCGGCGTGAAATCGTGGTAGGAGTGCCCGTCGTCGGTGGCGAGTCCGTAGAGCGGGGCCATGTCGAGTTCGCCGAGGCGGAAGGCGTTGATGATGTCCCACATGCGTTCCGTGCCGGCGTGGGTTTCGTCGCCTTCGTTGTGAACGGAAGGATGGCCGTTGTAGACCTCGAAGAAACGTTCGTTGGCGATCTTCATCAGATCCTCCGCGGTGACCGCGTAGAAGAAGTTGGGATGGTTGAGATGGGGGAACATCGGCTGTCCCGTCCGTTTGCGCTGCTCGAACACGGCGTCCACATTCTTGCGCAGGACATCGGCCACGCTGCTTCCGCTCTGCGGGATCACGAGCTCCTTCAGATTGGTCGCGTTGACGTGGACCGGCAGCGACCGCTTTCCTGGTCCGGGAAGAAAGCGTGCGGTTATCTCCTCGCCCTGGATCAACAGGAAACGGTTCCGCTTCTCAAACAGGCTTCGAAACTCGGCCAATCCGCGGAGACGCACCTGTTGCCGGCCGGTCTTGTCGGCGCGCGTCTCGACCCAGTCTTCGCCGAAGGCCTTCACATACTTGTCAAAGGCGGCCCTGCCGCCCTTGTTCTTCTCGACGTCAATCCAGCGTTCGCCCGCCGAAAGCACATTATGGTCCGTGAACATCAGGAAATGGCAGCCGTTTTCCCGGTACCAGCGGGCGATGGATTCCGGGTAGTCGTCCCCGTCGCTCCAGAGCGAATGGGTGTGCAGGTTGCCCTTCCACCATTTCGCCCCGGCGGCAGCGGCGTCGAAGTTGGAGGCGCAGATGGAAAGCGCCAGCGCGCCAAACAGCCATGCGGCGCGAACGATTGGGAACGAGGGGCGGGACGGTCTTGTCATTCCCCGTCAATAGTCGTCGTCGAAGCTCCTGGCAAAGGAATTCGTCCGCAGCGGTTTTCCTCGCTGCATGCTTGCCTCCCGAATTCTTTCGCCGCATGCTCCCCGCTCTTGAAATTTCTGGGCTGCCCAAGCGGTCCGGACACCAGATAAGATCATGAGCGAAAACACCCGCACTGAAAAAGATTCCATGGGCGAAATGCAGGTCCCGGCCGACGCGTATTATGGCGCGCAGACGGCCCGGGCCGTGGAGAATTTCCCCATCAGCGACCTGCGTTTCACGCGTCCCTTCATCCGCGCGCTGGGCCTGATCAAGAAGCACGCCGCCGCCACGAACGCCGGACTCGGCAAGCTCGATCCCAAGATCGCCGAGGCCGTCCAGCAGGCCGCGCAGGAGGTCATCGACGGCAGGCTCGACGACCAGTTCGTCGTGGACATCTTTCAGACCGGCTCCGGCACCTCGTCGAACATGAACGTGAACGAGGTCGTGGCCAACCGCGCGATTGAGATCATGGGCGGCAAGGTCGGCGACAAGTCGGTCCATCCCAACGACCACGTCAACACCGGCCAGTCCAGCAATGACGTGATCCCGACCGCGATTCACCTTTCCGCCTCGGAGCAGATCGTCACCCGCCTGATCCCGGAGCTGGAAGGCTTGCGCGACGCGCTGGCGGAGAAGGCGGAGCAGTTCAACGACATCATCAAGATCGGCCGCACGCACCTGCAGGACGCGACCCCCATCCGCCTGGGCCAGGAATTCAGCGGCTATGCCAGCCAGATCAGCCATGGCATCGACCGGCTCCGCGCCGTGGAGTCGCGACTGGGTGAGCTTGCGCTGGGCGGCACGGCCGTCGGAACGGGCATCAACACCCATCCCGAGTTCGCGCAGAAGACGATCGCCGGCATCGCGGCGGAGACCGGTCTGAAGCTGACCGAGGCGTCGAACCATTTCGAGGCGCAGGGCGCGCGCGACGCCTGCGTCGAGGCCAGCGGCGCCTTGAAGACCGTGGCGACCAGCCTCATCAAGATCGCGAACGACATCCGCTTCCTCGGCTCCGGACCGCGCTGCGGCATCGGCGAGATCAAGCTGGAGGCCACACAGCCCGGCTCCTCCATCATGCCCGGCAAGGTGAACCCGGTGATGTGCGAGATGGCGCTCATGGTCGGCGCCCAGGTCATCGGCAACGACGGAGCCATCACCTTCAGCGGGACCTTCGGCAACTTCGAACTCAACGTCATGCTGCCCGTGATCGCGCACAATCTGCTCGAGTCCATCGAGTTGCTCGCCAGCGCCAGCCGCGTCTTCGCCAACCGGGCGGTGAAGCCGCTGGAGGCCGACGAGGAGAAGTGCGGCGGCATGATCGAGCAGAGCCTGGCCATGTGCACGTCGTTGGCGCCGGTCATCGGCTACGACAACGCCGCCGCCATCGCCAAGCAGGCCTACGCTGAAGGACGCACTGTCCGCGAGGTCGCCCTCGAAAAATCCGGCCTCGACGCCGACAAGTTGAACGAATTGCTGGATCCCGCCTCCCAAACCGCGCCGCACGCGTGAGGGAGTTGGCGGATGGGGGTGTGAGGGTATGGGCGTCTGGTTGCGGTTGCCGTGATGGCAGCCTCATGAAATTCCACACCAGGATGATGCCCGGCCTTGCTTTTGATCGTGGCGAATTCGCCGGAATCAAACTCCGGATCGCGGACGGCTTCCCATATCCCGGGGAACTCGACGGCACTACGGTTTCGTAACCAGTCGGAAATGAAGAAGTCTCCGTCCTTGGCCTTGAGCATGTCCGTCAGCGATCATGCCCGACGGCCGCTTTTGGGATTTGAAGCTTCTTCCGCCTTCGCACAGCTTCGGCGCGACAAGTTGGGATTTGGAGCTTGGGATTTGGAACTTCGCCTGCCGTCGCGATCTTCCAACCGGCCGGGAAGTTTCTGTTCCCGGCTGAATTCATCCCACTGTCGATCACATGGCGCCATGCGGCCCTTTTTCCCCTTGGTTGAATTTCCGGCGAGGCGCTAAAGTCCGATTTGTGCGAATGAATCAACCGTCCGTCCAATCCATCAATCGTCGAGCGTTCATCCGGGCCGCGGGGATCAGTCTGGCCCTGCCGCCGATGGCGTCCCTGAGCCACGCGCTGGGCGAACCCGCGGCGAAGCCGGGCGCGGCCGGTCGCATGCGCATGGTGTGCGTGGGCAATTCCTTCGGCATGTATCCGCCGGAGTTTTTCCCGAAGAAGGAGGGTCGCGATTTTGATCTGCCGCATCTGCTGGAGCCGCTGGCGGGGCACAGGGGCGGCTTCTCGGTCTTCTCCAATCTCGATCACGGCATCAAGGGGGGGCACTTTGCGGTGCATTCCTTTCTCAGCGGCGTCAAGACGGAGGAGGCAAAGTCGATGCCCGAAGGCAACATCACCGTCGATCAGCGCGCCGCGGAGCATGTCGGCTCCAGCGCGCGGTTTCCTTCCCTGACCGTGGGCTCCGATTCCGGACTGCACGGCGGTTGCCGATTGAGTTGGACGCGTTCCGGTTCGCGCGTGCCGCCCATCGTCAGCCCCAAGGAGCTGTTCAACAAGCTGTTCGTCGAGGACGCGCCGAATGTGCGGCGTCGCGAGCGCGATCTGATGCAGTTGAAGGGCTCGATCCTGGAGGCGGTGAACGCCGACGCGAAGTCGCTGTCGCGGCGCCTCGACGGCCGGGACCGCGACAAACTGGACGAATATCTGACTTCTGTGCGCGATGTGGAGAAGCGGATCGCGCAGCAGGAGAACTGGCAGAACATCCCGAAGCCCTCGGTCGATTATCCGGAGCCGGAATACAAGGGCATCGTCCAGGACCTGCCTTCATTGTTTGATCTGATCGCCCTGGCCCTGCAGACGAACTCCACGCGGGTTGCGACGTTGGAGGTCGCCAGTCAGGGATTCAACACCGTCGCGATCGGCGTCAAGGGCGGTTACCATTCGTTGTCCCATCACGGCAAGAAGCCGGAGGCGATTGAGTCCCTGTTGAAGATCGAGCGCTACCAGACAGAGCAGTTCGCGCGGTTCCTGGACAAGCTCAAGTCGTTGTCGGCCGTCGACGAGGAAGGATCGTTGTTCGACAACACGATGGTGTTGTTCGGCAGCGGCATGGGCAATGGCAACGCGCACACGAACACCAATCTCCCGCTCATCCTGGCCGGGGCCGGCTTCCGTCTGGGCGAACACAAGGCGTATCCGATCAAACGCCGCGAGCCGTTGTGCAATCTGTTCCTCTCGATGCTGCAGCGTTTCGGGGTGGAGACCGAATCCTTCGGACGCAGCGAGGGGACGCTGAGCGGGTTGGATGTTGTTTGAAACAGGGGCGCTTCCGCGATGCACTTTGCCAACCACGGATCGGAGCGTCGAACACGGTTCGGCGCCGTCGCCCGCTCAACGCCCATGCCGAGCAATGCTCGGCGCTCCGAACGCATGATGTCCGCCGGATTCCGGACCGTTGTTCGCGTTGGTCTTCTCCCGGTATTTGTCAGTGGGCTTCTCGCAACCGCCGCGTCCGCCGGGCCAGTCGAGGAAATCACCCAAAGCCTCCGCGCCTACTGCATCGACTGCCATGGCCCGGACAAACAGAAGGGCGAACGGCGGGTCGATCAACTGACGTTTCCCCTGCCGGACGGCGATTCCGCGATCCTGGCCCAGGAGATGGTCGATCAACTCGTCCATGGCGACATGCCGCCAAAGAAATCGGAGCAGCCGGCTGAAAAGATTCGCCTCAAACTCATCACGCAACTCCGCGATCAGATCCGTCGCTACCGCGAGAGTTCGGAGTCCGTCGGCGGCGAGACTGTGTTGCGGCGGCTGAACCAGCGGGAATACCGCAACACCGTCCGCGACCTGTTGCGGATCAACATGGACATGTTTGACCCGACGCGGAACTTTCCGCGCGACCGGACCTCCCACAATTTCGACAACATCGGCGACGCGTTGACGACTTCGGGTTTCCTGCTGGAGCGCTATCTGGACGCGGCGGACCAGGTGGTGGAGAAGGCGTTCTCGCCGGCGGAGAAACCGGAGGTTCGCGAGTGGCGTTTCACGGCGCCGTTTCAGCAGCAGCCCGAACTGCTCACCCCTCACCGGCGGGCGTATGATTCGCGGTTTCTCTGCATACACGAGGCGATCAATTCCGACCGGCACTGGGGGGAATACGCGCCGATCCTGAAGTTCAAGGACGGCGTTCCATACCAGGGACGCTACGAGATCGAACTGCTGCTGGAAGGATTGAACCGCGACCATCCGCATCCGAAATCCAAGGTCAACATCGACAAGGACGAGCCGATGTGGCTGGGGGTGATCCCGGGCAACATCAAACACGCCGCGTTGCATGACCCGCAGCCTTTCGAGAAGGTGTTGGCGCGGTTGGAGGTTCCGGAGGGCGAACCTCAGTGGCGGAAGGCGACGGTGTGGCTGGACAAGGGCTACACCCCGCGGTTCATCTGGATCAACGGCCTGTCCGGCGCGCGCAGTCTGCATTCGCGGATCGGTCTGCAGATGTTGAAAAAGGAGGGCAGGGGCAACAATCCCTTCGGTTCGCATTACGTGAAGACCCTGAAGGAGGGGAAGCTGCCGCACATCCGCATTCATGAAATCAAGATCCGCGGTCCAATCTATGACGAATGGCCGCCGGCGAGTCGCACGGCGGTCCTTGGCGAAAAGCCGTTCGCGGTGGGACGGACGAAAGCGATCCTGCGCGACTTTGCCTCGCGGGCGTTTCGTCGGGAGGCGACAGGCGAGGAGCTCAAACGTCTGATGGCGGTCGTCGATCGCCGCAAGGCCGCGGGGCGGGATGACCTGGAAGCCTTGAAGGACGCCTTGAAGGTGGTCCTTTGTTCGCCGTCGTTTCTCTTTCTCGATGACAACGCCGCCGAAGACGCAGGGGCGCGTGCGGACGCGGTCGCCTATGCCAGTCGCCTGTCCTATCTGCTTTGGGCGTCGATGCCGGACGGAGAACTGCTGGCCGCTGCCGGCAAGGGGGATCTGTCCGAACCCGCCGCCTTGCGCAGGCAGGTCGACCGCATGCTGGCCGATCCGCGGTCGGAGGCGTTCTACGAAGGCTTTCTCGACAGCTGGTTGAATCTGCGCGAACTGGGCGGCATGCCGCCGGATCGCCGGGCGTTTGCGGTCTACTATGAAAAGGATCTGCGGCCGTTGATGCTGCGGGAGACGCGTCTGTTCACGCGGCATCTGGTGGAGGAGAACCTCAGCCTGATGAACTTCGTGGATTCCGATTTCACCTTCGCCAACAAGACCCTGGCCCAGTTCTACGGGTTGGAGCCGATGTCGGGTTACGAGTTCCGGAAGGTCGCGTTGAATGACCGGAGCCGCGGCGGACTGCTGGGACAGGCCGGCGTGTTGACGGTCACCGCGAACGGCATTGAGACCTCGCCGGTCACGCGCGGCATCTGGATCCTGGAGAACATTTTCGGGAGGCCGCCGCCCCCGCCGCCGGACGATGTGGAGCCGCTGGATCCGGATGTCCGGGGCGCGACGACCGTGCGCGAGCGACTGCTCAAGCACCGCGACACTCCGGCCTGCAACGATTGTCATCGCAAGATCGATCCGCCCGGATTTGCGATGGAGAACTTTGATCCCATCGGCCGGTGGCGCGGACGTTATGGAACGAAGCGCGAGATCGACGCCTCCGGCGAACTGCCAGGCGGCGAGACCTTCAAGGATCTGGTCGGGTTCAAGCGCCTTGTGCTCCAGCGGGAGGAACAGTTCGCGCGGATGTTCGTGGAGAAGCTGCTGACCTACGGGGCCGGGCGACGGATCGAGGCGACGGACCGGCCGGAGGTGGATCGCATCGTCGCCGAGGCGAAGAAGGCGGGCTTCGGCGCGCGCGATGTGTTGCAGTTGGTTGTGGAGAGCCCGATCCTGCGGTCGCGGTAAATGCCCGGGGGCGGATTCAATCTTCCAGGTTGCCGGCTGGATCCTTTTTCCACCAGGGGGTGTTCATGGCTTCCGCAGCCTGACCCTTTGATGCGAAAACGTGCATCTTGTCATTTTCGAAATAATTCCAGAAGGACTTGGCCGCTTCCTTGTCGAGGATCTTGAAATTCCCCTTCCTCTCGTGGTCGCGGAGGAATCTCCGGTAGGCGTCGAGTGGTTCGGGGCCGACCTGTTGGAAGATGACGCGTCCGCCGTGTTTCCTGAAGAGCTCCTGATTGATCTTCCATTGCTGGACGAACATGCGGGCCACTTCAAGTTGCCCCTGCCGATTCTGTTTCTCCTGTTCGGGTGTGAGATAGGGGCGGTCGTTCTCGGCCTTCAGGATCGATTCGATGTAGCCCAGGAATTCCTCCCTGGCTTTGCGGTCTTTCGCGCTGAGCGAGTCGTCCTTCAATTCCGCTTTGAGTCGCTTTCGTTCGGTTCGCCACTTGGCGTTTTGAGCCTTCTTTAACGACTCCAGCTTCACGACGAATTCGTCCAGTTCCTTGTCCGTTGGGGCGATCTTGTTTTCCTTGGCGAAGCGTTCGAGAAGTTGGCCGAAGATCATTCCGTTCAATCGATCCTTCTGCGCGGTGGTGATCTCGTTTCCCAGGACAATGGCAATGACTTTCGGATTCGCGGGGGGAGCCTTGGTTTTGGAGGTTTGCGCCAACGAAGGGCGAACTGTGACGGTCAGCAATGCGATTGCGACGAGGAGTCTGGAAACGACATTGGGCATTCGCCTACTCTACCGACAAGGGAGCCTGTTCATAATTGATTCGCGTTCGCGGGGAATCGATTGAGTCGATCTACGGCGATACCTTGACGCCGTGCATCTGAAGCGTGCCCCTGGCGTCGGCGAGGCGGAGCTTGAGACCGCGGCATTGGCAGGCTGAAAGATCGAGCGCCAGGTCCTCGGTGTCCCGAAAGTCCGCCTGGCGCAGATCGGCGCCGTGGAATGACGTCTTCGTGAACCTGGAGCCGGTGAAGACGCTTTCCCGAAGATCCGCCTGTTCGAACGACGTTTCAATGAGCGAACACTTCAGGAACGGCGTCTTCTTGAGTTTCATGCCCTCGAAGTTGGCGTAATCCAGGACGCACTCATGAAATTCGACGGTCAGCAGGGCGGCGCTGATCCGGGTCCAGTCGATTCCACGCAGGCGGCAACGTTCGAAGACCGCTCCGTTGAAAGTCGAATCCGGCAGGTCGGTCATCGTCAGGTCGGAATCGAGGAAGCGGCAGTCGACCAAGGCCAGGTTCTCCACGCTGGCCCGACTGAAGTCGCACCGTTCGAAGACGCAGTTCTCGAACTGCAGGTCTCGGAACGAGCCGGTGGCCCGGCATTCGGCGAAGACGGCGTCCAGGTTGTCGTCGGAGGGATTGAATGGGAGGTCTGCGGGGGCGTCCATTTGGGGGAGCTTGAATGAGGCTTGCCGGTTCTGCCAAGTACCGCTTGGATTTGCGGCGTTTAAGAATGAAAATGATGAGAAAGATGAACAAAACAATGAAAGCGGCGATCGGCGTCGCGGCGTTGCTCCATGGCATTGCAGCGGGGGCTGCGGCGGAGCGGCCGAACATCCTGTTTGTTTTCACGGACGACCAGGCCACGTGGACGGTCGGGGCGCATGGGCATCCGCATGCGAAGACGCCGCACATGGACCGTCTGATCCGCGAGGGCGCGAATCTGGTGAATTCGTTCACGGTGACGCCGGTGTGCAGTCCCTCGCGTGCGAGCCTGATGACCAGCCGTTATGGCAGCGAACTGGGCATCACGGATTGGCTGCATCCGCGCACCGAGCCGAAGATGGGGCTGGATCCAGCGACGCTGACGTTTCCGAAGGTCCTGGCCGGGGCCGGATATCATGTGGGACTGGTCGGCAAATGGCATCTGGGCCTGACCGACGAGTTCCACCCGACGACGTTTGGCCTTCACTATTTCATGGGGCACCGGCACGGCGGTTTCAAGACGGTGGATCCGGATCTGGAAAAAGACGGGGAACAACAGCAGTTCAAGGGGCTGACGGCGGATATTCTCGGCGACCATGCCGTCGAATTCATCCGGAGGAACAAGGATCGTCCCTTCTTCCTGGCGGTGCACCATCGCGCGCCGCACACGCGCTGGCTGCCGGTCTCGGATGAAGATTGGGCCCCCTACAAGGACCTGTCCGATGCGGACACGGTGATTCCGAACCCGAAGTATCCGAACCTGGACATCCCCCGGGTGAAGCGCATGACCCGGGAATACCTCGCCAGCGTGCGGAGCGTGGACCGGAACATGGGAAAGCTGCTGAAGACGCTGGACGAGTTGAAGCTGACGGAGAATACCGTGGTGATCTTCTCCAGCGATCACGGCTACAACATGGGGCACAACGGCATCTGGCACAAAGGCAACGGCCACTGGGTGACCAAGCCGCCGCCGCCCGTGACCAATCCGAACGTTCCCCGCGGCCAGCGGCCCAACATGTACGACCAATCCATCCGCGTGCCGACCTTCATTCGTTGGCCGGGGCGGGTGAAGCCCGGCAGCGTGGTGAAACGCACGGTGACCAACCTGGATTGGTTTCCGACCTTCGCCGCAATCGCCGGCGCGGAGCTTCCCGGAGACGCCGCGCTGCGCGGACGCAACATCGTTCCCGTCATCACCGGCAGGAAAGTGAAGTGGGACAACGACTACTATGGCGAATACAGCACCAAGCATCAGTCAAAGACCCACATGCGGGCTTATCGCACGGAGCGTTGGAAACTGGTGCGCGACTTCCTCAATCCCGACCGTGATGAGTTGTTCGACCTCAAGAACGACCCGGAGGAATCCGTGAACCTGATCAAGTCGGATCGCAAGGATGCAAAGAAGGCGGTTCGCCAACTGCACGCGAAGATCCTGCAGCGGATGAAGGAGAACGGGGACGCGGTCTTGAAGACGGCGAAGCGGGATTGATGGCGGCGCCGTTGTGCGTTGGATTCAATCGGAGCGCCGAGCATTGCTCGGCGCTCCGTTGACGTGAAGCTGCGGCGTTGCGCGCGGGTCGCGGAGCGCGGCTGTGTTCCGTCTTCGGAACCAGCCGCAGCAGCCTCGGAACTGAAGGCTCCCACCCTCAATTGGCCAACGCTGCCGGCAAGGACGCTGCGGCTGGTCTGTCGACACAGCCGCGCTCCAATCGTCAGCCGCGGGGATCGATGACGTAGATCAGGTAGGCCGCGCGCCGGGCTCTCGGATATTTCTTTGCCGGAACGGCCTGGAACTTCATTCCCTCGCGCTTCAGCCGCGTTTCAAACGCCGGGTCGGGGCCGGCGGACCAGATCGCCACGCGCCCGCGGGACCGGATCGCCGTTCGCAGCGCGCGCAGACCGGAGATCGAATAGACCGACGCGTTGGTTCCTGAAACCATCGCCGAGGGGCCGTTGTCGACATCCAGGAGGATGGCGTCGTAGGTCTGGGGCTCGGCTTTTCGGATCACCCGGTTGACATCCTCGATCTGAATGGTCACCCGGGGGTCGTTCAGGAGGCCGCCGTTGAGGTCCTTCAGGTGCGTGCGATTCCACTCGACGATCTCGGGGAGGAGTTCAACCACCTCGACGTTCGTCGAGGGGCCGACGCATTGCAGGGCGCTGGCGAGGGTGAATCCGAGTCCAAGTCCGCCGATCAGAACGCGATGCTCTTCATCGCGGGAGAGGCGTTTGACGCCCACTTCGCCGAGCAGGCGCTCGGATTCCACGGCTTCGGAATGCATCAGTTCCTGGCCGGCGAAATTCACGACGAAGGCGCCGTCGTGTTCGTAGAGGGCCATGGTTCCGCCGTGTAGGGCGTCGGTTTCGGCGAGTTTGATTCGGGGTTTCACGTTTTCAGGCGGAATAGGCTCCCTGGAGGATGAACCGCGGTTTGGCCTTCGGGTTGCGACGCAGACTGGCGCTGTCGATGATTTCCAGCGTCGCGCCGGAATCGTTGAAGCGGACGGTCATGATGTCGTGATGGGGCGTTTCATGGTAGCGCAGGACGATGGTCAGGGTATCCGCGTCCGGCCAGGCGGGCGAGACCGCGACCTTGGACCAGCCGTGATCGTCCGTCTTGCCGCGGGAGATCAGCCAGGATTTTGCGGTCAGCATTGGCATGGCGGCGTGGGTCCATTTGTGCCACGAGCCGCGCAACGCCCAGTCCCCGTATTCAGCGCTGGTGAAACGGAACCGCCAGTCTGGTCCGGTTTCCAGTGTGAAGGAATCGATGCCCGCGGGATTCTTCGGGAAACGGATCTGGCGGCCGCGGCGATGGATCGCGGATTTCTTGAAGCCGTTGGCCCCTTTTGGAAAGGGGACGCTCAGGGCGTTCAAGTCCAGAGGAGTCGATTCCTTCGGAGGGGCGCCGGGGCCGAAGTTCGGCAGGAGATGTTTCCAGACCAGGTCCAGTTCGCCCTGCATGCTCCGGGTCTCGCTGGTCATTGCGATGACGACCTCCTTGTCCGGGATCACGATGGTGAACTGCCCGAAGGCGCCATCGCCGCGGTAACAATCGTGACGACAGCGCCAGAACTGGTAGCCGTAGCCCTGCTGCCAGTCCGGGTTCTTGTTGGAGTCGGGACCCTGTTGGATCTGTTTGGCGACAGCGGACTTCACCCAGGACTCCGGCAGGATCTGTTCGCCCTTCCAGCGGCCGTTCTGCAGATACAACTGGCCGAAACGCGCGAGGCCCCCGGTGTTGATGTTCAGTCCGAAACCGCCCTTGTTGACGCCGAGCGGGCACTCGTCCCAGGTGGCGCCAACGATGCCGATCCGGTCGAAGAGACGAGGCTTGAGGAAGTCGATGAGCTTCCCGCCGGAGACTTTTTGGACGATGGCGGAAAGCATGTAGGTCGCCGCGGTGTTGTAATTGAAAACCGTTCCGGGTTCGTGGGCGATCGGCTGCTGAAGAAAGGCGCGGACCCAGTCCTTCTCCTTCACCGTATTGCCGGTCGCGGAACGGCCCATGCCGACAGACATGGTCAGCAGATGCCGGACCTCCAACGCCGCGAGGCGGGCCGACACCTTGGACGGCGCTTTCTCCGGAAAGAAATCGACGACCTTGTCGGTGACTTTCAGGAGTCCCTCCGCAACGGCCAGACCAACGCCGGTCGAGGTGAAGCTCTTGCTGAGCGAGTACATCGCGTGATTGATTCCGGGGCCGTAGGGTGGCGCCCAGCCTTCAGCGACAACCCTGCCGTGACGCAGGATCATCAGGCTGTGAAGTTCGTGCCCCTCGGCCTTCATGGCATCGACAAACGACTGGATGTGCCGGCTCGCAATGCCATTTTCCTCCGGCGTGGAACGGGGCAGCGCGTCGCTGCTGATCGTTGCGGATGCGCCGCGCGCCGCGGGCGACACGCTCAGCGCGAACGCTGCGCCCGCGCCGGTCGATAACCGTATGAAGTCGCGGCGGCTGGATTTGGGAAGCGGGGGATTGGGGTTCATGTAAGTCGTCAGTCTAGAAAATATCTTGGGAATACCCAAGCCTCGGGGCTCGGAGCAGGGGGGGCAACGCGCGGGTGTGGTCTGCTCATCCGACCAAGGCGATCCGCTTTAGACGCCCTTTCCCGAATGCGAAACGCCCGGGCGACACGGGCGACCCAGGCGCTGTTGAAACTGGAATGGCTTCAACGTGAACCGAGCGCGGCTGCGTCGGAGACCAGTCGCAGCAGCGCAGCCTGGCGCCGGCGTCCAAGGCAGGCCTTACGCGCATCTGACTCCCAAGGCGCTGCGGCTGGTTGCAACGGCGCCCGGATGATCCGGACCTCACTTCTTTTCCAGGACGGGTGTCGCAAAGCCGTGGATACGGTTCTCGATCAGCTTCACATCCCGGGTCTCCGGACCGACGCGCACGCCTGTCCGTTTGGCGGGATCGCGCGTCTCCTTGATGTCGTTCTTCCGCAGGGTGATCGATTCGACCTGGCCCTGGACATCGACGCCGATTCCGTCGGACCGCCCGCTGTCGACGATGCGGTTGTTTTCCACGAGGTTGCGATGGGGCGCAAAGTCCTTGCCGCGCTCGGGGCGGAAGAACACGCCGACCTTGCCGCTGCGGAGGATGTCGTTGTCGCGGATGAGATTGTCGGTGTCGCGGTGGCCGATGGAGACGCCGTAGCTGCGGTTCTCGAGGCATTGGTTCTTCTCGGCGATCCCATTGCGCACGCCCCAGCAGAAGAAGATGCCGATGTTGTTCCGCTCGAGTCTGTTGTTGCGCATGACGGGGCGTTGGGAGCCGGAGCCGGGGTGGAGCCCGAGGCCGGTGTTGTCGTGTGAATGGCAGTCTTCGACGCGCACGTCATGGCAGATCTGCCAGCTCATTCCGTCTCCGTCGTAGTTGCGCGAGGTGACGCCGCGGAAGGTGAGTCGGCTGCAGTCCTGGGCGAAGATGCCGCCCGCGTAATTGCCGTTCAGGTTCTCGTTCCGGGTCTTGTTCCCGTCCAGCGTGATGTTCTCGATGACGACATCCTCGACGAATTCGCAGTTCAGGATCGGAAAGAGCGTGGAGATCGCGCTGTCGCCCATGAGCCAATAATTCTTGCGCAGGGCCTTGCTGAGTTTGAAGCGGTTGCCTGAGCGGGCGATGAGCGTTCCCTTGTAGACGTCCCTGCCGCCGTGATGGGGGTTCTTTGTCTGCAGGCAGACGCCGTCGCCGACCTGGAAGCCGGAGGCGTCCTTCAGTGTCACCTCCTGGTCGAACCAGTCGCTGTCGGCGGCGAGCTTCGTGGAAACGGACGGCTCCTTGATCAGAACGCTGTCGGCGCCGGAGCCGAGCAGGCGCACCCTGGAGGCGAGATGGACGGCGTTGCGCAGTCGGAAGACGCCGGGCAGGACATGCACGGTGCCGCCGCCGAGCCTCGCGACCGAATCCACCGCGGCCTGGAGGACTTTCTCGTTGTTTCCGATCAGGTCGCCGTCTCGGTTTCCGACCGTGATGGTGAGGCGTTCGTCCCAGTCGGGTTCGACGGCGGTGTCGCCGGAGGTGGCGCGCGGGTGTTTGATCTTTGGCGCCGCCGCGAAGGCGGAGGACGCGGCGGCCAAGGCGGAGGAAGCGAGGAATCCGCGTCGAGTCAGGGAGGTGTGGGGTTTGGGATTCATGGGATTGTTTGTACTTCGGAACACGCGGAAATCACGGAAAAGAATTTGTTCTGCCGCTGAATTCCAAAAAACAATTGTTTCCTGCTTGTCACCTTCACGGAAATCGTGCAGGTTCTCCGGCCTTCACCGCGGGGTGGAGCAGCCCGGTAGCTCGTCAGGCTCATAACCTGAAGGTCATAGGTTCGAATCCTATCCCCGCAACCAATTTAGAAGCCCCGGTCAATGACCGGGGCTTTTTTTGTAGATTCGTAAGCGGGGGCAACCAAGATCGCCCCTCACAACTCCAGCGCAGCCAGCACGGGGGACAGCGCCGCCTCCAACTCGCTCATCTTCGTCACCATATCCGCGTGGATTGCGGGCCATTGGGCCTCGGGGCTGCGGTAGCCGCCGAGTTCGACGATGTGCTTGATCCGGCTGGCTCGCTTGGCGTCCAGGCGTTCCCACGAAAGCGGCGCTTCGAACGCGGTTCCGATCTCCTCGTTCCGCTCGCGGAGTTTGAGGTCGGTGAACGACGCCTCTTCGAGGGGTCGGAACGCATCGGGGGTGATTTCGTAGAGGGGCATGGTTGTTTCGGGTTAAACGGGTTCT
>JAYPEY010000097.1:0-23044 GCA_038126035.1 Verrucomicrobiales bacterium | reverse complement strand
GAAACCACCGGAAACTGTCTCATAAGGAATGGGCCAAACCGTGGGGTCCAATCACTTCAGGTTGCGCCCCGGGGCGTCCGGCATGCCTCCTCTCGCATCGGTTTACCCGTGGCGTTCTCCGTGAACCGCCGCCCGCCGGGAACCGATCAAAGCCATCCACAGGCGACGGAACGCCGACCCGCTTCCACCAGGTGGAGATCAAGTTTCCGTAGCCGCGACCTTCAGGTTGCGCCTGGGCGCGTCCGGCATTCCTCCTCTCGCATCGGTTTACCCGTGGCGCCCGCCGGGAACCGGCGCCCGAACCCGCAACCGGGACGACCGCGCTACGAGCCCCGATTCAGCTCATTGACCTGACCATTCAGAGTGCAGAGGTCGTAAAGCAGGCCGAACCCGAACAGTCCTCCGGAGCAGAGGTAGATCAGCCCGGTGATCCATTTGCCCAGGTAGAAGCGGTGGGCTCCGAAGACACCCAGAAAGGCCAGGAGCAGCCAGGCAACGGTGTAGTCGTTCGGGCCGGCGGCGAAGCGTCGATCCGCCTCGCGGTCCATCGCGGGAATCAGAAAGAGGTCGAGAATCCAGAACAGCAGCATCACGCAACCCATCCCCAACCAGATGAGGAATCCCTCCAGGCCCAGGAACATCAGAATCGCCAGAACGGCCCAGATCCAGCCCGCGCAGAACCAGAGGATCCCGGTCTTGACCTTGCCGTAGTAGAATCGGTGCGCCCCGGAAAACCCGAAGATCCAGAGGATGTAGCCGATGACCTTGCTGTGCGTGTCGTTGGATGAAGCGCTCATGTCGGATGTCTTTGCCGCGCAGCATAACGTGACTCAATCCTGATGCGACTACAACCGAAGCCAAGATTTGGATGCGGGATGCGGGATTCGGGATGCTCGGCGCTCGGCGCTCGGCGCTCGAATCTCGAATCTCGGATCTGAACTCGACATAAAACGTCGGTTCGCGTCTCATACTCCGCCAACACCAATTGATTTCTGATTCATGGAAACACTATTGATAGCCATTCTCGCGGGCGCGGGATTCATCGTCGCCTACCACACCTACGGCCGCTGGTTGGGCGGCAAGATTTTCGCCCTTTCGGCGAAGGCTGTCTGCCCATCGGAGCAGCTCAACGACGGCGTGGATTACGTGCCGACGGACAGGTCGGTGGTGTTCGGCCATCATTTCACCTCCATTGCCGGCACGGGACCGATCGTCGGGCCCGCGATTGCGGTCATGTGGGGCTGGGTTCCGGCGTTGTTGTGGGTCGTGCTCGGCTCCATCTTCATTGGAGCCGTGCATGACTTCGGGGCCCTGGTCGTCAGTCTGCGCAACAAGGGCCAGACCGTGGGCGACATAGCAGGCCGGGTCATGAACCGCCGCGTGCGGCTTTTGTTCCTCTTCATCCTGTTCATGGCCCTGACCATTGTGCTGGCAATCTTCGGACTGGTGATCGCGGCGGTGTTCAAGCAATACCCGGCCTCGATCTTCCCCTGCCTGATCCAGATTCCGATCGCGGTCGGGATCGGTCTTTGGCTGCACCGCAAGGGCGTGCACCTGCTGGCCCCTTCCCTGCTTGCTCTGGGCGTGATGCACCTGACCGTGATCTTCGGCGACGGCGGCTTTCTCGGCGGCTTCAACGCCTACATGGCGGGTCTGCCGATATTCACCTGGGTGTTGATCCTGCTGATCTACTCCTATGTCGCCTCCGTGCTGCCGGTCTGGACGCTGCTGCAGCCACGGGATTACATCAATTCACTGCAGCTCATTTCGGCGCTGGGTTTGATTGTGATCGGCCTGGTCGGCGCGGCGTTCCTGGGCGGCGCGCCCCTGGCCGACGGCAGTCGCCCGGAACTCAGCATGGTGGCGCCCATGTTTCAACTTGCTCCGGAAGGCGCCCCTTTCATCTTCCCGTTCCTGTTCATCACCATCGCCTGCGGCGCCTGCAGCGGATTCCACTGCCTCGTCAGCAGCGGCACCAGCAGCAAGCAGTTGAAGAGCGAACCGGACGCCCGCTTCGTGGGTTATGGGGGCATGCTCACGGAAGGCTTCCTCGCCACCCTCGTCATCCTCGCCTGCTGCGCCGGCCTGGGCCTCGGCATGCAGTCCGCCGACGGTGAATTCCTGACCGGATCCGCCGCCTGGGCCAAACGCTACGAATCATGGGGCGCCGCCAGCTCGCTGGGGGCCAAGATCGCCTCCTTCGTGGACGGTTCGGCCAATTTCCTGACCGCCATCGGCATCTCCAAAGGCATCGCGCTCGCGTTGATGGGCGTGCTGGTCGCCTCCTTCGCCGGCACCACCCTGGACACGGCCTGCCGCCTGCAGCGTTACGTCATTCAGGAGTTGGCCGCCACCCTGAGTTCGTTTCGGAAATCGCCGGATCCCGGCGCCGAGGCCTCAGGCGGCGCGCTGGAATGGTTGAAGAACAAGCACGGCGCCACGATCTTCGCCGTCGTGATCGCCACCCTCGTCGCCGTGGCCAAGGCCCCGGGCCAGGAGACCTGGTCCTACGCGACCGCCGGCAAGGGCGGACTCATCCTCTGGCCCCTGTTCGGCGCCACCAACCAACTCCTCGCCGGCCTCGCCTTCATGGTCGTCTTCTTCTACCTCTGGCGGCGCGGCAAGCCGATCTGGTTCATCGCGCTGCCCATGATCTTCATGCTGATCATGCCCATGTGGGCCATGTCACAGCAGTTGTTCATCGGCGAGAAGAGCTGGATCAAGCAGGGCAACTGGCTCGTCTCCTTCATCGGGTTCGCCACCATCCTCCTCGAGGTCTGGATGGTCTATGAAGCCTGGCAGATGTTCCCGAAAGCCAAAGGCGTGCTGGAAGACGACGCGCCGGAGGCCCTGCCCGGAGCCGGGGAAGCAGTCAAGACACCGGCGGGCTGAGGATTCAGCGTGTTGCGTGTTGCGTGTTGCGTGACGCCGTTCACAAGCCCACCGGACATCCGATGACTCAACCTACGTTCAGGACTTGAAAGCACACCCCCTCCCCTAAGTCAACTGACGCCCCGCACCACGCACCACGCATCCCGCATCCCGCATCCCGCACCACACACCATGCAATCCATCGGACTCTTCGGCGGCTCCTTTGACCCTGTGCACAACGGGCATCTGCTCGTGGCGCGCGCGGCGATGGAGGAGGCCGGTCTGGATCGCTTGTTCTTTGTTCTGGCGGCGCAGTCGCCCTTCAAGACCGACACACCGCCCGCTCCGGCGGCGACCCGCGCGCGCCTGCTGAGACTGGCCCTGGCCGGCAGGCCCGAGTATGAACTCGACACCCAGGAACTGGATCGAGAAGGGCCGTCCTTCACCATCGACACCATCCGCGCGTATCACGACCGTTTTCCCGCCGCGGCGATCCACTATCTGATCGGCGCCGACCATGTGCCCCTACTGCCCAAGTGGCGCGACGCGGAGGAACTGGCGGCCTCCGCCACGTTCCTGGTCATCCCCCGCCCCGGCGAGCCCGCAGAGACTTTTCCGGAACCTTTTTGCGGCCGGGAGTTGAAAGGTTTTCCATTTGGCATATCTTCCACGCTTCTTCGCGAACGCGCGGAGAAGGGCCTGCCCCTGGAGGGCATGACGCCGCCCGCCGTGGCGGAGGCCATTCAACGAGACAAGATCTACCAGACAATTTGAGCGCAAAAGAAACAACCGCCGCGGCCGGCCTGGACCTGGCCTTGAAGTGCAGCCAACTGGCCGACGCCCGCAAGGGCGAGAACATCGTCATCCTCGACATGCGCGAGGTCTCCACCATCGCGGATTATTTCGTGATCGTTTCGGCGACCTCCGATCCGCACCTGCGCGCCGTGTCCGAGGACATCCGGGACAAGGCGAAAGAGGAGACGGGCGCCGCGCCCAAGGCCATCGACGGCGGTATGAATGCCGGCTGGATCGTGCTGGATTACTTCGACGTGATCGTCCACGTCATGCGCGAGGACACGCGGGAAACCTTCGATCTGGAAAGCCTCTGGGGGGATGCGCCGAGGGTCGCGACCGGGCTGATTCAATCGAACGACTGAGGCGGGACGACCAGGTCAATCCTCGCCGTCGCCCGCGCCCTGTTCATCGCCGGCATCGGCATCATCTTCGGAGTATTCCTCCTCAGTGCGGCACATCTGCTCCAGCACATCGCGAAATTCCTCCAATCCGGTGCTGGGCACGATGATGGTGTCCCGCCGACCATTGACGTCCTCAGTGATGCGCAGGAAGCGTCCCCTCGGGTTCTCCTTCAGGGTGAACACAAAGGTCTTGCGCTCGATCTGGATCTTTTCCGTTCGCAGGGACTCCTCCTCCACATGCTTTTTCGGTCCTTGTGGATATCCCCCGTAAGGTGATGGGCGTTCATTTGATATCATGACCTCTCCCGAATTCAGACTTGACTTGGTCGCTACGTCTTACTTTTAGACACAACCGTCCACCCATGAGAGGACGAAGTCAACCATTAAATCGGGCCGGGGAACTGAAGCGCGGGGTCGGGTTGGATCGGCTGACCCGCCAGGCGTAGACGCCCGTTCCGACGATCATGAGGATGTTCAACACCTGGGTCACTCCGCGCACGATGGCGTAGGCGTCCTTGGCCGCCTCCCTGTCCGCGGCGGGGTTGGCGTAATTGTAACGAATCACGTGATTCTCCTTCATCTTGGGCTGGAAGACGTAATAACCCAACGCGCCCATGGCGAGCAGTCCGCCGATCAGCCCCAGGGTTGATTTGCGCACGGGCTTGCCGGTGTAGAGCCATTCGACCGCCAGATGAAAGAGGGCCACCGAGGCGCAGACGGCCTGCACCAGGAAGTAGCGATCCAGCAGTTCCAGGAACGCCGCCGTCCCATAGGCCTCGCCCGCCGCGCGGCCAAATCTCGCGAAGATCCCCAGCATCGCGTCCGACGCAAAGGCCGGCCAGACAACGAAGGTAAAGAACACACCCGTCCCCAGCCACACGGCGACGTTTATCACGCCCAGGAATCTCAGGAAGACGATCACTTCGTTGACGCTAGAAAATTCGCCACCCGAAGCCAAGCATGGATTGGACGGCTCACAGCCACCGGTTCATCCGCCACAGGAGCGCCGCGCCGACGATCTGGAACATCGCATTCGGCGCCCACAACAGGAGGTCCGGCCGCCAGGCGGGCTTCGTCTCCAACGACTGGGCAAAGAGCGCGAGGCCATAATAGACGCCGACGAGCCCCAGGGCGATCGCGACGCCGGCAATGGTCTCCCGCCGGTGCGCGCGCAGACCGAGGGGAATCCCCACCAGCATGAAACAGACGCAGGCAAACGATCCCGAGAGCTGTTTGTGCATGTGCACGCGCGCCGGCATGCTCTCCACCCCCTTCAAATCGAGCTCCATCGCCTTCAACCGCAACTGCGCAAAGGTCATCTCACTCAGCTTGGGCTCGCGCAACTGCCGCATCATCGGTTCCAGATCGAGCCGAAAATCCAGCGACTCGAACGACGAGGAGCCGCCCGTCCACAGAAATCCCGTGGCCTCCTCCAGCTTGAGCACGATCTGCCGGTTCTCCTCGTCGAAGACCGCGTTCCCCCGTTTCGCCTCAATCCGTCGATAAGGCTCGCCATTCCGGATTTCAGTGACGTGCACGTCCTCCATCCGGCCCTCGTCAGCGCGACGCACATAGATCCAGAACCCGTCGTCGCCCGAGGATTCCAACAACGCCCCCGAAGTGAGCAGCTCTTCCGGCCGCTGTTTGACGTAGTCGAAGAACAACTGTTTGAATGCGACCCGGGACCTCGGCGCGAGATCGAGCAGGATCCAGGCGCTCAAGCCGCTGCAGACGAAACCGACGACGAGCACGGGCGTGAGCAGCGCCAACAGGCTGAGCCCGTTGGCGCGAGCCGCGGTCAGCTCCTGATCCGCGCTGAACCGTCCGAAGACCAGCAGCGTCGCCGTCAGCAGCCCCATCGGAAGCGCGTAGGCCAGGATGAACGGAATCAGCAATCCCATCGCCTTCAGGGCCAGGAGTGGCGACACATCCCGCCGGACAAGCAGGGTCAGCGCGTCCTTCATCCCCTCGCCCAGCAGCATCATGAAGAGCAACACCGCCATGGTCATGGACAGCGTCACCAGTATCTGTCGGCAGAGATGTCGGCTGAGAATGTTCATGCCCGCGGGCGCTCGAGAATAGTCCGCGCGATTCGAATCGGGTTCGCGATCGATGTCAACGATTCGGATTCGTCGCGCCGGCGGGGTTGCCGGTCGGTTTCGGCGTCCCTCCGACCGGACCAGCCCCCTCCTCTGACGCGCTCTCCGGCTCGAGCCCGAGGCGTTCCCTGATGTTCGGCACCGTGGTGAGCAGGATGGCCCGGAACTCCTCCGGCGCCCCGGACGCCGGATCGAAAAGCTTCTTGAGCACGCCTGTCTCGATTTCCTCCAGGGTGGGCATGGCCCGGGCCTCGATGCGTGTGACGCCGGAGTAGGTGATCCAATACATGAACTTCGCGCGCACCTGCCGGGCGAGGCCGATGTTGCCCAGGTAAAGATCGTTCTCGCCGCGGGCCAGGTTGAAATAGGCGCGCGAGATATAGTGCTCGATCATGTTCCGGAAATCGTTCGGATTCATCGACTCCAGATCCTCGAGCACATTCTGCACCACGAACTTGTCGATGTCCGAATCCTCATACCAGAGATCCGGATACTGCTGCTTGGCGTAGGTGAACCATTCCAGCGCCGAATCCCGACGATTCTCGAGGTAGAGATCGCGGATCGCGCGGATGAGGAAGTTGCGATGTCCCTGGGTGATGTGCTGCGCCGATTCCGGGTCGAGCTGCATCATTTCCAGGTAGGCGGCGTTCGCCTTGGGAATGATGTTCACGTTGGCGCTGTATTCGAGTTTGTTCTCGAACTTGTTCTCGATGACCTTGCCGCGGCGCGACGCCAGTTGCATGGACTGGTAGATGATCCGGCGCAGGGGCAGCAGCTTGGAGGACTTGGACTTGCGGATGCCCTCCATCGCCCAGTAGATCGCGTGCGTCTCGGGCAACCGCCAGTCGAGCGGGCCGTAATTCTCATCCACCTCCATCATCAGGCGCACATCCATCTTGTGCTCGTCGGCGATGATTCCGGCCACCTCCCTCGCCGCCTCTGTCTGCGGATTCACCAGGGCCGCATAATCCGGAAAGCCCCCGCCGTTCAGGAATTCCTGCCGCGTCACGGCGGCGATGGCGCCCAGGGCCATGGAACGCTTGTCCGCCGGGATGGTCTCCGCCGCCCAGAGGTCGTCCAGCATGGCCCGCAGTTTCTCCAGCGCCGCCTCCGCCCTCTTGAAGCCGCCCTCCGCCTGGTCCACGACCATCTTTCCGTCCTTGTCGAAGACCCGGATGTGCAGGACGTCCCGGGAGGTCCGCAGGACGACAGCGAGGCTCTCACCGGTCTTCGGCAGGTCTTCGACCAGACCGCCGTCGATCAACCTGAGTCCGTTGACATTCAGGATGTTGTGCCAGATCCAGGCCCAGCGGATCTTGAAGTTCTGGTGCGCCAGGTCCGAGGTGCCGCCCATCTTGTGGTAGAAGAAGTAACCCAGTTCCTCGTAGAGCACGGGGGTGTGGGGGTTGTACTGGATGCCCTCGTCGCGCAGCAGTTCCACGCCCGCCATGATCCAGTTCCACTTGTCGTCGCGATCCGGGAACTTGATCGAGATGTTGTAGGTCATGTTCCAGGCCTGGATGCGCCAGATCTGCGCGTAGTGCGGCTGTAGTTTCGTGATCCAGTCCGCCAGCTGCACCGCCTCGAAGTACTTGCTGTCCTGCTGCAGCCGGTTGGCCCGCATCCAGAGGAAATTGGAGATGATCCCGCGAAATCCGCCCAACGCAACGGTGGTGAACACCAGGGCCGGCGGCGCGTTCTCCAAGGGTGTGACCCGCGTGATCTGAAGCTTGTCGCGATCCACATTCATGGAGTTCTGGAGCGCCGAGGTGCAGGTCAGGGCCAGGACGGCCACCAGGCCGAGCATCGGTTTGTAGAAGCGGCGGTCCCTCATCTCACAAACCTCGTTGCGCCGTGGCGAGCTCCCGCCGCGACAGGATGCTCACGCCGATCACGGCGAAGAAACCGTTCATCAGGATGCCGATCTGGAACACCGCCTTGCCCAGTTCCCCCCAGGTGATGCTCCGCCCCTCGCTCAGATTCTCGATCGGGGAAAAATCCTCCACCAGGTTGATCACCTTCAGCAGGACCTTGAACAGCGGCATCAGGATCGGATCGAGCAGCCCCTCCTGCACTGCGCCGGACTCGTGATCCGACTCGCCCGTGCCGCCATATTCCAGGGCGGAGGACATCGTCCCGCCTGAGAGTCCGACGATCAACACCCCCATCGAGAAGAACGACGCCACGGGGAATGAAAGCAGGCTCGAGGCGGCCAGCCCGATCGCCGCCAGCAGGGTCAGCCAGAGAAAGATGATCGCCATGCCGCGAAAGAAATTGCCCGCGAAACCGTATTCCCGGTAGAGGATCTCCATGCCGCCCTCCAACGGAACGAGCACGTCGGTCTCGTTGTGATTGGCGATCTCGATCCGAAGAACCCCCTCCTCGTCGAGCAGGTCCGGCGGCAACGGGATCGTGTTCACGTTGTTGCCCGGCAGCTCCATGTCCCGCGCCCGCGCCTCGGTCGATCCGGCCGGCCCGGCAATGATGTCGAAGTAATACACGTTGTTCTTGTCCTTCTTCGCGGCGAAGAACTGGAACTTGAGAAACACCGGCAGCCCCTTGATGCTGTCGCGCACGCTCGCAAGATTGACGTTGAAGACCCGCGAGTGACCGGAGGGCAGCACCTCGTCGTCGGCACGCAACTGCTCGGCGATCATCTTCTTCACGTCCTTCTCCGGGACGTCCTTCGCCCCCTCCTCGGTCTCCAGAATTCGCTGGTAGGTCAACTCGATGTCCGGACCGTAATCGACCTTGGGCATCGCCGCCACGCCGCGTCCGACGAGCACCTCGTTGCGCAGCGTCTCCTGCTGCTCCGGCGAAAGCTCCGCCGCCCGCTTCTCAATCATCGTCACCACCATGCCGCCGGCAAAAATCAGCAGGATCGCGTTCATCATCTGGATGCCCAGGAATTTCCCTAGCCAGATCTGCCAGCGCGCGATCGGCTTGACCGCGATCGTCTGGATCTGGCACTCGTCGATGTCCTTCGCCAGGGCTCCACAGCTGAGCCACATGGTCGAAACCGCCATCAGCACCGTGACCGATCCCAGGGTGTAGGTAAGCAGGATGCGGGTGAGCCCCTGGGCGGTGCCGTCCCCCTTCAACGCCAAAGGCAGACCGGTGACGACCACGGCCAACGCAAAGGCCACCGCCACGAACAGCCTATGCCGGACCGCCGCCTTCATGGTCAGCCAGGCGACCGCTGTCAGCTTGGGCCCGATCAACAGTCGTGACACCGCGCCAAACACCCCAAGGCGCGCGAGAATCCTCGCGACAATCCGGAACAGGCGTGACGGTTCGGCGTCCATCTCAGGCGCGGCTCAGGCCTCAGTCCTTCGGTTTCTCCAACAACGACGAAAGCTTGTCGTCCGCCTCGTCGAGCTTCGCCTTCACCTCCTCAGATTCGGGCGTCGGCTCCTTGGCCGGCTCCGGAGCCGGCGCGGCCTGTGACAATTGATCCAGCTTTCCATGATCCACCTTCTCCGAATCCTCCTTCGCGGATCCGGCTGCGGCCGCGGCCTTGTCGGATTCCTCGGAACGCGTGAGGCGCTCGAGCACCTTGTCGGCCCGCGGGGCGGCCGTGGTTTTCTCGGCGTCGCCCCGCAGATAAGGCGCCACCGAACTGCCGGAGGTCGCGCCGGAGGTGTGCGTCTCCGCCTCCTTCGCGCGCTTCACCACACCCAGAAAATAGCTCTCCAGGTTCTGGGTCGGATTGTCGACGCGCACGGCCCCCTCCTCCACATCCGCGCGGATCGTGTCGAGCACGCGCTTTAGGGTGTCCTTGGGCAGCACGGGCGAGGAGATCTGGATCGTGTCCGGCTCCTTCAGCAGATCCTTCAATCCGCCCGCCGCCTGCACGCGGCCGCCGTAATAGATGACCACGCGGTCGCAGACGTCCTCCACATCGGAAAGCAGATGACTGCTGAGGATGACCGTCTTGCCGCGGTCGGCCAGGGCGAGAATCAGGTCCTTGATCTCGCGGCAGCCGATCGGGTCCAGGCCCGAGGTCGGTTCGTCGAGAATGACCAGGTCCGGATCGTTGATCAGGGCCTGCGCCAGTCCGATGCGGCGCTGCATGCCCTTGGAAAATTCGCCCACCAGACGGTTGCGGGCGTTCTTGAGGCCGACCATCTCGATCAGCTGCTCGGCCCGTTGCTGCCGCTCCTTGGACTCCAGCTTGAAAAGGCTACCAAAGAAACCGAGCGTTTCGTCCGAATCCAGGTAACGGTAGAGGTAGGACTCCTCGGGCAGGTAGCCGATCCGGGCCTTGGTCGCCACGTGCCGGGGCGACTGGCCGAACACCTCGATGTGTCCCTTGGTCGGATAAAGCAGCCCCAGCATCATCTTGACCGTGGTGGTCTTGCCGGAGCCGTTCGGTCCAAGCAGGCCCAGCACCTCGCCCTTGCGCACCTCGAAATCGACGTCGTTCACCGCCTTGGCCTTGGGGCGTCCCCAGAAATCCTTGAAGACCTTGGTCAGTCCCCTCGCGACGACGACGTGTTCATGCTGTTCGGCCTGCGCTTCGGCGGCCTCGGCCGTGGGTTCTTCAACGGAGATCATGGTCGTGTTTCCAATGCTGTCTGATTCGTCCTGGCGATGGCCGCCATGCTTTCAAATGGTCGCTTCGGTTCCGTCCGGAATCGCCGCGCCGCGCCCGGATCAGGCTCCGGCGGTCGCCGGTTCCAGTGAAGGCTCCGGCTCCGAACCGCCGTCGCTCTCGGGTTCGTCGGTCTGGAAGGGCTCCAGTTCCTCGCCCTGGCGGACGAGGCGCGCGCTGTTGAACACCACCAGCAACGAGCCGGCGTTGTGCATGATCGCCGCGACAATCGCGTTCACATACCCCAGGGCCGCCAGCACCAGGCCGCCGACAATGAACAGGACGCCGAACAGGAAATTCTGGTTGATGACGGTGCGCGTCATGCGGGACAGGCGGACCAGGAACGGAAGACGCCGGAGGTCGCTGTTCATCAGGGCGATGGTGGCGCTGTGGATCGCGACCTCACTGCCCGCCGCGCCCATCGCAATGCCGATGTCGCCGGCCGCCAACGCCGGCGCGTCGTTCACGCCGTCGCCGACCACCGCAACCCGGTAGCCGCGCTCCTTCATCTTCTCCACAAACTCCACCTTGTTCTGCGGCAGGCACTCGGCGACCACCTCTTCGCAGCCAATCTCCTTGCCCACGCGGATGGCCACCGGCTTCAGGTCGCCCGACACCATCGACACGCGACGAACGCCGTGCTCCTGAAGCTCATGCAGCGATTCCTTCGCCTCCTCCCGGGTCTGGTCCTGCAGCCCCACCCAGCCGACGAACTGGCCGTCCACCGCCACATAGATCAAACTGATGCCCTCCTCCTCGTTCACATCGACCGAGGATTCGAAGTCGCCCCCGATGTTGTTGTCCTTGAGCCACTGCGCGCGACCGACAACGACCTGACGACCGTCCACGGTGGCGGTGACGCCGCGCCCCGCGGTTTCCTTGAAATTCTCCGGTTCGACGAGCGGCACTCCGGCCTCGTCGGCAATCCGCGCCAGGGCCTTGGCGGTGGGGTGATTGCTGTATTTCTCCGCGGACGCCGTCATGTGAAGCAGTTCCGCCGGCTTTGTCCCCTCCGCCGGGGACAGTCGACTGACCGCCAGTTCGCCGACCGTCAGGGTTCCGGTCTTGTCGAAGACGAAGGAGTTGATCTTCGCGGCCAGCTCGATGTCCTCGACCTTCTTGATGAGAATGCCCAGTCGCGCCGCGGCGGAAAGGGCCGCGACCATGGCCGAGGGCGTCGCGAGAATGAACGCGCAGGGACAGGCCACGATCAGGACCGCCACCACGCGGTTGATCCGGTCGTGCAGCTCCAGGTCGCCCGTGAAGGCCCAGACCAGCGCGCCGATCACCAGCACCAGCGGCGTGTAGTAGTGCATGTATTGATCGATGATGCGCATGATGGGGAGCTTGGTCTTCTCCGCCGCCAGGATCAGGTCCCGCACGCGCCCGAGGGTCGTGTCGGTGCCCGCCCGGGTGATTTCGATCTCCAGCACACCGGTCAGGTTCTGCGTTCCCGCAAAGACCTCGTCGCCGGCCGTCTTGTCCACCGGGAGCGACTCGCCGGTGATGTTCGCCTGGTTGAAGGAGCCTTCGCCGGCGACGATCTTCCCGTCCGCCGCCACATTGTCGCCGGGCCGCACGCGGATCACATCGCCCACCTTCAGATCCTGGGCCGCGACCTCCTCCTCGCCGTCGCCCTTGATGCGCCGCGCCTTGGTCGGCGTCAGCTTGATCAGGGATTCGATGGAGGCCCGGGCGCCGTCGGCCGTGCGGGTTTCGATGATCTCGCCCATGAGCATGAAGAACGCCACGATGCCGGCGGTCTTGTAGTCGCCGGAGGCAAAGGCGGCCATGATGGCGATCGCCACCAGTTCGTTGATGGTCAGGTTGCCCTTCTTGATGTCGCGCCAGGCGGTCATGACGATCGGTCCGCCCAACACGAAGGCGCCCACCGCCCCGCTGAAGGCCGACACCGCCTCGCCGCCCTCGAAGATCCAGTCGACCAGGAAGGCGTTGATGACGAATATCAGGCCGAGGAAGGTCTGCTGCAGCTTGATCGGGGTGTGTTCGTGCCCGCAATCGTTGCAGTGATCGTCGTGGTGATGGTCGTGATCGTGATGATCGTGGTCGTGATCATGATGGTGGTCATGATCGTGGCGATCTTCCGATTCCTTGTTGGAAAACAGCGAAGTGACTTGCATGGATTTCCGGGGTTGGGATTTGGTCCGGGGGTCAGAAAGAGGTCTTCAACTTCTGCGGCTCCTTGCTGAGCTGCAGCCGCAGTTCGCGCGGTTCCTTGCCGTTGTTGGCGGGCATGTAGACGACGCGTTCGGCATTGGTGAGCGCGACGCGCAGGTTCTCCACGAGGTAGCGCCGGGTGTACAGCTCCCGGTTCTCGAGAAAGTGCGGCAGCTGGTCCTTGAAATAGGCGGCCTCCGCCTCCACGGTCTGGACCAGTTCGCTGCTTCGGCCGATCGCGGCGCTGACCACGGCGTTGGAGTCGCCCAAGGCCTTGCGCATCGTCTGCTGAGCATACCCGCGGGCCTCGTTGATCGCGTTGTTCTGCTCCTGCTCCGACTGCTGAACCTCGTCAAAAAAGCTCTTGGTGGTCAGCGGCGGAACCCGCTCGATGCTCATCGGCTCCAGGGTCACCCCGAGTTCCAACCGGTCGATCAGCTGGTTGACCCGCCCCTCGATGGTCTCCTTGAAGAATTCCTGGTCCTTGTAGAGCGCCTCGTCGGCCTGGAAACGGGCGGAGGCGTAGATGATCGCGCTGTCCAGGATGTTGGTCAGTGTCTCCGCCGCCTCGGCGAAACCGAAGGTGTAGGCGACCGGATCGGAGATGCGGTATTTCACCATCGCCCGCAGGTGGATGATGTTGTGATCCGAGGTCAATACGTAGCCATGCTGTCCGGGCGGAATGCTGATCATCTCCTGCCGGGCGACCTCATCGACGCCGTAGATGTCCTCGTCCCGAAGTCTCGGCCAACCAATCGAGGAACGGACGGTGCGGCTTTCCCCGACGGGGATCTTCACCACCTCGTCGATCGGATACGGCCACGCCCAATGGAATCCCGGATTCCGGACGGTCGCCCCATCGGCCGAACGGACCACCTTGCCGAAGCGAAGGATCACCGCCTGTTGACCGGGCTCCACCTGCTTGATGCAGGACAGGACGACGCCCACGGCCAGGACCATCACCAGCGCCTTGATGAAGAAGAAGCTGCGCTTGAGGGCGAAGGAAAGCGCCCGCGTCCCGGAGTCTTCGATCACCCGCTCCGACGGCGCCGCCGGCGCGGCGTCGCCGACCTGCTTGTCGGCCGCTGCGGGCTTGGAATCGTGGTCATGACCATGCTCATGATCGTGATCATGCTTGTGATCATGATCATGATCGTGATCGTGACCGTCGTGTTTTGATTCGTCGTCGCTCATGGCGTTTCGAAAGGAGGTTCGGCGGGCTTACTTGGCGGACGGGGCCGCGGTCGCCGGCTTCGCATGCAGGAGGTTCAGCGGCGGCGTATTCGGGTCCAGAATCAGGGTGGTCTTGCCCTTCATGACCTCCTTCAAGGCGTCGGATTCCAGGATCAGCATGGCCAGGTCCTCGTTCTGCGAGAACACCTTGTAGGCCTCCGCGGCCTTGGCGTCGGCCTCGCCCTCGATCCGCCGGGCCTCGGCGCTCGCCTTGGAGAGGATGTCCTGCCGCTCGCGGTCCGCCTCCGCGCGGATCTCCGCCGCCCGCCGCTGCCCCTCGCCGCGGAAGCTGCTGATGAGGACATTGCGCTCCTGGATCATGCGGTTGAAGACCTGCTCCGTAACGCTCTCCGGCAGGCCGATCCGCTTGATGCCCAGCGCCGCGACCTCGACGCCGTATTCATCGCGGGCCAACTGGGTGACCGATTCCCGCATCGCCGCCTCCATCGCATCGAACTTGAGCTGGCTCTCGTCCGGCGAGATCAGGTCCGCGAAGTCATGGGATCCGATGACGGTGTTCTTGGCGTCGCGCACGAGGTTTTCGAGGCTCTCCTCGGCGGCCTTCTTGTCGCCCTGATCGAAGCGCTGCAGGAAGATCTCGGGATCGCCGATGCGCCAGCCGACGAACAGGGAGACCAGCAGGATCTTGCCGTCGCGGGTCTGCAACTGCTCATACTCGCCCTCGTAGCTCTGCATGCGGTTCTCGAGCTTGTAGATCTTCTGCACGGGCCACGGCAGCCGGAAGTTGAAGCCGGGCTCCGAGACCGTCCGCGAGAATTTGCCAAAGGTCGTGACGACGGCGATCTGCGTCTGGCGCACCTGGAAGGTGAACAACAACAACAGGAAGATCGCCACCAACACGAAGGTGGTGACCAATGTGGGATAGTTCTTCTTCATGATTCGATTCGATGCTGGGGAATGTTGGTCGGTGAAAGCTGGGTCCTCGGCCCGCGGTCATTTCTTGTTGTCGTTCGGCACTTCAACCTTCACGTCCGAGAGGTCTGTATGGATCTTGTCCTCCAGGTTGAAGGAGACGATGTCCGTGGTGTTGGTCACGGCGACGATGTACTTGCGCGCATTGCGGGTGGCCTGCGCCAGGGCGTTCATGTGCGTGCGCTTGGAAAAGACCTCCGGCGCCGCGTTGAAGGCGGTGATCTGGTTGGTGAAGCGCGCCGCCACCGAGGACGCCTCCATCACCCGCGACATGCGATAGCCCTCGGCCTCGGAAATCCTTCGCGCCGCCTCCGCGTGCGCCGCCGGCACCGCCTCGGCCGCCACGGTCTGCGCAAAGAGGATGGTCGTCTCCCGTTCCTGGATCGCATTGTTCACCGCCTCGTAGGTCGCGGCCACATTGCTGTTCTCCCCCCCGAGCGGCGGATGGATGTCCTGCAACCCGACGAACACGATCCGGACGCCGAGCTTGAGCTCATCGGCCCGCTGCTGGATGCGTTTGTGCAGCTCCTTCGCGGCCGTCGAGCGCCCTGAGGTCATGAGATCCATGAAATCGACATTCACGCAGTAGCGCACGACCTCGCGGGTGGCCATTGACTGGAGGAGCGCGGCGCCGTCGGCGTGGCCGTATTCCCAGGCGCCCAGGTCCTCGATCATGAAGTGCACCGGGATGCTGGCGCTCACCAGGTTGACCGGCACGGCCTTGGCGGTGTTCGTCGAGGTGTTCACCGACTCGATCTGGTCGCGGCTCGCGACCAGGAAGTTGTATTCCTCATCGTAATGCTGGGTCGTCCAGAGGATCGGCTCGTTGGACTCGTGCTCCGAGGGCACAAAGCCCACGTTGATCTTCTGGATCTGCCCCGGATTGTGGCGATAGATCTTCTCGAGCGGCCACGGGAGCTTGAAGTGCAGCCCCGGTTGGACGACCTGTCCCCCGCGCGCCGGCTTGCCGAAACGTTCGATCAGGGCCTGCTCGTGCGGTTTGACAATCACCAGCATGGTCGAGGCCGCCAAGGCCCCCAATTGCAGGAGAACGATCCAGACCATGGCGCGCTCGAGGAACCGGTAGAACCAGGTCTCCGAAACCTTGAAGCCGAACTGGTAATCGATGGCCTGGGCGACCGTGCTGAAGATCCCGCCCGGTTGTCCCAGAAGCCCCACAAGGCGGCTGTCGTAAAGGAGATGGACGACCTTGCCCTTCAGGCGCGGGCGGTAGGCCTCAAACATCAGCACCAGCAGCGTCTCGGCCGCGATCAGGCCCAGCACCACGCTCAGGACCCGCGCGACGATCAGGTCCCCCTTGGCAAATCCGAAGAAGGTCGCCGCCTCCACCACCGCGACCACCAGACCGACAAAGGAGCTCAGCAGCATGAAGGAGCCGCCCGGGCGGATCAAACGCTGGTTCTCAAACCGGGCCAGGCTCGCCGAGTATTGCCCCATGAGGAACAGCACGAGGAAGAATCCCGCGTAGAAGGCCGCCGTCACGATCGACCGACCGGTGTCCGCCTCCTTCGACTCGCCGATCCCGCGCCAAAGCGCCCAGACCGCCACGCATTCCGCGATGAACAGGAAGATGGTGAAGGCCGGAACGACGTACTTGTCGAACTGTTCCCGCGAACGCTTGGCGTCGAACGACTCCCCGTCGCTGGAAAACAGCGCGCTGGAGTCCTTGGCCTTTGACATCTCGTCGAACTCCATCTTCTCCAACTGCTCCCGGGTCTCCAAGCGCATCTGGAACCAGGAGACGCAGCACACCAGGAAGCCCAGCGTCATGTATACCGAGGCGGCCACCGCCGACATGGCCTGCGCGTAGTTCGCCGTAAACCAACTGAACAGCCCGATGAGAAACATCGTGGCGACGTTGATCGATCCGATTCTTTGTATATTGCGGTCCATTGAAAATGCCTCAGGTCAATTCCCGGTCTTCAAACAAAATCAGGGCGACCGCCAAGGCGGCGCCCAGATAGCCGACCATGTATCCGGCCGCCTTGCCCACATAGGGCCAAGGCGCAACATGGCCGTTGCCCAACGCGTCGGAAATCCAGAAAAGCTGCCAGTTGGGCAGCAGTGTGTAAAGCGTTTGGGCGAGGAAGTTCCCCTCCTGCGCCGCCAATCCGAACAGGAAATCGGACATCATCCCCAGCAGGAAGATCACCGAGCAGATCGCCAGGGTCGGGATCAGCTCAAACCGCGTCGAGCAGGCCAATGCCAGCCCCGCCAGAATCCAGAGCGCAAACAGGATCAGCAACACGCCCTGCGCCAGCGCCCATTCCACGCCCGTCGCCCCGTAACCCGTATTGTTGTGCTCCGGCAGCACCCAGACGATCACGCAGAAGGCGACCGTCGACATCGCGGTCAGCAGGAAAACGGCGTCCGCCACGAACGGCCGCCGCAGAAAGTAGTTGCTCAGCCCGGCCAGGGCGTAGGCCAGCGCGATCAATCCATAATAGATCGTCAACCCCTTGGTGTCCGCGTCCCCATATGCGTCGAACCCCATCCGGCTGGCCAGCAGAACCGCCAGCAGGTTCGCATAGGTCAGCAGCGTCAAAGCCCCGGCCAATCCAAGATACTTCGCCGTCAGGAACTGCGTGCGACCGACCGGCTTCGACAGCACCGCCAACGCGGTCCCCGTCCGGATCTCATGCGCCACCGACACCGACGCGCTGATCACCGCGCCAAACAGCCCCGCCAACAACGTCACCGCGAAGGTCGTGTCCTTGATCATGCGCAGATCGTCCCCAAACGCAAAATAGGGCACGCTCGCCAGGAACACGCAAAAGCCCGCGGAAAAGGTCATCAACAGCAGGAAAACCGGCTGCCTCACCAATTCCATGAAGGCGTTGAACGCGATGGAGAAAAAACGATTCATTCAATCAGTCTGCGCATTAGGGCGGGCATTCTTCAAAACGTTCAATCTAATGGCAACCGCCCAGCCTCGCCATTTTGGGTGATCGGAGCCCGGTCAACCGCGGCGCTTCAGTCAGCCCGAGCAGGGCCCGGATCGCTCCCGGAGCCCGACCGAACACCCGGCTCCCGGCCATCCCGATTTGCGCAAAGCCGCGTAAAGAACCAAAGCTGCCCTCCCATGGAAAGAAAAAACCGGCTCCTTTTTCGGGCGGGCGGCGTATTTCAAGCGTGCTTTTCCGCTGCCAGGCCATGGCTCGGGCTGGGGGCGCGGGAAGTCATTCCCTTGTCGCCATTTGGCCCGTGTTTCATATCATCGCGCGCATGTCGATCCGTCACATGTTCCTCGGCGGCTGGGTTTGGGCCGCCTTTGCCGCGCAGGCGGCGTCCACCGCCTCCCCAATCGCCTCCGCCGATCTGGTCTTCGCGGAGGAAAACGGCGTATTGGCCATTGAGGCCGAGCATTTCTTCAAGCAGACCGCGACCGGGAAACGAGCCTGGCATCTGACCACGGCGACCCACCGATACCAAGCCGACGATGACGCCGACCCCACGCATGTCGTGGGCGCCAGCGGCGGCGCCTATCTGGAGATTCTCGCCGACACGCGCTACCACCACGGGCACAAGCTGATCCGCGGCGAGAACTTTTCCCCCGAGCCCGGCAAGATCGGCATCCTGCACTACAAGGCGCACTTCACGAATCCCGGACGCTACCACGTCTGGGTGCGCGCGCACTCGACCGGCAGCGAGGACAACGGCATCCATGTCGGCCTGAACGGCAGGTGGCCCGCCAGCGGCCAGCGCATGCAATGGTGTCAAGGCAAGCGGACCTGGCGTTGGGAGAGCGCCCAGCGCACCGAGAAGAACCACTGCGGCGAACACGGCAGAATCTGGCTCGACATCCCCTCCGCCGGCGAACACGTCATCCAATTCTCCATGCGCGAGGATGGCTTCGAATTCGACAAGTTCCTCCTGACCAAGGATCCGAAGTTCGCGCGCCCGACCGACGCCGGTCCGATCTCCATGGTTAAAAGCGGCAATGCGCCCAAGGCATTTGCCATCCCGGCCAACTACAAGGATCCCGCCCCCGAAGTCGATCCGTTGTCAGCGCCCCGCGTGACAACGCTGTCGGGCCGATCCAGCCAGGTCGCGACGATCGGTTTGAACATCATCCCCCGCAAACCCGACGGCAAAGGCGCGATCGCCATCACCGGCGAATTGAAACAGTGGCACAAGATCACACTCACGCTCGACGGGCCCTTCGCGTACGAACGGGACGGGGCCGTGAATCCCTTCACCGATTACAACATGACCGTCACCTTCAAGCACGAGTCCGGCTTCCCCTACTACGACGTGCCCGGCTACTTCGCTGCCGATGGGAATGCCGGCAACTCCTCCGCGGAGTCAGGAACGAAGTGGCGCGCGCACCTCTCCCCCGACAAACCCGGCAACTGGCAATACCGCGTCTCCTTCGTCAAAGGCCCCAAGGCCGCGCTCGGCGGCGGCGATTTCGAAATCCTCAAGCCGTTCCACGGCAAGGAAGGCTCCTTCAAGATCGACAAGACCGACAAGCAAGGCCGCGACCTGCGCGGCAGGGGCCGCCTGCAATATGTCGGCAAACGCCACCTCCAATTCGCCGGAGACAAGTCCTGGTTCCTCAAGGTTGGAGCCGACGCGCCGGAAACCTTCCTCGGCTACGCGGACTTCGACGGCACGGTCGCCGGCAAACCGCAGAAGGTCCCGCTCAAGACCTGGGCGCCGCACCTCAAGGATTGGAAAGAGGGCGACCCCACCTGGAAGAACGGCAAGGGCAAGGGGATGATCGGCGCGATCAACTACCTCTCAGGCAAGGGCTGCAATGTCTTCTCCTTCCTCACCTACAACGCCGGCGGCGATGGCGACAACGTCTGGCCCTTCGTCTCCCGCAACGACAAGCTTCACTACGACTGCTCCAAGCTCGACCAATGGGGCGTCGTCTTCGACCACGGCACGGCCAGGGGCATGTATCTCCACTTCAAGCTGCAGGAGACCGAGATGGACGACAACCGCCGCGGCCATCGCGAGAAGACCGCAGGCAACGTCCCCACCTCGCTCGATGGCGGCAGGCTCGGCCCCGCCCGCAAACTCTATTGCCGCGAACTCATCGCCCGCTTCGGTCACAACCTCGCGCTCAACTGGAATCTCGGCGAGGAAAACACCCAATCCACCGAAGAACAGATCGCGATGATCGACTGGCTCCGCGCCGCGGATCCCTACGACCACCACGTCGTGGTGCACACCTTTCCCAACGAGCAGGACCAGGTCTACAACGGCCTGATCGGCGCCAAGTCCACCCTCACCGGGACCTCCCTCCAGAACAGCGCCCTCAAGGACACGCATTGGCAGACCGTGAAATGGGTCGAGGCCTCCGCCAAGGCCGGCAAGCCCTGGGTCGTCGCCTTCGATGAATCCGGCTCCGCCGCCCACGCCCAGTGCCCCGACCTCGGCTACCGGGGATTCGACGGACACGACAAGGACGGCAAGATGGCCCACACGCAGCACGAGGTCCGCAAGCAGACCCTCTGGGGCAATCTCATGGGCGGCGGCGCGGGTCTTGAATACTACTTCGGCTACAAATTCGTAGAAAACGACCTCGGCTGCGAGGACTGGCGCAGCCGCGACCAGAGCTGGGACTACTGCCGCATCGCCATCGGCTTCTTCCACGACAACCAGATCCCCTTCTGGGAAATGGCCCCGGCCGACGCCCTCGTCGGCAATGCCGACAGCAGGCCCAATGACAAATACTGCCTCGCGAAGAAAGGTGAAACCTACGTCGTCTATCTGGCCAATGGCGGCTCCGCCCAACTGGATCTCTCCGAAGCCAAAGGCGACTTCAAGGTCCGTTGGTTCGATCCCCGCGCGGGCGGCGCGTTGCAATCCGGCTCCGTCAAGTCAGTCAAAGGCGGACGCAAGGTCAGCCTCGGCAATCCGCCAAGCGATCCGAAGCAGGATTGGGCGGTGTTGGTGAGATGATCTGTATTTCGAATTCTTGAATTCATACTCCCATGCCGCCATGCTCGGTCCCTGATGGAAGCGTCCGACAACCAGTCAGACATGGATACGGCCAAGGCCCAAGAGTGGGCTCAGCGACTTGGTCGCCGTGTCGCCCAGATCGTGGCCGAACACCCTGAGGCCGATCCCGACAACGTGCGGCATACCTTGATCCTGTTGGAAATGCCGCCTCTGGAACGTCTGCAAAGGAGTTTGATCCGTGGCCGAGCCGCTGCCATTCGCGGAGAATGAAATTCACCTGCTTCAGGCTCTGCTGAAAGCAAAGGTGAGGTTCATGGTGGTAGGTCTGTCCGCCGCCACGCTCCAAGGGGCGCCGGTGGTCACCCAGGATGTCGATCTCTGGTTTGACGACCTGAACGATCCAAGACTGACCAAAGCTCTGTCCTCTGTCGGAGCAGCCTACGCGCCTCCCAGCCCGGTCAATCCGCCCATGTTGGCAGGCAGAGGCTCCGAACTCTTCGATATTGTCTTCCGTCTCGATGGTCTGGGTTGTTTTGCCGACGAATTCAAGAACTGCATTACCATTCCCCTCGGACAGCAAGAACTAAAGGTTCTCTCATTGGAGCGGATTCTCGCGAGCAAAGTTGCCGCCAACCGACCAAAGGACAAACTGACGATTCCTGTCCTCCGTGACGCCATTGCTGCGGCTGCCATGAAGGAGAATGACAATCAATCCAAGACGAGCTGAAGCGATTCAGAAGCCTACCGATGGCCATCCCTCTGGTGCACAGATATGCCCAATCTATTCGGGACACTGGCGCACTGCCCAACACTCCAGCCGGCCCATGAACCGAACGAGCCCAATCACAACAGCTGTTGCCGGCGTTCTGCTGACAGTAGCCGCGAGTCAAATTCTCTCAGCCGATCCCCCCTACCCGCCCAGTCCGGTCATTGAGCGCGTCGAATTCGATTTCACCACGCACAAGCGATTGGCGCAGGGAAGCGACAACTGGCCGACCACCTGGGCCGACGACGATGCCATCTATACGTCCTGGGGCGACGGCGGAGGTTTCGGCGGCAGCAACAGCAAGGGCCGCGTCAAACTCGGCGTCGCCCGGATTGACGGCGACGGCGGCGACTACAGAGCCCGCAACATCTGGGGTGGAGTCGACGCGCCCAACCCGGTCCAATTCGAGGGCAAGAGCTACGGCATGCTTTCCGTCGATGGCGTCCTTTACATGTGGGTGGCGAAACAGCCCAATCCCCATCTGCGCGAATCCCGCATCGCGGTCTCCCTCGACCACGGAGCCACCTGGAAACTCAATTCCTGGGCGTTCACATTCGATGACAGGCTGACAATCCCGACCTTCCTCAACTTCGGGCGCGATTACGCCGGCGCGCGCGACGGCTTCGTCTACAGCTACTGCATCCACCCGACCTGGGGCCCGAAGAACGCGGAGAATGCATACGGCTTCGATGTCCACAAACCGGGGAAGGTCTACCTAGTCCGTTCGCCAAAAAGCGCCATCCTGCAGCAGGGCGAACTCCAGTTCTTCGCCGGATTGGACAACGCCGACCAACCCCGCTGGTCCTACAGGATGGAGGACAAACAACCTGTTTTCGAGGACGCCAACGGCGTCGGCTGGAACCTCAGTGTCAGCCACCATCCGGGACTCGATCGATACCTGTTGTGCACAGAACATGCCGCCACCCATGCCGGGAAACTGGGGATATTCGACGCAGCCGAGCCTTGGGGACCGTGGACGACCGCGGCCTACGAGGAAGACTGGGGCAAAGGTCACATCGAGGTTTCCGCCTTCTACTGGAACTTCCGGACAAAATGGCTGAGCTCCGACGGACTGTCCTTCACGCTCGTCTTCACCGGGAAGCATTCCAACGACTCATGGAACATGGTGAACGGACGGTTTGTTCACCGGACGCGCCCTCCCCGCTGACAGGCGCCAAGAGCCTGTCTGAAAAAGGAAGCGACCCATCTTTGGGCGGGGCTGGGTTGTCTCCAGCGTTGC
>JAYPEY010000096.1:22030-23163 GCA_038126035.1 Verrucomicrobiales bacterium | reverse complement strand
CGGCCGTTTTGGGACGCTTTGGGCCGAACGCTTCAAGTCCGTGATCGTGGAGAATACCCCCGGTTCCATTTCCACCGTGGCGGCCTACATCGACCTGAATCCAATTCGGGCGGGACTGGTGTCCGATCCCAAGGACTATCGCTGGTGCGGCTACGCCGAAGCGGTCGCCGGAGACAAGGAGGCTCAACGCGGAATCATGGGCTTCCTGAAACCTTCGAAATGGAAGGAGGCCGGGGCGGAGTATCGGCAGATGCTGTTCGTAAAGTCGGGAGTCTCCGGGCATTCTGCCAAGGCGGTCCTGGATCGCGAGGCGATCAAGAAGGTGGTGGACGAGGGCGGCCATCTCGCCTTGGCGGAGGTGTTGCGATTGCGCGTGCGCTATTTCAGTGACGGCGTGGCGCTGGGATCGCGTGAATTCGTGGATTCAATCCGGGAGGAATTCAAGGAGCGATTCGGCGCAAAGCGCAGGACCGGGGCGCGAACTATTGGAAAGGGTGGCGCGATTCCTGGCGTGTTTGCCATGCGGGATCTGCGCGGTGATCGGTTCACATAGCCGCGGACGGCTCATCCTTCCACTCAATTCCCAGGCAAACAGCCGAAATCGACCACGGCGGCGGAGAGGTTTGCTCTTCCAGACGGCTATTCGGGCCAATTCCGTCCAATGCGCCTGAGAAACCGGGAGCGCTGCCCGGATTCTCCCCCGGGAAGCGCCCGCTTCCTTCGTGATTCCTACCGTTCAATGTGGAAATCGTCGGCACGCGTCGCAGACCCATACTGTGAACCTGTCACTTTCCATGGCGCTGAATTGCACGAAAATCGAAAACCGAAATGCCGAAACAAATTCGAAAAGAGAAATTGGAAGCACGAAACAACGACGAGAAAGTCGGCATGTTGAACAGAATTCAAAAACCGAGACACAGTATTAACCCAGGTCGCGCAGTCCTGAACCGGCGCGGACCGGTAAACGCGGAAGGTTTCGAATTTTCGGGTTTTCGGCATTCGGATTTGTTTCGGATTTCGGTTTTCGAGATTCGAATTTCGGATCGATGGCGCTGAATTGCAGGTGACAAACAACGAACGCTTATGCCGGAGAAGAAGAAATTCCTGCTGCGGATCTCGCCTGAGCTTTGGAA
>JAYPEY010000096.1:0-22020 GCA_038126035.1 Verrucomicrobiales bacterium | reverse complement strand
TGGAAGGACCTTGAGTCCTGGGCGCAGGCCGAGTTCCGCAGTGTGAACGGGCAGATCGAGTTCCTGTTGCGGGACGCGGTCAAGCGTCGTAAGAAATCCTCAACGGAGGAAGAAGATGAGTGAAGAGAAGCGAAATCAGGCGGAATGGGAGAATCCGGAGAACTGGCATGGAGGATTCTTCGGAGTCTACAGGAGCGAGAAGGACACGCGGGTGGTCGTGCCGAAGCGGAATCCGAAGACGGGTTGGACCTTCAACTTTGCGAAGCCGCAAGCGTATCTGGCCTTGTTGGGAATCCTGCTGTTGGTCGCGACCATTTCCGCGGTTGCGATCCTGCTGGAGAATCGGTGATAGGGAGAGGGAGATCGATGGTTGGAGGATTCGGATGCCCCGAAGCGTTTCGATCACATCCAGATCGAGGAAAATGCGATAACGTGTCACTGGGGATCCTGATCGTTCAGGAGGTCGTCTTTGACATCGTCCCAATCGACCCATCTCCCTTCCTTGTCGGCGCGGTCGGCAATGGCATCGAGATCGACGCCTGCACGTTTTCGGCGCTCTGAGACCAACGCAGCCGAAATCCTGTTCAGTTCAACGTCGGACAGGTTCGCGATTTCACGTTGGATATCGGAAACGCTCATTTACTGGACGTTAGCAGTGAAGAGGAGGAAGCGCAATGGCGTCGTCGTAGCGCAGGTTTGGAAACCTGCGCTACAGCCAATTCGGGCTTTCATGAGAATCTCAGAGCCGTAGTCCGAAAAAAAGGACGCCCCGGGTTGGGGCGTCCTGGTGATTGGATGAAACGTTTCTTCAGCCCAGCAGTTCGCGGATGGGCTTGCCGTGGCGGACGATCATGATGGGGCGTCCGGAAGGGGTGTGGTATTCCTTTGTGTGGTCGATGCCGAGGGTGTGGTAGAAGGTCGCGGCGACGTCGTCCGGGCTGATGGCGCGATCCTTCGGGCCTTCTCCCTTTGCGTCGGATTCACCGACGACCTGGCCGCCCTGGATGCCGCCGCCGGCGAGGAGGCAGAACATGGCGCGGGGATAGTGGTCGCGGCCGGGGGTGCCGTTGCGTGTCTTGACCAGCGGGGTGCGGCCGAATTCGCCGGTGACGAAGACGGTGGTGGATTCCAGCAGGCCTTTTTCCTCCAGGGAGGCGTAGAGGCCGGCGAGGCCCGCGTCGAGCTTGGGCAGGTTCTTGTTCTTCAGGGTGTTGAAGTTGTCGCGGTGGGTGTCCCAGCCGCCGAGATTGACGGTGACGAAGCGGACGCCGGATTCGACGAGGCGCGTGGCCAGCAGGCAGCTCTGGGAGAAGTCGTCCTCGCCGAAGAGAGTGGAGATGGCCATGGATTCGCGGGAGAGGTCGAAGGCTTCGCGGGTCTTGGGAGAGCGCATCATTTCGTAGGCGCGCTGGCTGAAGTCATCCATGCCGGCGAGCAGCGCGTCCTGTTTGGCGAAGTCGCCGAAGGCGCCGTCATACTTCTTGAGCATGTTGTGACGGCGGTTGACGTCGTCGATGTTGATCCCGGAGAGGCCGCGGACGTTGACCTTCTGTCCGGACTTGGGCGTGGTTCCCAGTTCGAACGGGCCGTTTTCGACTCCGAGGTAGCCGGTGGGGTTGGCGCCGCCCTTGGGGATGGCGACAAAGGGAGGGATGGCCGGATCGTTCTGCAGTTCCTTGCTGACGACGGAGCCGTAGGCGGGAAACTGCAGGGAGGGCAGGGGGCGGTTGCCGGTCTGCATGTAGAGCGAGCCGAGTTTGTGGGCGGCCAGGGTGTGGCTCACGCCGCGCAGGATGGCGAACTTGTCGGCGACCTTGGCGAGTTTGGGCAGGTGCTCGCAGAAGCGCATGCCGGGGACGTTGGTCTTGATCTCATTGAACTCGCCGCGATGGGTGTCGGGCGCGTCGGGTTTGAGATCGAAGGTGTCCATGTGGCTGGGGCCGCCGGAGAGGCGCACGAAGATCGCGGCCTTGGCCTTGGCGCCCTTGACGTGGCCGGAGCCGGCGAGGGCGGTGTAGCCGGCGAGGTTGAGGCCGACGCCGGCAAGGGCGCCCACCTTCAGGAAGTCGCGTCGATTGACGCCGTCGCAGTATTTGTGTGTAGCCATTTTGGGAGGTGAGGGTTGAGAGAGGGGAGAGTTGAGAGCGTTGAGAGTCTTTCTTGAGTTGAGAGTGGGGCAGCGTGTTGCGTGTATGCGGTCGGAGCGTGGGTTGCTTGGTTCGATGCTCTGTTCGTTTAGGGGCTGACCGCTGTTTTCTGAAAACTGATTACTGATTACTGATTACTGATTACTGAAACCTGATCCCGCTCAGTGATTCACCATGAATTCCTTGGTGTTGAGCATGGCCCAGAGGAGTTCCTTGACGCCACCGGAGAGGGAGTCGGCCTTGGCGAGGTCTTCCTTGGCGGCATTCAATTCATCCGTGGAGGGATGGCGGCTGACGGTGCGGAGAAAGACCTCGTCGATCAGCTTGTCCGAATCCGCCTTTGCCGCCTCTTTGTTTTCCTTCTGTTCGCCGATGATGGCCGCGAGCTTTTTGCGTTCGGCCTTGAAGCGGGAGAGCGATTTCTTGTTGGCCGCCACGGCATTCTGGTAGCGTTTCTTTTCCGCGTCACTGGCGTCGTCGCCGGGCTTCTTGGGGATGCGCTTCTTGATCTGCTTTTCCTGCTTGTCGAGGGCGGTGAGGCGTTGTTCGGCGCGTTTGCGTTTGGCGTCGTTGGTCGGCGATTTGCCTTCCGCCTTTTCGAGTTCGGCGATCCAGCCGCCCTTGCCGGAGCCGAGGCGGCTCCAGATGTCCTGGTCGTTGCGGACGTAGAGGGTCTGGAGGAGGGTGGGGTCGTTGGTGCGTTCGCAGTCGCAGGTGGTCTCACGGACGGGTTTGCCGAAGATGGACAGGGCGTAGGCGGCATTGCCGCCCTTCTTGGCGCCGTAGCCGGGCGTTCCGCTGCCGCCGATCGTGCGCATCTCCATGTTGGTGACCATTTCCTCGGCGAGGGCCGGGGCTCCGGTCGCCTGGGCGATGGCGTCATTCACGACCTCGGCGGGGATGCGGCGGAGGACCATGCGGCTGAAGTTCTTCTCGTCGAGCTTGTTGGTGTCGTTGGCCTTCCAGCTGCGCTGATAGGCGTCGCTGTTGAGAATCTCGTAGTGGAGCCACTTGATGTCGAAGCCCTTGGCGATGAAGGTCTCGGCGAGGTGGTCGAGCAGGGCCTTGTTGGTGGGCGGGTTGGCGAGGTTCATGTCATCCGCCGGGGCGATGATGCCGCGGCCGAAATAGTTTTCCCAGACGCGGTTGACGAAGGCGCGGGCGAAGTAGGGGTTCTGGGGATCGCGCAGCCAGTCCATGAGGGGGATGCGGGGGTCGGCGAATTCCGAATCCATGACCTCCTCGCCGCCCAGGACGCGCGGGGTGATGACGCGTCCGGTGTAGTTGGGGGTCTTCTTCTTGAGCCGGGCGATCTGTTGCTTAGTGAGCTTCTTGGAGCTCTTTGGCGAGGTGATGTAGACCTCCTGGACGGGCACGGGTTCGCCGCGTTGGGCGCGACGTTTGATCTCGGCGTAGACGTCGCGGCGGTTGTTCTTCTTCTTGGTGAAGCCGACCTTTTCGTTGATCTCGTCGGTGAGCTGCTTGTAGCCGACGTCCTCGCGGTTGGTGCGGTCGGAGCCGTAGTTGACGCGATCGAAGAAGGCCTGGAACTGCTCGAAGTCCTTCTGTGTCCACTGGTCGAACGGGTGTTTGTGGCACTGCGCGCATTGGATGCGGACGCCGAGGAAGGAGTGGCTGAAGGCGAGGGCCTTTTCCTCGGGCTTGCGCACATTCCGGCGGGCCCAGTACCAGGGCATGTTGTCGCGCTTGGCGAAGTCGTGCGGATCGTTCTTCTTGAGGTAGGAGGACATCTCGGAGGCGTAGTCGAGGTAGGACTCGCCCTGATCGCGGCTTCTGCCGAGGACAATGCCTGCGATCATTTCGTCGTAGGGGGTGTTGTTTGCGACTCGGGCGTAGATCCAGTCGTACCACTGGCGGCCCATCTGGGTGCGGAAGTTGCGGTCGTTGATGTTGCGGGCGTTGTTGCCGGTGACGTCGCAGAGCTTGGTGGTCCACCAGGCGGCGTAGCCGGGGGATTCGAGCAGTTCCTCGATTTTCTTTGCGCGCTTGTTCGGCGAGTTGTCGGCTTCGAAGGTCTTGATCTGGCCGGGCGTGGGCAGCGTGCCGGTGAGGTCGATGCTGACGCGGCGGAGAAATTCGAGGTCCGTGCAGACTTCGGAGGGGACGATGCCGACCTTCTTCAACTTCTCACCGATGAGTTGGTCGACCTTGGTGCGCGCGGCGATCTTGGGGTAGTTCTTCCCGACCTTGTCGGAGACCGGGAGCATGACCGGGATCGGATGCACGCCATTGTCGTAGAAGGCGACGACATGGGTGTCGCCGCTGGAAAGGGAGGTGACCTGGCCGAATTCGTCGATCTCGGCGACCGATTCGTCATTGGTCCGGAAGCGGGTGATCTGGGTGACGTCCTCGACCGTGCCGTCCTGCCAATGGGCGAAGACCTGGAGTTGCGCCTTTTGGCCGGGCTTGCTGAAGACGATCTCGCGGGGGAAGACCTCGAGGCGGTCGAAGGCGCCGGTTTCCTCGACATCGATCTTGGCGCCGTCCTTGATCCACTTGAGGACCATGTTGTATTCCCAGCCGTCCTTGTCGAAGCGCTTCTTGCCCCGGTGCTTCACGACCATCGTGGGTTTGGTGAGGATGAGGCTGTTTTCGGCGTCGTCGAGCAGGGTGCGGACCTCGCCTTCGTTGCCGTCGTCGTCCCGGGTGATGGCCTTGTGGTCCTTTTCAAAATCGTATCCGAAGAGCGAGAGTTGGAAGCCGCCCTGGCCGGAGAAGGAGCCGTGGCATTCGCGTCCGCTGCAGCCGGTGCGGCTCATGAGCGGCACGACGTGTCGGCGGAAGCTGGGAGCCTCGGCCACATCGGCGGACTTGAATCGCTGGCTGAAGGTGGGGAGGCCCTTGGGCGCGCCGGACTGGGCGGCGAAGGCGCCGGCGCAGGAAAGGGCGGCGAGCGCCGAGAGCGAGAGGGCTGCGGTCCATCTCGCGGCGCGGGAGGGGCGGGTGGAAAGGATGGCTTTGTTCATTGTGTCAATCTGCGGCGATTGTCGGCCGCTGTCGTGGTCAACCAATTCAGACGAAATTCCGGAAAGGGCATTCACCAGAACGCGCAATTTCGGCGGAGGGTTCGCCAATCGATGTTTTGTATCGCGGTTGTGCCGGTGGGCGCAACTGGAATTTGGACGTTTGAAAGCGTGCTTGCAGGACAAAGTAGAACGGGATTTATCCCGTTTTCGGGTGCGGGGAATGCGAGCGGGCGGCTGGCAGGTCGCATGCCGATGGGATGGTTCTGCGCTCCCTTGGAAGCGCCGAGGCGCAGCAAACGGGATGAATCCCGTTCTACATGGGCGTCGCTGGCGCGGATTCGGTGATGCCGTTACGTTTGTGAGCGCAGTTTCAGAGGTTCAGGCTTTCATCCAAACATGCAGTTCGTAATCTGCAGCTCATGAATTCAGAAATGAACCGGCGTGGGTTTCTTGGGGCGACGGCGGCGACCGTGCTTGGCGGAGGCGCATTGTCCGCCGCGGAGTCCGCCGCGGAACCCATCATCGATATCCACCAGCACCAGGGCTACAAGGGGCGGACGACCGGGCAATTCCGGGCGCATCAGCGAGCGATGGGGGTGACGACGACGGTGATCCTGCCCTCGGCGCGGGCCTTCGATCGCAATCCGGATGGCTCGTGGAAGGATCCGGAGCGGAATCGCGTGGCGAACAACCAGGCCGCGGTCCGGCTCGTTCGCGAGCAGCCGGATGAATTCGTCCGCTTCGCCAACGAACTGCCGACCACAAAGGAGCGGTTGGCGACGATCGAGACGTTTCTGCGCAATGGGGGGCGCGGCATCGGCGAATCCAAGTTCCAGATCGACTGCGATTCAAAGCACATTGAGGCCCTGGCCGAACTGGCGCAGTCGTTTGGCGTTCCGGTCGTGATGCACTTCCAGCACAAGGCGTGGAATCTGCGCATCGATCGCTTTCACAAGATTCTGAAGAAATACCCGAAGGTGAACTTCATCGGGCACGCTCAGACCTGGTGGGGGAACATCGACAAGAATCACGACCAGAAGGTCATGTATCCGAAAGGGAAGGTGACGCCGGGCGGACTGACGGATCGGTTGCTGTCGGAATATTCGAACATGTTTGGCGACCTGTCGGCGGGCTCGGGGAACAACTCACTGATCCGGGATGAGGCGCATGCGCGCGGCTTTCTGGAACGGCATCAGGACAAGATCCTGTTTGGTTCGGATTGCAACGACCTGATCGGCCGAGGGAAGGGTTGCACGGGGGCACGGACGATCGCGGCGGTGAGGCGGCTTTCGGCGTCAAAGGAGATCGAGCGTAAGATTCTTTATGGGAATGCGAAGCGGTTGTTGAAGTTGTGAGGGAGCGCGTTGGCGTGGGATGGGGCGCATTTGCGAAGGGATGCGGCTGATTTAACACAGAGGGCACGGAGAACACGGAGGACGACAGAGGGCGACGGAGGGCGGTCTTCAGGCCTTGTCTTTACCCACAAGTTCTCGATCTCGGGCAGAGCTCAAGCCGAAGGCTTGAAAGCCATTAGCGCGGGGTTGAACCCGCAATGGCGGGTGATACCCCGGGACCAAATCCCCGATTTCTTGTGCATCCTGAAAGGATGCCAGCCCGGCATCTCCCCCTGCGAAGCGTTTGGTTTTGAATCAAGAAACGCAACAACGCTGGCATCCCTTCAGGATGCGGATCGCTTTGCATCTGAGGTCCGGTGGTGTCGTTCGTCCCTCACTGCAACCACCGGCTAATGGCTGTAATGCCTTCGGCATGAACCGACTGCGATCCTGTGCCACGTTGAAAAGATATGGGTAAAGACAAGGTCTTCAGGCCGCTGAAACGTTCAGCCGTCGGACGTGTGTTGCTGGTATCCCGGGTCAACGGCCGAATCCTGGTATCCTGGCTGAAGGCCCGATTCAACCGCTCTTTCGCGCCCGGGGCCTCCCGGTTGCGTTCAATTCCGTCAGGCTCAATTGACGCGCGCCCACGTGCTGCGGGAATCAACCTGTTTGCGGGCGTGGGGAACGTGAACGGGCCGCCGGAAGGTTGCCTGCCAAAGGGATGGTCTTGCGCTTCTTTGAAAGTATCGGCGCGCAGCAAACGGGATGAATCCCGTTCTACACGCCAGCGCTTGCCCGAAGGACGTGTCGCTGGTATCCGGCAAGCCACTGGAGCAACTTGGCGAATTCCTCGGCCGGCAGGAGATACTGGTTCCGCTCATACATGCCGGTGGCGGTTTCGATTTCGGAGGGGCGGGCGGAGGTGGCGATGACTCCCTTGATGAACTCGGTGTCCATGGTGCGGCCGTTGAGCGACATGACGGGGCGGATGTCGATGCGCTTCTGTTCGGCGTAGGCCTTGCATTCGAGGAGATATCTGGCGTTGGCGGAGCGGTTGTAGACGCCGGCGATGTCGTGGTTTCCATCGCGGGTGCGGGTGTGGAACTCGGTCTTGAAGCCGTGGGGGGTGAGTTGTTCGCCGAGCACCTCCAGGAAGCCGCTCATGGTCAATGAGTAGAGCCGCTCGGGATTGCGCTCATAGAAGTCGGAGAGGTGGGCGTTGACCTCGGCGCAGATGTCGTTGATGGACTGCTCCCCGAGCTTACGGGTGGTGTCGAACTCGGAGCGGAGCTGGAAGAAGTCCCGGGGAATGGAGGCTTGGGCGTCCCAGTGTTCCTGTTGGGCGAGGCGCTTCAGGTATTCCAGATCCTGGCGTAGGGCAGGCAGGACGCCGGGGGCCGCGGCCAGGGCGTTGGCGACGCATTCGGCGGCGAACTCGGAGGTTGAGCTGAGGTCGCGGCCGGTGCAGGTCCTGGCGGCCAGGGCGGCGGCGCGGGCGGCGGCGTTGGCCCTGCGCGAGCGTCCGCCGGTTTCCTCGGGCGTGGCGGCGACGAGATTCTCCGCCTGTTGCGCGGCGGTCTCGGCCATGTTGACGGTGAACTCGGCCTGGGTCTGCAGGCTGAAGCGCTGATCGTGCGGCGCGGCCGTGTATTCCTCGGCTGCGGTGATGGCCTTGTCCAGGGCCTGGATCCTGAAGTCGGGCGCGTCGGCCCAGTTCAACGCGTACAAATGCTCCACGCGTCGCGCGGTTCGCGCGGCGAACAGGACGGCCACCGGCTTGGGGAGGCCGATCAGATCCGAGGCGGACGGGGCCGTGATCGATTCATCGGACATGGCCGCGAGGCTATTCGGTCCCGGAGGATTTGGCCAGCCGGGATCTTGGCGCGGTGTGATTTTGCTTCATCGGCGGAACGGCGTCGGCCATGCTGCGCGCGTGAATCCGCTTTCAAAGGAAGTCATTGAGGACGCCGTGGGGCGCGCCCTGCGCGAGGATGTGGGCTCCGGCGACGCCACGACCTCGGCGCTCGTGCCGACGGACGCGGTGTCGCGCGCGATGATGAATGCGCGTGTGGACATGACGGTCTGCGGCGTCGGGATTGCCGAACAGGTTTTTCAGACGCTTGATTCCGGCGTGATCGTGGAGTCGTTTGCCGGCGACGGCGATCGGGTTGCGGCGGGCGCCGCCCTGTTGCGGATCGAAGGTCCGACGCGCGCGATCCTGACCGGCGAGCGGACGGCCTTGAATTTCATGCAGCGGCTTTCCGGCGTTGCGACATTGACCGCGCGGTATGTCGAAGCTGTCGCCGGGTTCGAGACGGAGATTCTGGACACCCGCAAGACGACGCCTGGATGGCGGTTGCTGGAGAAGTATGCGGTGGCCTGCGGGGGCGGGCGCAATCACCGCGTCGGGCTGTATGACATGGTGATGATCAAGGACAACCATCTTGCCGCCCTGAGCGACGCGGAACCGAACGCCATCGCCGCCGCGGTGCAGAGGGCGCGCGCCGGGGCCCCGGATCTGAGGGTCGAGGTGGAGGCCGACAACCTGGAACAGGTCGCGCAGGCCGCGGACGCCGGCGCCGACGTCATCCTGCTCGACAACATGCCGCCGGACGCGCTGTGCCAGGCGCTGCGGATCATCGACGGACGCTGTCAGACGGAGGCCAGCGGAGGCGTCACCCTGGAAACGATCCGCGGGGTCGCGGCGACCGGCGTGGATTTTATCTCGGTGGGAGCCCTGACGCACTCGGCGACGGCGGTGGATATCGGACTGGATTTCGAGGGGGACGATTCGGGCGCGGCCGTATGAGCATCGACGCCCAGATACTTTCCGCGATGCGCGCGGCCGGCGAAGGCTCGGTTGCGGGCACGGAGTTGTCCGAGAAGCTTGGGATCAGCCGCGCGGCGGTCTGGGCGCGGATCGAGGAGTTGCGTTCGCTGGGCTACGACATCGCGGCGAGTCCTCATCGGGGCTATCGATTGCAGGGGACGCCAGACGTGCTGCATGGGGACGATCTGGTGTCCCGGGTTGGCGAGGCCGCGGTCATCGGTCGCGACATCCGGGTGTTTCGGGAAACGGAATCCACGAACGACATTGTGGAGAAGCTTGCGCGCGACGGCGTTGCGGAAGGGGTGGTGGTCTTTGCGGAATCCCAGACGAAGGGGCGGGGACGACTGGGGCGGCGCTGGGTGTCGCCGCCGGACAAGGGGCTTTGGTTTTCCGTTCTGCTTCGGCCGGACTGCGCGCCGCAGGCGGTGACGCAGCTGACCATCGCGGCTGCGGTTTCGTTGGCGCGGGCGGTCGAGCAGGAAGCCGGCGTGCGCGCAGACATCAAGTGGCCGAACGATCTTCTGATCGGCGGCCGGAAGGTCGCCGGCATTCTCACCGAACTGAGCGCCGAGGTGGATCATGTGAAGCACGCGGTGATCGGCATCGGGATGGACGTCAATCTCGGCGCGGAGGCGTTTCCCGAGGAATTGCAGGGGGTGGCGACCTCGCTGTCGATCGAGAGCGGCCGGAAGGTCGATCGTCCGGCGTTGGCGGCCGCGATCCTGAGGGAGTTGGACCGGGATTACGCGCGTGTCTGCGGCGGCGCCTTCAGTGAAGTCCGGGACGAGTGGGAGAAGCGTTGCGGCACGGTGGGTCGGAGTGTGACCGTGACGATCGGCACGCGGCGGGTCGAGGGCGTCGCGGAATCGCTGGATCCGGAGGGGGCGCTGTTGTTGCGGACGCAGCATGGTCGACTCGAGCGGATCACCGGCGGCGATGTGAGTCTGGACAGGAAGCGATGATCCTTCTCTTCGACATCGGGAACACGCACACGCACGTGGGGCTCGCCGGATCGAAACGCGTGTTGCGCCATCTGAACATTCCCACCGGTTCGTGGGGCGGTCGCGCGGCAATGAAGCGCCTGCGGGATTTTGCGGGGCGTTCGCGGATCGACGGCGCCGCGTTGTGCAGCGTCGTGCCGGAACGAACGGGGCAGGTGGTCTCCGCCTTCCGGCGGTTGTCGACGGGGGCGTGCGTTCAGTTGACGCATGATTGTCCGCTGGGAATCGCGATCGATTATCCGCGGCCCGGGACGATTGGTCCGGATCGCCTGGCCAACGCGATTGCGGCCAGGGAGCGACATGGCGCGCCCTGTGTGGTGGTGGATTTCGGAACGGCGGTGACATTTGACGTGGTGGATCGGAAGGGGGCCTATGTCGGCGGCGTGATCGCGCCGGGCATCTCGGCCATGACGGATTACCTGCATGAAAAGACGGCGTTGTTGCCGCGGATCGAGATTCGCGACACGGAGGCGGCCGTCGGAAAGAACACCGAACAGGCGATGCGCATCGGCGCGGTGCACGGTTACCGGGGATTGATCCGCGAGATCCTCTCCGGCATCCGGGCGGAACTGAAGACGCGCAAACTGCCGGTCGTTGCGACGGGCGGTTGCGCGAAACTGATTGCAACCGGCATGAAGGAGATCACGGCGGTCGATCCGCTGCTGACGTTGGAGGGGTTGAGGCTGGTGTGGAATCGAACCCCCTGAATCGGGCCCGGAGTTTTTTCTGGTCAGCGTTGGAAAAATGGGGCTAGGTTGCCATTTATGCTGAGAGAAACGATCAGAAGGATACTTCGGGTATTCCGGAATCCCTTCCGCAGCCGGGAAGGCGACGGCCCGGTGGAGAAGGGGAAGCTGGTCGGCATGTATCTTCATCAGACGAATCACAAGGACAGCTACACGCCGGAGCATCTGGAGAACCGCACGCGGCGGAACAGCAAGTACAGCTTCAAGCGCGAGCGGCATTGATCCGGATGTTGGATTCCTGTCGCCGTCGGCATTCCGGAATCGGCTTCCCGCGGGGAGCGAGCGGTTGAGTGATGAGTGATTATCCGCCCCAGAAGACCCGGATGGACTACCGCGTGCCCTACGCGGACACGGACCAGATGGGCGTGGTTTACTACGCGAACTATCTTGTCTACTTCGAGCGCATGCGCAACGAACTGCTGCGCGACCGGGGGGTGACCTACAAGGAACTGGAGGCCAAGGGGATCATGCTGCCGGTGTTGGAGGCGCACTGCGACTACCAGAGACCGGCGAAGTTCGACGACCTGCTGGAGATCCGGGGATGGTGTGAAACGATCGGTCGAACCCGGATCAAGTGCCACGCGGAGGTGGCGCGCGGCGACGAACTGCTCGCATCGGGCTATACCGTCCATGCCTGCCTGTCGAACGAGACGGGGCGTCCGGTCCGGCTGCCGGCGGATGTGTTTCCGCCGGTTTCGACCCCGGCTTCGGAATGAATCGGGCGCCTTCTAGAAACCCGTTTCTTCGTTGGCCGCTGCCCTCGCTTGTCGTCTGTATCCTGCTCTGTCTGCCTGCGTTTCTCGCGCTGCGGGAGGTGAGTGTGGACTCGGATGCGAAGACTCTGCTGGAGGGGGATCGGCGCAACCTGGCCGCCTACGAGAAGGTGCGGGCCATTCTGGACGACGAGGTCGTGCTGGTGATCACCATGGCGGGGGAGGAGCTGTTTTCGCAGCACGGGTTCGATGATCTGCGGGAGTTCAGCGATGCGCTGGGGGCGATGCAGGGGGTGGGAGCCGTGAAGAGCCTGACGCATTCGGTGAAGCCGGTGCGCAAGGGGTTTCAGTTTGCGTTTGTCCCCTTCGTGCCGCCGGGGGAGTTGAGCGGGGAGGAGATCGAGGGGATCCGCGCCTACGCGGTTTCGCATCCGTTGGTGAAGAACATCATGGTCGCGCCCGACGCGAAGCACACGATCGTCACCTGCAGTTTTCGACGTGAACTGGGGACGTCGGATCTCCAGCGCGCGTTCCGGGAGGAGGTCGAGGCGGTTGTCGGTCCCTTTCGTTCACGCGGCTATGAGTTCCGGATTGTGGCGTTGCCGTTGGTGGCGTTGGAGATCCGGGAGGCGGTGGATCGCGATGTGAAGGAATTCGCCGGCTGGTTGGGCGCGATCGTGTTTGTGTTGCTGTGGCTGGCGCTGCGTTCGCTGCCGCTGACGCTGCTCTGCCTGGTCAACCTGGGGGCGACGCTGGCACTGCTTCCCTGGTTGATGGGCTTTCTGGGCGTCTCCCTCACGTTCTATTCGATGATGTTGTTTCCGCTGGTTGCGGGAATCCAGCTCACCTTGTTGGCGCACTTGTTCATGGGCTGCGCCCGGGCGGCTCGGGAGGGCGTTTCTGCGGGCGATGCCGCGACCCAGGCATTGGGGCGCGTGTTGAAATCGTGTTCCTTCGCCGCATTGACGACGATTACGGGGCTGCTTTCACTCGCGTTGAGCGAGGTGCGCCAGGTCAGCGCCTTCGGGATCGCCGGAGCGGCCGGGATTGCCCTGGCGTTCTGCTGGACCTTCGGACCGGGACTGGCCGTTCTCGATCTTGGACAGCGTCTGGTCGCCCGGTTTTCCCGGGGCTCCGGGCGGCCGACATCGATGGCGGCCGTGGACGCCGTGATTGTGCGGTGGGGCGGGTTGATCGCGGGGAACCGCGGGGCGATTCTCGTCGCGGGATTGGTTGGATTGGCGCTGGCCGGCATTGGCCTGTCGAAGATCCGCACGGATATTCGCGTTGTTGAGTTTCTGGACAGGAGCAGTCCGACCCGCGTCGCGTTGAAGGAATTTGACGAGGTCTACGGGGGGATCAACGTGGTGCAGTTCCGGATCGATTCCGGCGCGGCGAACGGCGTGAATCTGCTGCCGTTCCTGAATTACGTGGAAGGGGTGCAGGCGTTTGCGGATGCCGACCCCCGGGTGTCGGGAACGTATTCCTATGCCCAGCTCATGGCGATGATGAACCAGATCTGGGAACAGGAAAAGGAGGGCTCGCTTGCGCTGCCGAAGAATGCCCTGACCCTGGGCATGTTCGCACTGGCGTTGAAGGCGCAGCAGTTTCCATTTCTGGCGGCCCTGACGGATGAGGAATTCCGGACGGCGACCGTGATCGTGCGCACCCGGGACATGCGCTCAACCGAGTATCTGGAATTGTTGGAGCGCATTGTGTCCTACGCCGGGGACAACCGACCTCCGGGAGTGACGGTGTCGGCCAGGGAGGGGATCCACTCGATTCTGGAAGCGGACAGGAAGATCATGGACGCTCAGTTGGGCAGCGTGGCCCTGACGGTCGGCGTGGTTGGTCTGACCTTGGCGCTGTTGTGGCGTTCGGTGTGGTTGGCCGGGTTGGCCCTGGCGGTCAACGCCGTCCCGGTGGGACTGGCGGTCGCCCTGGCCGGCTTTGCGGATCTGCCGCTCAATTCGGTGACCGTGATGGTGGCGGCGATCGCGCTGAGCGTGGCCGTGGACGATTCGGTCCACTTCATTACCTGGTGGCGGGACGAAAGGGGCCGCACCGGCGATCCCATGGCGGCTTTGAGGAGCGCCTTCCTGGTCAAGGGGCCGCCCATTCTTTGCACCAGCCTGGTCCTGGCGGCGGTGTTTGCGCTGTTCATGGTCTTCTCATTTCCGCCGGTGCGGCATTTCGGACTGTTGTGCAGCGCGGCCTTTGTCGGGGCCTTGTTGTCCACGCTGGCCTTCCTTCCGGCGTTGCTGCAATCGGGGTTCCGGGAAGCCCGAGCCGATCAGCGAGTCGATCCAGAGGAGCCTACCACCCGGTAGAATCGCAGGGGCGCCTGGTTTGCGTTGGGGTCGATGAACCGCAGTTGCGGGCCCTGCCGCGTCGGACGGCCGAGCGGTTTCCAGTCGCGGAGGTTTTCCGAGTATTCGATGGCGACGCTGTCGGTGGATGCGGCCGCCGGCAGCGAGAGTTGAACGCCGCCGCCCGGGAGGCGCTCGAGTCGGGCGGGAACGGGCCGGGCGACAGAGGTCGCGAGGGTTCGCTCAAGGGGGGCGGACGGGGCGCCTGAACCCGGCGTCCCGAGCTTGAAATCCAGTCCGGTCGGATTCAGCAGGTAGGCGCGCGTTTTTCCTTCCCCGGAGCCCTGCGTGAGGATCTGGCCGTGTTTGTTGACGGCGTTGGCGACCGTCAAGCGCCATCCTGGACGCAGTTGGGTCAACTCGTTGAGATCGCGCATTGATTTCCCGTCCGGGCTCCAGACGAAGGCCGAAGGCCTTCCATCGGAGGCGTGACTGTAGCCGACGACGGTTCCGTCTTCATTCAGGCCATAGGCGCGGCTGGCGTCGCCGCCCAGCGTGCCCAGATCGCGCATGGAATTGTCTGAGCAAACAAACGCCCGGGCCTGCTTCAGATCCTTGTCGGGAGGCAGCGCCCAGCCCGCGATGACGCCCGCGTCGTTGATCCGGGTGGCGCTGGCCCGTCGTCCACCCAGGCCGCCCAGATTTCGGAGGTCGCCGTCGCTCCAGAGAAAGACCGAGGAACGGGTTTCCGGATTCCAGGTGAACATCTGGCCCGTGATCTCATTGCGGTTGTTCAGGGCGATGCCTGAGGTGGTGAGATCCTCGCGGGCGGAATAGGGGAAACTGGAAACGCCGTCCGCCCAGATGGCCGTGCGTTTCCCGCCTTTGTCGTCCAGCAGGGAAAAGACGACCTGGGACCTCTCGTTGATCCGGCCTCCGGCGATGAAGTTCCCCGGGAGGCCGAGAACCGGGTGGGAGTCGATGACGCCGAGGTCGAGCGTCCGGTCCTTCAGCCAGAGGAAAGTCCGGCGTTTGCCGTCGATCAGCGCGCCGCCAGCGATCTCCCCCCGGTTGTTGATGGAAACGGCCAGAGTTTCCCAGGCCTCCTTGATCCGGAGTTCGGTCATGATGCCGCGATCCCAGAGAAACGCGCGGGAGATGTCGGCGCTCGTCTCCGACCAGCCGACGACTTGGCCCCTGTCATTGAGGTCCGTGCCGCGACTGAAGACGCAACCGGGCAGCGCGCCGAGATCGACCGCCTCGTAGCGGGGCGAGGACCGGACGGGCAGGGCGGGAAGGAGCAGTAGGGCAAGGAGGGACAGGCGCATGGCGAGAGGGAGGTGAAAGAGCGGCGGAGGATGCTGCGGATTTCGTTGGCCCCGCAATAATGGCGCCTTCCCGTCGCCACGGCAATGGGCGGAAACAAACTATTCCGCGCCGCGCGTCGTCACGGCGGCGTGGGAGTCCGCCTTGGAATCGCCCTTGGTCCAGCGCTCGATGCAGGCCTTCAACGCGTCGAGTTCCAGGGGTTTGGCCAGAAAGTCGTCCATGCCGGAGGCGATGCATGCGTCCCGTCCTTCCGACATGACATTGGCGGTGAGGGCGACGATCGGGGTGCGGTCGGCGTTCAGGTCCGCCTCGCGCGAGCGGATGCGGCGGGTGGCCTCGTAGCCGTCGCATTCGGGCATGTGGCAGTCCATGAAGATGAGGTCGTAGCGGGCGCCGGCGACGGCTTCGATGGCCTCGAGGCCGTTCGTGACGAAGTCTGCGTCGCAGGAGAGCAACTCGAGGAATTTTGCGGCGAGCCTGCTGTTGACGTCATTGTCTTCGGCGAGGAGGACGCGAGGTCGGTCGCTGACTTCGGTTGGCGTTGGTTCCTGTCCCTTGACCTCGCTGATATGGGTGAAGACGGTCTCGCCGGTGGAGCGTTTCGTTCGGGAGACGACCTCAAGCATCCGGGCGAGGCGTTCGGTGATGCCGAGCGGTTCCGTGATCTTGCAGTGGACCATTTCCCGGGGAATGGAATCGAGCGCGTCGGAGTCGAAGGGCTCCCGGCGAAGGACGATCTTTGCCCCGCGGGCGGCGGGGCCGAAGAGGAGTTGACGAAACGGGCTGCGTTCGGCGGCGCAGTGTGTGGGCAGCATCACCGCGGTCCAGGGAGGGGTTGGGCGCCTGGCTGGGTCGAGCAGTTCGAGCGCCGCGATGGTGTCCGTGACGATGGAGCATTCGACGTACCAGAGTTGGAGTTGTTCGTGGAGGACGGTCCGGTTGACGGCCCTGGGTTCGACGATCAACAGTCGGAGGTCGGCGGGGATTTTTGGGCGGGGCGTTTCGTCGGTGAAGGCGCCGGTCATGGAAAGGGGGACGGTGAACCAGAAGGTGGAGCCTTCCCCGGGCACGCTTTCGACGCCGATCTCCCCGTTCATCATCTCCACCAGGGACCGACTGATGGCGAGCCCGAGACCGCTGCCGCCGAACTGCCGGGTCGTGCTGGCGTCGGCCTGCACGAAGCGTTGGAAGAGTTCCTTCCGGGCCTCGGGTTTGATGCCGATTCCGGTGTCATGGACGGCGCAGCGGAGCATTCCCGAGGCGTCGTCGAGGCGTGTTTCGATGAGCACGTGGCCGCGCTCGGTGAACTTGACGGCATTGCCGGCGAGGTTGAGCAGGACCTGGTGCACCCTGCCGAAATCGCCGTAAGCCATGCAGGGCTGGTCGTCGGGGTAGGAGACCGCGAGCGTGATGTTCTTTTCGGAGGCCTGGGCCGCGAGGAGGTCGGCCACATCGCCGACGACCCTCCGGAGGTTGAAGGGCTCGATGGACATCGTGAGTTTGCCCGCCTCGAGCTTGGAGAAGTCGAGCACGTCGTTGATGATGGTGAGCAGGCCCTTGCCGGAGCTGTTGATGATATCGACGTATTCCTTCTGGGTCCGGGTGAGGGAGGTGTCTCCGAGGAGTCGGGCGAAGCCGAGCAGCCCATTGATGGGGGTGCGGATTTCGTGGCTCATGGAGGCGAGGAAGGCGCTTTTCGCCTCGGCGGCGGCCATGGCCTTCTCGGACGCGGCTTCCAACCGGCGTTGGGTCTCCTGGTTTTCCTCCAGCAACCCGGTGAGGAAGCTGTTGGCGTTGTCGAGTTCGACGGTCCTTTCGGCGACGCGCTTTTCGAGTTCGTTGTGGGCGCGTTGGAGGGCGGCGTCGCGGCGTTGGATCTGCTCGAGCATCTCGTTGAAACCGTTGATGAGACGGCCGAGTTCGCCGCTGCTTTTCTGCTTGGCGCGTAATGAGTAGTCGCGCGCGAAGGCGACCTCCTGGGTGATGTCGGCGAGGTGAAGGACGGGGGCGGAAACGATGCGTTGCAGTCGGGCGGCGAGAATGAGGCTGACACCCACGGCCGCCAGACAGGCCAGGGCGATCACGGCGATCAGGTTCCGTGTCCTCGACCGGAGTTCAGTCGGATCGCCGGCCAGGTAGAGGGTTCCGATGGGTCGCTGCGGATCGCCGACGGGGATGAAAAGCGAGATTCGGTCCGATTCGAAGGCCGCCTCCGGGGCGTTGGTTTCCGGCCATGATGCGGGAGGGGGGCGACCTGCCGCGTGATAGGCCGCCAGGCGTCCGCCGTTTGAATCCATTATGATGGCTTCCAGAATGTTGGCGTGGGCCGGGAGGTCGGACAGGAAGGCGCTGAGGGAAGCGGTTCTCCCGTCCTGAAGACCTGGCAGACAGCGTTCGGCGATGGTTCCGCCGAGGAGCGCAAGCTCCCGGATTTGAGCTTCCCTGAGCGCGCTGCGTTGATGCAATCCAACGGCCAGACAGACGACCACCAACGCGGACAGGGTTGCGGCCATGATGATGCCGATCAGCCGGTGTTTCAGGGGCATTTCGGAGAGGCGGATCATCGGGGCCGGTTTGTTGCGGGAGTCAGCCTCTCGTGGGACTTCCTGCGGTCAAATGGAGTTTCCGGGGATGCCGCGTTGGCGGGAAGCCTGTGGGCAAGCGGGACGAGGAGGGCGGCCCTTCCATTGCGCGCGGATGCGTGTCTGGATTGGGCGTCGGAATGCGCGGGGCGTCGCATTTCATGCTGGCAGGCGGCGGTCGGGTTTTTCGGGTGCGGGCGTTCAGGGCGGAGCGCGCATCCCGCTGGACACGATCGCCCCCCGCGAGAAACGGCCCTGACTGTCTATCGACGGAACGCGGGCGGCCTTTAGGAAAAATTGGAGAAAAATGGAAGGCGGGCCAGGCCTGCGATCCGGGGATCAGAGCGCGCGTTGAAGGATTTCCGTCAATTCCACCGCGGTCAGCCGGATCGGGTTTGCCTTCATGCTGCTTGCGCGGGAGGATTTTTCCACAATGGCGGGGAGGTCGGATTCCTGGATTCCAAATGCCGACAAGGAGGGGATTTTGAGATGGTCGCAGAGATCTGTCACCCAGGCGATGGCGTCTTCCAGGCGGGCGTCGGGCGTCGCGAGCAGGATGCGGGCGACTTCGCGGTATCGATCAAGCTTTTCGTCGTCGGGGGCGCGATCTTTCAACGCCGCGATATTGGCGGTCATCACGTGGGGCAGGAGGGCGGCGCAGACCGCGCCGTGCGGCGCGGTGAACATGCCTCCGATCGGCCCGGCGAAACCGTGCACGGCGCCCAGCCCCGCATTGGCCAGGGAAAGTCCGCCAAGCAGACTGGCCATGGCCATGTCCTCCCTGGCCTCTGCGTCCGATCCATTTGCATGGGCCCGTCGCAGGGATCGGGCGGCGCGACGGATTCCCTCGCGGCAGAATCCGTCGGTCAGGGGATTGGTCCGGCAGCAGGTGAAGGGCTCGATCAGCTGGGTCAGGGCGTCCATGCCGGTGGCTGCGGTTGTTTCGGGCGGCATGGAATGGGTCAATTCCGGATCGACGAGCGCGACGTCGGGCAGCATGAGCGGGTGTCGGAGGCTGACCTTGACCTTGTGTTCGGGCGAGGCAAGGACGGCGTTTTTGGTGGCCTCGGCGCCGGTTCCGGCGGTGGTCGGGACGGCGATGCAGGGGAGGGGGCGTTCTGTCAGCGGATGTCCTCCGCCGATGACCTCAAGGTAGTGGAGCGGTTCTTCGGGGTTGGTCGCCAGGGCTGCGATGGCCTTGGCGGCATCGATCGGGCTGCCGCCGCCGATGCCGACAACCGATTCCGCAGCAAAGGCCCTGGCCTGTTGCACGGCGTCGGTGACGGCGGGGATGGTCGGTTCGCCTGCGATGCGGACGATCTCCGTCTGGATCCCGTTCTGGGCGACCTGATCGAGCAGGGGCTGGATTCGCTGCGGGTTTGAACCGGTGACGAGCAGGGCGCGCCGGCCCAGGGAGGAGGCGATCCCCGGGAGTTCCTGGATTCTCCCGTTTCCGAAGAGGATGCGACCGGCGGTGGCGAATTCGACGTTCATGATTTCGTTTGGCGGCAGGGTTTCCGAGCGAGATGTGCGCGCGCGGATCGTAGCCGGCGTCGGCGGTTTCGTCACGATCTACAGGAGATGTTGATTGCCGGGGGCGCCGCCGGCATCCTCCCGGACGTGAACGGACCATTCGATCCCCGGCCGGTCGTGCTGGAGGGGAAGCACGTGCGGCTGGAGCCATTGACGCTGGGACACGCGGAAGATCTGACCCGCGCGGGCGCGGATACGGGGCTCTGGCGTTACCTGCCGATTGCGCCGCCGACGAGCCTGGCGGAAAACGAATCCTGGATCCAACAGGCGTTGAACGACGCGGAGGGCGGCGGGCAGATTCCCTTTGCCATTGTGGCGCGCGAGGGCGGCCGGGCCATCGGCTCCACGCGTTACCTGGACATTCAGCGGGAGAACAACGCCCTGGAGATCGGTTGGACCTGGATCGGCCGCCCCTGGCAGCGCACCGCGGTCAACACGGAGTGCAAATTTCTGTTGTTGCGACACGCCTTTGAGGCGCTCGGCGCGGTTCGCGTCCAGTTGAAGACCGACGGGCGCAACGAACAGTCGCAAAAGGCGATTGCGCGAATCGGCGCGCGGCGCGAAGGCGTCCTGCGGATAAATCGGCGACTTTGGGACGGCTTCATCCGCGATACGGTGGTGTTCAGCATCTTGGATTGCGAATGGTCCGAGGTGAAGGCGGGGTTGGAGGAGCGGATGGCGGATTGAAGGTCGAAGGCGCAACGCTGGCGTGGCTGAACAGCCGAGACTCTCTCAAGAATCCAAAATCTCGGTAGATGCCGACGTGAGTCGGCTCATTTCAGGGCGAATTCGTCGATTTGAGCGGACTCACGTCCGCTGCCGCCACCTTTTGAGACAGTCTCAGCCGCCATGATCGTGGTCGCGCGCCCCTTTCAGGGTGTTGAAGTGGGCGCCTGCGGCGAGTCGCCCCTACCTGCCGGGCTGGCCGCCTTTCCACACCCAGTCGATGTCGTTCTCCGCTTCGCCGCCGTCGTCGGCCTGGTTCCAACCGACGGAGTAGAGCTGGTATTCGCTCGGGCCGGTCAGGCGATAGACGGGCGGTTGGCCGGTGATGATGTCGGCGGGCAGGGGATCGATGAACCCGGGTGAGAGATCCTCAAGCTGTTCGGGGAAAACCTCATGTTCCAGTCGGGAGGCCTCCAGCGCGCAGGCGATGCGCGCCATGCGGATGCGCATCTGGTTGCGGACCGCGGTCTGCGTCGCCTTGGTGAGGTTCGGGATCATGATCCTGGCGAGGAAGGTGGAAACCGAGAACGACTGGAATCGAGTGTCCAAGGCGGCGGCCTGTTGGTCGAGTTCGGTCGGGTTGACGACGCCTTTTTCCAGGTCGACTCCGGACAACATTTCGCTGAGGGATTCGCCATAGACGATGAGATTGCGCTGAAAGACGCCCTTGGGCAGGACGGCCAGGGGACCGGCCTCGTCCGGCGACATCATCCGGGCGGGAGCCTCCATGATCCGGCTGGTGACGCCGGGAATCTCGCCTTTCTTGATGGCGAAGATCAACCCGGCCGGCAGGTCGAAGAATTCCAGCTGTTGCCGCAATTCCTCGCAGGCCTGGACGCTGAGCGCGCCTTCCTGGATGCCCTCCTCGATCACCGTCACCATCAACCCGGCGATCGCGACCTCGATCATGGCCTGGACGATGGTCGTGGGGCGGCCTTCGGACATCAGCGCGAGGCGGCGCAGCACGTTGAGGTCGTCCAGCGCGGTCTTCGTGTCGCCGACGGCCAGGTTGGCGCGAGCCCGGAGGCCGAAGCTTTGCGCCAGCTTTCGGACCTGGACGAAGTCGGGAAAGCCGGCGTTCAACCAGTCGTCATATTGCAGGTCCGCCCGGGAACGCGGCCGGTCGCAGGCGGCGTAGATCTGCGCCAGGGTGTTCGATTCGGATGCGTAGTGGGCCAGGATGAAATGCGCGGGCGTCTCGGTGCGGTTCTCCATCTCCAGTTTTTCGGCGGGCGGCATGCCTTCGCCTTTTGGATCCCAGGAAAGCAGCGAAGCCAATGGCGGCGGCGTGGTCGGCTCAAAGGGCGTGGGCGGGGCGAGCAGGCGGATGGCGGCGGATGTCAGGGGGATGTCCCTGATGGCGATCGACTCCAGCGTCGGTTCCTTGAAGGTGTTGTCCTCATCCGGCACGGGCGGCGGCTGGTAGACGCCTCCCTCCAGTTCGATGCCCTGGCTGCGCATGGCGACGACGTGTTTCCTCCATGCCTGAAGCCCGGTGAGATCGATCGCCAGCCATGCGATGACGACCGTCAATGTCAACCCGGCCACCCAGAGAAAGAACTTGAGGCCGCCGTGCATCTTCGCGGGCTTGAGGAGCTTGTCCAGGTCGGGATTTGACATCGTGCGTGTTTGGCTTTGGCAAGGGTATCGGACGGATATGAGGCGGCCGGAACTCCCGGCATGCAATCCCTTTTTTGATAAATCACCAGTTGGCCGCGGTTGGTTGCGGAAAACCGACGGGCGGCGCAAGGCGAGGGCGACGAGTGGAGCCAAAAAATGG
>JAYPEY010000095.1:0-23461 GCA_038126035.1 Verrucomicrobiales bacterium | reverse complement strand
AAGCTCCAAATCCCAAGCTCCAAATCTCAAATAAGCTCCAAATCTCAAGTTCCAAAGGGCGACGTTCATTTGGTGGTGGAGGTTGAAGAGTTAGACCCCGGTTGCCCGGATGGTTTGGGATTTGGAACTTGGGATTTCTTTGGGATTTGGAGCTTGGAGCTTGAGATTTCCCACCGGGATCGGCGGAAAGGCTTTATGAAAACAACGACCTGCGGATCGGCGCCGCCGCTCCGATTATTTGACGCTGTTGACCAGCGGGGAGAGGCCTTGGACGCGCACTTCCAGGCGGTCGCCGGACTCGATCGGGCCGACGCCGCCGGGGGTGCCGGTGAGGATGATGTCGCCGGGCAGGAGCGTCATGTTGGTCGAGATGAAGCTCACCAGCTCGAAGGTGTTGAAGATCAACTGGCTGGTGTTGGAATTCTGTCGCAGTTGGCCGTTTTGGAAGAGCTGGATCGTCAGGCTGTGCGGATCGATCTTGTTCTCCACGTAGGGCCCGAGCGGGGTGAAAGTGTCGAAGGACTTGGCGCGGGCCCACTGGCTCTCCGCATTCTGAATCGTGCGGTCGCTGATGTCCTGGGCGGCGGTGTAGCCGAAGATGTAACGCGCTGCGGCAGCCGGGGTTACGTTGCGAACCCGACGTCCGATGACGATGGCCAGCTCCGCTTCGTAATGGACGTCATGATCCGGGAAAGGGATGTCAATCTTGGCTCCGTCGGGGATCAGGGAAGTCGGGGCTTTCAGCCAGAAAAGCGGCTCCTTGGTCGGTTCCAGACCGGATTCGCGGGCGTGGTCGGCGTAATTGAGGCCGACGGCGATGACTTTTGACGGCTGAACCGGAATCAGCGTCTTGACGCCTTTGCGGGGCGTGGGCTTCTTTTGAAAGGACGGCGACCCAAAGACATCGCCCTTGAGTTTGAACAGCTCGCCGTCGACGACCTTCGCGTAAAAGATGTCGTCGCCCTTCTGAAATCGTCCGATTGCTGCCATAAGAGGCGACTGTGTAACATTTTCACAATGGCCATCGCAAGCTGAAAACGGGAGGGAAAGGCCGCAAATTGCTCAAAAATGAGACGAATTGGTCGGTGTAGGGCCGGCGGGGCGATTAGTTTGTGTGAAGTGGACGCGGGTTCAGAGGATTGACGGATACCGGGAATCGGAGTGTATTTGGGTTTAATAAAGGAGGTCAGTTACGAGCAGAAACTGGATGAAGATTCGGAATGGGCGTTGCGCGAAGGCGGGGCGCACTTTTCGAACAACAAAGCAGTTCACAAGACACTCGATAAGATCGCCAGGCAACTGGACGATCTGGGAGTCGATTATGCTGTCGCAGGCGCGATGGCGCTCTTTTTTCACGGCTATCGGAGGTTTACCGAGGATGTGGATATCATTGTGACCGCCAATGGGTTGAAGGAGATCCATGAAACGCTGGAGGGATTGGGCTACCGGCCTTAGTTTGAAGGCAGTCGTGGATTGCGTGACGTCGAAACCGGAGTACGGATTGAGTTCCTGCTGGCTGGTGAGTTCCCCGGCGACGGCAAACCCAAGGCGGTCAAATTCCCAATTCCCGAAGAGGTGAAAGTCGATATTGGGGGAAAGAAGTTCGTCAACTTTGTGAAGTTGATCGAGCTGAAACTGGCGTCGGGAAGTGTGACGCATCGGCTCAAGGATCTGGCCGATGTGCAGGAGGCGATCAAAGTCCTGAAGCTGCCCCGGAAGCTGGGCGACAAACTGGATGCTTCAGTGGCGGGCGTCTACCGGGAATTGTGGGAGGGCGTTCAGAAAGGCGTCGATCCGCCGGCGTGAGAGGCGTCGTGCCGTTTCCTGTCGATTTCACCCCTTCGGGGTTTTGATACGGGCTCGACGGAGTCTCTCCCCACCCCTTCTTCAATCACCTGGGGCCGACGCGGATTGGACTCGCAATTCGTTGGAGATCGGCGTACTGGTCGCTCCATGACCTGTCCCGCCTGCCAGCGCGCGCTTGTCGAATTGACCGTCGCGGACATCACCTTGGACGTTTGTCATGGCGGTTGCGGAGGCATCTGGTTTGACGCCGACGAATTGGAGCGGTTGAACCAATCGGAGGAGGAGGGCGATGAATTTGCGCTGAGTATTCCGGTGGACCCCACGATCGAGGTGGACGAGAGCCTCCCGCGCAGGTGTCCTCGCTGCGAGAGCGATTCGACCATGAAACAGGTGTTCGTCGGCGGCGAGGAGGAAGGCGTCAGCATCGACGTCTGTGAGAATTGTGGCGGAACCTGGCTGGATCACGGAGAATTGGAATGGATACAGGAACAGTGAATCCGACGTTGCCAAGCCCGCCGACTGCGCATACTTTCCCGGCCGTGAAATTGAATTTCACCACCACATCCACGATTTAGGCGTTCGCGGAACAACCCGTGAGCGCAGACGCCCCGACATGACGATCCGGGGCGTTTTTGTTTGTCAGACGAAACAACCACGTACCGCCTTCGCATAGCTACGGCGAGTCAAGATGAACACGGATGCACACGAATTCAATGAAGCGCTGAGCGCTCCCATACCGGGGCTCTGTTCGAGTCGATTCGTGTTTGTTTGTGGTTAGAGGATTGCCCCATGGAAAACGAAGAACAGAAACAACGGAAGACGCTCGACGAGCGCAATCAAATGTCCGAATTGGAGCGGCTACGCCACTCCTGCGCGCACGTGCTGGCAACCGCCATCCTGCGGCTTTGGCCGGACGCGCAATTCGCCTACGGTCCGCCGGTCGAGAACGGTTTCTACTACGATGTCGATCTCAAGCATCGCATCTCGCCCGAGGACTTCGAGAAGATCGAGGAGGAGATGAAGAAGGAGATCAAGGCGAACAACGTCTTTGAGCGCATCGAGGTCACCCGCGATCAGGCGATCGCCGACGCGAAGAGCGGCCGCCTCGGCGGCCTGACCGAGCGGGAAGGGGAGTCCGTCTTCAAGCTCGATCTGCTGGACCAGATCCCCGAGGGCGAGACCATCACCTACTTCCAGAACGGCGATTTCATCGACCTCTGCGCCGGACCGCACGTGATGCGCACGGGCAACATCAAGAAGAACGCCTTCAAGCTCACCAGCGTCGCCAGCGCCTACTACAAGGGCGACGAGAACAACCCGCAGCTCCAGCGCATCTACGGGACCGCCTTCAAGAACAAGACGGACATGGACGCCTGGTTCGAGATGCTCGAAGAGGCGAAGAAGCGCGACCACCGCAAGATCGGCGCGGAAATGGGGCTGTTCGCCATGGACGCCGACTACACCGGCCCCGGCATGCCGCTCTGGCTGCCCAAGGGCACGGCGATCGTCGAGGAGTTGGAAAAACTGGCGAAGGAGACCGAATTCGAGGCCGGCTACGTCCGCGTGCGCACGCCGCACCTGGCGAAGGAGAAGATGTACAAAACCTCCGGACACCTCCCGTATTACGCGGATTCGATGTTTCCTCCGATGGAGTTGATGGAGGAGGAGGACAAGGCGCGGCGGGCTGAAATTGAGTTGAGGCTGGGCGAGCTGGGCGAGGCCGGCGAGGCGGAAGGCGAACGAAGCGCATTGATTTCCGAGCGGGACGGGTTGGGCAACCGCTACTACCTCAAAGCCATGAACTGCCCGCATCACCATCGGGTGTTCTCGGCGGAGCCGAAGAGTTATCGCGACCTGCCGTTGCGCCTGGCGGAATACGGGGCCTGCTACCGTTACGAGCAGTCGGGCGAGTTGTTCGGCCTGATGCGCGTGCGTTCGTTGAACATGAACGATGCGCACATCTACTGCACCCCGGAGCAGTTCGCGGCCGAGTTTGAGGCGGTGAACGAGATGTATCTGAAGTACTTCAAGATCTTCGGTCTGGAGAAGTACATGATGCGCTTCAGCACCCACAGCAAGGAGAAGCTCGGGAAGAAATACGTGGATGAGCCGGAGCTCTGGCTGCAGACCGAGGACATGGTCCGCGAGGTGTTGAAGAGCAGCGGCATCAATTACGAGGAGGTCCCGGACGAGGCGGCCTTCTATGGTCCCAAGATCGACGTGCAGGTCTGGAGCGCGATCGGCCGAGAATTCACCATCGCGACCAACCAGGTCGATTTTGCGGTGCCTTCAAAATTCGGCCTGACCTATCGCGACGCGGACAACTCGGAGAAGACGCCGCTTTGCATCCACCGCGCGCCGCTGGGCACGCACGAGCGCTTCATCGGCTTCCTGATCGAGCACTACGCCGGCAACTTCCCGATGTGGCTGGCGCCGGAGCAGGTGCGCGTGATCACCTTCGGCGACGAGGAGCCCGTGGTGAACTACGCCAAGGCCATCGCCGACGAACTGCGGGCGAACTTCGTGCGGGTGGAGACGGACTTCGGTCGCGACGTGATCAAGGGCAAGATCCAGAATGCGGAGCTGGCCAAGGTCCACACCATGCTCGTGATCGGCAACCGCGACCTCGAAGCCGGCGCCGTCAGCGTCCGCGTTCACGGCAAGGGCAACCTCGGCGCGAAGCCGAAGGATGAGGCGATCGCTGATATTCTGGCTGCGATCAAGGAACGGCGGGCGTAAAAGGTCCCCTCCGGCGGAGGGGATATTTCATGCTCCCGCGTAGCGGAGGAGCATGAAATCGGGGTGGGTTCGAAGGGGTTTGCCCTTGGTTCTGGTATGCTCGGACGCGTGTTCGGCCTGGCGGCGGATCAAAGCGCATGGTCACCCGGGGGCGGACCCACCCCGATTCGCCCCTCAACGCGGGGCGTTCGTGGCGAATTTCCCCTCCCGAGAGGGGACTCTCCTCCGGGGGGCAACAATCGCGCGACCGCCGCTGCGGTTGAATCTGGGAAAGCGGCCATGATTTTCATCAAATAAACCCTTGCACGGGTTTCTGAAATCGCTACATTCCTTCGCTTTTCACCGAAAACGAGAAAGAATTTGTTATGGCCAGAGTTTGCGCATTGACCGGAAAGAAACCCATCCGCGGGGGCAGCATTGTCCGCAGCGGTAAGGCGAAGAAGCAGGGCGGCATCGGCACGCACGTCGTGAAGCGGACCAAGCGTCGCTTCCTCCCGAACCTCCAGCGCGTCAAGGCGATCATCGACGGCGAGGTCAAATACATCCGCGTCACGGCCAAGGCGATCAAGCAGGGCTTGGTCGTCAAGGCCCCCAAGCGCAACTGGAAGAAAGCCGACGCGTAAGGCGGCGCCATTCCAGTTCAATTCATTTCAAGACGGCGGTCCTTTCAAGGGCCGCCGTTTTCGTTGAACGCGGAGTTCGGAATTGGGACTGCGGAACGAGTCTGACCGTCGGATGCGGTTCTTTATTCCCCATTCCGCACTCCGCATTCCCCATTCCGCATTCAAATCACCTGCCCTTCATCTGCGCCATGGCGGCCCGTTTCATCTCACGGTCGCTTTCCTTCTTCTTGAGGTCCTGACGTTTGTCGGTCTTGGCCTTACCCTTGCCGGCGCCGATTTCGAGCTTCACGCGGCCGTTCTTCCAGTAGAGGGAGAGGGGGATGATGGAATAGCCCTTGATGTGGGTGAGGTTGAAGAGCTTGCGGATCTCGGCCTTGTTGAGGAGGAGTTTGCGGGTTCGGCGGGGTTCGTGATTTTCCCGGTTGCCCTGTTCGTATTCCTCGATATGGGCGTTTTGGAGGTAGACTTCCTGGTTCTTGTCCACCCGCACGAATGCCTCGCGGATGCTGCCGCGGCCGGCGCGCAGGGATTTCACCTCGGTCCCTTGAAGCGCGATCCCCGCCTCGAAGGTCTCCTCGATGTGGTAGTCGTGGCGGGCCTTGGGGTTGTTGAGGACTTTTGGGGCTTTGGCGGCCATGGCCGGTTTGAGAAACAAAACAGCCAGAAGGACATCACGCCTTCTGGCTGCTCATGATTGATTGAAATGGGAGCGGCTTACTTGCCGAATTCGGGCTTGAGCGGATTGTCGTCATTCTCGAAGCCCCAGTCCATCTTGTCGGAGAGCAGTTCGGTGAAGGCGATGTCGGCGTGGCCCATGGTGGCCGTCTCAGTGAGCAGCGGGCGGCTCGATTTGCCGCCCGGGGTGGAGAGCTGGCGCACGCGGCGGGAGATGATGTTCACCAGGATGTTCGGGTTGCCGACCTTCTCCAGCGCTTCGTTGATGTGTTCGGTGTTCATGGTATGTCGTGACAAATTCGTTCTTTCCGGGAAAAGAGTCGGGAAATCTAGCGTCGTCGGCCGCCAAGGCAAGCGAAAATGATTCGAAACAAGCGGCTTGCGCGGCGGGGGCGGGTTTGACTACAACCCTGCGCATGCCAGCCAGGAAGAAAACCGCTCAACCCGCATTCGATTTCAAGAAATACGTCAACCGCCAGATCAAGGCGGTGAATGACGCGCTGGACGGCTTTCTGCCGGCGGCGCGAATGAAGCCGGCGACGATCCACAAGGCGATGCGTTATTCGCTGTTTGCCGGGGGCAAGCGCATGCGGCCGATACTGACCCTCGCCGCCGCCGAGGCCTGCGGAGGAAAGGCCGACGCGGCCATGCCGCTGGCCTGCGCGGTGGAGTGCATCCACACCTATTCGCTGATCCACGATGATCTGCCGGCGATGGACAACGACGACTTCCGCCGCGGCAAGCCGACGAACCACAAGGTCTTCGGCGAGGGGATTGCGGTGTTGGCCGGCGACGCGTTGTTGACGCAGGCCTTCGAAATTGCGGCGCAATGCAAAGGTTGGTCGCGTTATTCGCATCAGGACGTGGTCCGGGAGATTGCGGTGACCTCGGGCTCCCTGCAGCTGATCGCCGGGCAGGTGGCCGACATTGAGGGCGAGGGGAAGAAGACCTCGGCGCAGCAGTTGAAATACATCCACGAGCGCAAGACCTCGGCGCTGCTGACCTGTTCCGTGCGTCTCGGCGGCATGAGCGCGAACTGCACGCCCGGGCAGCTCAAGGCCTTGACGGACTTCGGCTACAACGTGGGGCTCGCCTTCCAGATCATCGACGACATCCTTGATGTCACCCAGACGTCGGAGAAACTGGGCAAGACGGCGGGCAAGGATGAGGCCGTCCAAAAGGCGACCTATCCGTCGATCATAGGATTGGACAAGTCCCGGAAGAAGGCCGGGGAACTCACGGAGAAATCATTCGCCGCGTTGAAGACCTTCAAGGGCAAGGCCGTGGCCTTGGAGGCCCTGGCCGAATATCTGTTGAACCGGGATTGTTGAACCGGCTCAGTGGCCCGAGGAAGACTTGTCGTTGTCCTCCTCCTCCATCGCGCGATTGAAGTCGTCCTGCACTTCACGCGACGCCTTCTTGAATTCCTTGATGCCCTGGCCCATGCCCTTGGCGAGTTCCGGGAGCTTCTTGGCGCCGAACAGGATGAGGATCACGGCGAGGACGAGGACGATTTCCGGCATGCCGATGCCGCCGCCGATAAATGCGAGTGGGGTCGTGTTCATTTTCTGAGATGTTCTGACGGTTTGTTCAATGGGTCCGCGTTGCAACGCCTTGAACCGATGGTCAAACCGGTCCCGCTCCAGACATGGAGACAAGGGCGCGCAGGCGCGGTGTGGTTGATTCAATCCCGATGCAGAGTTCCCAGTGGGTCTGCCGAATGCCCGATAAGATGTCCGCCAAAGACTCGCTGACGCGCAGTCCCATAGGTTGCGAACGGAAGTTAGTCTCCTTTGGGACGGGATTTATTCAAGAAGTTTTTCTTAGATCTTGAACGGCGGCGTCTGATTGGATTGGGCCGGAGCGCGGTTGTGTCCCGTCTTCGGGACCAGCCGCAGCAGTCTTGGAAACAGTCGCGTCTTGTGTGGAGTCCCGGCGTCGCTCGCGATGGGCGTTGCTGCGGCTGGTCTCCGACACAGCCGCGCTCCGAACGCGGTTGTCAGGCCCCGGGGGCAGTCGCCTGTTCGGTTGGCGCGGGGGAGCCTGTCTTGAACGGGACAGCAGGCAGTTCGATCGCCTGCCACCCATCGACGCCTTCGGTGATTGAGATGAAGGAATCCAGGGAGACGCCTTCGACGACCTGCAGGACGTTGGATACGGGCCACTTGATCTCGACGCGCTGGACGGAGGTTGCCTGTCCCAGGCCGACTTCGATGCGTCGGGGGTGGCTCCCGAAGGAACTGACGCATCCCGGCGCGCGATGGAACTCGCGTTCGCCATCCGGGGTGTCGACGACGATCTTGACCCGGGCTCCGATGGCCTGCTGATTGCCGGCTGTCGCGGTCAGATGGATCTTCAGGTGGTGGTTTCCGTGGCCGGGGTTCTCGAACAGGGCGTTGGCGAACTTGTCGGCGGGATAGGCGCCGCCCATCTGGACATAAACATCCTGGTCGCCGTCGTTGTCCAGGTCGACGAAGGCGATGCCGTGGCCTTTCTGCAGGTGGCCGAAGCCACCGGAAGTGGTGACGTTCTGGTAGCCCCGGCCGGCGTTGTTTCGGAGCATGACATTGGGCATCAGGGTCCTGAAAGGCGGGTTGCCCGTGCCGAGGTAGATGTCCAGAAATCCGTCGTTGTCGAGATCCCCGAAGCTGGACCCCATGACCATCCAGGCGTGGTTCAAACCGGCTTCCTTGCCGATGGATTCGAAGGTCCCGTCCCCCTTGTTTCGATAAAGCCGGGGAAGCTCGGCGGTGAAACCGTCGCCGAGATGATCGGCGGCCACATCGTCAATTTCGGCGCGATAGGCGGCCACGAAGAGATCCAGCCAGCCGTCGTTGTCGTAGTCGAAGAACCAGCATGCGAAGCTGTCAGTCGGGGCGTCGACGCCGGCATTCCTGGCGACGTCGGTGAAGGCGCCTTTCCCGTCATTCCGGTAGAGGCGGTTGACCCCGAGGTTGGAGACGAAGATGTCCATGTCGCCGTCATTGTCGTAGTCGCCGGCGCAGACCGCCTTGGCGTAGCGGTTGTTCTCCAGTCCGGCGGTTGCGGCCATGTCGGTGAAATGGCCGTCGCCGTCGTTGACGAAATACTGGCAGGGGAAATCGTCGGTGGCGTCCGGCATGGATTCCAGGGACGATTCGTTCCCCACGTAGAGGTCGAGGTCGCCATCATTGTCGAAGTCGGCCCAGACGGCGGTCTGGGTGGGGCGCGCCGGATGGGCCAGACCGGCCTCGCGGGTGACGTCGGTGAAGGTGCCGTCGCCGTTGTTGCGGACGAGCGAATTGCGGATCTGGCCGACGTCGAGCATCCACGCTCCGCGGAGCATGAGGAAATCCATGTCGCCGTCGTTGTCGTAATCTGCCGGGACCAGTTGCAGCCCGCTTTTCTGGAGAGCCAGACCGCTGGCTTCGGACCGGTCGGAGAAGGAGCCGTCGCCGTTGTTGTGGTAAAAGATGCAGGAGCCGTCGAAATCCACGGTGGAGGTGACGATATCGAGATGGCCGTCGAGATCGAAGTCCTCGACGATGACGCCGCCGGAGAGGTTGAACGCGTCCAGCCCGAGTTGGGGCGCGATGTCGGTGAAGCGGGCGATATCGTAATCGGATTCAAAGTGTTTGGGGTCGATGAGCAGGTCCGGAGGGACGCCGTCGGGATGCCGTCCGAGGGCCATGGCGAGGATGTTGAGCAGCCAGCGGTCGCCGAGATTGCCCGGTCGGATTTCAAGACTTTCCCGGAAACTGGCGAGGGCGTTCTCCGCCGGCGTCCTGACGGTGTGGAGCCCGCCGCCCTGCAGCGGGAAGATGCAACAGTCCTTGTTGTGTTGGCGGATGCAGTTTTCCACCTCGGCCAGGCGGAGATGGCTGGTGGCGTGATGACGGAGGACCATGGGAAGCTCCCGTCGCATGGCCGGAATCCGGCGCATCTTGTCGAGGACCTTGCCCGAGATGTCGATGGCTTCCTGGTTCCTTCCCAATCGGAGAAGCACGACCGAATGGTGGTAGTCGGCGATCATGCGCTCCTCATCGCCGAGGTTGGGATCCTCCAGTCGCGCGGTCACCTCCCGCAATTCCCGCTCGCCCCAGATGGGGGTGCCGCTCTCCTTCACCAGGCGATTGATTTCGGCGAACTCCTGCTCCAGCGAATTCCACTTTGTGGAGGGATGCGAGAGTTTTGCCATTTTCCGGGCGATGGCGGCGTCGGGATCCTGGGGCGGGGCGCCTAGGTAGAAGCCGGCCAGCGCTGCGATGAAGAGGATGAGCGCCGTCAGGAGTTTGCGGCAATTCGTTTTGGGAGAGGACACGATGGAAAATCTGACGTCCGGTAGGACCTGTTTCAGGACGGAAAAGTTTCAATTTTCTGCGTCCGGATCGGAATCCTCATCCTCGTCGTCATCACCATCGTCTTCGAATACGGTCCAGTCCATGACAGCGAAGAGAGAGGAATAGTCGTCGGTCCACGGGCGGAAGCCGTCAGGCGGCGGGGCGAGAAGGCTGGCGTTGTCGTAGATGGCCTCGTGATTGAGGAAGGCCTTGTTCCGGGTGATCAGGGCCCAATCGGAAAAATAGGCCCACCAATCCTCGTCGTCGGTGAAATTGGAAACCTGCCAGGCCTCGTAGTTGAATTCCCTGGCCAGGGAGGCGACGACTGGCTCCAGATCCAGATGGAGGTTGGATATGTGCATGGCCAGAACGCCGTCGGGCTTGAGGTGCTTCCAGTAGATTTCGAACGCCTCGCGGGTGATGAGATGGATCGGGATGGCGTCGCTGCTGAAGGCGTCGACGACGAGAATGTCGTAGTTTTGCGGCTCCTCCCGTTCCATGGAAAGTCGCGCGTCGCCGAGAACGATCTCGACGTCGGCGGCGGAGTCGTCCAGATAGGAGAAGCGGTTGTAGGCGAGATCGCGCACGGCGGGATCGATCTCATAGATGCGCATGACGTCGCCGGCTTTGCCGTGCGTCGCCATGGTTCCCGTTCCCAGTCCGACCACACCGATTTTGCGGTTGGATTGGCGGGGCAGGGCCTGCATGGCCAGCCCGACGCCGGAATCGCGGGTGTAGTAGGTGGTGGGTTCGGTTGTGGCCCAGGAGTCCAGGACCTGGAGCCCGTGCGTGATGCCGCCATGCCTCAGGAGGTAGTGGTGGCTGCCCTCGACGTCGCGGTCGTATTCGATCACTGTCACGGCCCCGTAGAAGTTGCGCGAGAGGTCCACGGCGGCGATCCGTGAATTCCGGATGTCGCGGTTCAGGAACCAGGCCAACGCGCAGGGGACGATCAGGAGGACGGACCAGGCGATTCGCGGACGGCCGCGATGGAAGGGGCATCCGGGATCCACGAAAAAGACGGCCAACACCAGGAGAACCATCAGCAGCAGGCTGACGTGGTATTCGTAGTAGCCGTCGAAGATCAGCGGCGCGGCGACCGCGGCGAGCAGACCGCCCAGGGCTCCGCCGACGGAGATCAGGAGGTAGTAGCCGGTCAGTTGTGTCGGCGGCGGCTTGAGGCGGAACAGTTCGCCGTGGCAGACCATGCAGCCCAGAAACAGGACGGAGGAATAGGCGACCAGTTGCTGCACGATCGTGTCGCCGAATTTCTCCTCCATGACCAGGATGACCAGGACGAGGGAAAGGAGGAGCAGGGGAATCCAGACGGGCCGCCAATACCAGCGTGGGCGGTCGAAGCAGATGATGAAGCTGAGAAGATAGAGGCAGAGCGGCAGGATCCAGAGGAAGGGGAAGGAGGCGACGTCCAGGCACATCTTGTTGGTCGAGGCGAGCAGGAGCAGCGAGGCCGCTGCGGGCAGGGCGATCCAGAGGATGCGCCGGGCGAGGGGCGATGCGTCCGCTGTTGCCGGATCCGGGGAGGGCTCGCCGTTTGAGCGGGAGGGCTCCGGGATGGAAACGGCTTCAGGGGCGGTCTGTCGGATGCGCCAGGCGCACCAGCCGCAGCACAGGACGAACAGGATCATGCCCGCGGACCAGAACCGGGCCTGGTCGATCCGGCCCAGCCAGGGTTCGAAGGCGAAGGGATAACTGATCAGGGCCAGCAGCGACCCGATGTTGGACAGGGCGTAGAGGCGATAGGGGTTGCCCTCGGGGTGCGCCAGGTTGAACCAGCGTTGGATCAGCGGGCCGGTTGTCGACAGCACGAAGTAGGGCATTCCCACGGTCGCTGCCAGAAGCAGAAGGATGCGCAATGTGGGGTGGTCGCCGGGCGTGGGTTTCCAGGCCTCGGACGGGACGATCGGCAGGCAGGCCGCGGACAGGATGAGGACAATCAGGTGAACGGTGGCCTGCGTCCGGGGGCGCAGCTTCACGGAGGTCCAGTGCGAGTATAGGTAGCCCCCGAGCAGCAACCATTGAAAAAACAGCATGCAGGTCGTCCAGACGGAGGAGCCGCCCCCGAACCAGGGGAGGATGAACTTTCCAATCAGCGGCTGGACCTGAAACAACAGGAATGCGCCGAGGAATATCGTGATTGCGTAAGCGGCCATGCGAGGCTTCGAGGAGCCCTTCCGATCCACGCAGATGAACGCCTCCGCGCGATCGGCGGCGGGAAACTGCCTCAAGCCTCGAACGGAGGGAAGCCAATTTTATTACGGATTCGACAAATTCAAATTCCGTGAGAGGATGAATTTCGACGCCCGAAACCGCGTCGGTATCGACCAAATGCAGGGGATCATGCGGCGAAGGGATCGCCCAACCAAAAAGAAAGCGAAACTGGATGATGAAGACATTGAAGAAATCACTGATCGGCCTGCTGGCCGGATTGTTTGTTGCGACGGCGGCGCAGGCCTCGAACGAGGTGCAGATCGACGGAGCCAAGGTCGGGCATTGGACCATGGACTTCGCCGCCGCCTCCAAGCTGGCGAAGGAGAAGAACCTGCCCATGATGCTGAACTTTACCGGGTCCGACTGGTGCGGATGGTGCAAGTTGATGGACAAGGGCGTCTTCGCCAAGGAGGAGTGGAACAAGTACGCCGCCAAGAACGTCGTCCTCGTCACTCTCGACTTCCCGAACGACAAGAGCATCGTGCCGGAGAAATATGTCGCGCGGAACAAGTCCCTGCAGCAGCAGTTCGGTGTCCGCGGCTATCCGACCTACGTCGTTCTCGACAGCGATGGCGAGACCCAGTTGGGACGCCTGGGGGCGGGCCGGGACAAGACTCCGGCCTCGTTCATCAAGGAATTTCAGGAGGTCACCCGGTTCAGCGCCGCGAGCGTTGAAGCCTACGCCAGGAAGAATCCGGACAAGGCGAAGGCCTACAGGGCCGCCCTGGACGAGGTTCGAGGCTCCCAGAAGGCCCTGCGCGATTGGATCGCCACCGGGCCGCAGCGGAACGACGAGAACGACAAGAAGTTTGAGGCGTTCAAGAAGCGGATCTCCGAAGCCAACGAGGCCCTGGACAAGTTCTGATCCGGTTCGTCACTGACGCCCGACGAACTTTGGAGCGGCTCCGCGTGGAGTCGCTCCTTTTTTTTCGCGTGGACAGCGGTCTGACATCCGGGACAATGGCCGGACATATGAGACGCAGAACCGCCTTGTGCCATTTTCTCATCCTGGTCGGCGGCGCATCCGTGTTGGCCGCCGCCGGTGTCGAGATCACCCACGGCCCGATTCTGGGGCGGCTTTCGCATGACGGCGTCGGCATCTGGGCGCGGACCTCGGCGCCCGGGGAGATTCGCGCCGCCTACGCCGTGGCGACGGCGGGCGAGCCGTCGCCGTTGGAAGGCGCCGGGATGGCCGCGACGCGCCTGGAGCACGACAATACGGGGTGGGTTCATCTCACCGGCCTGAAGCCCGACACCAGATATCGCTACCGCATCCAGGCGGAAGGCGGGAAACGCTCGGTCGACGGAACGTTTCGCACGCTGCCGCGGTCCGCGGATTACGTGGACGACAAGCTGAACCCGAAGGGGCTGTTCAATTTCAGTTTCGAATTCGCCTGCGGGAACAACCAGCATCCGAATCATGGCTCCGGCTATCTCCTGCCGTCCTTCCGGACGCTGACCGACAAGTTTGCGGACAAGATTCACTTCTCCATCCAGAATGGCGACTGGTTGTATGAGGAGATGCGGGAGTATTCTCCGGATCAGTGGCGGGGGAGGTTGAACGTGACCAAGGAGCAGACGCCGCATGTGGCGCGCCATGCGCCGACGATCACCGGGGTCTGGGAGAATTACAAACTCTACCTTTCCCGGGGGAAGAACCTGGCGGAGTTTCATCGCTTCGTGCCCTGCTTCTTCGTGTTCGACGACCATGAGATCCTGAATGACGTCTGGGGCGCGGGCAGTCCGGGATTGCGGGACCGGCGTGCTGTGTTCCGCGACATCGGCACGCAGGCCTGGTTGGACTATCTCGGTTGGGCGAACCCGATGGGAATCGAGCAGCGGATCCAGTTCGGCGCCGCGCGCCTGAAGAAGGGGAGTTCGACCCTGGTCGATCCGGAGGCGAGGTTTCGCGACCTCAATCACGACGAGATCACCAACCTTCATGTCCATTGGGGACGCGACGACGCCGGCGTCAACGAGAACGCGCTGGACGGCGTCGGCGGCGTGACCAACGCCGGGGTCTACGAGATCGTGAAGGTCCTTTCCGACACGCGGCTGAAGATCCGGCCCACGCCGCGCGAGACCGCGACCAACGCCTATTCCATCGGGCGCATCAACTACTGGCGCAAGCGCATCGCGAACTGCGACTTCTTCTTCACCGACACCAAGAGCGAGCGCGAGATGCACGACACCCGGGACCCGGGGAAAAAGGGGCTTTCCATGCTCGGTCCGCGGCAGAAGAAGTGGCTGATGGACGGCGTGGCCAACAGCGACGCCGACTTCATCTTCGTCCTTTCCAGCGTCAACTTCATGGTCCCCCACGTCGGCGGCGGCAAGGTGCGCGCGACCAACAAGGACGACGCCTGGACGGTCTTCTTCGATGAGCGCGAACAACTGATCGAGGCCTGGGACAAACTCGACAAGCCGGTCATGGTGCTGAGCGGCGACCTGCACAACAGCTTTGTCATCCGGATCACCGACAACGTCTGGGAATTCGCCTCCGGTCCGCGCAATTCGAACAACCATTTCTACATCGACGAGGGGGGGCGGCCGATGACCGGGAAGTTCAAGTATGGCCCGCGCGAATGCGACATCCGCTGGTCCACCTGGTTCAACAACGACATTCCGCGTCAGGAGCTCAAACATCCCACCTTCTGCGTCGTGAAGGTCAACAATGTCTTCAACAACCCCCAGAAGCTCGGCGACGAGCGGTTTGTCGCCTATCCGCGCCCGCAGGTGGTGTTCCAATACTACGACGGACGCAGCGGCGAATTGCGTTACGCCGAAGCCGTGGCGGCCGCGGATTGAGGGGGAGCGGACATCCCTGTCCGCGCGTTGTTGCCCGAGACTCTGGTGTTTCCCACGGATGGCAAAGCCGACCCACGGATCGGAAGAAGGACATCCGGGGGGGGGATCGGATCGGAGTGAGCGAGGCTGTAAAGAGAGGCTTCAGGGAATCCTCGAGCTTGGGTATTTGCAGGATGAGTTTTAGGCTGGGCCCGGATGGAACGACTTCGTTTTCACATTCTTGTCGCGTTGCTGGTGTTGACGCCTGCCGCGGCATTCGTGAACGCCGCGGAGCAGGGCGGCGCGCCGGGCGCCCCCGGCTCCACCGTCTTCCAGGACAGGCGCATCCGCGAAAGCAGCGGCTTGGCGCGTTCCATCCGGAATGCGGGCGGCGTCTGGACGCACAACGATTCCGGCGGTTCGGCGAGCCTGTTCCTGGTTGATCTGAAATCAGGGCAAACGCGGCTCGTCTGTAAGCTGGAGGGAATCCGGGCGACCGATTGGGAGGATATGGCCGCCTACCAGCGCGCCGGCCGGGCGATGCTGGTCGTCGGGGACGTCGGCTCCAATCGGAATGACAAGCGACCGCGACTGCTTCACTTCATCGATGAACCCCTGGCGGGAAAAACGCCGGAAAAGGACGTCCGCGAAACGCCGGTCTGGGCGACGCTTGAGTTTCAGTTCGAAGATGGTTTCCCGGATTGCGAGGCGCTGGCCGTGGATGGCGAGGCCGGCGCTGTCTGGTTGACCAGCAAGGTGCGATCCGGCGCCTGTGGAGTCTACCGGCTGGATGTCCCGGAACGCGCGGGACGGTCGATGCAGACCGCGACGCGCGTCGCGCGGGTCGAACTGCCCATGGTCACCGCCATGGACCTGCGGGCGGACGGGCGGCGGATGTTGTTGCTGACCTATGTCGCGGTCTGGGAGTTCCGCCTGCCGGAGGGGAGAACCTGGCCGGGGCTTCTGCCTGAGCGGCCGGATGTCATCCTGTTCGCGCCGCTTGGCAAACAGGTCGAGGCCATCTGCTATTCAACAAGGGAGAACGAATTCCATATCTCAGCGGAAGGGCGCGGCGCCAGGATTTGGACGCGAAAGTTGCCGAAAGAGACGCCGGCGAGAAAAGTGGAGTGAGGTGAGGCGGTCGTCAGCCGTCGTGCGCCGAATCGAGGGCGGTTTGCCGGATTGAGGACGGCATCGTCCCGGTTATACCGCGATTTTCCGCCAATTCGATTCCATTTGCGCCCTTTACGGAGCAGAAAGGGGATGAAATCCGTCGAATGGGTCGGTTGACCGGGATTTATGGTGGATTTGGGGCGATTTCGCGAGAGGTGGCTCCATAGATTGTGTATTGTGAATAACTTCCTACCATATGTTGTGGTTTTCCTCTTTACTCGATCTGAGGAATCTCGTTTTCTCTGACGCGACATGTATTTGAAGAAATTGACAGCTTTGGGTTTCAAGTCCTTCGCAGACAAGATTTCGATGGACTTCAAACGGGGAATTACGTCCATCGTGGGGCCGAATGGCTGCGGGAAGTCCAATGTGGCGGACGCGATCCGTTGGGTGTTGGGCGAGCAATCGGCGAAGGCGCTTCGCGGCAGCGGGATGCAGGACGTCATCTTCAGCGGCACGGACAAGCGCAAGCAGCTTGGGATGGCTGAGGTTTCGCTGACGCTGGGGGATGTGGATTCGGAGCACCTCAAGGCGGCGGGCGTCGAAATCGCCTACAGCGAGGTGACGGTGACGCGCCGGGTGTTTCGGGACGGGGGAAGCGAGTATTTCATCAACAAGACGCCATGCCGGCTGCGGGACATCCAGCAGTTGTTCATGGGGACGGGCGTGGGGCGCACGAGCTACAGCATCATGGCCCAGGGCAATATCACGCAGATCCTTTCGAGCAAGCCGGAGGATCGTCGGTTGATCTTCGAGGAGGCGGCGGGCATCACCAAGTTCAAGCAGCAGAAGCGCGAGGCCCTGCGCAAGCTGGAGCATACGGAGCGGAACCTGGAGCGCGTGTCGGATCTGATTCGCGAAGTGAAGCGGCAGATTGGTTCGTTGCAGCGGCAGGCGGGCAAGGCGCGTCGTTACCAGAAGTTTGAAACGGAGCTGAGACATCTCGACACGCAGCTTGCGCGTCATCGATTCGATGTGTTGCAGGGTGAGATCTACCAGAGGAAGTCGGAGCTGGAGCAGTTGCGCGGCGACATTGAGTCGGCTTCGGAAGGCGCGTTGAAGGCGGAGAACGAGATCACGCAGATGCGTTCGCGTCTGATGGAGTTGGAGCAGGAGATCAACAAGACCCAGCAGCGCGGGATGGAATTGAAGTCGGCGGTTGAGCAGAACGAGGCTGCGATCCGGCACAATCAGGAGCGCATGCAGGAGCTGGAGGATCAGAACAAGCAGGCGCTGGAGGAGATATCCAGGTCGGAGGAACGGCGGTTGGCCGCGGAGGAGGAACTGGTTTCGGTCAATGAGCGGCTTGAGGGAGCCGACGCGGAACTGGCGACGTATCGCAAGGAATTGGAAGGCAAACGCGAGACGGTGCAGCGGATCGAGGTGGATATTGCCGCCAAGCAGGAGGAACTTCGGGGAGCCCAGTCGCGGAGCTTCAGCGCGGCGCAGGAGTTGACGCGCGTGCGAAACGAGGCCAACGCGCTCGATCTGCAGATGCGCGGCAATGTGGTGCGTCACGAAAAACTCTCCGCGGAGAAGGTCCAGCTTGAGGAGGAGCGGACGCGTCTGGAGCAGCGCTTGAAGGACTTCTCGGCCAGTGTGGAGGAGGAGAAGAAGAATGCGGCGAACAGTCGGGGCACGGTGGAGGAGCGGCAGAAGCGGCTGAAGGAGCTGGGAATCGAACTGGCTGAGGCGACCAAGGCCCTGGACGCGCTCACCACCCGGCAGGCCGAGATGAAGTCCCGGCTGAACGTGCTCGAACAACTGCAGGAATCACACGAGGGCTTTGACGAGGGGGCCTTGGCGGCGCTGAAGCAGAACGGCGCCGCGTTGGGCACCTTGACGGACAAGATCCGCGTTTCGGATCGCTATGTGACCGCGATCGAGTCGGCCCTGGGCAGGAATCTGCAGTTGGTGCTGACGGACGATGCGGAGGCGGCGCGGGGAATCGTCGCGGAATTGACCGCCCACAAGTCGGGGCGCGCGAGCATCGCCTCGCTGGGACTGCGCCAGGTCGCGGAGGCGAGCGACGAGACGTTCATCTCGCCGAACGGCTTTGTGCCGGCGGATGGCGTCGCCAAGCCTGAGCCGGCATTGAGCCTGGTGGAGAGCGACGAGGCAACCCAGCCGCTGGTGAAGAGCCTCCTGGGGCATACCTTCGTGGTGGAGGATCTGGCGACGGCCACCGAGTATTGGAACCAGAAGCCGGGCATCAACGACTTTGTCACGCTGGACGGCGACCTGCTGGATCGGCACGGCGTCTATACGGGCGGAACCCAGAACGGCAATGGCGGCGTGGTTTCCTCCGTCCTGGCCCGGAAGAACCAGATCGAGGAACTGCGGACGCAACTGGCCGGGCTTCAGACCGAGGTCGACGAGGCCAGCCGGAGGAAGGGCGGCCTGGCCGGCGAACAGGTCGAACTTCAGGCCGGCCTGCACGAGGCGCAGAGCCGGTTGCGGCGGCAGGAGGTCGAGATTGCGACGCGCGAGGGCGAACACAACGCGCTCCAGAATTCGCTCCGGGTTCTGCACCAGAAGATTGACACCGTGGTCTACGAGATCCAGAGCCTTGGCGAGCAGGATCGGGAAGGGAAGGAGAAGCGGGAGTCGCTGGCGACGGGCATCTCCGAACTTGAGAAGAAGGACCAGGAACTCCAGAAATCGGTGGAGACCCTGAACGGCGAGGTGGACGACCTGCGTCAGAAGCGCGAGGAGGCCAACGGCGTCCTCACCGAGGCCAAGGTGGAACTGGCCACCAAGGAGGAGAAGGTCGCCTCCCTGCGCAGCCAACAACAACCCCTGCAGGTGCGCATCGGCGAACTCAAACAGCTGGTCGAGCGTCGACGGAACGAGATCTCCTCGTTCTCAGACCGGGCCACCAAGGCGGAGACCGAGGTGGCGCAGGCGCGGCAGAAGATCGAATCACTGCGCCGCGAACGGGATCAGGTCTCCGAGAAGCAGAATGGATTGACGACGCAGCGCGCCGCGCAGGAGGGCGACCTTCAGATGCGCGAGGAGGGCCTCAAGGAAAGTCGGCGCAGGCTGGAGGCCAACCAGGAGCGGCGCGGCGCGTTGGATGTCGAACTCGCCGAGAAGAACATGACGGCGCAGAACCTGATCGAGCGCGTGCAGCAGAAGTATCAGGTCAACCTGGAGGAGGTGCGCGGCGAGTGCATCACGATCACCTGGGCGGACGCGGGCCAGGCGACCGTGGAGACGGTTTCGCCCGACGAGCTGGATTCCCAGGGGTTGACGACGAACTGGGAGGACGTCGAGAAGCAGGTCGGCCTGCTGCAGGAAAGGCTCGATTCCATGGGGCCGGTGAATCTGGTCGCCATTGAGGAGTATGAGGAGACCGAGCAGCGGTATGAGTTCCTGACCAACCAGCACGACGATCTCGTTTCGGCCAAGACGGAGTTGATGAACGTCATCACGCGCATCAACACCCAGACCAAGGAGATGTTCACCGAGACCTTCGAGAAGATCCGCGAGAACTTCCAGGGAATGTTCAAGGAGATCTTCAACGGCGGAAAGGCCGATCTCATCCTGGTCGACAAGGAGAACGTCCTCGAGAGCGGCATCGATATCGTCGCCCGGCCTCCCGGGAAGAAGCTGCAGGGCATCTCGCTGTTGTCCGGCGGCGAGCAGACGATGACCGCGGTGTCGCTTTTGTTTGCCATCTATCAGGTCAAGCCGAGCCCCTTCTGTGTGCTGGACGAATTGGACGCTCCGTTGGACGAGTCGAACATCAATCGCTTTATTGCGATCCTGAAACGCTTCCTCGACGATTCGCAGTTTGTGATCATCACGCACAACAAACGCACGATCGGCATCGCGGACGTGCTCTATGGCGTGACCATGCAGGAGCGCGGGGTAAGCAAGATCGTCAGCGTCAAGTTCCACAAGTCAGACGAGGACGTGCCGCACGAGCGTCCGCTCGTGCCGCCCGCGAAATCGGGCGATGTCATGGAGAAGGAGGATCAGGTCCATGACAAGGGCGACACCATCGAAATGACCGTGGCGGAGTAGCGGTTTCGGTGGTCAGTAATCAGTGATCAGTATTCAGATGCCGGCAATGGTCGATCGGAGCCGTTTCAAATCTCAGATGGCAGAATCTCGGATCCTTAGCCTCTGCCTGCTGCTTCCTGAATACTGGTTTCCGACCACTGCTCTCCAAAGGTGAACGACGCTTCGATATCGACTCCGGCGAACGGCGCGGGCAGGATGGCGCGCATGATTCTGAGACGATTTCTTCGCTTGTGGTTCGGCGCCGTTTTGGTCGGCGCTGCGTCCGTTCTTCAATTCACAGCGGTTGCGGCTCCGGGCTTTGTGTCCCTTTTTGATGGGAAGTCCCTGAAGGGGTGGCATCAGGTCAACTGCGCCAGGGAGACCTTCACCGCGCGCGACGGCATGATTGTCTGCACGGGCAAGCCGACCGGCGTGCTGCGTTCGGACAAACAGTATGAGAACTTCATCTTCGAGGTGGAGTGGCGGCACATGAAGCCCAAGGGCAACGCCGGGATCTTCGTCTGGTCCGAGGGGATCTCCGCCCCGGGCGTGCCCTTCGCCAAATCGATCGAGGTGCAGGTCCTTGAGAATGAATATGGGAAGTCCGACTGGTTTACGACGCACGGGGATATCTTTCCGATTCATGGCTCGACAATGGTCCCGGATCATCCGCGCAAGGGAAGTCGGAGTTTTCCGACGGAGGAGCGTTCGTTGCCGGCGGGGAAATGGAACAAGTATGTGATTGTCTGCATCGACGGCGCGGTGAAGCTCTCGGTGAACGGGAAGTTTGTGAATGGCGGAACGGAATGCAATTACCGCAAGGGCTACCTCTGCCTGGAGTCCGAGGGCTCGGAGGCGCACTTCCGGAATCTGAGGATCCATGAACTTCCGCCCTCGGGCGCGGACAAAAGCAATACCGCCCCCCTGGTTGAGGGTTTTGTCACCCGCTACTCGGGCGTCGATCTGCGCGGCTGGAAGGTGGACGCCGAGGTGGCCAAAGCCTGGAAGAGCGCCGACTGGCGGTTGGTCTGCAAGCCCACGCCGGACGATCGCCGGGATCTGGAGATGGAGGGCGGATTCGGGGAATACTCCGTGCAGATCGATTACAAGTGGGATGACAAGGACGCGAACGTGATGCTCGCGCCGTTGTTGTTGGGCGGCCGCCCGGTATGGCGCGACGAAACGATTCCCGCGGGCGTGAAGAAGGCGTTGGCGGACGTGAAACCCGGCAGGTTTGTGCGGCTGCGGGTGGATCGCGGATCAAAGTCCCAAAGCATCTCGCTCAACGGGAAGGTCGTCGCGAAGCATGTCCCGATCGACAGGGAGCCGAAGGAGAAGATTGCCCTGCGTAATGCGGGCATGGCGGCGACATTTTCGTCCATCTACACCCTGGAACGATGAGGCGGTTGATTGGCGATGTCATGGCGAAGGGGGCGGCGCTCCTGTTGGCCCTGCCGACCGTGCTGTCGGCCGCCGATGTCCGTGTTGAAAAGGACGTCGCGTATCTGGGGGAAGGGCGCGCCGAGAAACTGGATCTCTATCTTCCCCCGGATCACCGCCCCGGGGAAGGCGATCCCAAGCCGGCGATCGTGATCATCCATGGCGGCGGTTGGTTTGGCGGCGACAAGGGGGCGAAGCGCGAGATCAACATCGGGACCAATCTCGCCCGGGCGGGCTATGTCTGCGCCAGCATCAACTACGAACTGGCCAAGGCCTCCAAGGAGGATTCGTTCGAGGTCCGGCTGGAGCGCATCTGGCCCCGCAATCTGGCGGACTGTCAGACCGCCGTCCGCTACCTGCGGAGCCGGGCGATGGAGCTGGGAATCGATCCGAAACGCATCGGCGCCATCGGCGGTTCCGCAGGCGGGCATCTTACGGCGATGCTGGGTTATGCGGATGAGCCGGCCGGTCCGGCGGAGGGGCGCCTGTATGCGGAGCATTCCAGTCGCGTGCAGGCGATTGTGCCCATGTATGGGCCGAGCGATCTGGTTCGTCGCGCCCGGGAGTTGGGGCTTGAGGGTGATCCGAAGGCGCTGGAGCTCTGCCGGCTCGCCTCGCCGGTGACGCATCTGACTCCGGACGATCCGCCGACACTGATCCTGCATGGGACGAAGGACACGACCGTCGATCTGGAACAGTCCCGGATCCTGGCGAAGGCCTGTCGCGAGATCGGGCATGAGTTTGAATTGAAGATTGTCGAGGGTGGCAGACATTCCTTTCACCTGCAGCCGCCGGGGCATGATCTGCGTCCGCTGGTGACCAGGTTCTTCAATCGTCATCTTGGGAAGAAGAGGCTGTCTTCGATTCCGCGCGAACTGCGCAAGGAACGGTTTGAGATCGGAGGGCGTCCGGCCTTCATCATCTGGCCGACGAAGCGTCTCGAAGGAAGGATTCCGTGGGTTCTCTACGCGCCGACATTTGAGGAACGATTGCCGGGGCATGCGGAGGGTTGGATGTTGAAACAGTTTCTGGACGCCGGCATTGCCATGGCCGGAGTGGATGTCGGGGAATCCTATGGCAATCCCGAGGGAAGGGGGATCTACACCGCCTTGCATCGGCGGTTGGTCGAGGAACACGGTTTTGCTGACAAGGCGATCCTGCTGGCGCGCAGTCGCGGCGGCCTGATGCTGTATAATTGGGCGGCCGGGAACGCGGGCAAGGTGGCGGGCATCGCCGGCGTCTATCCCGTCTGCAATGTGGCGAGCTATCCGGGGTTGAAGCGGGCCTGCGGCGCTTACGGCATGACGGAGGCCGAACTGAGGGAGAATCTCCCGCAGCACAATCCGGTCGATCGCCTGGAGTCGCTGGCCGATGCGGGAGTCCCGATCTTTCACCTTCATGGCAACAAGGACAAGGTCGTGCCTTTGGACGCGAATTCCGCGCTGCTGAAGAAGCGCTACCAGGCCCTGGGCGGGAAGATGACGCTCAAGATCGCTGACGGCCAATGGCACAACATGTGGCCGGGGTTCTTTCAGGATCAGGACCTGACGGACTTCGTGATCGACGCGGCCGTCAAAGCCCGGTAGCAGCGGATGTAAGTCCGCTCATTTCTGCGATTGCAGGGATTCGCCTTCGGGAATGGAGCGCCCAGCAATGCACCGC
>JAYPEY010000094.1:0-23898 GCA_038126035.1 Verrucomicrobiales bacterium | reverse complement strand
GGGAGAGGCTGGGGTCCATGGTCACCTCGCAGGCGCAGACGGTGTCGCGCTTGGCCCGCCCGAAGGTGGTCAGGAAGTAGTTGCTGACGCGGCCGTCATAGATCTGGACCGCGCCCTGGCCGCGAGCCATGCGCTGAAACTTCTCCGTGTTCTCCGTGATCTGGTTGATCGCGTCGAACAGCACCTCCGCGCGCATGCGGCGGATCTGCGCCTTGGCAAAGTTGCTCTCGTCCGAACCGTTGGAGTCGTTGGCGCGGGTGGAAAGCTGATAGGTGCGGGAGTTGCAGATGTCGCGGGTCAACTGCTTGAAATCATAGTTCGACTCGGTGAAGCGGCGCGCCAACTCGTCCAGCAGCTCGGGATTCGACGGGGGGTTGCTGACGCGGACGTCGTCGACCGGATCGATGATGCCCCGGCCCATGAAGTGCGCCCAGACGATGTTCACCAGATTGCGCGCGAAGTAGGGGTTCTTCGGGGAGGCGATCCACTCGGCGAGCACGGCGCGGCGATCCTGGCCCGGCTTGATCTCAGGATATTCGCCGCCGAGAAACTTGGGCTTGGCGTTCTGGCGGGTGACGATGTGACGCTGTTCGCCGCTGCCGCGGTTGTAGACGATCGTGTCGCGCGGGTCCTCGCCGCGCTTCCGGCCGACCTGCGTGAAAAACGCGGCGAAGCTGTAGTAGTCGTCCATCGTCCACCGGTCGAAGGGATGATTGTGGCACTGGGCGCATTGGAGGCGCATGCCCATGAAGACCTGGGCGACGTTTTCCGAGGTCTGCAGGGTCTGCGTCTCCAGCTTGTAGTAGTTGGCGGCGGGGTTTTCGAAGGTGGAGCCGTTGGAGGCGAGGAGCTCCTGAACCATCTTGTCGACCGGGACGTTGTTGACGATCTGATCGCGCAGCCAGTCATAATAGCCCTTGGTGTTCTTGACGCTGAAGTAGCCGCCGTTCTGCGGCTGGGAACGAACGCGCAACAACTCGCCCCACTTCATCACCCACATGTCGGCGAACTCGGAACGGTCGATCAGCTCGTTGATCACGCGCTCGCGCTTGCCGGTGCTGAGGTCGGCCTCGAATTCCACGACCTCGGCCGGAGACGGGAGCTTGCCGATGATATCGAGGTGGACGCGGCGGAGGAAAGCGGCGTCGGCGGAGAGCTCCGAGGGCGCAATGCGGAGTTTCTTCAGCTTGGCATAGACCAGCTCATCGACGTAGTTGTTGGCCTTGACGTCCGGGAAGGTGAACTGGAGGCCTTTGGGGATGACCAGCGTCTGCACACCGGTGGTGAAGGTGTCGTAACGCGCGAGGATGAAGGCCTCGCCGCGCTCCCCGGCGGTCAGCACGCCGTCCTTGGAAACCTGCACCGAGCTGTCGTTGTTCGACACGATGGCGGCCAGATGCGTGATGTCACGGTCCGTGCCGTCGGAGTAGGTCGCGCGAACGCTCAGGCGCTGGGTGGCTCCCGCGCCTTCCAGCACAGCCTGCTTGGGGTAGAGTTGGATGCCCGTCACCTTGGCGACGTCGGCCGGATCCTTGGGCACGCCCGCTTTCAACCAGCGGAGCATGGACTCGTAGTACTCGGAATCCTTGGTGAAGCACTGACCGCCCGTGTGCTGCACAGCGCCGATGGACTTGGTCAGCATGAGGCTGTCCTCCGGCAGGGCCAGGTTGATGCGACGCCCGATGAACTCACGGGTCAGGCGGTCGTAATCGCCGTCCGGATCGAAGCCGAACAGGGAAAGACGGAAGCCGTCCTTGCCGCGGGAGGAGCCGTGGCACGGGCCGGAATTGCACGTCGCCTTCATGAAAACCGGCATCACGTCCAGCTTGAAGCTGATCGGTCGGTCCTCCTTTGCCTTGGCCACGCTCACCGGAAGCTTGAGCTTGCGCCCGCCAAACTCGATCGCCATCTCGGTCTTGCCGTCGGCGGTCGGATACAGCGTGTGGTTCTCAAACTTCACGAGTTTGGGATCCACGATGGTGTACTTCGCCTTGGCGGAGACGTCCTCGGTGATGCCGTCAGCATAGAACGCCTGCACGACGATGGACTGCCGGTCGCGCGAGGTGGTGAGATCGGCGTCCGGCGGAAACACCTTGAGGTCGGTCAAAGCGGCGTTCCGCGCCTGCGCGCCCAGCGCGAAGGCCAGGCAGAATCCGCCGATCAGGGCTTTGGATTTCATGTCTTTCATGAATTCGGTCGTATGTTTGGGGTTGGACGTCGCCTTCAGCCCACGCTCATTTGGCGAGGGCGACCTTTTTCTTGTCGTCCTTCTTCTCGGCCGCCTTCTCCTCAGCGGGCTTGGGCTTGGTAACAATCAGTCGACCGCTGGTCGCGCCGATGAAGTCCATGGGCTCGCCGTTCTTGTCGGCGGTCATGCGCCAGTAGATGGTCTTCTGCACGCCGGGCCGGGTCTTGTCCGTGGTCTTGAGGGTGAAGACGGCTTCTTTCGAATCCTTGGTGATCTCGACCGGATCGGCCGTAACGTAGGCGGGCAGACTGAATAGCGTCAGCTTGGCCTTGCCCTCGAAGGGAACCTTGTGGTCGAGCTTGCACTTGAACTGGACCTCCTTGCCCTGCTCGGCGGAGGCGGTCTCGAACTTGCCAAGCACCAGGCGCGGCACGACCTCGAAATCGATGAAGTCGGAGGAAACCCACAACTCCCCGCCGGAAATGCTGGTGCGGGCCTGAACGCAGACCTTCCAGGAACGGACTTCGGCGTTGTAGCGGGCATCAACGCGATACTTGCCCTTGTTCTGCCCCTTCGGGATCTTGATGTAGGAACTGGCGGAGACTCCCGGAGGACGGAAGGGGAAGAAGCAGTAGATGTCCTCGTCCCAGCCCTCCTTCTTCTTCACGTCAATTTCCAGGTACTGGATGCCGTATTGAACGATGGGGGCCTTGGGTTGTTTGAGGGAGATGCTGAAGGGGGCCTCCTCGGCCACGGACACCGAAAGTTTGTCCAAAGTCTTGATCTTGTAGACGGTGGAATTCGGGCTGGCGTGAACCAGATCGATCTGCTGACGCAGGCCGCCCTCGGCGATGGGAGTCTCCTTTCCGTCCGTCACGGACACCACCTTCGGGAAAACGAACTTGCCGCCGACCGGCGCGTCCGCCGCGGCTTCGAAGATCAAGGGAAAGGTGCTCTGGTTGGCGGGCATGACGTCGGACACCAGCTTCACGCCCTTCGGCAGGTCCGGAATCTGAAACTTGAGTTCGCCGCGGAGGCCGTTCTGACGCGAGGCGGTCATCATGGTGGCGAAGCGGTTGCCGCGCGGGATCACCATGGCCTGACGCGTCTGCGAATCGCGACGCGCGACATGCGGGATGCTCATCGCATAACCGGGCTGATAGGGCGTGAGTTCGACGCGATAGGTGAAATCAGCGCGACCGCGGTTGAGGTGGTCGTTGATGCGGACGATGTACTCGTCATCGGCCGGGACGTTGAAGCGCACGTAGCTGTCCTGAATGCCGGAGGCGTCGTCGTTGCCGGTCACGCGGCCGCCCTTGGAGTTGTAGATGTTCAGGACCGGATCGAGATCGGAGCGGACCGCCTGGGCGTGCACATATACGTGGAAGCTCTGCCCCTTCTTGGCCTTGAAACGGAAGCAGTCGATGTCCCCGGGCTCGGAGATGACGCCGTTGAATGCGGCGGGGACGGGCAGGTCGGTCTTGGTCGCCTTGGCGAAATCGTTGTTCGGTTCGGCCTCGATCACATTGTCGAAGGGCGAGACACGGAAGGCGTTCGGGAAGGGGGAGCTGACGCCGTTCTGGACAGCAGCCACGCCGTGGTCCGCATTCGGTTCAGCCGGAAGTTTGAACTCCTGTTCGAAGTCGCCGGCGGCGTCGCCGATGAACTTCACCTTCACGGTCGTGCCCGCCTTGCCGCCGGCGGGGAACACCGCCACCGGACGCGGGAAGCTGCCGATGTGCGCGCGATAGTAGCTGTAACGACCGCCGCCGTAGGCGGCCTCACGGATCTGCACGATGTAGGTCCCGTCCGCCGGGGCGATCGCCGTCACCGAAGGATCCTGCAACGCCAACGGCGTGTCATCAGATTCGGCAAGAATCTCGCCGTCCATGTTCTGGATGGCGACATAGGGATCGAAGAGGGTCATGTTCAGTCGGACGCCCTCGACCTCGGCCGAAATGCGCTCGCCCTTCTTCGCGACGACCTTGTAGTAGTCGATCTCCTCGGAATCGACGCGCCCCTCGACCGTGACGTTGCCCTTGAGTTCCTGGGCCTGGCTGAACTCATTGTTCGGCTCCTTTTCATCCACATTGGCGAAGGGCCCGACATTGAAGGTGCGCACCTGGCTGATGCCGGTGGCCGTGCGCAACCGGAAGCGGTATTCGCCGAGGCGCGCGTCCTTCGCGATGCGGAACTTCGCCTTGACCGACCGGTCCTTCGGCTCGGTGAGGGAAAGGACCTCGATGCCGGGCTCGTAGAACATGATCTCCTGCGCGTCGCCCAGACGGTAGCCGCTGATGGTCACCTCGACCTCCGTCCCACGCTGGGCTCCGAGGGGCTTGATCCATTGGAAGCTGTCGCCGTAGCCGCGGGTGTTGCCCACCTTGGGGTCCACGGCCAGCGCATTTCCGGCCAGCAGGACGGCCGCAGTCATCAACGCAGTGAGTTTCTTCATGATCGGGTCTCTTCTTTGTCGTCCGGACAGGGACATCGACGTCGTCCCGTCCGATTTTATTTTGTTTCGATAAGGAGCAGCCTGACGGCGTTCACTCCGTCAGGCTGTCTCGCGCAGATATGTGTCAGAGGCTCAGGCCAGCACGCCGTCAATCAGGTTGCCTTCCTTGACGATCTCGATCGGGCGGGCGCCCGGGGCCATGATTTCCTTCGCCGCGTCAATGCCCATCAGGTGATAGACGGTGTGAGCGAAGTCCTCGATGCTGACCGGATTGTCCTCGGGCTCGGCTCCGGTGGCGTTGGAGGTGCCGTAGGCGACGCCGCGTTTCGTGCCGCCGCCGGCCATGCAGACCGAGAAGACCTTCGGCCAGTGGTCGCGACCGGCGCGGTTGTTGATCATCGGCGTGCGGCCGAATTCGCTGGAAACCGTGACCAGCGTCTCGTCCAGCATGCCGCGCTCCTCCAGGTCGGTGATGAGGGCGGCGAAGGCCTGATCAAAGGAGGGCATGGTGCGCTCCATGGCGCGTTGGATGCCATCGTGCATGTCCCAACCGCCATAGGTCAGGGTGACGAAACGGACGCCGGACTCGACGAGACGGCGGGCCAGCAGCATGCGCTGGCCGGCCTGGTTGCGACCATAATTGTCGCGCATCTTCCCGTCCTCCTTCGTGATATCGAAGGCCTCGCGGGCCTCCTTGGAGGAGATCATGTTGTAGGCGCTCTGGTAAAAGGAGTCCATGCCGACGAGCGCGTCGGATTTCTCCAGGGCGCTGAAGTGGGAATCCACCGCCTCGCGCATGCTGCGGCGTTTGGCGAAACGATCCTGATCGATGCCCTTGGGCAGGTTGAGGTCGCGCACCTTGAAGCCGCCGCTGGCGGGATCGCTGCCGAGGCTGAACGGACCGAAGGCCGAACTGAGGTAGCCCGTGCCGGCAAAGTTGTTCGGCTGGCTGGGAATGCAGACATAGGGGGGCAGGCTCTTCCGGGACCCCAACTCGTGGGAAACCACGCTGCCCACGCTCGGATACTTGATCGCCGGGCTGGGCTTGTAGCCGGTGAACATGTTGTGCGTGCCGCGCTCATGGGCCGCCTCGCCGTGTGTCATGGAGCGGATGACCGACAGCTTGTCCGCAATGCCGGCGATGCGCTTCATGTATTGGCTGAAGTGGACGCCGGGAATCTTGGTCGGGATGGAGCCGACCGGGCCGCGGTATTCGATCGGCGCGCCGACCTGCGGGTCCCAGGACTCCTGGTGGGCGCAACCGCCCGGCAGATAAATCTGGATGACCGACTTGGCCTTGGCCTTGATCTTTTGCCCGGTCGCCATGTTGGCTCCGACATCGGCCCGGAGGATATTCGGCAGGCTCGCGCCCAAGGCGCCGAGGGCGCCGACAAAAAGGAAATCACGACGATTGGGGTTCCAAGCGTGGTCGGAACCGCCGCACCATTGTTCGCGTTTGATTTTGCTCATACCTGAGTTTTGTTGGTTCAATTTACGTTAGCTGGGAATTTTGAAGCGCCCGCTCCGGATTCCGCAACCGTTTTTTGACCGATTTTTGTTCTTTTCCGTTTGCCCCGACCAGACGCTTTGCGGCTTGAAAAACCCAAATTCCAGCCAGATTCTCGGTTTTCCACTCGTCCGCCGGATCGTTTTTCCGGATGACCGATCACCGGTGAATCTCATATCTTTTCACCGATCCGATCATGGCAGACGCAACCGCCCATGAATGAATTCAAAAAAATGCGCCCGGCACAAGCCGGCTGGGAGTTCTGGATCGACGTCGGCGGGACCTTCACCGACTGCCTCGGACGCGCGCCGGACGGGACCGTCCAGGCCCACAAACTGCTGAGCATCGGGGCCTATCATGGCGTCTGCGGCCCCGGATCCACCGCCTCCAAAATCATCGATCCCACCCGCATCGACGCGCCGGAAAACTTCTTTGCCGGATTCACGATTGAATGGGAACCCGCGGAGCCCCCCGGCAAAAGTGAATTCACCTCGGGCATGATTTCCGGCTCCAGCGGGGAATCGGGAATCTTGAAGTTGGCGGAGCCGGACTCCGCCCCCCTTTCGCCGGGACTTCGTTACACCCTGACCGGTCCGGCGGAGGCTCCTGTCCTCGGCATACGCTGGTTGATGGGCCTGCGTCCCGACGAAAAGACCGGGCCGATCACCGTCCGGCTCGGCACCACCAGGGGCACCAATGCCCTGCTGGAGCGCCAGGGCGCGCGGACCGCCCTCGTCACCACCCGCGGATTTCGCGACGTTCTGCGCATCGCGTATCAGAACCGCCCGCGCCTGTTTGATCTGCATGTCCGCAAACCGGAGGACCTCTACACCGCCGTCGTCGAAATCGATGAGAGACTCGACGCAGGAGGCCGCGTCCTTCTGGCGCCGGACGCGGAGCGGATCCGCAGGCAACTCTCCAGGCTCGCGACGGACGGCATTGAATCCCTCGCGGTCTGCCTGCTCCATTCCCACCGCAATGCGGAACACGAATGCCTCATCGGGCGCATCGCTGCGGACATGGGCTTCGCGCAGGTCTCGCTTTCGTCGGAACTGAACCCGCTGCCCAAGATCGTCTCCCGCGGCGACACGACGGTCGTCGACGCCTACCTGACCCCGATTCTCAGGAACTACCTGGAGCGCATCGCCGCCGCGCTGCCCGAGGCCGACATACGATTGATGACCAGCGCCGGCAGCTTGGTCTCAATCGATTCCTTCGTGGGCAAGGACTCCATCCTGTCGGGGCCCGCCGGCGGCGTGGTGGGCGCGGCCGGCATCGCGAAGTCCGTCCATCAAGCCAGGGTTATCGGCTTCGACATGGGCGGCACCAGCACGGATGTGTGCCGCTACGACGGAGAGTTCGAACGCCGCTACGAGATGGAAATGACCGACAAGGCAAGCGGCGGCGCCATCCGGGTCGCGGCCCCGATGCTGGCCGTGGAGACCGTGGCCGCCGGCGGCGGTTCGATCTGTTGGTTCGACGGCCAGAAACCGGTGGTCGGACCGCGCTCCGCGGGAGCCGATCCGGGACCGGCGTGCTACGGTCGCGGCGGGCCGTTGACCGTCACGGATGTGAATCTCTTCCTGGGCCGCGTCATTGAGGATCGGTTCCCCTTCCCCCTGGACCATGAAGCCGTGGTCCGCCGGCTGGATGAACTGATTGAGGAAATCAGATCCTGCTCCGGCAGCGACTACGCCCGCGAGGAACTGGCTGCAGGCTATATCCGGATCGCCAACGCCAACATGACCGCGCCGATCAAGAAGATCTCCCTGGCGCGCGGCTACGATGTCAGGGATTACAGCCTCGTCAGCTACGGCGGGGCCGGCTCCCAACACGCCTGCGCCATCGCAAGAGAACTGGGCGTCAGCGAGATCCTCTGCAGCCGCTACGCCGGAGCCTTGAGCGCCCTGGGGATCGGCATGGCCAACATCGCCCACTACGGCGAACGCGCGATCGGCAGACCTTCCTCGGTCATCTTCAACGACGACAAACGAGCGTCGCTGACGGCGGTCTTCTCGGACATCGAAGCCGATCTCCGGACCAAGCTCCTGGCCGACGGGGCCGACGAATCCCGCATCCTCCCGCCGCGCAGGCTGCTCGACATGCGCTACCAGGGACAGGAATCCCGCATCACCGTCGCCCAACCTGACGACGGCGATTATGTGGGCGCTTTCGCACGCGAACACAAACGCCTTTACGGCTTCGCGTTTCCGGACCGGGAGATCGATGTTTACGCCGCGCGGATGGAGCTCATTGCCGAAACCCCGCCGCTGCCGTCAACCAACGCCGAACCCGTCGCGCGCACACCGGCGCCCGACCGCATCACGGAGGCCTGGTTCCATGGCGCGGCAACGAAGACAGGCATCTTCCTCCGGGAACGTCTTTCACCCGGCGACGAGATTCCCGGCCCGGCCATCATTGCCGAGTCCATCGCGACTATTGTTGTGGAGCCCGGCTGGACGGCGCGCGTCAACGAACAGGACGACATCGTTCTGATCGCGGAACTTCCGAAGGCGGATTGCGGAACGGGGAATGTGGAGTGGGAGGCGACGCCGGACCCGATCGAGCTGGAGTTGTTCAACAACCACTTCGCCTCCATCGCCGAACTGATGGGAACGACACTGGAAAAGACCGCGCTTTCCACGAACGTCAAGGAGCGACTCGATTTCTCCTGCGCGATATTCACCGCCGATGGCGATCTCGTGGTCAACGCGCCGCACATCCCCGTTCATCTCGGCGCCATGAGCGAATGCGTGCGCTGCCTGCGCGAGGATGTCGGGAAATTCCAGCCCGGCGACGTCTACGTGACCAACGATCCCTACCGCGGCGGCAGTCACCTCCCCGACGTCACCGTGATCACGCCCGTGTTTGTCGACGGCGCCCCGTCCGCATCCCAGAATCCGGATTCCGAACCGGAATCTCCGCATTCCACATTCCGCATTCCGCATTTCTTCGTCGCCAGCCGCGCGCATCACTCCGAGATCGGCGGGATCACGCCCGGTTCCATGCCGCCCTTTTCGAAGACCCTGGCCGAAGAAGGCGCGCTGATCCGGGCCTTTCGCCTGGCAGCCCGCGAATCCTCCAATGAAGAGGACCTTCGGGAACTTCTTGCCTCCGCCCGGCATCCCTCGCGCTCGGTCGAGGAGAACATCGCAGACATCAACGCCCAGGCCGCGGCCAACCAGGTCGGCGTGCGGATGTTGCAGGAGATGGTCGCGCGCCATGGATTGGAGAAGGTCCAGGCCTACATGGGCCACATCCAACAGGCCGCCGAGAACATGATGCGGGCGGCCCTGCTCAAGCTTCCCGAAGGCGAACGAGCCTTCACCGACCAGCTCGACAACGGCGCGAAGATCAAAGCGACGATCACTATCCGGCGGTCTGATCCCCGCCATTCGCAGGGCCCCAACCACGCAACCCGCAACACGCAACAAGCCGCCGTCGTCCAAACTTCAAACTCTCAACCCTCCATATCCAGCCCTCAACCACTCGCCTCCGCCAACGTCGACTTTACCGGAACCGACCCCGTCATGCCCGGCAACCTGAACGCCAATCGCGCAATCGTCATGAGCGCCTTGATCTACTGCTTCCGCTGCCTGATCGAGGAAGACATCCCGCTCAACTCCGGGGTGCTGGCGCCGATCGACGTGATTCTGCCGGAAGGCTGCCTGCTCAACCCCGCATCAAATCCCGATCCCGAGAGATGCCCCGCCGTGGTCGGCGGCAATGTCGAGACCTCCCAACGGATCGTCGATGTCATCTTCGGCGCGTTGGGCGTCGTCGCAGCCAGCCAGGGGACGATGAACAACTTCCTCTTTGGCCGCTCGGGCGAAAAGGCCTTTGGCTACTACGAGACCCTCTGCGGAGGCGCAGGCGCGGGACCGCGTTTCGACGGCGCGGACGCCGTCCACACGCACATGACCAACACCCGGCTCACCGACCCCGAAGTCTTTGAGGACCGCTATCCCGTGCGCCTGGTCCGAACCGAAATCCGCTCCAACTCCGGCGGCGCGGGCGCGCACCGGGGCGGCGACGGCATCACACGCGAGATCGAATTTCTCGAACCGGTCGAAGTCTCCCTCCTGACCAACCGGCGGACAACAAGCCCGTCCGGCCTGGAAGGCGGAGACAGCGGCCAATCCGGGCGCAATCAGTTGAAACGCGCGGGCAGCGACACGTTCGAGGATCTTCCCCCTGCAGCGCAGTTCCCGGCAAAGCCCGGAGACATTCTGCGAATCGAAACCCCCGGGGGCGGCGGATTTGGCAAATGATGCCATGGGAGGTTGAGGGAACATGGAAAACGCGTTGCGCCCCATCAACCTGCTCTGCGCCATCATCGCTGGACTTACAATGGATTTGAGCTATTGTAATTGCCTTGGGAAGGCCCGGCGTCATGCTGGATGCCCGACAAACAGAAACCCGCTGAAATCTGCCTCAACCCTCCACCCCAAGTCATCATGGACGGATTCAATCTCCTGCTCACCGCCTGCCTTGGAATCGGCCTCAGCGCCGCCTGCGGCTTCCGCGTCTTCGTGCCGATGCTCATTCTCAGCATTGCCGCCCACGCGGGCCACATCACGCTTGCAACAGGCTTTGACTGGATCGGCTCCACCCCGGCTCTGGTCACCTTCAGCGTCGCCACGGCCCTCGAAATCGGCGCCTATTACATCCCCTGGCTGGACAACCTCCTGGACAGCATGGCCTCGCCGACAGCCGTTGTGGCGGGAACCGTGGTCACGGCTTCCGTCGTCACGGATGTTTCCCCGCTGATGCAGTGGGCGATGGCGCTGATCGCCGGCGGCGGCGCGGCGGGCGCCGTCCAGGCCGCGACCGTGCTCGTGCGCGGGACCTCGACCGCCGGCACCGGCGGCCTCGCCAATCCGCTCGTCTCCACCGCCGAACTGGGCGGCTCCGTCTTCATGAGCGTCCTGTCAATCTTCCTTCCGATCCTCGCGGTCGGACTGGCAATCGGGACGGTCGGCTTCGTCGGCTACAAGATTCACTCGCGCCGAACGACAACGCCGGGCGCCGAGGTGTTGGAGCAATCGGCCTCTTAATCCGCGTCCACCGGCGCGAACTCCTCCAACACGCTCCGCGAAACATACTGCAGGGCGGCCTCGCTGGTCGCCTCCAGCACGACATTCGGAGCCTTGCCCGCGTCATAAGCCTGCTTCCAGCGCGGCGCGCAAAGACACCATCGATCCCCCGGCTTCAGCCCCGGAAAATCATACTGCGGCACGGGGGTGCTGAGATCGTTCCCCGCCGCCCGGGAGTATTCCAGAAACTCGGCGGTCGCGATGATGCAGACCGCGTGGCAGCCGTGGTCGTGCGGACCGGTGTTGCAACGTCCGTTCCGGTGAAACCCCGTCATCGGCTTCAGGCTGCATGGTTGAAGCTCGCCTCCCTGCACATTCTTCTCGTCTTCGAAATCCATGGCCCAAGGAAATACGCCGGCGACGGTCGTTCGTCAACCGGACGAATCGCCGCCGCGCGTCCGGCCTGCCAAATCAGCGTTTGGTGTCGGGGTAAGCCCGGCTCAGCAGGAGCTTCGCCCCACCATGTTGCCGCATCGGCAACTCATGAGTAAGCCCGCCCAACTGACAGCTTCACGTGAGCGGCCGCGATTGCTATGAATGCCGCCGTGCACCGCCATCCCATCCCGTTCCTCCTTCTCCTCGCAGCCCTGACCGCCGCAGCCCTTCCCCCGGCCCGGGCGGCGGCCGTGCGAAACGTCCTCTTCCTCATCTCCGACGACCTGAAAGCCTCCACTCTGGGATGTTACAGCGACCCGTTGGTCAGGACGCCCAACATCGACGCCCTGGCGAAACAGGGCATGGTCTTCAACCGGGCCTACTGCCAGGGCACGTCCTGCGGTCCGTCGCGAACGTCGTTCATGCACAGCCGTTACCGCGGCGGGGCGGGACTCAACATGGGCCTGCACTTCCGCAACAACGACTGGCACACCGCCCGGGTCGGCAAGATCTATCACATGCGCGTCCCCGGCGACATCATCGCCGGAACCCACGGAGCCGACATCGCCAACTCCTGGACCGAACGCCACAACTCCACCGGCCTTGAAGCCCACACTCCCGGCGACTACGCCTGCCTCAACCTCAACATCTTCACCAGCCTGCTCGAGGGCCGCCAATCCACACGCATGCCGCATCGCCCCTTCGTCACCGTGCGCTACAGCGGCGACGGCTCGGATCAACCCGATCACAAGACCGCGACCAAGGCCATCGAACTGCTCCGTCAAAACAAGGATCGCAAGTTTCTCATCGCCGCGGGATTCGTGCGTCCGCACTACCCCATGGTCGCGCCGCATCAATACTTCGACGCCTATCCCTGGGAGAAGATGGCGCTGCCGCGCGCCGCGCCGGACGACCTCAACGACATTCCCAAGGCCGGACGCGCCGGATCCAGTTCCAAGAGCACGGGGCTGGACAAATATCCCGACAACCAAAAGCGCATGTGGGCCGGCTATTACGCGGCGATCCAGTTCATGGACGAGCAGGTCGGCCGCGTCCTCGCCGAACTCGACCGCCTCGGCCTCCGCGAGTCCACGGCCATCGTCTTCACCAGCGACCACGGCTACCACCTGGGCGAGCACGGCTTCTGGCAGAAATCCAATCTCCACGAGGAGGTCCTGCGCGTGCCGCTGATCATCTCCGTCCCCGGGATGAAGCCGGGACGCACCGATTCACTGGTCGAGTTGACGGATCTCTTTCCCACGCTTTCGTCCCTCGTCGGACTGAGGATTCCCGACTCTGTCCAGGGCAGGGATCTGACGCCCGTTCTGTCAGATCCGGAGGCCGAAGTTCGCGAGGCGGCGCTCTCGGTCGGAAGCAAAGGGTATGCCCTACGCAGCGCGGACTGGGCCTACATCCGCTACCATGACAGCTCCGAGGAACTCTACGACATGCGCCGAGACCGCGAGCAATTCACCAATCTCGCGCTCGACGCCGGTCAGTCCGCGCGCCTGGAGAAAGCCCGGATCCAACTCGCCGCCCGGCTCAAGGCCGCGGATCTCACCCTCCCCAAGCCCGCCAGCCAACGCCGGAACAAACGAAAGAAATAGGTCCCCGCCGCTTCGCGCCACCCAGGCAACCGCGGGCCAAAGGCAAACGGCTTCGGCTCGCCGATACGGATCTTCGGAAAACCCCGATGGCGCGGGTTGAACAGGTGGTTCAACGCCTCGACGCTGATTCCAATTGGACGATCTTCCTGTCCGGCAGATGGATCAGGGGCTCCATCTGCAGTTCCTCCGAGACCACCTCAATGCCGCTCAGCAACGGCTGCCCTTTTTTTGCAGTGAAAGAGATCTTCAACCCGCCGTTCACCACAACCGACTTGAACTCCTTCGCCAGCGACTTCATCCGGCCGGCCTCGCGGGCAATATCGAGATTCTCCAGACGTTTCCCGCCCTGGATCGCCACATCGAACACGCGCTGTCCCGGTTCCAAATCCATGGGTTCCGTGAAGTAAAGCCGCACATTGCACGTCATCTCGCGCAGACCGTGTAGCGTGACCGACTTCATCCCGTGAATCCCCGACGCCGCCACCCATGGCCAGCCCTCGCCGCCTTCGATCCACATGGAATGGCGGTAAAAGGTCTTGGGCGTTGCCGGCTCGGTCTCGATGCGAACGGCCGGCGAAGGTCCGCCGACTGAAGGGTGATCCAGCCAAAGGACTCCGGCCGGGGTCATGCGATCGCCGGGCGCGCCGAGGTTGATCCCGATGCGATGAATGTCATTCGTCGCGCCCGGCCCCCAGGCTGTCCACTGCTCGTGAATGGGCGGAAGGCTGAACAAGGCCAGGCCCGAGGGAATCGGATAACTGCAGGTGCAACCCTCGTAGAAATAGGGGACATTCAAAACGCCGTTGGCCGGGATGACGCTGTTCGAGCAACCGGAACGCGGACCACTGATGTTGATGATGCCGCTTTCGTTTTCCTTGTCGTAAAAGGCCGCCGTGCCCGATCGCATGGTGTACATGTAACCGTAGTCAATGCCGCCATCGCAGCCGTAGCTCCTGGGAAAGGTGCGCGCCTCGGTGGCGCCGGTCAGGGGATTGGTCCGCTCGCCTACGACAGGCTTGGGCGGAGCGTAGGTGTTGCCCGTAAATCCCGGCGGGCGGTACTGCGCAGGTTGGGGTGGGTCCTCCTTAGGAGTCCCATAGCGCGCCACGTGCGCGGGTCTCAGTTCCTTCTCCTCAATCACCCGTCCCGTGTAGACATCGGAGTAGACCGCGGGGTGAAGCTTGTAGGGGCGTTCGTCCGTCGTCTCCCATTGCTTGGGTCGTGACATCATCACGCCGTCAATGACCAACGGTTGGGGCGAACGCTTGAAGTTGGCGACCGAGTCGTCAAACCAAAGCACGCCCAACGGCGCCTTCACCAGTTGGTCGGGACTGGACCAGTCGCCGGTGTAATCGACCGCGCCGGGAAGCGCGCCCTGACGGCGCAGGATGGTCATGTCTTCCCTGCGTTCGATGACGGCATTTTCCAGGCCGGCGGCGGCGACGGTCTTGCGCAGTTGCGCGTGCCGTTCTTCGCTCACGAAGAGGCAGGCCGTTCCGCCATAGGGTCGAAGCAAGCGGTAGATCGCCTTCGCCTCCGTTGCGTCGAGCCTGAGGTCAACGCCGGACTGGTTGCCGCCAATGAGGAGACTTGCGAAATAGGGAGGCAACGACGCCAGGTCGGGATCCTCCGCCAGGAATGAAACGCGACTCCCGTACGCGCCGCTGTGCCTGTCCAGCTGTCTGCGGAGCCAGTTGACCCTGCCGGCATTGGAATCGACGCCGAGAACCTTCAGGCTCTTTCTCTCCACCATATCCAAGATGAGTCCATCGGTCGCCGCGCCCAGCGTCAAGGCGTGCCCCTTGATTGCGCAGACATGTTGAAACACCGTTTCGGCCCGCGTTTTCCACAGCATTGAATGCGGCCAACTAATCGCCGAAAAGAAGCCGGGCCTTCCGACCCTCTCCCGCTTCTCCCCCAGGCAGAAAATCTTCCCGTCCAGGGTCGAGCCAAACAGTTTCCCATCCGCTGCAAGCAGGGTGTGAATCTCGCCTTCGATTCCTGGCAGTCCCTTTGTGAAATCAAACTCACGTCCGCCGACCGTGACCTTGCTTCGCACTCCCGGATCGCCGATGCCCCGACTCTTGCGGTCCTCGTGTTCCTGGCCCGCCACATCGCTGTCGTGCACGACCTTGCCGCGGCGGATGGCCTTGGCGTCCGGGCTGTGAATGGAGGCAAAGTAGCCCCCGGGAAGCCGGCCGGGTTTCGGAAGTTGAAATTGTTTCAACCGCCCCGTCGCCAGATCGAAGGTCGCCGGAACAGCCGCGCCGCCGGGAACGATCAGTTCGTCGCCGTTGATGACAAGATAACCCTGCGGTGAAAGACCGCCGAAGGCCTTAGCGTCGTGCGGGTGCTGGCCGTAGAGAAAGGCTGCGCTGTCGTTGAGCCAGACCACATTGCCGGTCTTCGCGTCCAGCGCGTAAACAAACACGCCCTCCATCGGCCAGACACCGGCCGCGAAATAGACGCGTCCATCCTGGACGACCGGACCGCCGCGAACGGGCCAGACCGAGATCATCCGGCCATTGCCCAGGATCTTCCGCTTCGACGGCGACGCGCGGAACTTCCACAACTGCTTCCCGCTTTCCGCGTCCAGGCAATAGAGATGACCGTCATCGGAACCGAAGTAGAGTCTGCCGTCATTCGCAACCGGCGCAAAGCGCACGGGGCCTTCTGTGTAGAAGCGCCACGCCTCATTCCCGGTCTCTGCGTCAAGCGCCGTGACGCTGTCGTTGCGCGACGAGCCGAAGTAGAGCCTGCCTTGGTAGGCAATGGGCTCGTAGCCGCGATCGAATTGAAGCCGCGAATTGCGGAAGGCTGGCTTCAGCGGGGCCTCCTGCCGAACCCAGCGAAGGTGCAATTCCGACGGCAGTTCCTCCAAGATGACCGCGGTCCGTTGCGGATTCTGCCGCCACATCGGCCAGTCGTTGGCGGTGACGCCGAACGCAGACAAAATGCAAAGGCCGGCCATGAGAAGACGGAGCTTCCGCCCAATTCCAGATATACAAGGCATGAGCCAATCATGCCCCGGCGCAACCGAAATTGAAAAGCCCTTGCTGGGACTGTGCCCAAAGCAGGGCGCGGTTGCCATGGTCGGGCGCATCCTCTATACACACGGCTCCGTTGGCGTCCGATTCGCCGCTGGATCAGCATACCATGATGAACACATTTCTCTACCATCGCCTGATTGCCGCCATCCTCCTCACCTTCGCCCTGCTGGCGATTTCCTGCGGGGACAAGCAGGACGCCGCCACCCCGACCGTAGAGCCTCAGGTCGCGGACTCGAACGCCAAGACCGATGCGCCGGAAACCGATGAGACCGGAGCATCGGACATGGCCGAAGCCGCGGAGACCGAAGCCGCCGAGGCGCGACCGGTCGGACGCCGCTGGACGGAGGAGGAACTGCACAAGGCGCTGCTCGAGAAGAACCCCGCCTACAACGGCCAGGCGCAGTTTCACATCGAGGGCGGCCTCGTCCTGGCCGCCGTCCTGGCCGGCTCCAACATCTCCGACATCTCCCCGCTGGCAGGCATGCCCCTGCTGAGGCTCGACCTCCAAAACAACGCCGTCCGCGACATCAGCGCCCTGAAGGGCGCGCCGCTGATCGCGCTTTACCTCGACGGGACGACGGTCGACGACCTGTCGCCGCTCGCCGACGCCGAACTGGAGGAGCTCTATCTGAACGGCTGCCGCGGCGTGAGCTCCATTGATGCGCTCAAGGGCCAGCCCCTGAAATTGTTGAACCTCTTCCAGACCGGCGTGCACGACCTGAGCCCCCTGCGCGGCGCGCCCTTGGAATCGCTCTGGCTCAATGAGACGCCGGTGTCGGACATCTCCGCCCTGGCCGGCGCGCCCCTGGTCACGATCACCCTGCACCGCACGCAGGTGACCGATCTCTCCCCGCTCGCCAAATGCCCGACCCTGCAGCGCCTCCATTGCGGCGAAACGCCCGTGACCGACCTGTCGCCGCTGAAGGACCTCGTCCTCACCCGCCTGATCTTCCCGCCCAACAGCGTCAAAAAGGGCCTGGACGAAATCCGGAAGATGGCCTCGCTCAGCGAGGTGGGCGTGACGCTGGAACAAAAGATGTGGCCCACCGATTTCTGGCAGGCCTACGACGCCGGCGCCTTCAAACCGCAGGGGAAGTAAGAGAGGCGGAGGAGTCGGGAACTGTTTCCGTGCATTCGGTGTATTCCGTAGTTGAAAGCTTCGCCGTTGGAATTCGAAAACAAGCCGCCCTTCAACCGCCTCCGCCGGAAACCAACGGCACGAATCTCACGCTGATGTCAGGCTCTTCCCGGAGCTTCCCGCGCCCATCCCGGGTCACAACAACAATTCGCTGAACCGCTTCCGGCTCGCCGATCGGGATCACCATGCGGCCGCCACACGCCAACTGCTCGACCAACGCTTCGGGCATTTCCGTCGCGGCCGCCGTCACAATGATCCGGTCAAACGGCGCCTTTTCCGGCCAGCCCGCATGCCCGTCGGCCAGGCGAAACCGTTCCGTCGGCATCCGGTCGCCGGCAAGGCGTTTCCTCGCGGCGGCATAAAGTTCGGGAATGAACTCGATCGTGAACACCTCCTCCGTCAGTTCCAACAACACCGCGGTCTGATACCCGCTTCCGGTTCCGACCTCCAACACCCTGTCGCCCGGCCGGACCCTCAACAACCCGGTCATGTAGGCGACAATGTAGGGCTGGCTGATGGTCTGCCCGCAATCGATGGCCAGCGGATGATCGCCGAAGGCGTGCGCAACCGAATCCGGCCGGACAAACGCCTCGCGCGGCACGCGGACCATCGCCTCCAGCACAGCCGGATCACGGACGCCGCGCGCGCGGATCTGCGTCTCGACCATTCGCTCGCGTTCAGTCATCGGCTCGAACTGATCGTGGCAGCCGACGTGAGGAGGCTCACTCCCAATCGTCGCGCGCGCCGCAAGGACGCGGCCCCGGATCCGCCGCCAGGCTCCTCACTGCCCCTTCAGAAAGGCCAGTAGATCCGCCAGCTCCTGTTTGGAGATGGCCTTCTCCAGTTCCTCCGGCATGAGCGAAAGGCTCGTGGAGCGCAGGGACAGGATGTTGGAGCGAAGGATGGTTTCCTCGACGCCCTGCGCCTGTCGGATGGTCACGCTGCTGTCGGATTCGGAGGCCAGCAGGCCGCTCAGGCTGCGGTCGTCCCTGGTCTCCACCTCGTAGCTGGTGAAACCGGGAACCACCTCGTAATTCGGCATCACGATGTGCATCAACAAGGCCTCGGCCGGCTGGTTGCGCATGCCGGTCAGATCCGGGCCCACCTTGGCGCCCAGTCCCTCGTAGACATGACATTGCGCGCAGATCTTCGTGTAGACCGCCCTGCCGTTGCCGCTGTCGCCCTTCATCTTCGCGACCGCCTTGCTCTCCTCGTAGGCTTTCTTGCGGTCGCCCGATTCCAGGCTGCCGAACACCTTCTTCGCCAGCGCCTGCACCTTCTTGTCGCGATGTTTCATCAACGCCGCTCGGCGACGCGGCTCAACCATCCAGTTCTGCACCACGCCCGAACTCATCGCCTGCAGCAGATCCGGCAGCAGGCGGCTGTTCGAGAGCATGGCTCCCACCACCGCCCGACTGACCGTCGGAGGATAGCCGCGCCACTTGACGGGCTCGACCAGGGCCGGGCCAATTTTCGGATCGACGATGCGCGTGAGGGCCTGGATGGCGCCCTGCTGCAGTTCGATCGATTCGCGGGAACCGACCAACCCAAGCAGGATCTCGCCGCAGGTCGCAAAATCGGAATGTGCGAGCAACTGAACGGCCGCCAACCGGGCCTTCGCGCCGGCCTTGGCGCTGCCGGCGTCGGCGGCCGCCTGCTTCATGATCGCGTCGACGCCCGGCTTCATCTTCATTCCGGCGCCCTCGGCGCTCAACAGCGCGCGCAACGAGGAGCGCTTGGCGCGCAGACCGTCGGCGATGCCCGACAACAGGGAACGCTGCCAGGCCGCATCAGCCTTGTTTCGGGACCGGGTCGCCGTTGTGAACACGGCCTCCACCTCCTCCGGCTTGCCGCCGGCTCCAAGAATCCGCCCGGTCTCGTTCATCAGCGCGGACAGATCGCGCGACCGCACCGTCTTGCTCAGGGCGTGAAGCCCGAGCACATTCATGGCGAAGGCCTTCGTTTCGGAGCCGATGCCGCTCAACGCCGCCGCCCGCGTCCACTGGTCCTCCGGCGTGTTGAAGGCGATCGCCGCCAGGGCCTTGATCCTCGCCGGGTCATCGACATTGCCCAAGGCCAGGGCCTGGTGAAACGCGACCTTGGAATCGGTATCCGCGCCCATCGATACCAGGAGCGACGCCAGCGAAGGGTTGTCCGCAATCCGCCCCTCGGTCAGGCGCATCGCCGCCTCGCGCACCCGCGGATCCTGGTCGGCGACCGACGCGATCAACGTCGCGGCGCCCAGTTGGTCGAAGTTGTCCAACAACCAGAGCGCGGCCACCCGCCCCGCGGAGGTCTCCCCCTGCTCAACCAACCGCCGCAATGGCTTGATTGAGTCCGGGTCCCTGCGTTCCAGCAACAATCGGCGCGCCGTGTCGCGGCTCCAGCCGTTGTCGATGTCGAGTTCCCGGACAAGGCGGCTGGTTTTCGCTTCCGCGAGGGAATAGCTCTTCCAGTTGCGCCGACTGCCCCCTTCCGAAACGACGCGATAGATCCGCCCCTGCGTGTTGCCGCTGACAAAGTCCGCCGTGTCACGAACGTGCTCCGGCAGATACCGGGGGTGGTCCAGCGTCTTGCGGTAGAAGTCCGTGAGGTAGAGCCCGCCCTCCGGACCCTGATCGGCGTAGACGATGCGCGACCAGGTGTCCGGCGTGGCAAGGAAATCCTCGCCATCCTTGGCGAGGCGCGCGTCGAAGGAGCCGCCGGTCGGAAACATGATCCGCCGCTGCACGAGGTTCTGCGCGGGCTCGCAGATGAACGCGTTCCCATAATGCGAGGGGGTCAGCCGGTTGCCGCGGAAGATCAGCGTGCCGCAGGCCGAGGTGAAGGAGCCCAGATGCAGCTTGGTCAACAGCGACGGATGGAAGCCGGCCGTCGTCGTGTCGCGGCTGAGCGGATAAACGACGGCGTCCGCGCCGTCCGTCCCCACGGTGTTGACGGTCTGGGAAAAGGCGTAGCGCGGATTGCGTTTCAGATGATGCGGCTGCAGCACGGCGTGGTCGATCGGCGTGCGGTTGTCGCAGACAAACTTGTTGCCGTAGTCGTCGAAGGTCAGCCCGAACTGCCCCTGCCCGGAAACGGTCACGAACTCGAAGGTGTCCGGATGAAAGCGTCCGTCGCTCTTCGCGTAGGAGACCTTGGCCTGATTCTTGTTCAACGGCGATTCCACGTCGCCGCCCTGCAACCCGGCGGTCACCCAGACCCAGCCGTCGAGCCCCAGCTTGGGGTGGCTGACTCGGAGCTGGGTCGTGCTCTTGATGCTGAAGCCGGTCAGGACCACCTTCCTCACATCGGCCTTGTTGTCGCCATCCGTGTCCTTGAGATAGAAGATGTCCGGCGCGCAGGTGACGAAGATCCCGCCCCGCCAGGGAAGCAGGCCGTTGGGATAACTGAGGCCTTCGGCAAAGTTCGTGCGCTTGTCGAAGACACCATTGCCGTCCGTATCCTCCAGCAGCGCCACGATGCCCGCCGGAGGCCTGCCCTCGCCCGGACCGGTCGGATAACCGCGGTTCTCCGCGACAAACATCCGCCCGTCCGCGTCAAAGGCCGTGGCCACCGGATCGACCACCAGCGGCTCGGCCGCGACGAGTTGAAGCCGGAGCCCCTCCTCCAGTTTGAGATGCTTGAGCGAGTCCTCCGGCGAAAGCGGGCCGTCGATCTCGGCGGCGTGAAGGGCGGCGGCGGCGATGACGGAAACAGCGGCAGGGAGTATGGTTTTCTTCATGACGGCGAGGCGAATCTGGATGCTGCGATTGTTTGGATTCAATGCGCGAATTCAAGCGGCAAATTCACGCCGCTGAATGCGAAGACACGGGAATCAAGACAGGGGAATGAATAGCATTGCAGACCAACCTGCGCCATTGCATCGAAGTTCAGACGGGAAGAAGACAGCCGCGCTGCCGAAATGCTTCCGAGACCGTGTATTCTCCGAAAGCCTGGGAGACATCCCTCTCCTTGGGGAGAGGGACCGAGGGTGAGGGCGCCTCCAGTCTGCGACGCCGGTCGCCTGTGTCGGTTCTTCATCCGTGGGTCGGCCTTGCCATCCGTGGGGCATGAATCAGCGCGGCCAAAACCCCATTGCCCCCGCCCCCGGTCTGAAATAGTCTCGCCACTGAATGAACCAGACCCGACGCCATTTCCTGTCGACCGTGTCCGGAGGCTTTGCCGGCATGGCGTTGACGGATCTCCTCGCGCGCGACGGCGTCCTGCATGCGCTCCACCATCCGCCGCGGGCGAAACGGGTGGTCCAGCTCTTCATGGCCGGCGCGGCAAGTCACGTGGACCTGTTCGACTACAAGCCGCAGTTGGAGAAGGAGCACGGCAGACAGTGGGACCCCGGCGAGGAGGTGGAGCTGTTTCAAAGCTCGCCCGGAGCCAGCGCCAAATCCTACTGGGACTTCAAGCCCTACGGCCAGTGCGGCAAGCCCCTGAGTGAAATCGTCGCCCCGCTCGGCGAGGTCGTGGACGAGATGGCCTTTGTCCACAACCTGGTCGGCCTGACCGGCGTGCACAGCCAGGGCACGCTGCTGCAGACCACCGGCTTCAATCAACCCGGATTCCCCAGCTCCGGATCGTGGGTCAGTTATGCGCTCGGCTCCGCCAACGACAATCTCCCCGCCTTCGTGGTCCTGCCCGACCACCGCGGTCTCGCCTCCAACGGCGTGAAGAACTGGTCGTCCATGTTCCTGCCCGCCGAGAACCAGGGGACCGTCATCCGCCCCGGCGACAAGACCCCGATCAACGATCTCTTCCCCCGCGAAGAGGACGCGTTCATCACCAAGGCCGCCGATCGCGACGCCCACGCCCTGATGCGCCAACTCAACGCGCGCCACGCCCTGACGCGCCTCGGTGACGACCGTCTCCAGGCCCGCATCCACAGCTACGAACTTGCCGCCCGCATGCAGCTCAGCGCCACCGAGGCCCTCGATGTCGCGAAGGAGCCGCAGCATATCAGGGATCTCTACGGCCTCGCGCCGGAGGGACCGGGCGTCGATGACTCAAAGATCAACCCCAGGGCCGAGGCGGAATTCTTCGGCCGCAAGTGCCTCGTCGCGCGGCGTCTGCTCGAACGCGGCGTGCGCTTCATCCAGATCTGGAGCGGCAATGAAAACGGTTTCCCCCGCCGCAACTGGGACAGCCACGAGGATATCAAACGCGACCACGGCCCGCTCGCCCACGGCATGGCGGTCGGCGCGTCGGCCCTGATCAGGGATCTCAAGCAGCGCGGCATGCTGGATGAGACCCTGATCATCTGGACCACCGAATTCGGCCGCATGCCCTGCGCCCAACGCGGCTCCGGCCGCGACCACAATCCCTTCGTCTTCACCAACTGGCTCTGCGGCGGCGGCATCAAGGGCGGCGTCACCCACGGCGAAAGCGACCAATGGGGTTTCAAGCCCGCCGACCGCAGCAACTACACCCAGGTCCACGACATCAACGCCACCGCCCTCCACCTCCTCGGCATCGACCACGAACGCCTCACCGTCCGCCACAACTCCCTCGACCGCCGCCTCACCGACGTGCACGGGCATGTCATGGAATCGATGTTGACTTGATTCACTCCCCCTTCACCGCGCAGTGAATACTCATCACGCCCCCGAGCAGATTGAACGTCCTTACCTCCCGGCAGCCGATCTCCTCCAGCATCCGGGCGACGCCTTTCTGCGCAGGGTAGTTCTTCAGTGACTCGAGGATGTAGGCGTAGGCGGCGGAATCGCCGGTGAAGATCCGACCGAAGATCGGGGTCGCGATCTTGAGGTAGGCGAAGTAGGCCCATCGCCAGGGCGCAAAACCCGGGACTCCGAAATCCAGGATCAACAGGCGACCGCCCGGCTTCGCAACGCGGCGCATCTCTTCCAGCCCGCGCCGAAAATCAGCCAGATTGCGCAGGCCGTAACTGATCGACACGACATCGAAGCGCCCCTCCTCGAACGGGATGGCCAGAGCATCGCCCTGCAGGAATTCACAGTCTGCGTCACCCCCGCCCCGGGCCTGCCGCTCCCGCGCCACGGCGAGCATGGAGGCGTTGAAATCCAGGCCGATCGCATCGGCGCCCGCGCGCGCCATGGCAAAGCTCACATCGCCCGTGCCGCAGCAGAGGTCCAGCGTCCGCGCGCCCCGCCCGATCCCGGCCAAACGGATCAATCGCCGCTTCCAAAGCCGGTGCATGCCGAAGCTCTGGACGTCGTTGATCAGATCGTACCGACGCGCGATCGAGCTGAACAACGCGTCGACCTTCGCCGCCCGCTGTTCGCCCGGATCATAGTAATTCCCGCTCATCGAGGGCGCAGCATAACAGGCGCGGCGGCCGTTGCCCATGGCAACCGGACCGCTGTTCCCCTCTCGCATGCGATTGGGAGTCGGCGGCGGGCATTTCCAGCAGTTGCGCTCGCAAGAGCGTGGCGAACGCCCGTGAAAGACCGCCGTTCCACTGATTGGGCCCCCGTGAACTGGCCCATTGCGAATGAGATGGTTTTCCGGGA
>JAYPEY010000093.1:3536-24957 GCA_038126035.1 Verrucomicrobiales bacterium | reverse complement strand
CCGCAATCGCGAACGGCCGGATTCTGATCCGGACGAAGGCGCATCTTCACTGCCTGGGTGTGCGGTGACGACGAGAACCCGCGCGTATTCTACAGTCGGCTGAAATCGGCCTTCTGCGCCGCGCGGAGCGCTGTGGAGCGCGGCGTCGGTCCAACAGCCCCGGCATTTTCAGGGAATCAACCCGCCGGCCTTGGTGATGCCGGGGAACCACCGGATCCTGTCGGCCCGGCGGCCGAGTTCGGTATTGGGGCAACGCCGGACCAGAGCCTTGTAGAAACGGTCCGCCGATTTTGGGTCGCGGGCCTTGATCCAGCTTCCGGCCTGACAAAGAACGCGCGCGGTTTCGGGATCATTGTCCGGCATCAATCCGGCGGCCTGCCAGGCCAGATCGGCCGCGGCATGGCGATAGTGGTAGCGTTTGTTCGGCGCGGGACCCGCGGCGGCGACGCGCTTCGCTTCGTCTGCGGCGGGCGGAAACAGGGGCCACTGTTCCGGGTCGAAGCGCGTCCCGGTCTCAACGCCGACTTCGAAGTTGCCGTGATGCATCCGCCAATCGGGTCCGGTCTCCGTCGCAACCAGGCCCAGCCCGTCGTAACGCAGGATGAAGGCCGCCCGCCAGAGGGCCTCGGCGCGCTCCTTCTTCGAAACAGCGGCATCGCGTCCGGTCTTCAACGAATCCGCAAGACGCCGGGCCTGTGAGCGCATGTCGGACGGCAGGTAGGGCGCCGCCGCATTCCAACGTTCCGCCCGCATCAGCCGGCGACCCAGCAGACCACGGATCTTTCGCGGATCGACCGGTCGGCCAAAAGGCTCGTCAAAGCGTCCATGAAATTCTGGTTCGGCGCCGCGGTCCTCCATCGTCGCCGGCCAATGTCGATCCACGTAAGCTTGAAGCTCCTCCAGCGTGAGAACCTTTTCCGCGACATGGGCTGCGTCCTGCCAGGATCGGAACCGCATCAGGGAATGCAAGGCGTTCACGTAGTCGCGACGGGAAAGCTGGATCAACGCAAATTCGCCCTGGATCTGGTTGGCGATGGGCGCGTCAAGCGAACCGCCGTATCCGCTTCGGTCGGCGAAGAGGCCTCCCGGGGCCGCCGGACCATCTTCGACCGGGAATCGCTCCGCCAGCGTCGCATAGATCTTCGCCGCGGCCGCCTCCTCCCCATCCCTCAGATGCAGCTTGGCGAGAATCCAACGCGCCGCGGTGGAGTCCTCTCCGGCGCGATCGACCCAGCGGCGGGCCGCCGCGAACCCGCCGCCGCGATAGGCCGCAACCGCCATGGCTTCGGCCAGCGTCGGATCCTCGACGCCCTCATGTTCGAGAGCCTCCAGCCAACGACCGAGCCGCGCCTTGGATTCGTCGTCATGGGCGGAGAACAACGGCGACAACAGGTAGCTGGAAAACACGCGGCGAATCCGCGGATCGCGCGCAGCAGGAAGCAACGCCTCCGTGTCCTCGTCCAACCAGGCGCGCACAACCCGTCGCAGGGATGCGGCGGCGCGGCGGTCGCCGCCGGCAAGTTGATCCAGGTAGAGATCCGCCGCCCGCGGATGATTCTCCAGGTCGAACTCCACGCGCGCCTCCCATCCGAGACTCGCCGCGGCCAGGCCGAGCGGATCGGGAAACCCATCATCGACGAGTTCCCGCACACTTTGAAACCGGGCGCGCGCCGCGTCCGGATTGTCGTCCATCAGCGCCCGCCCCAGCATGTAGGCGGCCCAGGTCGAGCGGAAGCGTCGTTGGCTTTCGGGCAACTCCAACAGTTCGTTCCAACGTTCCACGGCTGCTTCGGCCTTTCCGCCATGCCACGCGAGCGCCCCGCGAAAGTAGAGTTCAAACTCGAGGGGAAGATCCTTCGCGACACGGATCTCGGGTTGCGGCGGGCGGCGGGCGTCCTCGTCCCACCGGGACCGCAGTCTCCAGGTCTGCAGCGCGCCCTGGTAATCCGCGATGCGACTGCGGGCAGCCCTGTGCTCGCGGAGAATCCGTTGGCGTTGGTCGGGAGCCGCCGATGTCCGCTCCAACGCCATCTCCAGATCGGCCAGCGCCGCGTCGCGTGTCTGCACTTCCGGGGCGTCCTCGCGAATCCGCGCCCTGGGCACAGGCTTCGCGGCGCCGATTTGCGCAACGCGGTCGAAGAAATCGGCGAGCGGCGCGGAGAAGAACGCCTTGGATCCCCCGTTCAAGAGCGCGACAGGGAAGTCCGGACCACAGGCCCAGATGGTTCCGAGACCGACAGCAAGAACCGCCGAGACTCCCGCAACGCTAAGGGGCGACCGTTTCCGTTTTGATATTGAGCTGCGCTTCATGATCCGAATCCAGTCTGAGCCAGGCGACGGGGATGGCTTTCCCGGGCGGAAGTCCGCCGACCAGGCCGCGGGAATGGAGAATGAGGGAGTGGTCGTCGCTGTTCCTGATTTCGAAGTTCGACAGTCCGTCGCAGCTGAGCAACCGGGCGTTCTCCCAGGTCACGCTCACCGTCCAGGCGTTGGTGTCGACGCATGTCCCCCGGTTGGCGAGCGTGAGATCATGGAGGCCGGCCCGGGTCCGCTCCGCCTGCGCGATCAGGCGCGGTTCCGGACGCGCCCCTTTCATCACGGAAGCCAGCGTCGGCCAGGTCCAGTTGAACTGTTCACCGGCGACCGGGAGGCGGTACCAGACGACGCCCTGCAACGCGGCCGGCCGTTCGCGGGTCCAGCCGTTCACAAGATCCGCCATGGCTGCCGGATCGGTCCGCAACGCCCTCAGGCGATGCGTCTTCGGCCAGTCGGGACGCGGCCCTTCGGCGGAGGCTCCCGCGAATGTTCCGCGCTCGTCGAAGGCCAGCAGGTAGCCGTAGGTGGGCAGCGCCACGCGGAAGGGAACCCCCAATTGGGCGGCCCGCTCGATCGCCCGCCTGGCCGCATCGGGATCGCAGATCCGGACCGGAGTCGATTCGTCGATCGGACGTTCCAAGGAATGGACCTGCAGCGTGACCGAGTCGGCGGCGGCGAAAAGGTCCCGGCAGGAGCGTTGATTCAACCAGCTTGGCAATGCCGTGATGCCCACGGGCGTTGGACGGATTTCCTTCCGCACGGCCTCCACCCAGAGTTGGTAGCCCGGCAGCTTCGCCCCGGCGCAGTCAAAATCCAGCTGCAGCTCCGCGACCGGCACATTCTGCGAACCAGCCTCACGGACAAGGGAGCGCGCCAGTTGGCGGAGGGCGGCAGCCGGCTCCCCCCGGGCCGAGAACGGTCCGCCAAACCGCTCGATTCGTATGGCCAGCCCGACCGGTCCCGACGTCGCAGCAAGCGCGGACCAGTCCGGATTCGCCCGGCGGATCGACGGATGTCCGGAGCGCCAATCCACTTCGGCGGCGAGCACAACGATTCCGGAGAACCCGGGGGCGCGTATCCGGACAGCCTCGGAGACAGGGCCGTCCCAGGCCATCCGCCACACGTAGGCCGACTGTGACAGGGGTCCGGACCCGCGAGGGACCTCCGGGGAATCCCCGCTGAACAAGGCAAACACGACCAGGGAGAGAAGGACCCCGGACGCGGCGAAGGCCGTTCTGCTTGGCGGGCGCATGCTTTCGGCAGGCTACCGGAAGGCCCCTTCCCACGCGAGCAAGACGCGCAACACCCTGCTCAGTCCCCGCCGCCCGCGGCGTCGGATCCGCCCTCGGTCAGGATCTCGATCGCCTTGTCCAGCTGGGGATCCCTGCCGGCAAGATAGTCGTCGGGGTGGAGCCAGATCCTGACGTCGGGCTTTTCGCCACGGTTCTCCATGGGCGAGCCGTCGAGGCGGTAGACCCCGGCTCCCGGCATGCGGGCGGACGTGCCGTCCACGAGTCTCAGCGACTGGGTCCAGATGACATAGCCCGGAGTCTCCCACCCCACGAGCTTCGCCAGTCCCCGGGCGCGGATGGCGTTGGGGAACATCTCGGCGTTGGAATAGCTGTGTTCGTTCATCAGGACGACGATGGGCTTTGTCCACGCGCGCGAGGGAGACTGGGTGGCGACGCCGTCGCGGGGCTTCGTGTAGCCGTGCGGCTTGCGCTCCAGCCAGTCGATCAGCGTGTCGGAGATGTTGCCCCCGTTGTTGAAGCGGACGTCGATGATCATGCCCTCCTTGCCGAGGATGTACTCGTAGGCCTCCTGCTCAAACCGGGTGCGGTCGTTGGAGCCCATGGAGGCGATGTGCAGGTAGCCGATCCGGCCGTCGGTCTTCTCCTCGACCATGCGCCGCAGCCGTTCGGTCCGGGCCTTGTAGTTCAGATCCAGCCACTCACTCTGGCTGAGGACCTGGTAGGTGACCTTGCGGGCGCCCTTCTTCTCCGGCTTGTCGTTCACAAGCAGGGTCAGGTCGCGACCGTCCTTGCGGTTCACCACGTCGTAGTAGCGTTCGCTCAACTCCACGTCCTCGCCGTTGATCTGGAGGATGTAGTCGCCCGGATTGATCCGGGTCTTGTCGTAGGAGCCGGGCGCGGCGTCCGGAACCTTGTCCACGCGGATGCCGGGACCGGCGTGGGTGTAGTCGAAGGTGAAGCCAAGCCGCGGCGTGATCGGCCCGTCGACGCCGCCACTGGCGGGTTTCACCTCGGCGTGCGAGGCCTCGAGTTCGCCGACCATCATGTTCAGCAGCTCCGCAAACTCGTCGCGGGTGTCGATGGAGCCGAGAAACTTCTCGTAATGCCTGCGGATCTTCGCCCAGTCGCGTCCGTGGAAGTTCTCATCGTAGAACCCGCGGTCGAAGGAGCGCCAGAATTCGGTGAAGGCGGCGTGGCGTTCGGCGCGCACGTCGTGCCGCCAGTCCGCGGTGAAACCGACCTTGGTCCCGGAGGAGGGGCTGGTGAGCCGGGTCGTGTAGAGTTCCTCGCCTCGCACGAATGTCGCCTTGGAGCCGCCGTCGTAGGGGCGCATCAGGGAATTCCCGCCCGTCGTGCTCATCTTCCGGGCGGTCCTGCCGTCGTAGCTCAACGTGTAGAGGTCGCCGCGGTAGGTGAAGGTGAGTTCGCCCTTGGGCGTCGCCGAAAGACCGGAGATCGAGGTCTTGGAATGAATCTTTCGGATGCGGCGGTGGATGCCGTCAAAGTCGATGTCCACCTTGAGTTTCCCCTCCTCCGGTTTCTTGAACCGGATGTCCGTGTCCGCGGCGCGGGCGTCCTCGCGCTTCAAGGGAATCGCATAGATGCCCGATCCGTCGCGGCTGGAATAGCAGAACAGATAACGTCCGCCCGGGCCCCAGACCGGCTGGCTGTGATAGGCGTTCAGACGCGTGACCTTGACCGCCTCGCCGCCCTTGGACGACACGATCCAGACATTGCGCGATCGGTTCTCCTCGACGCGCGTGTAGGCGAGCCAGCGCCCGTCGGGCGACCAGTCGAAGCTGCCGCCGCCGTAGCCCCGCCACTGGGGTCCGGGCACGCGCACGATGCGTTGGGAGCGGCCGCTCGCCAGGTCCACGGCAAAGAGCCCCCCCTCGCCGCCCGTCACCCAGAACGCCAGTTTCTTCCCGTCAGGCGACAGGCGAATGTGGGTGACATCGCGGTCCTCATTCCAGACGGGGCGTATCTTGCCCGACGCGACCTCGACCTCGTAGATGCCGTAGTTGAAATCGCGATCCGAGACGAAATACACCTTCTTGCTGTCCCTGGACCAGGAGAAGTCAGAGTCATCGCCGGCCCACCGGGTCAACTGGCGGGCGAAGCCGGCCCTGCGGCCCGCGACGCCGGAGGGCTTGCTGATGGCGATGGTCCAGATGTCGCCCTTGAGACCGAACGCGATTGTCTTCCCGTCAGGCGACGGCTCCGCCTCCACCACGCCCTTGGTCAGCTTGTCGTAATGCTGGTTGGTCTCCTTGTCGTCGGAGGCGGCATGGAAGGCGAGCTTCCGAGGCTTGCGCCCGCGGCGCGACGTGCGCCACAGATCGCCGGCATACTCGAACACAATGCTGTCGCTCTTCGCGGCGACGGTCGGCCAGCGCACGCCCCAGCCGCTGAACTCCGTCAGCTGTCTCGCCCCGCCGTCCGGATCGACGATCCAGAGGTTGGGCGTGTTGATGGGCTCGTCGATCAGCCTGGGCGGGGTTTCCTCAAGCCCGTGCGAACTGGGCGTGGGCTCCCCGGTGGTGACCGTCAGGATGCGTTTCCCGTCCGGCAGGAATTGTGGCCAGAGATGCTGCCGCTCCTCCCGCGGAATCGGATATCGGACCGATCGCTCCAGATCGTGGATCCAGATCTGCTGCGCGGCGGAACCGGAGTAGCGCGGGCGCGTCCAGGGGAATCCGTAGCGCCCGTAGACGATCCGCCCGCCATCCGGCGAGAAACACGCGTGATTCATCCGCGCGTAGTCCTCGGTGATCTTGCGCAGGCGCAGCGTGCGGACATCGATGGTGAACATCTGGTGGTTCGCGGAATCCCGCTTGGAGCTGAAGACCAGCTCCTTCCCGTCGGGACTCCAGCCGTAGGCGATGTCGGTCGCCGCGTGCCGGGTGATGCGTTGCGGCGATCCCCCGTCGGCCGGCGCGACGAAGATGTCCCAGTTCCCATGGCGGCGGCTGGAGAAGGAAATCCATTTTCCATCCGGCGAAAACCGCGGATACGCGTCCAGCTCGACGTGCTGCGTCAGCGGCGTCGCCCTGCCGCCTTTCGCCGAGGCGGTCCAGACATCGCCGCGCCAGACGAAGGCGATCCGACTGCCGTCGGGTCTGAGCGAGGGCATGCGCGCGCCAAAGATCGGCTCGGGCGTCGGCTCGGAAAGCTGCGCGCGGGAGGACAAACCGGTCGCCAGGATCAGCGCCGCAATCGTGGGAAATCGGAAAAGGTTGGTTCGTTTCATTTTGCCAGAGAGTGGCGGAAGTTAAGCCCTTTGCCGGACCAGGGAAAGGAATTTGCCTGAATCGATCCGGTTTACAACGGCCGCCGGTTCGCCCAGACTGCCGCTTCTCCGATGTCAGAGAAACATTCCATGATACGCGTGGTCTTCGCCGATGCTGCGAGCGGACAGCCCTTCAGCGTGTCGGAGGTCGCCGTCGACGAACTGCCCGATGTCTTCGACACCGAGAGTGAAATCGCGATCGCCGACACGCGCTATGAGATCGTCGAGGCGCAACCGGCATTCAAGAAGGACTTCGCGGCAACCGGCGCGGTGACCCTGACCCTGCGCCGCCTGGAGCTCGCGGACCCGGACAAGATCCTCTTCAGCCTGCCCTCGATCGACACCACAACGCCCGGTCCCGGCGACACGGAATGCCCGCCCCGGAAGCGCCTGTCCATCCACGAGGACGACTGGCGACAGATCGAGTTCATCTCCATGGCGCACCTGCCGGGTATCCGCTCGGAGTTGTCGGCCGTCGAACGCGTGTATCGGGAGTGCCGGCAGGGCGCGGGATTCCGGCGCATCCACGTCCGCGAGGAAATCGGCGCGCCGCTGTTCGACACCTTGCTGGATCTCAGGAAGGCGAAAAAGGAACTCGGAAGCGCCAGGACGCTCAAGGGATTCAGCGTCGGCGGCAACCGTCGATTGGCGGCCGACAGCTTCGCCTTCGAGACCGACCTGGGGATGACCTTCTTCGGGTTGGCGACCAACAACACGGCAACCGCGCTTTGCTGTTCCGTCCACACCCCGCCGCGGGATCCCGACAAGGCGGCGGAGCGCATCGCGGCATTCACCGCCAGACACAGGCTCGTCTACGTGGACTGGTGCTGGATGGTCGCGCTCAACGAGGACGAGGCCGAGTTCCGGGGGTATTTCGAAGAACTCGTGAAGCGCTGAGCCGCGGGCGCGCGATGACGCCCGGCAGTCGTTCCCACCCCGCTCCCATTCCCCCATCCCTCCACGCCCCACGCCCTCGCTTTACAGCTGACGCGCGCGATTCACGGGGTTAGATGAAGGGATGACGTTGCGCATCAGACACTCCGCCCCGACGAGGATCATTGCGATTCTGCGGTTCGCCATCCTTCTCGCGCTTCCGTTGGCGACGAGCGCCGACACGATCGAGTTTCTCAACGGGAGTCGACTGGAAGGCTCGGTCACCGCGATCGACACCAAGGGGAAGACCGTCACCTTTCGCGCGGTTGTCGCCGGGCGCGCGAGTTCCCAGACCTATGGCTACGGGCAGATTCACGCGGTGACGATGAAAGGCAGGCGCCACGTCCTGACTCCGAAACCGGCGTCGGACACGCCCTCGTCGCCGGACGCCGGCGCCGCCCAATCCCGGTCCAAGGCCGAGGTGGAGGCATTGATCCGCGATGTCGGTTCCACGCCGCCCTCGTGGTTGGGAACCACCCGTTTGAATTATCCGGCCACCCTGGATCTCAACTGGCCGATGCCGGCGCCCAAACCCTGGAACCGCAACAAGAACGTCGGGCAGTTCATCTGGGACACCGTCAACCCGAACACCGGCCGCTGGCGCGAGGGCGTCCGCCTCATGTATCATCTGCTCGATGTGCACAAGCGCCCCGGAGCCACGCGGACACGGGTCATGACCTCGCTGGCGTCCATGTATTTCCGCTTTTTCCAGGATTATCCCCGCGCCGCCTGGTGGTGGCGTCGCGCCGGAACCGGACAGAACGGAAACGACGCGGTGGCCCTGGCCGAATGCTATTTCCGGATGGGCTCCAAGGAAATGGCCAAGGATGCGCTTCGAGGCCAACCGATGCGGGCCGGCATGATCAAGCTGCTCGGCGACATGGGCGAGACCGACGCCGCCGTTTCGCTTGCCGACCGCTATGTGAAGGCCGGAGGCGCCCCGCAGGAGGCGCACCTTCTGGCCGGCGACGCCTGCCGCCTCGCGCATCGGGCCCAGGAGGCGATCGAGCGTTACCAGAAGGCCATCGACGCGCCCGCGCGGGGTCAGCGGGCGAAGCGTCTGCAGAAGTTCCAGGATCGGGCCCGCGCCAGCATGGCGGCGATCAAACTGTTCGATCTGTCGGACGCGCGCAAGGTCGCCGACGGGACCTACCGCGACGGCAGTCTTGGCTACGCCGGACGCGTGGAGGTGGAAGTCGCCGTCAAGAGCGGCCGGATTGAGTCGGTCAAGGTGGTCAAGCATCAGGAGAAGCAGTTCTACTCGGCGCTGCGGGACACGCCCGCGCAGATCGTCGCCAAGCAGGGGGTGAAGGGGGTCGATGCCACCAGCCGGGCCACGATCACCGCGGAGGCCATCATCAACGCCTCCGCCAAGGCCCTGGCCAAGGGCGCGAAATGAACGCGCCCGTCCCGGGATCAGGCCGCAAGGCGACGGCGCTGGGCCTCGCCGTGGCGATGCTGGGTGCGGCCGCCGTCCTTTCCGCCGGCGCCGGGGAGACTCGCGACGGACTCCCCGGCCAGGCCGCTCTCCAACTCGCGATTGGAGCCGTCCTGCTGCTACTCGGATTGGCGATGGCCCTTTCCGCCATCGGCGATCGGAATCGCGGCGTCGGCGGTTTCCGGCTCAACCATTTCCTCCCTTTTCTGCGACGGCGAAAAAAAGGCGAACCGCCCGCGACCCTGGAACGAATCGGCTCGGCGCTGAAGACAAAGCTCCCCGCCGCCTGGTTCTCCGACTACCGCTTTGCCAGGCCGGGGAGGTTGAGGACGGGCCTCAGGCGGTTCGGCGTCTCCTTGTTGTCGGCCCCACTGCGCCGCGCGATCCAGGCCCTTTGCCTCGGCTTGTTTCTCTGGTCGTTCTTTCATGTGTGCTGGCCCTATTCGGCCGCCCCGGCGCCGCCGGGGCGCATCGCCCGCGGCTGGACCGTCGATTCCGTCGATCAATCCGACGGCCGCCTGCGATTGACCGGCCCGGCCGACGCCGATCGCTGGCCCGCAGAACTTGAAATCGTTCATCTCGTCCTCGACGAAGGCGACGCCGCCGCCCTGGGGGCCTTTCATTCAACGACCGAAACCGCCGGGCGCCTCGAACTCACCCCCGCCGAGCCCCTGTCGCCTGAAGCATTCAACCGGCTGCTGCTTCACGTCGGTCCTGCGGCGCTGCACGAACGCGCGCCGGACGCATGGCCGACGCACCATGCCGACCATCTGGCGCGGAAGGAGAAACTCGCCGCCGAGTTGTTCCTGGTGATCGACCCGCTGGTGAGCCTCTCGACCGCGGTCGCGTCGCGCAATGCCGTCTGGTCCCTGGTCTGCGCCGCCGTCATCCTGATCATCTGCGTGGCGATTCCGCGCGGCTTCTGCGGCTATCTCTGCCCCTTGGGAACGACGATCGATCTGTTCGACTGGATCGTCGGCAGGCGGGTCGGACGCTTTCGTGTGGAAGGCCGCGGCTGGTGGGTCCACACCAAGTACTGGCTGCTGGCGACGACGCTGATCTGCGCGGTGTGCGGCGTCCTGATCTCGGGCTTCGTCGCGGCCATTCCCGTGGTCACACGCGGCGCGCTCTTCCTGGGGGAACCGCTTCAGACGGGCCTGCTTCGCGGGTGGCGGCTGGTCGCCCCGATGAACGTCGGCCACCTCCTCTCGATCGCGCTGTTCCTCGGCGTGCTTTTCCTGGGCCTTCTCCGCCCGCGCTTCTGGTGCAGATATGTCTGTCCCAGCGGCGCGGTGTTCTCCGTCGCCAACCTGTTCCGCGTCAGCGAACGGAAGGTGGAATCCTCCTGCGTCAACTGCAACAAATGCGTGGAGGTCTGTCCCTTCGACGCGATCAAGCCCGACTTCACCACCCGGACCGCGGACTGCACGCTCTGCCAGACCTGCGGCGGCGTCTGCCCCACGCATTCGATCAAGTTTGTGGAGCGATGGAATGCGATTGACCTGAAGCCGGAGGAGGAGCCCGCCCCCTCGGGCGCCGCCTTGCAACGACGCCGGTTCCTGTCGTTGGCGTCCGGGGCGACCGCGTTGGCGGCCGGCGGCGGCGCGGCGGCCGCAATCCGCCATCATGGCGCGCGCCCGGACGCCCCCGGCGCGACCCTGCCCGTGCGGCCGCCCGGCAGCGCGCCGGAACAGGAGTTTCTCCAGATGTGCATCCGTTGCGGGGAGTGCTTCAAGGCCTGCCCCAACAACGTGCTGCAATCCCAGGGTTTCGAGCAGGGCGTCGAAGGACTCTGGACGCCAAGGGTCGTCGCCGATTGGGCCGGCTGCGAATCAAGCTGCAACGCCTGCGGCCAGGTCTGCCCCACCGGCGCCATCCGCCCACTGCCCATCGAGGAGAAAAAGGCGGCCCGTATGGGCCTGGCGATCGTCGATGAATCCGCCTGCCTCCCTTATGCCGATCGCGAGGCCTGCCAACTCTGCGTCGATGAATGCGTCGCCGCCGGTTACCACGCGATCGAGTTCACCCAGGTCCACACCCGGACGGACCTGAACGGCGCCCCGATCGAGGGGACGGGTTTCGTGGCTCCGGTGGTCCTCGCGGAAAAGTGCGTCGGCTGCGGGCTCTGCCAGACGCGGTGTCACGGTATCAACGTGAAGGAGAAGGGACTGCTGCGGGAATCGGCGATCGTGATCAAGGCCGGCCCCGGCAGGGAGGACCGCATCCTGAGCGGCTCCTACATCGAATTGCGCGAACGCGAGGCGCGGACGCGCCGACGCCAGGGCTCCGCCGCCCCCGACAACGCGCCCGCGGGCGATGCGCCGACGCCAATCGACGGCGACGATCCCTTTGGCTTGAACGGACTTTGAGTCCGTCCCCTTACGCGACCGGTTCGCTTCCGGATCCTTCCGCAGCTTCCTCTGCCGGCGCCGCAGACTCCGAAACCTCCGTCGGCGCAGCCTCGGCGACAGGAGCCGCTTCAGCAAGAGCCGCTTCAGCAGGAGCCGCTTCAGCAGGAGCCGCTTCGGGCGCAGGAGCCGCTTCAGCAACGGGCGCGGGAGCTGCGGTCACATACTTTTCGATGGAATCGACGCGGTAGCTGCGCTGCTCGCCGCCGACCTCGAACGAAACCTCCTCGCCGACCTTGGCTCCGACCAGCGACTGCCCGAGCGGCGTGAGATAGCTGATGAGGCCCTTGTCGGGATCGCCGTCCCAGGCGCCGAGAATGGTGAAGGTCTCCTGGCGGCTCTGCGCAAGGTTGGTCAACTTCGCGATGGTGCCGATGTTCACCGCGCTGGTGTCGGCGCTGGCGAAGTCGGTCGCCTGGGCGGCGTCGAGATCGCGCTCCAGTTCCGCCTTGCGGGCGTTGAGGAAGGCGCGACGCTCCTTGGCCGCCTTGTATTCGTGGTTCTCGCGCAGGTCGCCGTAGCTGCGGGCGATCGCGAGCTCCTTCGCGTTGTCCGGGATCTGCTTCTGGACGAGATCGTCGTATTCGGCCTTGCGGCGGTTGAGACTCTCCCACGAGACGATGAGCGAGGTCTCCTGCTTCGGCGCGCCGCTGGAGATGATCGACTGCACCGCCGGGTATTTCTTCACGATGCGGGCGAGCAGGGAGTTCTTGTCCATCTCCCCGAAGGCGGGGCTCATCTTCAGCGCGCGGGTCAGGTCCCGGATGACATCAATGTCGGCGGACTGGATCAGGTCGAGCAGCAGCGTACGGTCGTCGACGATGTAGTCCGGCAGCCGGGCCGAACGCTTTTCCTGGAACTGGTCGTGCTCGATTGCGGCCATCATGGCGCGGAAGACCTCGGGGCCGAGGATGTCGGCGAAGGCGTCGTTGCGATCCTTGGCGAGCCAGAGCAGGGTCTCGGTCGTCGCGGTGTGCTGGTTGATGAGCTGCGCGAGGGTGCCCTTGAGCTGCTCGAGCTTGTCGTTCTGGATGAGAAGATGCGCGCACTCGGCGGTGAGCTTGGTGGCGTTCGCGTTGAGCAGCTGCAGGATCGGCTCCACCCAGGTGTCGGGGTGGTGCTCCTTGAAGGAGGCCAGCACGCGGCGGATCTTGGCCGCGGGAAAGTGATTCACCAACTCGTCGAGGTGGCCGTCCTGCGCCCAGATCGCCGCCACGGTCACCTCGCCCTCCTGCGGGCTGAGGCCGGCCGCCTTGGCCAAGTCGTCGCGGGCATAGATGGCTTCCAGCGCCAGGGCCGGCTTGGTCTGCTCGTGCTTGGCGATGTCCGCGTTGAAGGCCGTGATCACCTCGGTCGCGGCGCCCTTCGCGTCTTCCAGGTCGCCCACGTTCTTCTCAATCTCGATGACGACCGGAATCTGCGCCTTCAACCCCTTGGCCGCATGAAACTCCTTCAGCAACCGCGTCTGCTGCGAAATCTCCTCCTCATGATAGATGATCGGATTCGATTTCTTGATGGGCAGCTGGTAGTGCCCGTCCTTCTTCATCTCGCGTTTGGCGGTGTCCCACCACTTCTTCCAGTCGTCGGCGATCACGTCCGGCACGAGGACGGTCTGGACCTGGTCCAGCGTGGCCTTGCCGCCGTAGCTCTGCAGGACCAGCTTGATGAGGTCGAGATGATGCAGGGCCGCCATCTGCTGCAGGCCCGGGAGATCGGACGCCTTGCGGGCGAGAATGTGATCCTTGGGAATCGGCTTCAGGGATCTGGCGCCAAATCCCAGATCCATCGAATGGCCGGGCTTCCCCTCGAAATCGATCATGAAGCGGGAAAACACGGTGTCCACGGTCGTGATGCGCCCGAATCCCCAGCTCTTGTTCATGCAGTATCCCGCCTCGGTCAAGGCAAGCAGCGTCTCGACATCCGTCGACTTGATCTTCCCCGCAGTGACCAGTTTCTCGAGTTCTTCTTTCATAATGCGTGTCTGTTTGCTCGCCCAATCGCGTCAAAAAGCGTTACTTCTACGCCGTGCCAAGTCAAAAACCAAGAACAATTGCCTACCGGGTTCTGCAACGCCGCGAGGAGGGCCGGGACTACACGGAAAACGTCTTCCGCAAGGAGATCGCCGCCTCGCAAACATCGACGGAGGACCGTCGTCTGGCGCAGGAGCTGACCTACGGCGTCGCCCGGTGGGAACGGACGCTCGATTGGCTGATCGACCGCAAGACACAGGGCCGCCAACAAAAGAAGGGGCTGCAGTCGCTGCTGCGCCTGGGGCTGTACCAGGTCTTCTGGCTCGACCGCATTCCCGACCATGCCGCCGTGCACGAAACCGTGCAGTTGGGCAAGGAGCTCGGCTTCGGGCCGCAGTCGGGCTTCCTCAACGCAGTCCTGCGCGGCTACCTCCGGGAAAAGGACCGGACGCATGGCCTGCTGAACCGACTGCGGGAGGAGGAACCGGCGGTCGCCTGGTCTCATCCCGACGATATGTGCCTCCGCTGGCGGGAACGCTGGGGCGAGGAGGCACTCGACTCGCTGCTGGAATGGAATAACACGCCGCCGCCGACCTGCGCCCGGGTGAACACCCTCCGCGCCACCGCGACCGAGCTGGAGAAACAGTGGCGGGACGAGGGCGTGGAGGCGACGCCGGCCGCTCTCAGCTGGGAGAAGGCCGCCGCCTGGCGGCTCGATGCCCACCCGCCGCTCGAATCCCTGGAAAGTTTTCGCCGGGGCCTGTTCTACATCCAGGATCCGAGCACGCTGCTCGCGGTCATGGCGCTCGACCCGCAGCCCGGCGAAACCGTTCTCGACCTCTGCGCCGCCCCGGGCGGAAAGACCACGCTCATCGCCCAATGCATGAACAACAACGGACGCGTCGTGGCCACCGACATCGATCCCGAACGCCTGCGACAGGTCGACGAGAACGCCGACCGGCTCGGCGCGACCTGCGTCGAGACCTGGAATCTCAACCAGACACTCAAGGCCCGCAAACCAGAGCCGACCTTCGACCGCATCCTGATCGACGCCCCCTGCTCCAACACCGGCGTCATCCGCCGGCGCGTGGATGCGCGTTGGCGGTCGAAACCCGACGCGATCGAAGACCTGCGCGCGACCCAGCTGGAACTCCTCAAACAGGCGGCGGCCTGGCTCAAGCCCGGCGGCAGAATCTGCTACAGCACCTGCAGCCTGGAGCCGGAGGAGAACCGCGGCGTGGTGTTCGAATTCACGCGGAACTCCAGGCGGTTCAGGGCTGTGACCGACCGGCAGCTGCTGCCCTTCATCGACCGGGTGGATGGCGCCTATTGCGCGACGCTGGAAGAGGGCCGCTGAGAAAGCCGACGGCGGGCGCCCCCCTTCCGGGATGCCCCCCCTCAGCGCACCTCGCGAAACACGTCCTCCGCCCAGGCGGCGTAACGCCCCTTAAGCCGCGCGACGACCTCCGGATTCTCCCCGGCGTGATTTTGTGTTTCAGGTTTCTCCTCCGCGAGGTTCAGCAGGCTGAAGCTCTCCCGGGCCTTGGCGCCGCGACCCTTCTTGCGGATGAGCTTCCAGTCGCCTTCGCGCACCGCCCAGTTGTTCTGCCATTGGAAATACAGCGTCTTGTGCGGCGAGGGCGCGTCGATGGACCCGATCACCGGCAGCAGGCTGCGCCCGTCGAGCTTGTTGGCGGTCTTCGGCGCGCCGGTCAGTTCCATGATGGTGGGGAACCAATCCATCGCAGTGACGGCCTGGTCGCGCACGACTCCCTGCGGCAGCCTGGCGGGGTAGCTGATGATCGCCGGCGTGCGGATGCCGCCCTCGAGAAACGTCCCCTTGCGGCCGATCCATTTGCCGGTGTTGCCTCCGCCGCCGTTCGCGCCGTAGTTGTGGCCCTTGGGATGGCCGCTGTTGTGGTTGTCCGGCCGGATCTGGTAATCCTCCTCCGAGTGCCCGTTGTCGCTCTGGAAGATCACGATCGTGTCTTCACGCAGTCCGTGCCTCTCCAGGCGATCCAGGATCTTGCCGATATAGTGGTCCGTGGTCGTGACGATCGCCGCATAGGCGCGCCGCGGCATGGGCAGGTCCTTGTAGCGCGCCTCGTGCTCCTTCAACGCCTGCTCCGGATAGTGCGGGATGTTGAAGCCGACATAGAGCAGGAACGGCCTGTCCTTGTTTCGGTCGATGTAGTCCAACGAACGGTTCACGACCATTTCCGGAAAGTACTCGCCCCGCCTGAAGACCTCCTTCGTGCCCTCGTAAAGATCGTGGTAGCCCTCGCCGTGGAGCTGGAAGTGATTGAAGTTGTCGATGAAACCGTTGCGAAGGCCGAAGAATTCATCGAAGCCCTGCTTCATCGGGCCAAAGTCCCGATGAGAGCCCAGATGCCACTTGCCGAACAGCGCGGCGCCATAGCCGGCTGGTTTCAAGGCCTCGGCCAGCGTGACCTCGGACAGATGCATGTTGATGCCCTTGGGCCCGTTCATGTTGCCCTGCGTCCATGAGTTGACGTTGCAGCGCTGCGGATGGCGTCCGGTCATGATCGCCGCGCGCGCCGGACAACAGACCGTGTGGGCGTAGGCCTGGGTGAAGCGGACGCCCGTCTCGGCCAGTTTGTCAATGTTCGGCGTGTGCAGGTCGCGCGAGCCGAAACAGTTCGCGTCCAGCGTTCCCTGGTCGTCGGTGAACAGGATGACGACATTGGGTTGGCGGGCGGCGGAAGCGACAAACGCCTGCGCAATCAGGAACAAGGAGACCAACAGGGAAAGGGAATTCATGGGTCGGAGCAAACCGTATCGGGTCTGGATTGTGAAGGGGAATTGCGGAGCATTCAGGCGCCCCCCCCCAATCGGACGGCGGAAGATGTCCAGGCGGCGTCGGCCTGCATCCCCTCGCCGCGGGGCGCCCCATTCACTCCCGGCCCAGCAACAGGTCCGGCAGCAGGGTCGACAGCGCCGGCACGTAGGTGATCAGGAGGACGCTGATGAGGAGGACGATCAGCATGGGGATCACGGAGCGATAGATCTCCGGCAGGGGCTTGTCGAAGCGGTAGGCGGAAAGGAAGAGATTCATGCCCACGGGCGGCGTGAGGTAGCCCAGCTGGAGGTTGGCCATGAAGACGATGCCGAGGTGGACGGGATCGACGCCGAAGGCCAGGCCGATCGGGACAATCATCGGCACGACCACGATGATCGCAGAATAGATGTCCATCACGCAGCCGACCAGGAGCAGGAAGAGGTTCAACATCAGCAGGAACACGAGCGGCGAACGCACGAAACCCTGCACCCATGCGAGCAGGCGCTGCGGAGCCTCCTCGGTGATCAGGTAGTTGTTGAATCCCTGCGCCACGCCGATGATCAACAGCACGCCGCCGACCAGCAACCCGCACTCCGCCATCACCTTCGGCAGGTCCCGCTTGATCTTCAGATCGCGGTAGACAAACACCTCGACGATGAAGGCGTAAAAGGCGGTCAGCGCCGAGGCCTGCACGATGGAGGCAAAGCCGCCGAAAATGGCGACCAACGCAACCACGGGAATCAACAGTTCCCACTTCGCCTCCATCACCGCGGCCCGGGCCTCAGCCCCGTCGAAATGCGCTTCGACCTCCGAAGCCGCCGCCTGTCGCCTCCCCCACCAACCGGCCATGAGAACCATCAGCGTCCCCGGCAGGATGCCGCCCAGGAACATGGCCTCAATGGAGACCTCGCGCGGTTCCTCCCGGGTCTCGGATTCGTCCACAGCTTCGCTCGAAACGGTCTCCGACCCGGCGTCCGGCATCGGATCACCGGGCGCGTCGTCCGGATCGTCCATGTCGAGGTCGAGACCTTCGGAGAACATCTTCTCGAATTCATCGATCTCCGCCTCCTCCTCGCTTTTGGGCTTTGCGGAATCCTCCGGCGCGGCGTCGGATCCGGCGGCCGGATTCTTGTCCTCCGCTTCGGCGGCTTCGCCCAGTTCCTCGAAGGACAGATTCTCCAGATCCATGTCGCCCAGCTCCTCGAAGTTGAGCCCGTCGAGATTCAGGTCGTCATCATCCGCGCCTCCCATCCCGTCGACGGACTGCACGATCGGGGCGGGTTCGTTGAAGTGGGAGGGGAGCTGATTCTGAACATCCGCCGCGATGATCGCGTAAAGGATGAGCGGAATGCAGGGCGGAAACAACAGCCCCAGCGAGCCGGCGCCCGTCAGCAGCCCAAGCGCGTTCTTTTCGGAGAACTTCGCGGCGACGAGGACCGGCATCAGCAGGCCGCCCAAGGCCAGAATGGTCACGCCCGACGCGCCGGTGAACGAGGTGAAGAAGGCGCAGACCAGGACGGTCAGGATCGCGGAGCCGCCGCGCAGATGTCCGACCAACGCGTGAAACACCCGGATCAGGCGCTTCGAGGCGCCGCCCTCCGCGAGAAAATAGCCCGCCAATGTGAACAGCGGAATCGTCGGCAGCATCGCGTCGGTGGAGAGAGCGTAATGCTTGAGCGGCATGATGGCGGCGCTGTCGCCCTGCGACCAGAAGAGGATCAACGCCGCCCCGCCCAACGCCGTGAAGATGGGCGCGCCCAGCACGGTGGCGGCCAGGAGGGCGAGCAGTCCCGGGACCTTCAGATTCGCCGGATCAATGGGCGACCACTTCGCGAAACACAGCAGCGCCACGGCGACAGTGAACGCAATCCCGCGATCACGGGCGTTGTCGAAGGAATTCCACAGCATCCGGACCGCGACGATCCCGAATCCGGCGGGCAACGATAGACACACCACCCAGACCGGGACGCCCCAGGCGACCACGTTGCCGCCCGTCCGCTGCGAGGTCACGAACTCCCAGCCCGACAGGCTCAGGACCGCCGTCACGGCCACCGCGAAACTCACGCTGGAAATCGTGGCGACGCTCAGCCATCTCCCCTTCAGAAAACTGGTGACCGCGGTCAGCGAAAGCAGGCGATTGTCCCGCGCCGCCAAAGCCGCCCCAAGAAGCCCCAAAACGAGAACAAGATGCTGAATGACAGGATACGCCCCGGAAACGCCGGTCAGACGGAACTTCGGGAACGCCTTCTGCACGATCGACTCAAACAAACCGATCGCCATGTCCGTGACCGGCAGCAGGACCATCGCCGCCAACAAAACGGCGACAACGGAATTCTCGACGGTGTGAAATCGATGCAGCCAGACAGGCGTCGGCTTCGTCGGGGAAGCGGAATCTGCGCTTGATGGCGTATGGAGTGAATTCATTGACGGCTCACGAATTGTTCACGCCAACCACTTTTCGTTTCTGCAGCCACTCCTGACGCTCCATTCCAAAACAGGACTTGAGCCATGTCGGCACGTCGCGCATGGAATCAAACACGGCGTATAGATACCAATTCGTTTTTCCAACGTTATTGGCTCGCAGGAAGACGCATTTTTCCCGGTCATAGCGAACGAACTCGAATTTGCTTACATCGCTAGCGCAGTTTCTAGCTTCGCTGAATGATCGGTGACGTTTCGTGATTGTCAGCTTGTATCGGAGTTTCGGCTTCTTGGACCGGTACTCTTTCAACAGCCTGTAGAATCGATCAAACTTCGCTTCTTCATCTTCGACTTCGGAACTCAAAGAAGAAAACCACCCACCTGACATCCTCTTGTGATGCTGACACCATGCCAAGAACTCGCTGTATGCTCTCTCTTGTCCGTTTTGCCAAGAGCTGTGTTGCATCTGGTATGTTCCCCATTCGAAGCCGGATACAAAATGCCGAAGCGCGGTCAAAGACTTGCCGCCCAAGAACATACCCGGCTTCTCTTCGATGTCATCGAAGAGACTGTATATCGTTCCCCTGAACGACTCCGACTGATTTGAACAGGCCGCCTGCACATGGCTTGGTTTAGGCGAAATGCGCCCGCGGCGCAACCCGTTGGGTGGTTCGCCGATCAAACGCACTATCGGAGCGCCGAGCATTGCTCGGCATTCGCCATCGATCGACGCCCCGGCCAAGCAATGGCCGGCGCTTCGCCGGATCGCGGCTCCAAGAGCCGCAGCAACGCGGGAAGTCCCGGGATTGGGATTGGTCGAAAACCCCGGGCAGACGGAGGTCGCTGCGGGTCAGAGACCCGCGGTCCGCATACGCTTCAAGAAAACATTCCGTCCTGGAGTCCGCGATCTGGCTCTCCGGGATTGATTTTCAATTCGTCTCGACGCCCGCGACCCCGGATTCTACCTTGTCGAGCCTCGGCTGAATTGAAGAAGAGCCGCCTGCCGCGCGTCGCAGTCGGGACACTCCGTTCAATCCGATTACGATCCATGAACTCACGCCGCACGTTTCCCGCCCTGATCGCCGCTCTCCTGATCGCCGGCGCCTTCGACCTCCTCCCCCCCGCCCGGGCGGCGGAGCCTGACCGCCCCAACATCGTCTTCTTCTTCATCGACGACATGGGCTGGACGGACCTCGGCTTCATGGGCAGCAATTACTACCAGACGCCGCACATCGACAAGCTGGCCGGGGAGAGCATGGTTTTCACCGACGCCTACGCCAACGCTCCCAACTGCGCTCCAAGCCGGGCGTGCCTGATGTCGGGCCAGTATTCGCCGAGGCACGGCATCTACACCGTGGGCGACCCGGCGCGAGGGAACGCGCAACACCGGAAGCTGATCCCCACGCCGAACGAGACTGTCCTGGGCGACAGCTTCATCACCATCGCCGAGGCCTTGAAGCCCGCCGGCTACACCAGCGCCTCCATGGGCAAGTGGCACCTGGGAGCCGACCCGACCACCCAGGGCTTCGACGTCAACATCGCCGGCAAGGAATGGGGCAGCCCCAGCGGCGGCGGCTACCACAGCCCCTACAAGTACCCCAACCTCGCGAACCCCAAGCCCGGCGAATACCTGACCGACCGCCTGACCGAGGAGGCCAACAAGTTCATCGAGGCCAACCGGAAGAAACCCTTCTTCCTCTACCTCACCCACTACGCCGTCCACACGCCGATCCAGGGCAAGAAGGACGTCACCGAGAAATACAGGAAACGGAAGGGGGCCAACGGCCACGACAACGCCGCCTATGCGGCCATGGTCGAAAGCGTGGATGACTCCGTCGGCTCCGTGTTGGCCAAGCTCGACGAACTCAATCTCAGCGACAACACGGTGGTCCTGTTCTTCTCCGACAATGGGGGCTACCAGGGCGCGACGCGGAATCTCCCCCTGCGCGGCGGCAAGGGCATGCTCTACGAGGGCGGCATCCGGGAGCCAATGATCGTCAAATGGCCCGGCGTGACCAGGCCCGGCTCCCGATGCGACGAGCCGGTCATCGGCGTGGATTACTACCCGACGCTGCTGGAGATCGCCGGCGCCCGGCGGCCCAAGGGCTACACCCTGGACGGCCTGAGCTTCGCGCCCTGCCTGAAGGACGCCTCGGCCACCCTGGACCGCGACGCCATCTACTGGCATTTTCCCGCCTACCTGCAGGGCAATCCCACCCGCGACGGACGCGGCTGCCGCGAACCCGGGCGCCCCTTCCGCACCACCCCCGGCGGCGCCATCCGCATGGGCGACTGGAAATTGATCGAGTTCTTCGAGGACGGCGGTCTCGAGCTCTACAATCTCAAGGAGGACCTCTCCGAGACGACCAACCTCGCCACCACCAATCCCGCCAAGGCCAGGGAGCTCCACGACGCCATGCTCGCCTGGCGGCAGAAGGTCAACGCTCCCGTGCCCACGGAACGAAATCCGAAATACGACCCCAAGGCCGGATTGAAGTCCGGCGGCCGGAAGAAGGGGAAGAAAAGGAAATAGGCGGCGGCGTGAAGGAATGCGTTCGGCGATTCAATCCGGCTCCCGCCCCGGCCGGCCGGC
>JAYPEY010000093.1:0-3436 GCA_038126035.1 Verrucomicrobiales bacterium | reverse complement strand
CCGGCCGGCATCTCTTCCTCGACGACCAGCTGTGGGACCCCGCAAAGAGCAGCGACGTCGAACGGCGCATGACGCCGCTAAAGGACATCCGCCGCGTCCTGAAACCGGAACGCCCATGGGAGGAACTCAGCTTCATCTTCTACAGCGCGGTCGTCGATCACGAAGGGACGGCGATGCTGTATTACGGCTGCTACGACGGAAACAAGGGCAAGCATCTTGCGCTGGCCACGAGCGGGGACGGCCTCGAATGGACGCGCCCCGATCTCGGCCAGACCGTGTTTCGCGGCAGCGGAAAGAACAACCTGTTCCCCTTCGAGGCCGTGGAGGCCGGTGTGTTTCTCGACCCCGCGGCCCCCGCCGCAAAACGCTTCCGCCTGCTCCACAACCGCCGGTGGCCCGATCCCGAAACCGCCGGCGTCTATCTGTCGCATTCGCCCGACGGCGTTCATTGGACGCAGCATCCCACCCGGCTCCTCCCGCGCATTCCGGACGGTCAGCCCTCGGCATTCTGGGATCCGCGCGCCGGGCGCCATGTCATCTACCTGCGGGCGTGGGATCCGAAGCGCTCGATCGCGCGGGTCGCCGTCAGCGACCTTGAGTCTCCGTGGCCGTTTGACGGGAGCGTCCCGCCCCGGCATGCATGGGGCAGAGACAGGGTTGCGACCGTGGGAAGGGAACTCCCCATCGTGATGCGCCCGGACGATCGCGATCCCGGGAACGTCCACCTCTACACGAGCGCCGTGTTCCGCTATCCGTGGGCGAAGGACGCCTGGCTCGCCTTTCCCGCAGCGTACTTTCACTTCACCGGAAAGGCGTTGCGCGCCCGCGCCCTCGACGGCAACGACGGGACCTTCGATGTCCAACTCGCGCTGAGCCGCGATGGAATCCGATGGGAGCGCTTCCGCGAACCCTGGGTCGAACCCGATCGCATCGACGGCCTCACCCTGCAGCTGGTCAGCATGGGGACCGGCATGATCCGGCGCGGCCGCGAACTGCGCCAATACTTCGTCGGCTGGCCCCACACCCACAACCGCCCGGTGAAGTGGGACCGGGACCTCCGGGACCGCGAGGAAAGCAGGCGACGCGACCTCGGCGGCATCTACTGCGCGACGACCCGAGTGGATGGATTCGTCGCGATGACGGCCGGCGGGAGAGAGGGCGTCCTCACGACCAGGCCGCTGACCATCGCCGGCGGCCGCCTGCGTCTGAACAGCGACACTTCCGGAACCGGCCAGGCCACCGTGGCGGTGTTGGACGCCTCAGGCTCCCCCCTGACCGGTTACTCGCACGAGGATTGCGAAGTGATTCACGCGGACGAGATCGATCATCCCGTGCGGTGGCGGGACGGCGCGGAACTCCATCTCCCCCGGGGCGCAACAACGCGCCTCCAGGTCCGCATGCGCAACGCGCGCATCTGGGCGCTGGAGATCGTTGAGTGACGCCGCCCGGACCGGCGCGGCCGGGCAGGTTGAGATTGTGCTTTGCCCCGGGATGCGCTAGTGGAAGCCTCTTGTTTCCCTGTTTCGTCGTCTGTGAAGAACCTCAACAACATCCTGAAATTTGGCCTGCCTTTTCTGCGCAATTATTGGCGCCGCTTCATCCTGGCCATTTTCCTCGGGGTCCTGTTCGGCCTGTCACACGGCCTCATTCTGGGCGGCGTGAAAACACTCGTCGGGCGCATGGAGCTCCCGTCGAATCAGGCCCCGGCCGCGATGGCCGCGGCCAACGAGGAACAGGCGACCTCACTCCTCGCCGGCGCGGGCGACGCCATCGGGATCGATGCGGAAAATTGGAAGCGGCGTTACGAGCGGACGGTGGATGCGTGGCTGCCCCGCCCCGGGCGCGAGGTCGGCGTCAAGGAGGCGGTCGGACTGCTCCTGCTGCTGCCCCTGCTCGTGGCCTCGCGCGGCTTCCTCGGCTATGCGAGCAGCTACCTCATGGGCTGGGTCAGCACGCGGGTCATCAACGACATGCGGATTCACGTGCTCGAGAAGATCAACATGCTGTCGCTCGACTTCTTCAACCGCTCCCAGTCCGGCGACCTGATGACCCGGATCAACGGCGACACCATGATGTTGTACCGGGCTCTGAACCTCGGGCTTTCTGACATCATCAAGGAGCCGGTCACCGTCCTGGTCGTGGCCGCCTTCCTGTTCATCAATGACTGGAAACTGACGCTCACCTTCCTGACGGTCGTCCCGGTGATCCTGCTGCCGTTGATCATCCTGGGACGCAAGGTGCGCAAGGCCAGCAAAGGCAAGGTCAAGGCCGGCGTCGCGCAGTCCAACCTGCTCATCGAGATGCTGGCCGGCATCCGGGTCGTGAAGGCCTTCTGCATGGAAGGTTATCGGATCGACCGCTTCCGCAAGCTGAGCGGCAAGATCATTCACAACGACATGAAGGCCATCCAGGCCCAGCAGTTGGTCAATCCCGTCCTGGAGACCATCGTGGCCGTGGCCTTGGCGCTGTTCCTGATCTTCGTCTTCAAATCGGGACGCGACCTGAAGGAGATGGCCGCCTTCGCGGTCGGCCTGGGGCTGGCCTACGACCCCATCAAGAAAATCTCCCGACTGCACATGCTGTTCTCCCAGGCCAGTGTGGGCGTCGATCGCCTGAAGGAGATCTTCGATCAGGAAGCCACGGTCGTGGAGCCGAAGATGGCGAAGGAGATCGAGTCCTCCGCCGGCAACGTCACGTTCGAGAATGTCGGTTTCGCCTATGACGACACGCCCGTCCTTCAGGACGTCAATCTCGACATCAAGGCCGGCGAGCGGATCGGCATCGCCGGCGAAAGCGGCTCCGGCAAGAGCACCCTGATCAACCTCGTGTTCCGCTTCATCGACCCCACCGAAGGCCGCGTCACCTTGGGGGGCGTCGATCTCCGGGAACTTCGCACGGCGGACCTGCGACAGCATCTGGCCCTGGTCAGCCAGGAGATCGTGCTCTTCGACATGACCGTCGCCGAAAACATCGCCTGCGGCCGCCACGACGCGACCCCCGAGGAGATCGTCGCCGCGGCCAAGGCCGCGCACGCGCATGAATTCATCGAGCGAATGGAGAACGGCTACGACACCAACATCGGCGAACAGGGCGTGAAGCTGTCCGGCGGCCAGCGCCAACGGCTTTCCATCGCGCGCGCCTTCGTCCGTGACGCCCCGGTCCTGGCGCTCGACGAAGCGACCGCGGCTCTGGATTCCGACGCCGAAAGGGAGGTGCAGCGCGCGGTCGACGAACTCGCGGAGCACCGCACCGTTCTCTGCATCGCGCACCGGCTCTCCACCCTGGCCAACATGGACCGGATCGTCGTCCTGTCCAAAGGACGCATCGTGGAAACCGGATCCTACGAGGAGCTTGTCAGGAAAGGCGGCGTGTTCGCGGCGATGGCCGCCAAGCAGGGAATCCGGGCCGAGGATCTAAATCCGGTGAAGTGGAGCGG
>JAYPEY010000092.1:0-25155 GCA_038126035.1 Verrucomicrobiales bacterium | reverse complement strand
TCCCGGAAAACCATCTCATTCGCAATGGGCCAGTTCACGGGGGCCCAATCACCGCAGACATCCAAGAAGAGCTCCAGTCGCTTTCGGGTGCTGAACCTGTTCTGATCGCAGAACCTGATCAAGGGAACGCCGGTGACCAACTCCATCACGAAGTAGGGTCGACCGCCATCCGTCATGCCTGCGTCGTGGACCGTCGCAATGTTCGGATGGCTCATCATCCCCAAAGCCTGTCGTTCCGCCTCGAAGCGGGCGACAATCTCGCGGGAGTCCATGCCCGGCTTGATGATCTTCAGGGCGACCTTGCGCTTCACCGGCTCGGATTGCCGGGCCATGTAGACCACTCCGAAGCCGCCTTCGCCAATCTCCTGTAGCAGTTTGTAGTTCCCGATCCGTTCGCCCGCCGATTCGACCGGGGGCGCGTTGGAGATCCGTGTCGCGATCTCGCCGTTGGCGGACGCGACAGTCCCGTCCTTCAGGGCGCCGCCGGCCAGCACATCCGCCAGATCCGCGCCCGCATCCATCAACGAATCCACGGCGGGGCGGAGATCCGCATCGCTGCCCGCCGCGGAAACGATTCGCTTCGAATCGGTTCCGGGGCGTCGGGCGCGTTGGACTGTTCTTTGTCGGGCATGAAACAGATTGTCGGCTACATCAGGGATACTAAGGGAACTCCGCGACAAGGTTTCGGTAGAACTTCGCCTCCGTCGTCGGATCAATCCCGCAACAGGGACAGCAGGTAGCGCGTCTCCTCATCGATCTCGGAAACGGTCGCCACGGTTGCGGCGATCTCCGCCCGGAACAGCTCGCCGAGGCGTTGACGCATGCGGCGCACGGCCGATTTGACCGCGCCTTCGCTCAGGTTCAATTGCCGCGCAATTTCAGCGTAGGGTTGCGCGTCGGATTTTCCCATCATCGCGCTGACTAGCAGGTCAAACCTTTCCGCTGAAGCGTCGTTTGCAAATTCGTTGCGCAACCTGCTCATGACCTGCTCCAGGATGGCGCGCGCCCACTGTCGGTCGTAGGCTTGTTCCGGTTCCGCCTCGGAGGGCGGCTCGTGTTGGTAGCGTTCCTCGGCCTCATCCTCATCGAGTGAAAAAACCACGGAATCGCCCCCGCGTTTCTTGGCGTTGGCGCGATCCCATTCGTTGGCGAGATGCCATTTGACGGCGTTGATGAGAAAGGACCGGAACTTGCCTTTGCTGTGATCCGCCGTGCGCAGGTAGTTCTTCTCCAACAACAGGGAAAAGAAACCCTGCGTCAGGTCCTGCGCCTCGTGCGCGTCGTGACCGCGTCGGCGAACGTAGGCGTAGATCGGAAACCAATAGTTTTGGCAAAGCTTCTCCAATGCCTCTGCCGACTGGGCGTCGTTGGCGTCGCCCGCGCGAATCACCTCGCTCCAGATAGTGGTCTGGAATTGTTCTCGTGGAGGGACTCCGGATCCGAACTGACTCGTGTCCATGCGCGTGTGTTTCTTCCTCATTCCCCCCACTTCTGATGTCCGTGGGTGAACGAGCGGTCGAAATGCGTGTAGCCGCCGTCGACGAAGACGATCTGGCCGGTGGTATGGGACGAAACAGGGGAGGCCAGGAAGACGATCATGGCGGCGATCTCTTTCGGCGTGGTCATGCGGCGGCCGAGGGGAACGAGTTTGTCGATGGACGCCTTGGCGGCGGCGGGGTCGGCTTGGGATTCAAACCAGGTCGTGTATTGGGGCGTCAGACATTCGGCGGGCATGACGCAGTTGACCCGGACCTCGTGCGGCGCGAGCGCGACGGCCCACTCGCGGGTCAGGGCGTTGATGCCGCCCTTGGCCGCGGCGTAGCCCGAAGTGCTTCCCTGCCCCGTGACGGAGACCTTGGAGCTGACGTTCACGATTGAGCCTTTCGACGACTTGAGATGTTCGCGCGCAAAATGGGTGAGGGCGTAGGCGGAGACGAGGTTTGCGTTCAACGAGGCGGCGAACTCTCCGGGCGGACGATCGAGATCCACCGCGTCATTGAATCCGGCATTGTTGATCAGGATTTCGAGACCGCCGAAGGCTTCCACACACTTTTCAACTGCGTTGCGGCAGGCGGATTCATCGCCCAGGTCCGCGGGGAGGAAAACAACCCTGGCGTCGGAGGAGGCCAACTCATCCGCGAGGGTCGCGCCGGCTTGCTCGTCACGGTCGACTATGGCGACGTTGGCGCCTTCTGCGGCGAGGAGTCGGACGACGGCCTTGCCGATGCCCTTGGCGCCGCCGCTGACGAGGGCGGTCTTGTTGGTGAGTTGCAGATTCATGGTCGTGGCGGAATCAGATTATGGAGGTTGTCGCATAATCCCTGCAGGTGGGCAATGTCGGCTGCAGGGGCGACAGGGCTTACGCATGAGTTGCCGATTGGGCAATACGGTGGGGAAGCTCCCGCTGAGCCGGACCGACCCCGCCACCGAACGCTGATTTGGCAGGCTGGACGTTCGGCTCCGCCTTCGTTGCGCTTCGTCGCGACAAGTCGGCGGGAGCCTCGCCCCACCGACAATAGAATCGCTTACGAAATGGCTCACTGATTCAACTCATGCGTAAGCCCTGGCGGGGTCGAGGTGGCGGGGGGCGCAGGTCAGAAATAGTACGACACAGAAAACGCCGAACACGCGGGGCTTCGCTACGCTTGCACGCTGAGAAATGGGTATTGCGGCAGCAATACCCCACCAAGGTGGGGCAAACCTGCCGGTTTGCCCATTTTTCAGCCAGAGCGAGCAACGCGATGCGCAGGCGTCCTGCTCTTGAGGGCGTACAAAAACTGAACTACGCCCGGCGGCGTGGGCGAATCGCGCAAGATTGGATTGCCTCCGAAGCGGATCGAATTATTCTCCCGCGCATGAGTCAAACCGCCATGCATCGCGAAGATCGTTCCGCCTCCCGCCTTTCCCGTCGCAATATGATTGCCGCCTCCGGTCTTGCCATCGGCGGGGCGTGCTTGTCGACGGCGTCGGAATCGGCCGCCGACCATCACAAGAAGGGGGGAGCCTTTCGTTATGGGCTGAACATGAGCACGATCCGCGGGCACAACCTCGACGCGGCGGAGGAGATCGAGGTCGCGGGCAAGGCCGGCTACCAATGCATCGAACCGTGGTTTCGCAAGCTCTACGATTACACCAAGGGCGGCGGCGCGTTGAAGGACCTCAAGAAGCGCATCGACGACCATGGATTGACGGTCGAGAGCGCGATCGGTTTCGCGGGGTGGATTGTCGACGACCCGGAGCGGCGGAAGCAGGGTTTCGAGGAGGCGAAGAAGGACATGGACACGATCGCGCAGTTGGGCGGCAAGCGCATTGCGGCGCCGCCGGCGGGCGCGCGACGCAATGAACCGCCCGTGGATCCGATGCGCGCGGCGGAGCGTTATCATGATCTTTGCGAACTGGGTGTGACGATGGGCGTGATTCCGCAGATTGAGATGTGGGGCGGACATCCCTGCATCGGCACGATCGGCAAGGCACTTTCCATCATGATCGAAAGCGGTCATCCGCAGGCCTGCTTCCTGGGCGATGTCTATCACACCTACAAGGGCGGCAGTCATTTTGGCGGCCTGCGCCACATACCCGCGCGCGCGATCCAGACTTTTCACATGAACGACTATCCCGCCGATCCGCCGCGGGAGACGATCCGCGACGAGCATCGCGTGTATCCCGGCGACGGCATCGCTCCGATGAACGACATCCTGAAAGGTTTTGCGGAGATCGGGGCCTATCCGGTCCTGAGCCTTGAGTTGTTCAACAAGAGCTACTGGCAGCAGCCGGCGATGGAGGTCGCCAAGACGGGGTTGCGGAAGATGAAGGAAGCCGTCGCGAGAGCGGGGGTGTGAGGCGGGGAGCGAACGTCAGACGTTCAACATTAAACTCCCAACTTCAATTGGAGCGCCGAGCATTGCTCGGCTTTGTGCGGCGGGGCCTTCAGCCCGAAGAGACGCAGGTTCAGCAAATCGCCTGTGTCTCGCTCGGTCACGCGCTCGTTTCGGAGAACCGCGTAGAATTGAGGTCACTTCATCTGCGCCTGAAAGAACGCATCCATGTCCTTCACCATCTTTTCGAACCAGGGGTTCCGGTTCCAGCAGCCGTGTTTGCCGTTCTTGTAGACCTTCTGGTCGGTCCAGACCCCGGCGGCTTTCAGTTTCTCCATTGAGGGGGTGTCGGCCTCGGGGCGGTCATGTTCGCCGCGCATGAAGAGAATGGGGGGATCGTCGGCGGAGATATGCTCATGGGCGTCGGCGAGTTTGTAGGCGGCCATGTGCTGGTCGATCGTGCGGCCGATCCAGTGGTTGGCGTTGGACTTGTCGCCGGCGGTGCGTGAGCGTTCGGCGACGTTGCCCGAGGCGATCTGCATGGGGCCTGCCATGACGATGGCGGCCCGGAGCCTGGAGGAGTGGTCCGGATTGCCGGCTTTGCCCTGGAGGCCTTTCACATCCCAGCCGGTTGCCATGAGTCCGACCAGGTGGCCGCCCGCGGAACCGCCGACCGCGCCGATGCGTTCGGGATCGACGCCGTATTCCTTGGCGTTCGCGCGCAGGAAACGGACGGCGGCGTTGCAGTCCTGGATGCCGGCCGGGAATCTGGCCTCGTGTCCCAGACGATAGCCGACGGACATCGCGACATAACCGTGTTTGGCCAGGGCCAGGGTCAATGCGCGGAATTTCGTCTTGTCCCCGTTCAGCCAGCCGCCCCCGTGGACGACGACAACGGCGGGGCGTTTTCCGAGGAGGGTGGATGGATGCGCGATGTCGGCGAGCAGTCTGCGTTCGCCGTCCTGACCAAAGACAACATCCGTGCGGAGCCACACGCCTTTGGGGACGACGGTCGATGGCCGGCCTTCGTTGTCCGGTTGGAATTCGGGGGCGGCGGGAGGGTGAGGGACAACGCCGTAGACGTTCATGCGCTGACGATAGAGTCCGCCAAAGCCGGTGATGTAAAGCGAGCGCATGTCGGAATCGCCGAAGGCGCAGTTGATGGGGCGTTCGGGGGTGTGGATCTTGGCGAGCAACCTGCCGCCCGGGCTCCAGATCCAGATGTCGTTGGCTCCGGCGCAGTAGACATTGCCCGCGCGGTCCACGGTCATGCCGTCGGCGCCCTTGTCGGGCCCGTCGTCCATCTCGGCGAGGATGCGGCCATTGGTCGCCTTGGCGTTCGGCCCGATGTCGTAGGCCCAGATCTTCTTGGGCGCGTAGGAGGCGACGTAGAGCGTCCGGCCATCCGGCGAGAGGGCGATGCCGTTGGGCGTTTCGATCTTATCGACGGCGTCGATCTGGGACCCGTCCGGTTTGATGTGGATGACCTGTCCCTGGCGCGTGAGCGTGTAGTAGATGCCGCCGTGCCTGTCGACGACGAGATCGTTCGGTTTCGCGGGCGGCTTGGCTTCGGGATCCTGTCCGGCGATCCGGATCTTCTCCTTTCCCTTGAGCCAGGAGATCTGGCTGTTTCCGTTGTCGGAGAGATACAGCCGCCCGTGGTTGTAGAACGAGGCGCTGATGCGGCCGGCGTCCGGAGCGACGACCTGGATCTGCTTCCTTTTGGGAATGTAGCGATAGAGTTTGCCGCCTTTGACATCCGGGAAATAGAGGGTCGAGGAGCCGTCCCATGCGGGGCCGTCCGCCAGTTCGAAATCGGAGGAGATGAGTTCGAGTTTGGAGCCGGCGTCGATGATGGAACGCTCGGCGGCTCGGGCGGCGCTGAGGGTGAGGAATGTCGATGAAACGGCCAGCAGTCGGACGAGGAGTAGAGGGGGACGCATTTGGGAATAATGGGGAAGGGAGGGGGCGGCGGCAAGCAGAGTCATGGCCGTTTGGGCGTGCGGCTGTGTCGAAGACCAGGCGCAACCGCGCTCCGGAGAGGGCGTCTACTCGTGGAGCGGAATGGCCAGTTTCACGCGCCTGCCGTTGCGGAGGACGGTCATCGGAAGCTTCTGGCCGGGACGGAAGTTCTGTTTGACGTAGTAGTTGAAGGCTCGATGTCCGGCGGGGACCCGGCGGCCGTTGAGTTCGACGATGACGTCGTTCAGGCGCAGGCCGGCGCGCTTGGCGGATTGCGCAGTCTTGTTGTTGTTGGCCATGTATTTCACGCGGCAGGCGATGGCATCCTTGGGAAGTCCGGCTTCCTGGAGTTCGGCCGGTTTCATCTGGGGGAAGAAGATGCCCATTTGCGGCGGCATGGCCCAGAGGGAGCCGCGCCAGGAGAAGTCGGTCTTCTTCCAGCCGGGTTCGGTGGACACCTTGAAGTCGATCATCCTGCCGTTCCGTTTGGCGGTCACGGTGACAGTGACGGCGGTGTTGGGAAGGTTGTGCAGGACCCATTGGAAGTCGGCGATGGAGATCATCGCCTGCCCGTTGACGGCGATGACCTCGTCGCCGGCGCGAAGTCCGGCTCCTGCGGCGCCGCTGCCCGGCGTGGTTTTTCTGACGAGGCGGCCGTCATCGGGATCGATTTCGATGCCGAGGTTGTTGGGGTAGGGGTAGCGCCAGATCAGGTCCGAATTCATCCTGCCAGTGCGGAAAGCGTGGAGATTCTCGGCGTCGTGGATCATGTGGCAATGGATGCAGTTGCCGCGATGAGTGGGGCCGCGGAGCTTGTCCTTGTTCTTCATGCCCAGCATTTCCAGGGCGGTGCGATAGCCGCGGTCCTTGCCGCGCTTGCCGGCGAGGGAGGACTGGTTGCTCGGATAGGCGGCATGCAATTCCAGGACGCGTTGCATGGCTTTCTCGAGCGACTCGATGGAATTGAATGCATCCGGGCCGTCGGCGGATTGCGTGCCGTAGCGGCCGTAGATGGCCCCGTCGGCGTTGATGAACATGGCGGCCCAGTTCAGGTCGTGGTCGAACTGGAACAGATTGAGGTCCACGCCCTTCATCTCGACCTGGCGCAGCGAGACGAACTTCTCCTGCGCGAGCTTCTTGATGACGTCGCTGCCGTTGGCGACCTCGGCGTCGAAGCTCTTGCAGGCGTTGCAGGGGACGCAGCGAAAAGTGACAAAGATGGGTTTGCCGGTCCGACGCGCCTGGGCCTTGGCGGCGGCCAGATCGTTGTAGATCCAGTGATTCGCGTAGTAGGCGTTCATGTCCGTCAGCGTCTGCTTGAGCGGATTATCGGCGGCCCGCGCCGTCACGGCGGCAAAGAGGGCGGTCAGTACGACGGCGAGCGGGAGGGAACGGTCGGCGAGGCGGTGCATGGCTTATTCCTGGAGGGTGATCGGGGTGTTGTCGCGCAGTTTCAGAAGCTCCTCAAATCGATCACGTTCGATGGCGTTGTCGGCCTTGAGCATCAGGGCGGGTCGGGCTTCCGTGGCGACGTCCTGCTCCCGGCTCCAGATCTCCCGGGCCTGCGCGATTTTTGCCTGGCGTTCTTTGGTCGGGGCGACGAAGTCGAACTGAAGCGCGGCGTAGTCGGGGCTGATGGACCTGAGGCTGTTCCAGGCCATCCAGCGAACGGCGCTGTAGGAGTCGTCCATGAGTTCGATGAGGAAGGGGGGCTGCCAGTTGGCTCCGGCGGTTTCGCGGGCGGAATCCCAGCCGAGCGTCCAGGCCGAAATGGCGCGTTGGACGGCGTCGCCCTGCAGCATCCAGACAACGGAGGCCGCTGTTGTGCGGAGCGATTCCGACAATTCCGGCGCTTCGGAGCCAAACCATTCCGCCAGGTGTTTCGCGGTCCAGGAAAGGGGCTTGTCGAGGTGACATTGGTTGCAGGCGTTGGGGCGGCTTCCGGGAGAGGGGTGAACCTCCGGGGAGGTGACCTGGTGACTGCGAATGGCGGTCATGAGCCCATAGGTGGTATGTGGTTGGTGGCAGTTGACGCAGCGACTGCCGCTGGATTCGGGAAGATGGCGCGTGTGGGACGCCGGATCTTCCCCGATGCCGGGATGGCATTGGAGGCAATCCTGATCGCTGTTGGGGGCGTGTTTGAGTTGATCCCTCTTCCACGCGGCGCGTTGGTCGGCGGAGTCGTGTTTCGGATGCATTTCATGGCAACTGAAACAGGTCATGCGGTCCCTGCCCTCGGCGTTCTTGTGGCAGGGGGACTCCATCATGCCGGTGTATTCGCGGCCGGTGACCCGGAGGACTCCGTCGGGCCAGAACCATTGTTGCTGGTATTCCGGCATGCGGGACGAGAGCGAGGCGACCTGGTTGGTGTCGGCGATGCTCATGAAGCTGCGGAAGCGCGTCAGATCCTCGCCCGGCCGGTAGGAATCGCCGGAGATCATCCACTCGCGCAGACGATGGGCGGACTCGATCCAGAGGCTGTGGCATTGGGCGCAGGCATGCGAGGCGGTGGTCGACTCCAACCCGGCCGGATTCACCACGGTGGGATCCACGGCGTCGGTCAGGTGATTCCGGAATCGGCGGACGGGATTCCGGTTGAGACGCGCGTGTTCCTCGCCGGGCTTGTGGCAGGCCTCGCAGGCGATGCCGAACTGGCCGACTGTCGTGTACATCTCATTGGGCGTCGCGACTTCCGGACTGGGATGCGTCGCGTGGCAGCGGCTGCAGTTCTGGTTCCACTCGCCGGCTACGTAGGGTTCCTTGTTGGCTGAAGGGGAAAGGAAGGAGGAACTCCGGGGGAGCCAACGCTGCTGGTCGATCCAGTAGACAATCGGGGATTGCTCAAGAATGCGGCTCCTGCCGCTGGGGAACCAATAGACCTGCATGTGGTGGGAGCCGGTGATCATGGCGACGTCCTTGCGCACGCGCTTGGGATGCAATTCGTCCTCCGGCGCGAAGGGGTCGTCCATCTCGATCCAATACCGGTCGCCGGTGCGTCCGGGAACGTAGGTCTCGCCGCCCAGGAGCAGAGGTTGGCCGTGGAACTCGCCCTTGATGGTGTCGGATGAGGCGAGGGTGGTCATCGTCCGGTGGAAGGAGGCGTGCCAGGAATCGTATTCGGCGGGATGGCAGGAGCGGCAGGTGTCGGACGAGACGTAGCCGTCCTTTTGAACCTGAAGAGGGCGTTTGGCTTCGGCTTGCGCGGTCGCCGGCGGCGTTGTCCTGGACTGCCCCGTCCAGATCCAGCCGGACAGGCAGGCTGTCAGGACGATGGCGGTGACAATGCCGGCGCGCAGGGAGGTGGAACGCGCGGTCCGGGCAACGCAGACACAGGCGAGCAACGTCGCCAGGGCTGTCATTGCGAGTTCCGCATTCATCGAAGGCAATTTGGCCAAAACACCGACGCTGCGCAATCCGACAGTCTGGGAGATGGCTTCGCCGCCGGGATTTGATGTGCGTTGGTTCTCCTTCTCTCAGGGCCCCCTGTGTTCTAAGCTGCGCCCATGTCCGCCGAAAACTCAGAATCCTCCACCAACTGGGACGAGACCTTTTTCGGGCGTTTGTTCGAAGGGCAATCCAAGGACGCCGCCCACCTGGAGCCATTCTTGGGCGGGTGGATATTCGAGGATGATCAGGGCGCGTTGGCCTTCCGGATGACGCGGGAGGTGTTCGAACGGCTGGATGAGCGCAGCGAGCCGGAGCAGTTTGGTTATGAAATTCTCAGATCCGCGCCCGGGGTGATTCACATCCGGTTGCTGGGCGGCAACGACGAGATCGAGGAAGAGCAGGTCCTGGAGTGCAAGGACGGCGAGTTACGCTGCTTCGATGAGGATGGAACGAGGCTGGAGGCGTTTCAACGCGTTCGCGTCCACGGCCCCTACCAACCCAAGGAACTGCAGATTTCAGACAGCCCGGTGTTCGAGTCCATGCCCGAGCAGGCCGAGCGCATGCGCCGCATTCATGAGCAGCACGAGGAACGGATGCGGCGGTATGTGGAGACGCTGTTGGACGAGGGCGGGTGAGGCGCTACCTGACCAGATGCTTCTGTGATTCGGGAATCCGGTCGTAGCGCAGTTCGCCGCCGATGAGGCGCATCAGGGTCCGGGGTTTTCCTTTTTGCGGCGGGCCGAAGAGGTAGTCGACCTTGGGCGCGGGGGAATCCGGGACTTCGGCGGCGGTCTTGTCGAACAGCGCCTTGAGGCGTCTGACAACCTCGGGATGGTCCGCGGCGACATTGCGCTGTTCCCCCGGGTCGGCTTCGAGGTCAAAGAGCATCATCGGCTTTGGCGCGTCGCCGGTGGTGAGACCGGGGTAATCTGAGGCCTTGGCCTGTTCGAAGGGCGCGATGATGGTGACGCCGTCGGGGCCGCGGGGATCGATCCAGTTGTCGGCGGCTTCGCCGGTGAGATTCAAGGCGGTGGAGCTTCCCGGGCTGCGGACGTGCAGTTTCCATCTGCCGGAGCGGACGCAGGAGAGGTTCAATCCGTGCATGCCGAAAATGGCCTTGTGCCGACCGGGCGACTTGGCGTCCTTGAGCATGGGCATGAGGTCGGCGCCGTCGATGACCCGGTCCTTGGGGAGGGGGAGTCCGACGAGGCTGGCGATGGTGGGGAGGATGTCGATGGTCGCGGCGGGATTGGGATTCACCACGCCGGCGGGGATGGTTCCGGGCATCCGGGCGATCATGGGGACGCGCAGGCCGCCCTCCCAGGTGCGGGCCTTCATGCCGCGCAGACCTCCGGTGGAGCCTCCATACCAGGGACCGTTGTCGGAGGTGAAGACGACCAGGGTGTTCTGGTCGAGTTTCAGTTCCTTGAGGCGGTCGAGTATCTCGCCGATGCAGTGATCCAGTTCGGCGATGGTGTCGGCGTAGAGATTGTCGCGGGTCTCGGGCGTGTAGAAGTTGTCGGAGGCCGCCAGTGGTTTGTGCGGCATGGCATGGGGCAGGTAGATGAAGAAAGGGCGTTTCTGGTTTTGCTCGATGAAGCGCAACGTGAGGTCGGTGTAGGTCCGGGTGAGTTTGGATTGGGGGACGGGATACTCGGCGACGATCTCGTTGTGGATGAGTTGGACGGGGAACATGTCGTTCGAGTAGAGGATGCCGTAATACTCGTCGAAGCCCTGGGTGCGTGGCATCCATTGGGGACGATGACCGAGGTGCCACTTGCCGTAGGCGGCGGTGGCGTAGTCCTTTTGTTTGAGGAGTTCGGCGATGGTGATTTCCGAACGGGGCAGGCCGAAGTTGTTTTGTCCGACGTCGGGCGCAGTGTTGCGCACAACGGAATGGCGGAAGGGGTAACGGCCGGTGAGGATCGTGCCGCGGGAGGGCGCGCAGTAGGGCGTCGGCACGTAGAAGCTCATGAGCATCGCGCCCTCGGAGGCCATCTTGTCAAGGCGCGGCGTCTTGAAGGGGCAGTCCTCGTTGAAGACGCCGACGTCGCCGTAGCCGAGGTCATCGGCGAAGATCAGGATGACGTTGGGCGGTTGGTCGGCGGGCGATCGGACCGCGAGGAAAAATGTCAGTGCGGCAAACAGGGGCAGGCGGTGGAGCGCTCTTCTCATGAAGGGGAATCTATCGATTTGTTGGGACGACAGCAAATGGCGAATCGGCCGTTTCTTCCGTCGGGGCGACGTTGAGGAGCCCCACGGCCGGGAAGTCACTGGACGCGCGGCACCGCGCCTCATTCGAATGCGCGCCGTGTCTCTTCCACGTCGCGCGCGATCTGTTCCTTGAGGGCGTCCAGAGAATCAAACTTCCGCTCCTCTCGAAGGCGGGCGTGGAAGGTGAGCCTGACGGTCCTGCCGTAGAGATCGCCGTCGAAGTCGAGCAGACAGGCTTCGACCCGCGGGGCGGGCGCGGCTGTTTCGAGCGAGGGGCGGACGCCGATGTTGACCGCGGCTCGATGGACGCCCCTTTCTGTCGAGGCATGCGCGGCATAGACGCCGTTGGGCGGGATGACAAGGCTGTCGACATCCAGATTGGCGGTGGGGAAACCAAGTTGACGTCCGAGTTGATCGCCTTGTATCACGGCGCCGGACAGTTCGTAGGGGCGTCCCAGCATCTGGCCGGCGACGTCGAACTCGCCCCTGGTCACGGCGGCGCGAATGCGGGTGCTGCTGACGGTCTCGCCATCGAGGGCGACGGCGGCAAGACCGTGAACCTGGAATCCGAGGTCGGCGCCGAGACTGCGAAGCAGGTCGACGTTGCCGCTGCGCTTGTGGCCGAAGGTGAATCCGCCGCCGACGCAGACGCTGCAGACCTGTCCCAGACCCGACACGAGCCTCCTCACGAAGTCCTCGCCGGTCCGCCGGCTGAGCTCCCTGTCGAAGCGCAGCAGGAGCATCGCGTCCGCTCCCAGCGCGCGGATGGACTCCAGCCGTTGTTCGGTCGACTGGATCAGCCGGGGGGCGCGTTCGGGCGCGACGACGCCGGCGGGATGATTCTCGAAGGTGACGACGACCGAGGCAGCCTCATGTTCGGCGGCGTCGGAAATGGCCTGCCGGAGAATCTGCTGATGGCCGAGGTGGACGCCGTCAAAGAATCCGATTGCGACGCAGGCCCTGTCGGAGACGGGGGCGAGTTCCGAGGCGTCGCGCAGGATCTTCATTTCATGCGATGGCGGCGGCGAGTTTGAGGATGGGGATGACGCGTTCGGCGAGTTCGTCGTGTGAGAGCCGGACGGCGTCCTCGAAGGGGATGGCGTCCTTCACGCTGAGTTTGCCGGAGGCGGAGCGACGCAGGGTGGAGAGATGCGCGCCGCAGCCGAGCTTCCCGCCGAGGTCATGGGCGAGCGTGCGCACGTAGGCGCCCTTGGTGCAGGTGACGGAGAACCACGCCGTCCCGTCCTCGTAGGCGACGATGGGAAATCGATAGACGTGGATGAAGCGTTCCTTGCGTTCCACCTCGATGCCCTTGCGCGCCAGTTTGTAGAGGGGGACGCCGTCCTTCTTCACCGCCGACACCATGGGCGGAAGCTGCATCTGGTCGCCGACAAAGGTCTTGGCGGTCTCGTTGAGCTGGTCGAGCGTGAGTTCCGGGACCGGTCGGGTCTCCTCGACCTCGCCTTCGGAGTCGTAGGTGTTGGTGGTCTGGCCGAGCTTCATGGAGCCCTCGTAGACCTTGTCGTCGGACATGAGCTTCTCGGAGAGCTTGGTGGCCTTGCCGAGGACCAGGATGAGCAGGCCGGTGGCGTTGGGGTCGAGGGTGCCGCAGTGTCCGACCTTCTTGAGGCCGAATTCGCTGCGGATGACATCGACGATGTCGTGCGATGTCGGTCCGGCGGGTTTGTCGATGAGAAGCGCGCCGTCGAAGGCGGTGAAAGTCTGCATGTTGATGTGCCGGGATCAGATTCCGAGGTTGACGATGGCCTTGCGCGCCTCCTTGACGACCCGTCGTTGGACGGCGAGGGGGGTGCCCTCGATGCGGGCCCCGGCGGCGGCCTGGTGCCCTCCGCCGCCGAAGTTCACGGCGATGTCGCCGACGTTGATCTTGGGGTGCTTGGAGCGGAGGCTGACGCGGGTGACATTGGTTTCCAGCTCCTCGAAGACGATGGCCACGACGACGGGGTCGATGTCGCGGATGTGGTCGATGACGCCTTCGGTGTCGTTGGGTTCCGCGCCGGTCCGGGCGTAGTCCTTCAGCTTGAGCCACACGTAGCCGATCTTGTTTTCGCAGGTGAGGCGAAAGTGATTGTACATGTGCTTGAGCAGCTTGACGCGGGAAAGGGAGTAGGATTGGTAGACCTCGTCGCAGATCCGGCCGAGATCGGCTCCGCGCTTGAGCAGTTCGCCGGCGGCGACATAGGTCTCGGGCAGCGTGGTCGGGTACTGGAAGGAGCCCGTATCCGTGGAGATGGCCGTGAACAGGCAGTTGGCGATGCGCGGATTGATGGTCCAGCGCGCGGCCTTCATGAGGCGGAACACCAGTTCGCCGGAGGAGGGGGAGCGCGAGGAGACCCAGTTGACGTCGCCGAAGCGGTCGTTGCTGGGATGGTGGTCGATGTTGATCAGCAGTTTGCGGTCGGCGACATGCTCGGCGACGACGCCGGTGCGGCCGAGATCCGTGGAATCCAACGCGATGACGCAGTCGAACTTCCGTCCGGGTTTCGGCTGGTGCATCAGGTTTGTCGGATCGAGAAAGGCGAGTTTCTGGGGGACCGGATCCTGGTTCCAGCAGACAACCTTCTTGCGCTGGTTCTTGAGCGCCATGGTGAGGGCGATCTGGGAGCCGACGCAGTCCCCGTCGGGACGGATGTGCCCGACGACGCAAAAGGATTGATGCGACCGGATCTCCTGGAGGATGCGGTCGATGGTTTTGTGGCGCGGTTTCATTCGTTGTCGTCGTCGACCTCGTCGATTTCAGACAGGATCTGGAGCACGCGGTTGCCTCGTTCGATGGAGTCGTCCATGACGAACTTCAGGCGCGGGGTGTATTTCAGGACGACGGTCCGGCTGAGGATCTGCTGGATTCGCACGCGGTCGTCGTTGAGCAGTTTGGCGGCCTTGCGTTTCTGCTCGTCGGAGCCGAGGAGGCTGACAAAGACGACGGCGGAATGAAGGTCGGAGGAGATGTCGACATCGTTGACGGTGATGATGCCGGCGTCCGCGGAATGGAGTTCGCGCGAGATGATTTCTCCGAGGGTGCGCTTTAACAGCTCCCTAACGCGTTGGAGACGCATCGAAGGCATGAGAGACGCGGGTGGGGGTGGAATCAGAGTTTGGCGGCGACCTCCTCGACGGAGAAGGCCTCGATGACGTCGCCTTCCTCGAAGGCGTCGAATCCGGCGAGTTTGATGCCGCACTCCATGCCGGCGCGCACCTCGTTGACCTCGTCCTGAAAGCGGCGGAGGGAGGCGATATCGCCGCTCCAGAGGACGCGCTTGTTGCGGAGCACGCGGGCGGGGCCCTTGACGATGCGGCCGTTGTCGACGATGCAGCCGGCGACGGAGCCGCCCTTGGTGAGCGGGAAGATCTGTTTGATGTCGGCGGCGCCGATGGTGGTTTCCTTGCGGTCCGGTTCGAGCATGCCGGCCATGGAGTCGCGCACGTCGTCGATCAATTCGTAGATGATCTTGTATTCCCGGATCTCGATGCTCTCGCGACGCGCGAGGGCCTGGGCGCCCTTGTCGGGTTTGGAGTGGAAGCCGATGACGACGGCCTCGGAGGCGCTGGCGAGCAGGATGTCGGACTCGCTGATGGCGCCGACGCCCTTGCTGATGATGTCCAGGGCGATCTTGTCGGCGGGGATCTCGTTCAATGAGTTGACGATGGCCTCGACGGAGCCCTGGGTGTCGGCCTTGATGAGGATCTTGAGCACCTTGGCCGATTCCTTTTCGAGGGTGGCGAAGAGGTTTTCGAGGGTGACGCGGGAGCGCTCCTCCTGGTTTTCGGCCTTGATCTCATCCTGGCGGTTTTCGCCAAGAGAGCGGGCTTCCTTCTCGTTGGTGACGACGACGAATTCGGCGCCGGCGGAGGGGACGCCGTTGAGGCCCAGCATCTTGACCGCGACGGAGGGGGTGGCCTGCTTGGCGCGGCCGCCGGTGGCGTCGATCAGGGCCTTGACCTTGCCCCAATACTGGTCGCAGAGGACGGAGTCGCCGACCTTGAGCGTGCCCTTGGTGACGAGGAAGGTGGCGGTCGGCCCGGCGCGGTCGATGCCGGATTCGATGACGACGCCCTTGGCTCGGCGGTTGGGATTGGCCTTCAGTTCCATGATCTCGGCCTGAAGCAGGATCAACTCCAGCAGTTTGTCGACGCCGTCGCCGGTCTGGGCGGAGATGTCCTGGAAGATGGTCTCGCCGCCCCATTCTTCGCAGGTGACGCCGCGTTCCTGGAGTTGGGTGCGGACCTGGAGGGGGTTGGCGTTGGGGTGGTCGCACTTGTTGACCGCGACAATGATGGGGACGCCGGCCTCGCTGGCGTGATCGAGGGCCTCCAGGGTCTGGGGTTTGACGCCGTCTTCGGCGGCGACGATGAGAATGATGATGTCGGTGATGTTGGCGCCACGGGCGCGCATGGCGCTGAAGGCCGCGTGGCCGGGGGTATCGAGGAAGGTGACGGCCTTGGTGTTCTTCTTCGGATTTTCCGGGTCCGGGACCTCGACGGTGTAGGCTCCGATGTGCTGGGTGATGCCGCCGGCCTCGCCCCTGACGACGCGGGAGCTGCGGATGTAGTCGAGGAGGGTGGTCTTGCCGTGATCGACATGCCCCATGATGGTGACGACCGGCGGCCGTTCGATCATGTCCTCCGGCTTGTCCTCGGGATCGAGTTCGATCTTCTTCTTGGTCGCCTTGACAACGCCCTTGCCCTGTTTGCGTTTCTCGAGGTCGAACTTGAAGCCGTGTTTGGCGCAGATCTGTTCGGCGACGGGCTCGTCAATGGCCTGGTTGACGTTGGCGAACACGCCTATCTCCATGAGGTCGGCGATGAGTTGGAAGGGTTTCCGATTGAGCTTGCCGGCGAGTTCGCGCACGACGATCGGAGCCTTCATGGTGATCACCTCGGCTCCGGCGGGGGCCTGGTATTTGGGCTCTTTCTTTGCCGGGGCGGCCTCCCTCTCGGGCTTCGTCTCCTTCTTCGGTTTGGCGGCGCGTGCGGGTTTGGCCGGACGCACGGGGCCTTTGGGAAGTTCGATGCGGCCGACGAGTTGCCCGAGCTGCGGCCCTGCCTCTTCCTTCTTCTCGGCGGGCTCTTCGCCAGATTCGGACGCCTCTTCCCCGGGAGCTTGCTCTTCCTCAGGTTTGGCCTCGTCCTGAGGCGCTTCTCCGTCGTCGGAATCCTCAGCGGGCGCATCGCCCGCGCTGTCGTCGCCGTCAGTGGGGGGGGGAGTCTCAGATTCGGCGGCCTCTTCGGTCGGGGCTTCCGGAGTTTCCTCGACTTCGGGTTCTTCCGGGGCGGAGACGATGACGATGGGCTGTTCCGGTTCCGCGGGTTCCGGTTGAGGCGGGGCTTCTTCAGCCTCCGGTGCCGGCGGGAGCATCTGCTCCACCACGTATTCGGCGGTGATCTTGTCTAGGGAACTGGATGCGACTTTCGCCTGGGTGATGCCCAATTCTTTAGTCTTCGCAAGGACTTCCTTGCTGGTGACTCCGAGCTGCTTGGCAATATCGTAAATGCGAACGGGCATAAATCGGTTCAATGTGGCCGAGCGTCGTCATACGGCTAACAGTTTGACGTTTGCGCTCTCATGGCCGGGCTTTCTTGGCTGTCGATCAGGCGGCTTTGTCGCCGTTGTTCTGTTGCAATCGTTTGTCGGATTCGGCGCGGATGGCGGACATGATTTCGCCGGCATGGTCCGCAATGCCGTCAATGTCTTTCAGGTCGCTCTCCTCGGCCTGCATCAGGTCTTCCAGGTTGAGGAAGCCGGCGTGAACCAAGGTGTTGGCCTGATCCTCGGAGATTCCGGGGATTGCCGCAACGGTTTTCACTGCCAGGGCCACCTTTTGGTCGAAGTCGAGTTCGGTGTTTTCCTCCTGCTCGATATCGACCTGCCAACCGGTGAGTTTGGCGGTGAGTCGGGCATTCTGGCCGCGTTTGCCGATGGCGAGGGACAACTGGTCCTCGCTGACCATGATCTTGACGCGCTTGCTCGTCTCGTCGAGTTCGAAATTCTTTAACTGGGCGGGGGCGAGGGCGTTGGTGATGAAGGTCCTGATTTCCGGGTCCCACTTGATGATGTCGACCTTCTCGTTGCTCAGTTCGCGGACAATGTTCTTCACTCGCTGGCCCCGGAGGCCGACGCAGGCGCCGACGGGATCGACGCGTTGGTCCTTGGAATAGACGGCCAGTTTGGTGCGGAAGCCCGGTTCGCGGGCGACGCCTTTGATCTCGACAGTGCCGTCGTTGATCTCGGAGACCTCGAGTTGGAAGAGTTTGATGACGAACTTGGGGTCGGCGCGGGAAAGGATGATTTCGGGGCCGTGGCCGGTTTCCTCGACAGCCTTGACATAGCAGCGGATGCGTTCGCCGGGCTGGTATTCCTCGATGGGCACGCGCTCGCGGTTGGGGAGGAGGGCCTCGTAGCGGCCGAGATCGATGACGACATCGGAACGCTCAAAACGCCGGACTGTTCCGGAGACGACGTCGCCGACGCGATCCTTGAATTCGTCGTAAATCAGCTGTTTTTCGGCCCGGCGGACCTGTTGAAGGAGGGCCTGTTTGGCGTATTGGGCGGCGATGCGGCCGAAGTTGTTGGGAGTGACCTCTTTTTCGATCTCATGGCCAATCTGGGCGTTTTCGTCCAGGCGGCGGGCATCGAACAGGGAGATTTCGTCGTGTTTGTTCTGGACCTGGGCGACGACGATCAACTTGGCGAATGCCCGAATGTCACCGTGTTCCTTGTCGATCTCGCAGCGAAGTTCGCGGGCGGGGCCGACGGCTTTCTTGGCGGCGGAAACGAGGGCTTCCTCGACTGCGGCGACGAGAGTGTCGCGGTTGATGCCTTTTTCACGCTCCCAATAGTCCAGATTGGCTAAAAATTCAGCATTCATAAGTGTTTCCTGTTTTGCGCGGCATCCGGAGAACAAAAAAGCCGGAATGGAATTCCGACTATCACTCGCTGGACGACCAGCAACCAGAACGATTTGCGGCGGGTAAACTAGGTGGGGGGGAGGCGGGCGTCAAGCGTGTTTTGCGACAGAATGGCGCCGAATGAGACACTGCCTGAAGCCTGATGGAAAAGCCTTTGCAAATCCGTCCGGTCCCATTATTTGTCCCCGCATGACCTCACCGCTGGCATTCTTGATGTACGAAGAATTGCTTCCTGGCAGCCAGTTGCCCAACAAGCTGCAGGATCTCGGCTATCGGGTGCAGATGCTCGATGGCGGGGCGGATTGGGTCGAGCGGGCTGAGACAGAGAAGCCCATTGTGGCGATCCTGGAACTGCATGCGAAGAACGCGGATGCCTGCGCGATCATCGGGGCCCTGAAGCGGAATCCGGGCACGGAACATCTGCCGGTGTTGGGCTACACCCAGCCGGAGAACAGTGAATTGCAGTTGGCGGCGCGGGAGGCCGGCGCCGTCTTGATTGCCAGCAACGCCGGTTTGCTGGATCAGTTGCCCGCCCTGCTCGAGCACGTGCTTGAGGTGGACTAGGTCGGGCGGCATCCGGAACACTTTCAGCAAAAGGAATTTATGTCATTGCCGACCGTCAAACTGGATCAGGGCATCCACGTGATGCACCTGTTTTACACCATCGATCGCGATCTCTGGGCCGACCTGTCGGAAGGGAGCGCCGAGGAAACCCGGGAAAAACTCTTCGCCATTCTGGAGGCGAATCGCGGTCCCTGCGAGCCGCGGGTGGATCTCTTTGCGACCTGCGGACCGAAGGCCGACCTGGCCTTCATGGTCTACGCCTCCGATCTGGGCGCCGCCATGCAGCTCCATCGCGATATTGAAAACTGTTTTCCGGCGGGCGCTCTGGATTGCGTCTACGACTATTTCAGCATCACTGAATTGTCCGAATACGCGACAACCGAGGAGGACACCAAGGCGATGCTGGTCCATCAGGAAAAGCTCGATCCCGAATCCGATGAATTCAAGGAGCGCTTCGAGACCTTCCGCAAGAAGATCAAGGAATACGAACACTACCGCCTTTATCCCGAAATGCCGGAATGGGAGGTCATGTGCTTCTACCCGATGCTCAAGCGGAGGCAGGGCGAGGACAACTGGTACTCGCTCGATTTCGAGGCCCGCAAGAAGCTGATGAAGGGCCACGCGACCGTTGGCCGCAAGTATGCCGGACGGGTTTCGCAGTTGATCACCTCCTCGACCGGGCTGGACGAATGGGAATGGGGCGTCACGCTCATGGCCCATCAGGTCGACGCCGTCCGCGACATCGTTTATGAGATGCGCTTTGACGAGGTGACTGCCCGCTACGGCGGTTTCGGCCCGTTCTACGTGAACATGCGGGTCACGCCCGAGCAGCTCTGGGAGCATCTGAGGCTGTAGACGATCTGAAAATGACTCCCGAAGAAAGAGAGCTGCACTACTTCGAGGAGATTCATCCGAGGTTGGAGGAATTGACGCGCTGGATCTGTGAGTCGTCGGGCGCGCAGAGTGACGCGGCGCGTCGGAAACTGGAGGAATTTCATGACGAACAGCGCAGGGCGGGGTATTGGCATCCCTGGCTGACGGAGGCGTTGGCGGATTTCATGAAGGATCGCGCCAAGGCGGCTGAGCTTTATCGTCAGGCGTTGGAGGAGGCGAAGGAGCTTTGGGAGCCGACGCAGAGCATCCTGATTTCGCTGGGCGCGACGCTGCACGAACTGGGCCAGACCGAGCAGGCGGAGGCGTTCGTCCGGGACGGTCGGGCCGAGGCGCAGGACGAGGGCGATGAGTTCTCGGTCGAAAAGGCGAACCGGTTGCTGCGGAAATTCGCGGACGGCGGTTCAGGGTGAGCCGTTGGAATTCTTCAGCGCGCAGTTGGCGATCTTCATCTGGATCTTGGAGATCAGATTTCCGCACTGGAGGATGAAGATGGCAAAGGACTGGTCGCTACGCAGATTCTCATGCGTGAGTTCGGAGAGAGCCTCCAGCTTGATCTCGGTCACCTGATCCAGGAATTTTTGCAGTTCGTCCCCGTCCTCTGAATCCATCTGGGCGCGTTCGATTGTCAGGGTCCTTTCCAGGTATTCGTCCAGGCGGTCCTTCTGGATCTGAATGGCCTGTTCCTGCGCGCGTTCCTGGATCCTCCGGTAACGGGTCCAGAGGAGATAGATGCCGGCGACCAGCGCGACGCTCAGCTCCTTGAAGGCGGCCAGGGATTCCATGACCGCGGTGACGCGGGCGATCTGGTCCGGTGGATTGAAGAAGCTGCGGGCGGAGCGGTGCAGCGGGACGGGCGTCGCGTCGATCGCGTCGCGCGGGGAGATCAGGGTGGCGAACTGCAGGCCCAGCCCTTCGTTGTAGATGGCGGGCAGCGCGGCGTTGACCAGCAATTCGGATGCATCCTCGCGCACGACGAGCAGGGCGGTGGTTGCGACCGTGGGAACGGACGAAGCCGGCACGGGGGGATTCTCCCGGTGGAGCCCGCGGGGAATTTCCGTGGCGCGGAAGTAGGCGTTCTTGACGTCAATGGCGTCGGCGTCGAGCGGCATCAGGTGATGTTCACCGGCTGCAAGGACGTCCTGCAGATCGCGGTTCATGAAGCCGGTCGTGACGATCGCCCCCTTGATTTCAGGGTTTCCCGGCAGGCTGCCGAAGTAGTCCCCGGACTCGTCCGTGATCGATTCCGTCAGCGCGTAATGCTCGAGAATGCGCTCGGCGCTCTTGCGCATGCCGGATCCTTTGGGCCCGAGAATGACGCGCTTGTCCGCCAGATCCACGATCCTGGATCCCTCGCCTCGTCGGGCCACCACGTGCACCACCTCGGGATAGAGCGGCGCGATGACCGAGAGTTGATCGATCGGCGCGGAACCGCCCTGGATGATGGCGATGTCGGCCCGGTTGTTGAGGAGGAGTTCCCGGTTCTGCACGGAGCCGTCCGTGGGGACGACTTCGACACGGACACCGGTTCTGCGGGACAGCGACGTTGCCAAGGCTTCGCCGAATTCGTGATAAAGGCCGCCCTGTTTGGCCGTGGCGATGCGGATGGTCCCGGGTAGTCGTTCCTTGGTGAGATGCCAGATGGCGATGGAACCCACGATCAAGGCGACCGGGACGATCACCATCCAGCGGTTGATCCGCGATGTGGGGGAGGCGTCCATCAAACTGGTGTCAATTCACCACGTTCGTCGGCTTGCCGGCCAGAAATGCCCTGACGTTGTCGATGGCAATATCCATCAGGCGCGAGCGCGACGCGCGCGTGGCCCAGGCGATGTGCGGGGTGACGATGCAGTTCTTCGCGGACAACAGCGGGTTGTCGGGCGTTGGCGGTTCGACGGAGAGGACATCGACGGCGGCGCCGGCGATGGTCCCGGAGTTCAGCGCGTCGGCCAGGGCCTGCTCGTTGATCAACGGGCCTCGCGAGGTGTTGATCAGGAAGGCGGTGGGCTTCATCAGCGCGAGGCCCGGCGCGTTGATGAAGCGGAGGTTCTTGTCATTCAACGGGCAGTGCAGGCTGACCACGTCGCTCTCGCGGAGAAGGTCTTCCAACGAGACGAAGCGGACGCCCTCGGGGGCGCTCTCCGGGACCGTGCGGGTGTGGACGAGGATCCGCATACCGAAGGCCTGCGCGAGTTTGATGGTCGCCTGACCGATCTGTCCGTGGCCGATCGCGCCGAAGGTCCTGCCGGCGAGTTCGTACATCGGTTTTTCCCAGAAGCAGAAGTCGGGGCATTCGGTCCATTTGCCGGAGCGTGCGGCGGCGGAATGAAGTCCGACGTTCTGGGTGAGTTCAAGCATCAAGGCGATGGTCATCTGGGCGACCGAGGCCGTGCTGTAGCCTGCGGCGTTGGCGACCGGGACGCCTCGCTCCCGGGCGGCCTCGACATCCACGACGTTGAAGCCGGTCGCCAGCACGCCGATGTATTTCATGGCGGGCAGCGCCGTGATGGCTTCGCGGGGAATGAGCGACTTGTTGGTCAGGACAATCTCCTTGCCGGCGGCGCGCTCGATGACGCGTTCAGGCGGCGTGCGGTCGTGGATCTCGCAGTCGCCGAGTTCGCGCAGGGCGTCCCAGCTCAGGTCGCCGGGATTCAGGGTGTATCCGTCGAGAACGACTATCCGGGGCTTGTCCATTGATTGAAGTCATATCCTGAGAACCGCGTTATTTCACGTGAAAAGCGCTGGAGGACGGGGCGGCTGCGTCCTTCAATGATTGTGCCTGGGCGGCTTGGCGCAGGTGTCCCGGTACTTGGTGGCCGGTTCCAGGCAGGCGCCGGTGTTCAGCTGTCCGACGCAGCCGCGATAGAGTTCCTGCCAGGGCGTTTGATGCTCGAGCGTCGGCGGTGTGTAATTCTCTCGCCGCCGGGCGAGTTCGTTGTCGGGGAGCAGGACGTCCACGCGGCAGGCGTTGAGATCGACGCGGATGGCGTCGCCGGTCTGAAGCAGGGCCAGGTTGCCGCCGACGGCGGATTCGGGGGCCGCATTGAGAATGGTGGGGGTGGCGCAGGTGCCGCTTTGACGACCATCGCCGATGCAGGGCAGGGAGGCCACGCCGTCGCGGATCAGTCGCTCGGGCGGGAGCATGTTCACGACCTCAGCGGAGCCGGGATAGCCGACGGGCCCGCAGCCGCGGATGACCAGGAGGCAGGTCTCGTCGATGTTGAGCGCGGGGTCGTTGATGCGCTCGTAGTAATCCTCGCGCCCTTCGAAGACGATGGCCCGGCCCTCGAAGCGGTTCTCATTGCCCGGTTCGCTGAGGAAGCGGCCGCGGAAGTCGTCGTCGATCACGCAGGTCTTGATCAGGGCGCCGTCGAACAGGTTGCCCGACAGGACGAGGAATCCGGCCTTGTCCTGCAGCGGTTTGTCGTAGGGGCGGATGACGTCGTGATTCAGATTCCTCGCGTCGGCGTAGTTTTCGCCGATGGAGCTGCCGGAGACGGTGACGGCCCCGGTGTGAATGCGGTTGGCTCGGATGAGTTCGCTGAAGACCGCCGGGGCGCCGCCGGCGCGGTGGAAGGCCTCGCACAGGTATTTGCCGGCGGGTTGGCAGTTGACCAGGAGCGGGACGTCGTAGCCGAGGTCCTGCCAGTCCTGCAGGGATAATTCGACGCCCACGTGTCGCGCCACGGCGGTGAGGTGGGGAGGGCAGTTGGTGGAGCCGCCGATGGCGGTGTTGACGACAATGGCGTTTTCAAAGGCCTGTCGCGTCATGATCTTCGACGGCGTCAGCCCCTCCTCGACCATGCCGACGATTCGGCGTCCGGTGGCGTATGCCATCTGCGGGCGTTCGCGATAGGCGGCGGGGATGCTGGCGCAGCCGGGCAGCGACATGCCGAGCGCTTCGGCCAATGTATTCATCGACGACGCCGTGCCCATGGTGTTGCAGTAGCCGATGCTGGGCGAGGAGTCGGCGACCGAATCCATGAACTCCTCGTAATCGATTTCGCCGGCCGCGTGGCGCTTGCGGGCCTCCCAGACGGTGACGCCGGAGCCGGCGAGTTCGCCGTTGTGCCAGCCGTCCAGCATGGGGCCGCCGGACAGGATGATGGACGGGAGGTTCGACGTGGCCGCCGCCATGAGGCAGGCCGGGGTGGTCTTGTCGCAACCGGTCGTCAGGACGACGCCGTCGATCGGGTATCCGTGCAGGATTTCAACCAGACCAAGATAGGCGAGGTTTCGATCGAGGGCCGCGGTGGGGCGGCGGCAGCTTTCCTGGATGGGATGCACGGGGAAGACGAAGGGGACGCCGCCCGCGTCGCGCACGCCGGCCTTGACGCGTTCCGCCAGTTCCAGATGAACGCGGTTGCAGGGGGTGAGGTCGCTGCCGGTCTGCGCAATGCCGATGATCGGTTTGCCGGACTGGAGTTCGTCGCGGGTGAAACCGCAGTTCATGTACCGCTCGACATAGATGGCGGTCATTCCCGGATCGGCGGGATCGTTGAACCAGGATTCGCTGCGCAACCGACGGTGAGATTCGGACATGCTCGGATTGTCCGGTTTTGAATTCGGAACGCAAGCGCGCAGCCCGATCCACTGCGTCAACGGGCGGTGTCTTTGGGCGTTCGTTTGCGCGCTGTTTTTCTTGGGCGCGCGGCCGAGGAACGCTGTTTTCCGCGGGGGTGGGAAGTCGTGGTTCGTTCCTCCCTGCCCGCAGATTCAAGCAGCCCCCGGTCCTGCGCCGCGTCAAAGAGAAGTTGGGCCTCCGCCTGGAACCAGTGCGCCTGGTCCTGCCCCTGCGGTCGGCCGCACGATTCCCATACCGCGTAGGCGCACTCCGAGACTTCCCGGGGATCCAGATGTATCTTCTCCCGCAGCGTGCGGAGCAATTCTGTCCCGTTTTCGGAATGGGTTTTTTCGTTCATCGAGGCGCAAAGCTCTGCGTCCATTCATTCCAATTCAGCGCTGAAACCGTCGTTGGCCGGTGCTATTCGTTGATGCCCCAGTGGCGCGGCGTGCCCGTGGTCTTCTGATCCAGGATCCGCTGCAACAGCCGCGACATCTCACCCGCCCGGGCGGCATGCCGATCGGCCGGAGCGGTCGGCGTCCGGGTGGTCGAGCGGCAGGTTTTGGGCGGTTGAAGTCGGGAGGGGCTCTCTTGAGCATGGATGACAGGGTTCACTTCCATGATCCCAGTTTATGCCCAGGATCAGTATTGTGAATCAGGCAGTCCATGATTCAGGGGCTAGGGGATTCCCTTAGAGCCTGTCTGAAAAAAGGGAGCGGCACAGATTTGGAGCGCGGCGGGGTTGGCTCCAAGGCGCAACGAAGGAGCCTATCCGTTGCGATACGTGACTGAGGAGCAACGCTGGAGACAACCCAGCCCCGCCCAAAGATG
>JAYPEY010000091.1:0-25349 GCA_038126035.1 Verrucomicrobiales bacterium | reverse complement strand
TACACCACCGACATCATCAGCAACCTCACGCTCAAGTGGCTCCGCGACACGCGCGACAAGAGCAAGCCCTTCATGCTCATGACCCAGCACAAGGCGCCCCACCGCAACTGGCAGCCCGGGCCCAAGTATCTGAACAAATATGACGACATCACCTTTCCCGAACCGCCCACGCTGTTCGAGGACTACTCCAAGGGCGTCAAGGCCCGCCAGACCCAGGAAATGCAGATCGACCGCGACCTGACGCCGAACGATCTCAAACTCGTCCCCCAACGCGGCCTCACGCCCGAACAAAAGAAGGTCTGGGACGCCGCCTACGGCCCCAAGAACAAGGCCTTCGAGGAAGCGAAGCTCACCGGCAAGGCGCTCGTCAGCTGGAAGTTCCAGCGTTACCTCAAGGACTACCTCCGCTGCATCGATTCCGTGGATGATGCCGTCGGCGAACTGCTCGACTACCTCGACGAGTCCGGCCTCGCGAAAAACACCATCGTCATCTACACCTCTGACCAGGGCTTCTACCTCGGCGAGCATGGCTGGTTCGACAAGCGTTGGATCTACGAAGAATCCCTCCGCACCCCGCTTCTCGTCCGCTGGCCCGGCGTCATCAAGCCCGGCTCAGTGAACAGCGACATCGTCTCCCCGCTCGACTTCGCCGAGACCTTCCTCGACGTCGCCGGCGCGGACATCCCCAAGGACATGCAGGGCGCGAGCCTCGTCCCGATCTTCAATGGCCGCACGCCCAAGAACTGGCGCAAGACACACTACTACCACTACTACGAATGGCCGGGCTGGCACCTTGTCCGCCGCCACTACGGCGTCGTCGATGGCCGCTACAAACTCGTCCACTTCTACGAAAAGGACGTAAACGAATGGGAACTCATCGACCTCAAGGCCGACCCGCTGGAACTCAAGAACTTCTACGGCGACAAGAACTACGCCAAGGTGCAGAAGAAGCTCACCAAGGAACTCAACCGCCTGCGCAGGAAATACGACGTCCCCAAGCAGGACCCCGCCGCCTCCTTCGAAACCGGCGACACCCCGGCCAGATACCAACAGCGGGGGAAGAAGTAGTTCTTCAACAACTGTACGGCCGTTTCCAGCCGTCCTTGAGCGCGTCGATGCCCTTGGCGATGCGTTTGAGTTTCGTCTCCTCGCGTTTGGCCTCGTCGATCCATTCCGTGTAGGCGCGTTTGCAGCTTGGCGACAGGCCTTCGAAGACCTCCTTCGCCTTCTTGTTCTTCGCCTTGTTCAACTCTTTGGACATGAACGAGAATCTAGAAGCGGCCATTCGTCCGCGCAAGCGCCGTCCCTGATCCGGGAAAGGCATCCGCACGAGTCGGATTCGCGTCCCGTCGGTTCACGGGCAGATGAGAGTCACAGACGGGAAGTAGGTCCGATAGCGGTTCACGTCGCGCGTCAGCAGGGGAATGTCCAGCGTGGCGGCGTGCGCGCCGATAAAGAAATCCGGCAGAGGAGAACTCTTCGTTCCACCGCGTTCGCGGTAAACGAGAAAAGCCTGAGCCGCGCGGAAGAGGGCTTCCCGAGGAAGCTCGAATAAGTGCAACCCAAGAGCAGCCAGCGTGTCGTCCAATTCGGCGGCGCTGACGGCCCGGCAGGACAACTCGGCGTAGATGATCGGATTGACCAGCATCTCCCCGACGTGCTCGGCCATCCGCTCACAGGCCCATTCCTCCCAGACGGCGTCTCCGTGGATGACGTCCGAAATCACGTTGGTATCGATGAGGACGGCCACCCGCTCAATCCTCGTCACGGGTGAGGCGCATCAGCTCCTCCGTCGTGCCCCGGTTCTTCCAGATCCCTCGGATTGTGTTCAATCGCTCACGCATTTCCTCAGCGGTGCGCGGCGGAGGGAGGGGCTCCGATTCGTTCACAGCTCGGGCGATGATTGCCCTGGCCTCGGCCTCCATCGACGTCTGATGGCTCGCCGCCCGAAGTCGCAGCTTGCGCTTCACCTCTTCATCCAGATTCCGAATGGTCAGCGTCGTACTCACGCCGCCATGACTACACATTGACAGCATTGCTGTCAATGCTGTCAACGCTGTCAATCCAACGACCGAATCCGGATGTTCCGGTAGGCGACGGGGCCATGATCGCCCTGCAGCATGAGCGGACCGGTCGCGGCCTCGTCGGCAAACATTCCGCCGCGCGTGGGGCCGGAGAGTTTGATTTTCTCGTGAATCACCGTTCCGTTGTGGACGACTTTCACGAACTCCGCGCTCCTGGTCTTGTTTCCCTGTTTGTCAAACCGTGGCGCGCGGAAGATCACATCGAAGGTCTGCCATTCGCCCGGCTTGCGACTGGCGTTCACCCGCGGCGGATGCCCTTCGTAGCCCTCCCGGCCCTTGCCTCGTTTCGGATCCCAGCGTTCATAGATCGCGCCGCAGTCGTGCACGCCCGCCTTCTCCTTTCCAAAACTGTCCAGAACCTGCACTTCATAACGCCCCATGAAGTAGACGCCCGAATTGGACCGCGCAGGGATCATGAATTCAATGTGCGCCTCGATGTCACCATGCTGCGCCACCGACACCAGGTTCTTCGTCCTGCCCTTCTCGCCATTGAAAATGACGCCCGGGCCCGCCTTGCTCCAGACGAACGCGCGAGGATCCTCCGGCGACGCCTGCACCACGCCGCGTTCCAGCCATCCGGCGACGTCATTCTTTGAGCCGCCGGCGCGCCACTGCTTCGTGAGGCCATTCTTCGGCGTGAGTTCCTTCCACTCTTTGCCGTCCTTGTCGGCCGCCTGAAGGGAGGCCCCTGCGCCACAAAACAACGCCACTCCGCCAAGCGCGAGCGCTGCATGAAAACCAAGAGAATTCTTCATCGCGCCATTCTGTTTCCCTGTCCGACGCCGTCAACGAAAAGCCCCGCCCATCGAGCCCCCCGATAGTGTTCATCACGCAATCGATGCCCCCTTCCGCGTCCACTCCGCTACCATGCCCCCTGATGTTGAACGAACCCGCAAAGCTCGCTGTCCAATTCCGAACGACGCCGCGTGAGTTGATCCCCATTGCCATGAAAATCTGTCATTTTGTGTCGGATCTCCATCTGTTTTCGAACCGTTCGAGAGGCGATCGGCATCTCGGGGCGATCCACGCCGCGGCGGCGAAATCCGATGAATTCGTCCTGGCCGGGGATGTGTTTGATTTCCACTGGTCCCATGTCGGCGATGTCGAAGCGTCCGCGCAGGCCGCCGAGCAATGGCTGCGCGATCTCCTGCAAGCGGCGCCGAACTGTCGGATTCATTTGCTGCTCGGCAATCACGACCACCACCCGGCGCTCATCAGGCGACTGGAACAGATCGGAGCCGACACCCCCGCGTTCCGTTGGCATCCGTTTCACATCCGCATCGGCGGCAGCGTGTTCCTGCACGGCGACGCCGCCAATTTCCGCATGAACGTCGCGCGACTCCAGGCGTTTCGCGATCGCTGCGCCGTCAAGCCGCAGAAGCATCCGGGCCTTTCCCCGCTTTACGACATCGCCATCAAATCGCGCCTGCATCTCCTCTGCGCCCGCGCCGCCTACCCGCACCGCATTGTCGCCCGACGGTTGCGCCGCTACCTCGACGAGGTCGGCCACGGCCCGGCCGACGGCGTGCGCAATGTCTACTTCGGCCACACGCACCGCGCCATGAACGGCTACGAGCGGCACGGTCTCCGATTCCACAACTGCGGCGCCCCCATCGACGGCGTCCGTTTCGACATCCTCAAAGCGGACATTTCCTGATGGTTGATCACTCCGCGTTCTGCATTCAAAAACTCCGCGTTCAAATGAATCAAAAGACCGACTGTTATTCCGCGGGCGAGCGCGGATGGATGGAACTGGGGCAGCGAATCCGCCAACGAGCTTTGGCGCCCGTGATGCGCCCCCTGGCTCAATGGCAGGTCCAGCCGGACCACATCACGTTGTTTGCATTGGTGGCGGGACTGTTTTTCCACCCGCTCTACTTCTGGTCGCCGTCCGCCGCCTTCGCCGCCCTGGCGCTTCACGTACTGCTCGACGGCCTGGACGGCCCGCTCGCGCGTCATCTGGGAAGCGCGTCGCGCAAAGGCTCCTTCCTCGATTCCTTCTGCGACCAACTCGTGGTGACCGTGACCACGTTCACCCTGATGCAGGCCGGGATCATCAGCGGAATCTGCGCCGGTTTTTATGTCTTCACCTACGCGATGGTGGTGTTCTTTGCGATGGTCCGTAACGCCATGGAGATCCCCTACCCCTGGCTGGTCCGCCCGCGCTTCATCGTCTACGTCTGGATGCTTGTGGAAACATATTTCCTGCCCGGCAGCATGGAATTCGTGGTCTGGGGATTCAGCCTGCTGCTCGGCTTCAAGATGGCGACGGGCTTCAACAAGATCCGGCGAAAGCTGTAGTTTTCAGCGGCGATGACAGCCATCTTCGCGCGGAGCGCCGAGCATTGCTCGGCATGAATTTGCGGGCCGGGCGCCCATGCCGAGCAATGCTCGGCGCTCCTTACTGCCTCTACTCCCGAAGCGCAAGAAACAACGCCGCCGCCAGCAATGCGACGCCCGCCGCGACAAGCCCCCAGTTCACCCTGCCCCCCTCCGGCCGCTCCCCCTGCACCTCGCCCGTGCGCGCGTTGACCAGGAACCTGTACAGCTGATTCTGATACCGAAACGCGCTCACCCAGACCGGGAGCAGCACGTGCTTGTAGGTGATCCGCGAATAACGGATCTCTTTCCCGGTGATCTTCTGGATTTCTCCACCGATATCCTCGCGAATCCCGCGGTCGATCACCGCATCCAGCGCCTCCCTCGCCAATTGAAACCCCGTCGCCAGATCCACCGAATAGTTCTCGACACGATATCCACTGAGAAACTCCTCCTGATACGGCATGAGCCCAGCCAGATCCCACGGCTCCAGTTCTTCGAGCAGATCCCGCGGAAGCGACTCCGACGCCGGGAGGAGAAAATCATCGAAGGAGTTCTGAACGCTGCCGCACACGGAGCGCCATTCCACACTCCGCCTGCCGCCATCTATCGAAACATCGCCCCGCTTGCCGTCGTAGAAGGTGACCATATCGACGTCGTAGGTCCAGAAAGGCAGGTAGACGCCTCCAACCGCCGCTTCGATACGGGCGTGTTCCCGGAGATCGTCCGACGAATCCGGCAGCCCCCGGACCCATTCGAAGAACTTCTCGCGCGCCTCCTCGCGCTTCACCTTGAAGGGCAGCACGGCCTGGGCCCGGATGACCTTGCGCGTTGCCTGATCCCGCCGATGCAGCGTCGCGCCGCAGTAAGGACACTCGTCCGTATCCACTTCGACATCAAGGGTCGTCTCGGCGGCGCAGGTCCCGCACTTGACCGTGTGGACCTCGATCATGTCCGGGTCGTGCGCCTTCAACATCTTTGAGACGCCGGCATGAAAATCATTTTCCCGGTTGGCGCTCCATCCGCCAAGTTCGCCGAGTGCGATATCCGTTTCGTGACTGCAGTAGGGGCACTTCAACCGGGAATCGCCGGCCTCGAACTTGAGTTCCGCGCCGCACTCCCCGCAGGCGACGCTCTTCTCCTTCTCGCCCGTTCCGTCATCCTTGCAAGCGGGACACAACTTCACCCCGGCCACCGGTGAAAACGCCATGAATGCGCCGCAGGCGGGACAATGGTCGGATGACTTGCTCATGTCGTGAACCTCGAATGGAGCGCGAGCATCACGATCGGCTCCCAGGAACCAGGGAACAGCCTACTTCTGCTGCGCCAGAAACACGATCAACGCCACCAACGCGATTCCGCACAGGACGGCGAACGTGATCTTCAGCCAACTCCACGGCCGCTCGCCCTGGACCTCGCCGGTGCGCGCGTTGACCAGAAAGCGAAACACCTTGTTGTTGTAACGGAAGGCGCTCACCCAGACCGGCAGCAACACGTGCTTGAAGGTGATCTTGTCGTAGTGGACGTCCTTGCTGCTGATGCGCTGCGTGTCGCCGCCGATGTCGCGACAGATGGTCCGGTTGACCGTCGGTTCCATCATGTTACGGGCCGTCTGGAAGCCCGTCGCCAGATCCACCGAGTAGTTCTCCGCCTTGAAGCCGCTGAGAAATTCCTCCTGATACGGCATCAAGCCTTGAAGGTCCCAGGGCTCGAGTTTCTCGGCGTATTTCCGGGGCAGCGATTCCGTGGCCAGAACCAGTAGATCGTCGAAGGAATTGTAGACGCGGCCGCTGGCGTAATACCAGCGCGTCTTGCGGACCTGACGCGTCCGGCGATTGCCTTGCGAATCGGTGTAATGCTGGGTCTCGTAGTAGTATTCGCCCCGTTGGCCGGTGTAGTCGGTGGTGGTGTCGGAATCGTAGGTCCAATGCGGCACGTAAACGCCCTGCAACTTGGTGTCGATGCGCGCGTATTTCTTCAAGGCGTTCGGCGCAAACCAACGGCTGTTGATCCATTCCTTGAACTGGCCGCGCGCAGTCTGTCTCTCCACCTTGAACGGCAACAGCGCCTGCGGTTGGATCACTTTCTTCGTCGCCTCGCCGCCCCGCTGGATCGAGGAACCACAGTAGGGGCATTCATCGGCGTCAACATTGGGATCGAGCGTCGTCTCAGCCGCGCAGGTCCCGCACTTGACCGTGTGCACCTCGACCGTGTCCGCGCTGTGCTCGTCCAGCAGCCTGGAAACCGCGGCGTGAAAGTCCTGTTCCTCGTGGGCCTTGTGGAGTTCCGCCTGATCGATCTCGATCCGCATCTCGTGCTCGCAGTAGGGGCACTTCAACTGCGAGACTCCGGGCGCAAATTTCAATTCGGCACCGCACTGTTTGCAGGCGACGGTCTTCTGGCCCGCGCTGGAATCGTCTTCGGGCAACGGCGGTGGGGGGGCGTGATCGCTCATGTCTCTGCTGGCTTGTCGTATTGTCCGCGATTCAATGGATGGACCGTCGCCAGGCCGAATGGAGCGCGGAATTCGTATTGCTTGAACCCGGCCACGCACAACGCCATTGTGGTCCACCCCAGCTACATTCACTCGAAAGCTGAAGCGGAATCAATTCCGCGCCCCCATATCAAGCTCCCGGCGGCGGGGGAGGAGGAGGCGGAGGCGGCGGGGGGCCAAACACAGCAGCCAGTTCCGGCACCTGCCCGGCGGCGGTCCAACCGGCCATGCCGGCCCTCCAGACCATGGTCTCCCGGGTGAAGGCCCCGGACTGCGCCTGCTGGGTCAACGCGCCCAGATCGTAAGGGCCGGTTGTCTGACCGTTGACGGCGATGTGAAACGCGGCGGGCGGAGGAGGCGGCGGCGGCGCGGCAGGCTGGGGTTGGGCCTGACCGCCCATCATCCCCTGCCCCATCGCGTTCCCCATCTGGTTGGCCATCGCAAACCCCATTCCCAGGCCCATGCCCCCCCCGGCCATGCCCCCGGAGCTGGGATTCTCAGCAGCCTTGGTGATCGCCTCGGCCGTCTGATACTGCGTGTATTTGTTGAGATCCCCGAGCACCCCCATCGTGGAACGCTTGTCCAACGCCTCCTCCACCGCGGGGGGCAACGAGATGTTTTCGACCAGCAGCTTGGGAGCGGCGAGGCCGTATTCCTCGAATTCGGTCTTGATCTTGTCCGAAACGAATTCCCCGAACTCATTGTAGTTCGCCGCCAGATCCAGCGCCGGGATCTTGCTTTCGCCGAGGATGTCGGTGAAGCGGGTGATGATCATGTTGCGCAGTTGATCGGTCACCTCGTCGGTCGTGAAATGACCGTCTGTTCCAACGATCTCCTTGATGAACTTGGCAGGGTCGGCGACCCGGATGGTGTAGGATCCGAATGCGCGCAGACGAACCGGCCCGAACTCGGCGTCACGCAGCATGATGGGGTTCTTGGTCCCCCACTTCAGATTCGTGAACTGCCGCATGTTGAGGAAATAAACCTCCGCCTTGAAGGGACTTTCGAAACCATGTTTCCACCCCTTCAGCGTCGAGAGAATCGGGAGGTTTTGCGTCCGGAGTTCGTAGGTCCCCGCCATGTCGGCAGTGAAGACATCGGCAATCTGCCCCTCATTGACAAAGACCGCGGCCTGACTTTCGCGGACGATCAGTTTGGCGCCGTTCTTGATTTCGTTCCCGTGGCGCTGAAAACGATAGACCATCGTTTTGGGATTCGGATCGATCCATTCGATGATGTCGATCAACTCCGTCTTGAGCTTGTCCCAGAGTCCCATTGAATTCCTTTCGTTTGAGTGGGTTTGCGTCGATGAATGCTGAAAACTGCGATGCCGATTCTTGCGGCGGCGCCCCGTTGCGACAATGGTAAAATCCCGAATAAATTGGAGTTGAGCAAAGAGGCGGGCAACCGGCAGACTCCACGCCGATTCACGCAGGCCTCAACCAGGCCCGCCGTCACGCCAATGGACTGGGACACCGCCAAGCAGATCCTCCACCACATCGGGCAGGGCATTCCGCTTTTTCTCGCCGCCGTGACCGCGCTCGCGCTGGCGCGCCTCGTTCTTGTTCACTCCACATCCTTCAATCCCGGCTCCGAACTGTTCGAAAATCCCAATCCGGCCTACGCCGTCGCCTTCGGCGGATTTCTCCTCGGCGCGGGACTGGCCCTTTCGGGAACGTTCTTTGGCGGACGCGGGAATGTCGAGCTCGAAGCCATTGGCAGGCTTTTGATCGAAGGCGTGTTGGTGGTGGCGCTGCTGCGCGTCAGCATCCTGATCAACGACCGCTTCATCCTGCATTCATTCAAGATCGACAAGGAGATCGGCGAGGATCGCAATCTGGGCGTGGGCTTCTGCGTGGCGGGCTCGTCCATCGCCTGCGGCGTCATCCTCAATGGCGCCATGACCGGCTACAGCAGGGACTTCCTCCATGGACTCCGGGACACCGTCCTGTTCTGGCTCGTCGCCCAGATCATCCTCGTCATCGCCTGCATCGCCTACCGCGGGATCATGCGCTACGACGTGCATCGCCTGATTGAATATGACGACAACACCGCGGTCGGAATCGGCTTCGGCGGGTTTCTCATCGGCATGGGCGTCGTCCTGCGATCCGCGTTACTCCACTCCGGCAAGGGAGCTCTCGGCGCGGAACTGGCCATCAGCGCCTTTCTCGCCCTGATGGCCGCCTCCTTGTTGGTGTCGGTCAACACCCTCGTCCTGCGACTCCTCTTCCCCAAGACCAGCTACGAGGACGAAGTGGAAATGAACGGCAATGTCGCCGTCGCCGTGATCGCCGCCTGCGCCACCGTTTCGGCGGCCTTGTTTCTTGCCTCCATCCTACAACGCGTTCCGCCGCCATGAAGCACGCCGCATCCAACCCGCCGCGACTGAGAGCGGTCGCCCTGTGGCTGCTGGCGTTGGCTTTGTTGTCGATGCCGATTGATCTCTGGGCCCGCGCTGGCGGCGGCGGCGGTTACGGTGGCGGAGGAGGCGGTTTCGGCGGCGGCGGGGGCGGTCTTGGCGGCGGCGGGGGATTCGGCGGCGGGGGCAGCATCCATGTCGGCACAGGCGACGGCGAGATGCACCCGGTCGTGTTCCTGATGCTGGTGGGCATCTTCATCGTTGGGGCGGCGATCGAGGCGCATAACAAGCAGCAACGGAGACAAAATTTTTCTGTCGATGTTTCGGACTATTCGTTGCTGAACAGTTCCCGGGTCAGCCCGGCGGACGAACAGCTGGCTGTAACCACGCTGCAGATGTCCGATCCGCAGTTCGAACCACAGGCGTTCATCAAGCGCTTCACAAGAGCCTTTCATCAGATCCAGGACGCCTGGTCCCGGCAGAAGATGGAAACCGTTCGGGCATTCGTCTCGGACGGCGTGTTTGAGCGCTTCACCCTCCAGATCCAGGAACAGCGCGACATGGGCTACCGCGACCACATGGAGGGCCTCATCGTCGAACGCGTCGAATTCGCCGAAGCGGCGTCTTCCGGGATTTTCGACATTCTGACCGTCAAGGTCATGGCCACCACGATCGACTACAGGGTCTCCATCGACACCGGCAGACACGTCAGCGGCGACAAGTCCCGTCACGCATTCACCGAGTTCTGGTCCTTCGTCCGGCGGACCGGCGCGCAGACCGTCGCCGGAAAGCCCGGCCTCATCGAAGGCAACTGCCCCAACTGCGGCGCCTCCATCGCGATGAACCGGACCGGACGCTGCGAATCCTGTCAGGCGCTGCTCCGCAGCGGCGACCACGACTGGGTCCTGTCAGAGATCACCCAGTCCTGCGAATGGAAACGCGGCGCGCATGCCGGCGATCATTCGGCCCGATTGTTCCGCGAATACCGCGACCCCGCCTTCAACATCCAGCACATCGAGGATCGCGCCTCCGTCATCTTCTGGCGCAAGGCCATGGCTGACCGCATCGGCGACGTGAAACCCATCCTCAAGATGGCGACCGATGAATTGTGCAACTCCTACGCCGCCGAATACCAACGCGCCGCGGCCAACGACAGCCGCAACTACCTCGGAGGTTGCTCCGTCGGTTCGGTCGACCTGCTTGGCATGGTCGCCGATGAGAACTTCGACCACGCCCTCGTCGAGATCCGCTGGTCCGCCACGACACAGGGCGTCTCGCGCGATGGCGTCGTGACGGACATGGGCGGCTGGCGGCGCTTCCGCAGCCTCTACGTGCTGTCCCGCAGGAATGGCGTTCAATCCGACGCCGGGCGCGCGATCAATTCCGCTCACTGCCCCGGCTGCGGCGCACCGGAAAGCGCCCTGGCCTCGCATTCCTGTGAGTACTGCGGCGCAGTCCTCAACACCGGCGACCACGACTGGATCCTGACCGAGGCCGCCTTCCTCAACGCCCCCTCGGCTCAGACCTGGCTGTCCCGTCTCAACCGGGTCATTCAACCGCCTGTCGGCATCACGCGCTCCGCCGCGTCGAATCTGCCTATCCCGCGGCCCGTCTCCGGCCGCGCCTCGGCGGAACCGGTCGCCGGCAGTCCGACCGACGCACTTGCCTGGATGATCAACACCCTCGCCGCCGACGGCGTTTTCCACGGCGACGAAAAGGCCGCCGTCATGGAGATCGCCCACAAGGCGAACATCCCGGAACACACCATCGACGGCCTCATCCAGACCGCGCTGCAGGGCGAACTCGACGCCCCTGCCCCGCCGAACCGCGAATCCGGCAGGGCCTGGCTCGAACTCATGGCTGACGTCGCCCTGGCGGACGGCAAGGTCGACCCCGCAGAAGAATCCGCCCTCGCCCGCCTCGGCGCGCAACTCGGTTACCTGGCCGTGGATATCAACATGCTCATCAACAAACGCCGCATGCGCCTGCTTCGACTGGCCAAGCAGGGCGGTCGCAGGTGAACCTGGCAGCAACCGGAACGCCGAGCATCGCTCGGCCTGGGCGTAGATCGAAAGCCAATGCCGAGCAATGCTCGGCGCTCCGAACGAATGATTCACGGACAAGGCGCGCTCAAACCGGGCTTGCAGCAGCGCTTTTCGATCAGAGCGGGCTCACGTCCGCAACTACTCGATGCGATCCTACTCCGCCCTGTACAGAATCAGCATCCCCGGCCGGGCGGCGTTAAGTTCGCGATAGCCCTTCCCGGAGAACTTCGTGTTGTAGACCACGAGTTGCTGTAGTTTGGGAAGCTTCTTCAACGCCTCCACTGAGGCGTCGGTGACCTTCGTGTCGTGCAGCCAGAGCTTTTGTAGTTTCTTTAATTCAACCAAATGCCGCAGTCCCGCGTCCGTGATCCCGGTTTCGCCCAGATGCAGACCGGTGAGACTCTGCAGGTCCTTCAAATGCGCCAACCCGGCGTCCGTGATGGCATTTCCGCGAAGCCCCAGATAGACCAGGCGCTTCATCCTCCCGATCTCCTTCAGACCGATGTCCGTGACCCGAGTCTTTCCAATCGGCAGATACTCCAGGGATTCCAACTTCGAAAGATGGCCGACGCCTGAATCGCCCACTCGCGTTCGATACAGATTCAGCCATTCCAATCGGTTCAGTCCGGTCAGATGTTTCATTCCCGCATCGCTTATCTTCGTCCCTTCCAGCGAAAGATCGGTCAGGCGGGAGAAATGGGCGATGTGCTTCAGATCCTCGTCGCGCACGCGGCTGTTGTCGTTCAGGGAGATTTCGGTGACGCGCTCCGTGTTTGAATCCGCGACGCAGCGCGCGCCGAGGGACTCCAATGCGCGTCGGGCGCGGCGGCGTTTCGCGCTGGCCGTTTCACGCGTGGAAACGCGCTGAGCCTTGTCAGCCGCCCACGCGGGACTCGCCGCCAACATCATGGCGGACTGCATGAACCTTCGGCGCGTCATTTGTCATACCACCGGGGCAACCGCTTTTCCCAGGCGTCCAGGGCTTCCTTAAGTTCCCGCGCGATCCGCGGGTTCTCCTCAATCAGGTTCCGCGTCTCGCCTACGTCCTTGTCCAGATCGGCGAGGAAGCGCTCGCCGTCGGCCAGTTCCACCAGTTTCCATTTCCCGCGTCGAACCGCCCTGCCTTCCGGCGTCTTCTTCCGAACCGGACCACGGATGCGCCGCCAGAACAGATCACGATTCATCGGCGGCGCCCGCGGACTCAACTGGGTCCAAAGGCTCAGTCCGTCCTGCGCGCCTTCCGGCGGATAGATTCCGGCCAGGTGACGGATCGTGGCCGTCCAGTCCATGGTGATCCAGGCGTCGCCACAATCCTTCCCCTTCCAATCGTCCAACATCCCCTTCGGCCAACGGGCGATACAGGGAACGCGGACTCCGCCCTCCCAGAGCGAGCCTTTGTGGTCGCGCATGGGCGCATTGCGCGAATGCACATCACCGCCGTTGTCTGAAGTGAAGACGACCAACGTGTCGTCGCGAATCCCCAAGCGATCCACCTCCGCCAACACCCGCCCTATGCCGGCGTCCATGCTCTCCACCATGGCGACATAAGTCCCGCGATCGCCCTGCTGCCAGTTCTTTTTCTTCGGTTCCACCGGCTTGTCCTCGTCCTCCGGGCCTTGGAACGGAAAGTGCGGGGCGTTGTAGGAAAGGAAGAGAAAGGTCGGCTTGGTCGGCGTCAGTTCTCGCAGAAAGCGGATCGCCGCGTCGGAAATCAGATCGGTCGAGTAGCCTTCGCGCTCGACCGGCTTCTCGTTTTCAAACAGATCCGGAACGCCGATGCGGTCCATATGCTTGAAGTAATGATGGTTCCCGCCGAGCAGACCGAAAAAATGGTCGAAGCCCTGTTGATTCGGACGTCGGCCTTGGTCGTAGCCGAGATGCCACTTCCCGGCGAGGGCCGTGGCGTAGCCGACCTCCTTCAGATCGTCCGCCAGGGTCTTCCCTGCAAGCGGCAACCCGCGCCCCATCTCCTGGTAGTAAAGCGCGTCTTCCAAGTCGATGCGCTGCTGATATCGCCCCGTCAGGAAGGCGGCGCGCGTTGGCGAACAGATGGCCGCGTTGGCGTAGAACTCGGTGAAACGCGTCCCCTCCTTCGCGAGGCGATCCAGGTTCGGCGTCCGAATGTCCTCACAGCCGTAACAACCCAGATCGCCGTAGCCCAGATCATCGGCGAGAATGAAGATGACGTGGGGCTTGGAGACGCCCCACGCAGCAACAGTCAAAAAACAACAAACGGCGCCGACGACCAACGCCAACAATCTTCCGCAACCACGAATCCTCAAATACTTCATGCCTGACTTTAGATTCCATCCCAGAAATACCCAAGCCTCGGACGCCATTTCAAAAGACCGTCCGATTTCACCGCGCACAAATGAACGCCTGACTTGCTTGCGGCGGCGCTGTAAGTTCCACACCAATGAATCGCGCTCCTCAATCACCGGAACTTCCATTGCCCGTCAGGGCCGCGGACATGCTGCGTCGATTGGAAGGCAGCCCGCTGGTTGCTGGCTTGTCGGTCGAGGAGAAATCGGTGCACGCACTGGGGTTGGCTGCAACGCCGGAAGAACGATGGGAACTGCTCGCAAACCACAACCGATCGCTCGGTTATTGGAAGCCCTTGAAGAAGACAGAATCCCGTTCATGCTGATCGGCATGTCGGCGGCTGTCGTACAAGGCGTCGCTGGTCAAACATTGGACGTGGATATCTGGGTCGGACTGTCCCCGCGCCAATACATGCGTCCGGTCAACATCGCGGTGGCGCAAGGAGCCACGATGGCGGCAAAGACGGTTGTTTACCTGGAAGACGGTTTACCTGTGAATTTTGTCTACGAGGTCACCGGTTTGCCCGCTTTCAAAACGGAGCGCAAACGCGCTGTCATGCTCCAATTCCACGGCCGTTCTATTCCCGTTCTCCCCTTGGATCGAATCTGCCGGAGCAAAGCGGCGGTCGGAAGAGACAAAGACCTGATGCACATCAAGCTCATCGAAGAGTTTCTGAAATGCCAGGAAGCGCTCGAAACGCCCAGCAAACCGCCGGCCTCGCAAAGCAAGTCAGCGCAGTGAGAAACCGTGGAGTGCTCGCTGTCGACCGCGATCTCTCCGTGTTCTCGGACTCCTTCCCGCCTGTCGCCACCGTCGCCCCACCCAGCTTACAGTTCGCTCCGTTTCCGCCGAAAGAAGCCAATGTCCTCCTTGTCGTAATTGAATCTCAACGCGATGCGTCCCCCGTCCAGATTGTACAAATAAAACGCATGCTGTCGCTTCTCGGCCTCACTCGGCCCCGGCGCCGGAAACCTGAGTTTTGTTCATCCCAACCGTCCGTCGGGATACAGTTCAGCAACAGCATCGAACGATTGGCGGTGTTTCACCGATCGTGGATCGAAACGGCTCGTGCTCGACTGACAGGCCACCAACAGCGCAACCACGCCGAGAAGAATCACGATTCTCATTCTCACGCCTCCAACGCCCCGGCTTTCAGATCCAGCAGCATTTCCTCGGCATCGGGGTAAAGCTTGATCAACGCGGCGATCAGGGCCTCCAACACCGACTTCTCGAACTGCGCCATGGGCCGGGGATCGCGATCGCCCTTGACGCCGCTGGGCTGCAGCCTGGCCAGACGCTCGCGCATCACTTCCACGATCTCGCCGACCTCCGCCTTCCACTGCGCCGGTGATTCGCTCTCGCTGTAGTTCCCACGGCCGCGACCGAAGTGCGCCACCGCCAGATACCGAAGGATCAGCGCCTCCAGGGCGCGCTGCAGAAACTCCGGCGACCAACGCACCCTGGGCTGCTGATCGCCCTTGACCAGATTGTAGCCGTGCGCGGCCAGTGTCCCCCCCGCCGCGCCGACCACGCCCCCAACCAACGCCCCGCCGCCAAAGGTCATCCCGCCCGCCAGCAGGTCCGCCGTCAATCCGCTGGCGGCGCCCGCGACAAAGCCGCCGATCGTCCCCGCCACGCTGCGGTCCACCGGCCGGTTGAAGGCAAAATCATCCTCCACCCGGCCCTCGATCTTCCGGGCCGCCTCGCCGGACAATCCATGCAGGTGGATCAAGGAGGTCGTCGTCGCGGAAAGGGTCGCCGCCAAGCGCTCCGCCAACCGCGCCATCGCCTCCTTCTCCGAGCCCTTCAAACGATTCAGGGTCGGCGTGACAAAGCGGTCGATGAGATTGGTCTTGGTCACCGGTTCGCCGTCGTTGGCGATGTCCGACAGGGCGAAGGCCATCCGCTCGACGGATCGTTTCAGCAACCGGCGATGCGACTCCTTCCAGGTCTCGATCACGCCGTCCATCGCCGCGGCTTCCAACTCGGGCAAGGCGTTCCGCACGGCACTCCAAAGCGCGACCTCCTGCGCCCAACAACGCGCGAAGGCGTCGAAGACCATCGTTTCACGGACGACGGACATTGAGGCGAGCTTCTCCTTCCAGGCGCGGATTTCGCGGGCTTCGGCCTCCGGATCACCGGGGCGGCCCATCTGGTTGAGCAGGACGATGACCGGCTTGCCGAGCCATTCGAGGATCTGCATCTCCGGCTCCACATAGCCGGCCTCGTCGGGACCTTCCGAGCAGTTGGCGAGATAGAGCACAATGTCCGCCTGATCCCGGACATTGAGGATCGCCTGCTGACTGCACCAGAAGGGCCGGTCGGCAAAACGATCCCACACCCCGGAGACAAACTTTCCCAGGGCGGTGTCGGACTTTTCCAATCGTTTCCAAAGCCGATACGAATCGCCAAAGCCCGGCGTATCCCAGAGCTTGAGCTCGATGCCGTCGCCGGTCTGCATGAGGACATGCTCCTCGCACTGGTCCGTGACATGCGGCTGGTCGAACACCTCGCCGATATCCTTGCGCAGCAGCGTTCTCGCCAGGGTCGTCTTTCCGACATTGGTGTGCGAGATCAGGCTGAGAGTGACCGATGAGGCGCTCATAAAACCGGGGCGACGGCGCTCCAACCACGGAATTCACGGGGCATTGCCGCAGCCAACAGACAGACACGGGAATGGAGACAAAGGAATAATGCAGGGAACCCTCTTCTGAAAACAAGGCGCCCGATGGCGACGCTACGGACCGAAGGCTGAATCAACAATTGGTTCATTTCAGTGTTTTCCGCGTATTCCGTAGTTCTACTCTTCCGAAGCTCCGGCCAGGAATTCCCCGGTCACCACGTCAATGAAATGCGGCTCCATCTCGCGCTTGGCCAGCATCCGGGTCCAGGCGGCGCGGCGTTGCTTCAATCGTTCATCAAATCCGGAATCCCGGCGAAAGCGCTCCGCGAAGGACGTCTCGTCCAGCCAGACCTCGATGTCCGCATGTCGATCCGATTGACGCGACATCTGCAACAGCCGATCGAGGAACAGCCCCTGCACCTCATCCTCCGGCGTGGAGCTCAGATTGAACACCACCAACAGGATCCGGCACTTGAGCCGGTCAACATCCAGGCCGGCCGCATATTCCGCCTCGAGGCCGTAGTTGACGCGGTCCAGATAATCCATGTTGAAGCGCCCGGCCGCCCGTTCGAAGACCTCCGCCCGCAGGCGCTCACGAAAGACCGGCGCGCAGGTGTGGTTGTAGGGGATCACGCAGATGCGCTCCAGCGACTCCGGCGCGACCGGCGCGGGTCCGCGCGGACTCACGAGCGGCTGATCAAGTCCTTCGACGGTCACGTTTCGCCCGAGTTTCCAGGTCCGCCACACTCCGACGCCCGCCAATGTCAGCCTCGGCAGCAGCAGCAGCCCCGCCGTTGCCGCGTAGAGATGAATCCACCGCCCGGCGATCTCGCCTTCCGGATTCTCAGACCAACGCAGCCCCCCCAGTTCGGCGGCATCGGGCAACGGGATTCCGGTCAGAGAGGACGCCGGCCCCAGCGCAATCTCGATCCAACGCCGCAGATCCTCCGGTTCCAGAAACGTGGACCCCCACCCAGCCCGATACTCCAGGCTCAAGCCCTTCAGATACATGCTCGCCGCCGTTCCCGCCACCGCCGCGATGGCGGCGACATGCACAAGCGCGCGGAATTGCTCGTGCAGAATTCGCCGCTCCATCTTCATCCAGGGGACGACAAACGCCGCGCCGATCGCGCGCCAGATCCCGGCCTCCTTCTTCCCCTGCTCATCACCGGAAAACTCAGGCCACGGCAGGATGGAAATGACCTTCTGCGGGAGCCAGGCGGAGATGCGGGACGCGCGCCAGGGCTGTTTCCGCTTCCGGGCAACACCCCAACGCGCCATGAGAAACGCGTAGACCAGGAGATTCCAGAGCAGCAACCCCAACAACGGGAAGGCAATGATGTCGATCCGGCCGGAAGCCCCCAGCGTATCCGCGGCAACGCCGCCGATGAACGCCGCGATGACGATTCCGATCGACATCCAGAACGGCCAGCGAAACCTCAGGTCCAGTTCCCGCAGCGCCGGATGCGCCCCGGCCACAGCGTCAAACAGTTTCGCGGCGTGACGCGGTTGGCGAACGTCCGGCTCGAGCGCCGCGTCATCCGGCGTTTCGGCGCACCTGGCCAACGTGTCCCCTGTCAGAATGACGCGCTCCTGATCGCACTCGTCGATGGCGCGTATCCACAGGATCTTTCTGGCGGCGTGCTTGTCCAAACCGGGGCCGATTCAAAACTTGTTGAGCCGCAAATACAAGGGGCTGAACCCATCCCTGTCGATGTCCAAATCTCCAAACGTTCGTGACATTCGGATTCCTTCCCACAAGATCCAACGCCCATGTCACGATTTCACAGCATCGGCGTTTCCGACCCGCGTTTCGAACGCGACGGACTCCGCCACATCACGGTCAAGAGTCCGGCGCTCAAGGGGCGCGGAGACATCTCGGTCTTTGCGCCGCCCGGGGCGGCGAACGCGCGCGAACTTCCCATCGCGATCCTGCTGCACGGGATCTACGGGAGCCACCTCGACTGGCCCATGAAGGGCGGTGCCCACCTGACCGCCAACCGGCTCATCCAGACCGGCGAGATCGCGCCGTTGATCCTTGCCATGCCCTCGGACGGACTCTGGGGCTGCGGCAGCGGTTACCTGCCGCACGATGGACTCGACTTCGAAAGCTGGATCGTGGATGACGTTCCCGCCGCCGTGCGGGAGGCGATCGACCAGGCGGGCGAGGCGTCGGCCTTGTGCATCGGCGGCCTCTCCATGGGCGGCTTCGGCGCCATGGTTCTCGGCGCGCGGCACGGAAAGCTCTTCCATGCGATTTCCGCTCATTCTTCGGTCACCTTGCTGGACCAGATCGGAAGACGGGTTCAGGAAGACCCGACCCGCTTCGGCATTCCCGAACATGAAAAATGCGTCTTCAAGACCCTGATCGATCATCGTGAAACCCTGCCCCCGCTGCGCCTCGACTGCGGCAACCAGGACATTTTGCGGCCGGCCAACCGTATACTGACCAGGAATCTCACGAAATCAGGCATCCCCCACACCTACGAGGAATTCCCCGGCGATCACGTCTGGCCCTACTGGGAGGAGCATGTCGAGAAGTCGCTCCGCTTCTTCGATGAGCATCTGAAGTAGACGGACGCCCGCCCGTCAGCCCCCCTCTTCGACTCCTTCATGGGCCTCCAGCGCCGCCGCCGCCAGTTTGGCCAGGGACTCGATCGATTTCTGCAGGGTCGGGTCGAAGGCGATCACGTCATTGCTGGCCAAATCCTTGGCGTTGATCAACTGCAACACTCCGATGACCTTGCCGAACTCGTTCATCAACGGCGTGGTCAGGAATGACCTGGAACGGTAGCCGGTCTTCTTGTCGAACTCCTTCGTCCCATGGAAGTCAAAGCCCTCCGCGTTGTAGGCGTCGGGGATGTTGACCGAACGTCCGGTCAGGGCGACATGGCAGGCGACCTGGGAATGATTTGGCTCCCCGGAATCCGGGTCGTAGAGCTTGAGCGGGGGAAACGGGATCGGCTTGCCGCTGGGACCGCCCATCTCGATGCGCAGGGAATCGTTGCGCAACATCACGAACTCCAACTCGCGCTGCTTGTTAAGCAGGTAAAAGGTGCCGCCATCCGCGGCGCTGATCCCCTTGGCCCCGACCAGGATCTTCTCCAGGAGCCGGTCGAAATCCCGCTCCTGCATCAACGAAATGCCGATCGGGATCACCAGGGTCACCAACTGCTCGGAGTGATCCTTCTCACGCTTCAGCTGGTCGAGGAACAGGGCCTCCTGCTCCCGTAGACGCTTGTTCTCCAGACAGGCGTCGATGCGCGCCGCCATCAGGACCGGATCGAATGGACTGGAAAGATAATCCTCGGCCCCCAGATCGATGCAATGCGCGACCGCCTCCGTTTCGTCGAGCCCCGAAATCATGATGACCGGGATGTCGCGAAGGGTCTCCCGGGACTTGATCTCATGCAGGGTCTCCGGCCCGCCCATGCCGGGCATCAGACTGTCCAACAGGACCAGGTCGACAGGAGCCCGCTCCAATGTTTCCAAGGCTTCGCTCCCGCCCGCCGCGGTTTCCAGACGATACCCCAGCCCCTCGAGCCTTCGGGCCAGACGCTGTCGGTTCAGCTCGTTGTCATCGACCACCAACAGCGAGCCCCCGCGACCATTGGTCGCGCCGCCGGGTTCTGACTGTGGTTGCTGGTCGCTCACGGCTGCCTGCGCGGAGGACGGTCCGGTGTTGGAGCCGACCTCGGTTTGCAGGCATTCAACTTGGCGAGGAAAGACCGGAAAGATCAAGAGAAACCACCCGGGGCCCTCGATGTCTTTTCCCCGGGCGGCCGCTGCGGCCGCCCGGCCCGTCGCGGGAAGAAGGGCCGCGCGAACCTCCGGCCGGATGCCCCGCGGCTCAAAACCTCTCCTCGCCGCGAACTTGGCACAAAACCTGCCGACACTGACGCTTGCCGTGGGCAGGCCATCTGATATATGTGTCGCATCCGACATGCATTCGCTATCCGACAAGAAATTGTCGTTCTCACCGGCCGTCGAAATCGTTGTTCTCCCCGACGGAACGCAGCTCTTGAAGCAGACCGAGCGCGGAGCCTATCTGGCTCTTGACGCGGAACGCCGTGAAATCATGGAACGCTTCGACGGCCGGAAAACCGTCGAGGAGATTCTTCGGGAACTGCTGGTCGAAGGAAAGAATCCCGGAATCAGGTCGTTCTACGACCTTGTCCTGATTGCCATGGAACGGGGTTTCCTGCTCGACCACGCCACCGCATCCATCAAGGAAAGCGCCGAAAGACCGGTCCCGCCCGTTTCCGCCATGGGGCAGCTCGGCATCGTCGCATCGCTCGCGTTGATCGTTCTGGGCGCCCGCGTCCTGTTTCGGGACCGTATTGAACTGGGGTTCGAACTTTCCCAGTGGCTGCTGATCCTTGTCCTGACCTCCGTCGGTCTCAGTCTGGCGAATGCCATGGCGGCTTCTGCGCTGCGGCGATTTGGTCGCCAGGCCTATGATGCGCGGATCCGTTGGGACCGGCTGCTGCCCTATTTTCATCTGGACGTCCGGGACGCCTTCATGGGCGGCCGCGCCTGTGAGATTGCCGTGGCGCTCAGGGCGCTGGCCGCCCCGTTTCTTCTGGCCCTCGTTTGTGACGCATTCGCCGCCGACGCAGGAATCGTGGCGTCCTGCATTGTGGCCCTGACTCTCATCTCCCCATTCGGGGAAACCCCGGGCCACACGCTGCTGCATGCCGCTTTCCGAAAGGAATATGAGCTGCCCAAGTGCGCTCAACGATTCCTCAACGCCAAGCTGTTCGCCCAGATGTTCAACTGGAAGGTGAAGCTGAAGGAGGAGAACTATTTCCTGACCTACTCCACCTGCGCCATCCTCTGGCTCACCGGCGTCTTCTATTTCACCAACCGGCTGATCCACAACCAGGTCGACGCCCTCTATATCGCGGCGCTCGCGGACCTGCCCCAGGACAACGAGACCATGACCTGGCTCGCGTTGGGGCTGCTGTCCGTCGTCCTGGCCTCCATCATAGTCTATTTCGTCTGGCTGATCGGTCGCGGCGTTTTCCGCATGGCTGCCCCGATCCTCTTCCCCGCCGAGGGGCGCCTCACGCGCAACGCCGCATCCGAAGGGGACGAGGCGGAAGCCGCCGTCCAGTTCCTCAAAGGCACGCTGCTGTTCTCACAACTCTCGGACGATCTCGTCAGCCAGATCCACGCCTCGATGAAACCGGTCGATGTCGCCCCCGACCAGACCATCATCCGCGAGCGGGACCCCGGCGACTGCATGTTCGTGATCCGGAGCGGCAGCGTCGAGGTCTGCAAGGAGGATGAGTCGGGCCTGATGTCCATCGTCGCAACGCTCTCCGCCGGAGAAGTCTTCGGCGAGATGGCGCTGTTGAACAAGGCTCCGCGCAACAGCACCGTGCGCAGCCGGGAAGCGACCCGTCTGCTGTCGCTCTCCCGGAAGGATTTCGAGGAACTGCTGCTCAAGCCTCTCGGGGCCAATCAGATCAAGGAGATCGTCCACATCTCCGCCTCCCTGAAGCGCAACAAGCTGTTCGCCGACTGGCATCCCAACGCGCTGGTCACACTCGCCCACAAGTTCACCATGGAGACCCGCCTCGCGGGACAGCCCATCATTGAGAAGGACCAGGTCAACGAGTTCTTCTATATTGTCTACCAGGGCAGGTTCAAAGTCATGCGCGACGGCGAGGAACTGGCCTCGCTCGGCCCCGGCGACTTTTGCGGCGAGATCAGCCTCCTCAGCGACGCGCCGGCCAACGCCGATGTCGTCGCCGCCTCCTACGGCACCTGCCTCAAACTCGGCAAGACGGACTTTCTTGAATTTGTCAGTCATGACTTTCTCACGGGACTGGCTGTGGAAAACGCCGCTTCGGCGCGCAGGACAGAAAGGAGCGCAGCATGAGTTTCATGAAGATGATGCCCCTCGTCGCCTTGGGAATCGCCGGCGGCGTGGGAGCCAAGGCCATGAAGGAAGGAGCCGAGGTCGTCGACAAGTTTCAGGTCGCCGCGACGCAGAATGTGGAGATCAAGGGCGTCGCGCAGGCGGTCGCCATGCACTACACCGACAACGACCCCATCCTCCCGATCGACAACTTCAGCGAATTCCTGCGCGAGAACATGCGCACCGCCGACGGCCAACCGCCCAAACGCGACCCCGCGCTCGATCCCTGGGAGACGCCCTATGTGCTGTTCCAGGTCAACCAGGGCTTCAAGGTGCTGAGCGCCGGACCGGACAAGCTCTACGAGACCGGGGACGATCTGACCCACCATTTCGATCTTTCGGGCATCAGCGACCAGCCGCCCCAGGGCAGCCGCGCCCCCAGGAATTACAAGCAACTCGTGGCAAAGGCCCGGGCCGCAGCGGGCTCATCCGATGACAAGGGCAAGGGGGACGAGAACGCCGCCCCTCCCTCGCAGAAGAAACCCTCGTCGCCCGAGCCGTCCCGAGCGGCGAAAAAGAAGGCCAGCCGCAGCAAGGAAGCCGTCGCCGATCGTGTCCTAAAGTTCCAGATGAAACAGGCGGACGAGGGCAATGCCCGCGCGCAGTTCGTCATGGCGGAGCGTTATCTTTACGGCGAGGGCGTCGAATACAACCCATCGCTCGGCATGGAATACCTCAACAAGGCCGCGGCCAACGGCTACGCCAAGGCAAAGGAGAAAATCGCCTCCATGGACAACGCCACCGGGATCGCCGACCAACCGGACGAGTAGGGAAAGCCGGACGGGAAGGCGACAGGAACTCGCGGGCTCCGACGTGAAACGCCCATCTGACAGCCCCAACGGGGCGGGACAACAAAGCCCAGGGTAAACCCCGGGATATCGGAGGAAACAATGCCCAGCCCTGAAAGGGCGGGACAATGAGATGGATTGGACGCTTCGGGTTGTCTCGCCCTTTCAGGCCTTACGCCTTCGGATACTCCCAAGCTCCCCGATACTTCCGGCTCAACAGTTTGTTCGCCGCCGGATCGTTCAGAATCTGTTCCTTCTCCCCGTCCCACTCCACGCTGCGACCAATCTTCAGCGACAGATTGGCCAGCATCGGCATCACGGAGGAGCGGTGAGAGGCCTCGATCTCACAGACCGGGTCCTTGCCGGACTCGATCGCGGCGATGAAGTCCGCCCAGAGCGGCGTCATGTTGTGCCCGTCCTTCACATTGTCGAACTGCGGGTCGGCGTGAACCTCCTTGGCGCCGCGCTTGCCGGGATAAAACGTCCAACCATCGCGCCAGCCCATGTGAAAGGTTCCATTGCTGCCATAGAAGTAGCAGCCGACGTTGTGTTTCTCGCTGTTGTGTCCGCCGAAGCGCCGGTTCTCCCAGGTGCAGACAAAATCCTCGAATTCGAAGGTCGCCGCCTGCGAATCCGGCGCGTCGGAGGTCTGCGCCTTGCCGTCGTTCACCGGTTCCCCGCGCACCGGGCGTCCGCCCGTGGAAAACACGCGCTTCGGATATTTCTCGTCCGTCCACCAGAGAACTTGGTCCAGCCAGTGCACCCCCCAGTCGCCGATGGTGCCGTTGCCATAGTCCAGGAAGTTGCGCCAACCGCCCGGGTGAATGCGCCGGTTGAACGGACGCATCGCCGAAGGGCCGCAGTAGAGATCCCAGTCCATGCCCTTGGGAATCTTCGTGTTCGGCGATGGCTGCTCCGCACCGCCCCCGTAGTTCACAAAACACCGCACCATGCCGATCTCCCCGACCTGTCCCGAACGCAGGAACTCCATGCCCGAAACATGGTGCGGACCGATGCGTCGATGCAGCCCCACCTGCACCGTCCTTCCATTGCGCGCGGCGGCGTTCACCATCGCCCGGCTCTCAACGACGGTGTGCCCCGTCGGTTTTTCGACAAACACATGGGCTCCCGCGTCCAACGCCGCGATCGTCGTCAACGCGTGCCAGTGGTCAGGCGTCGCCACAATCGCGATGTCGATCTTCTCCTTCTCAAACATCTCGCGGTAATCCTGATAGGTCCGCGGCTTGTCGCCCGAAAGATCCGTGATCTCCTCGGCCGAAATCTCCAGGGCGTCCGAGGACGGATCCGCCAGGGCGACCGCGGTCGAACGCCCGGCGGCCAACGCCTCGCGCATGATGTTCATGCCCCACCAGCCACTGCCGATCAGCGCGGTCCGGTATTTCTTGTCGGTCTTGGCCGCCAACAACGGCGTCGCGCCAAAGGCCAGCGACGCCGCGGAGGCCGTCTTCAGAAAATTGCGTCGGTTGTGCTTCTTCATAAAACGGAGACTTGGATGACTCCGGTCCTTTTAACCGCGCGCGAAGCGATTGGCACGGATAAATGGAACGATTGATCAAAAGCGTCGCGCCCGCCCCCCCGGAGAGCGTTCCACCGGATGGGAACTGGTTCCCGCAATCGCTTGACAGGATGGCCTCGGCTCCAAATCGTCCCGCGCATGAGCGAATCAGACATTCCCGCACGGTTGGCGGCCATTTTCGACACCGACTCCCTCGCCGGCCTCGGACCGCTGCGCCGCCCGGACGCCCTGTCCGAAGCCGACGTCCGCGAGCAGGCCGCCGAAGCCATGACCGACGCAGACACACCGGTCGCCACCCGCGACCTGATCCTCAGCGCCGCCCTGCTCTGGCACGATCACCTCGACGCCTCGCACACCGTCTCCCAGGACCTTCCCTGCCCCAGCGGCAGTTTCCTGCACGGAATCATGCATCGCCGGGAACCCGACTACTCCAACGCCAAATACTGGTTCCACCGAACCGGCGTCCATCCCGTCTTCCCCGACATCGCCGCCCGCGCCGCAGCCTTCCTGGATGAAGTGGGCGACCCCGAACTCCGCGACCTGCTCATCCGGAACGACAAATGGGACAGCTTCGGCATGGTTGACGCCTGCGCCGCCGCGGAACGAGGCCGTCTCTCCCCCTCACAGGCGGACCTGCTCAAATTCGTCCAACAGATCGAGATCCAGACGCTGGTCGAGTCGTTCTGCCGGGGAGAGGGGTGAGGGACATGTTGCGTGCTCCGTGTTGCGTGAGCCCGAAGCCGCTCTGAGGCGCCCCAATAAGCAATGTTCCCTCCGCCGTTCCGGCCTTGCCCCCCCGTTCAAAACTCCGCACCACTCACCACTCACCACTCACCACTCACCACTCACCAC
>JAYPEY010000090.1:8370-25377 GCA_038126035.1 Verrucomicrobiales bacterium | reverse complement strand
CCGCTACATCACCGGCCGCTACCTTCCGGACAAGGCGATCGACCTCCTCGATGAGGCCGGCGCGCGCGGCCGCATCAAGTCCATGACCCGCCCCCCGGACGTCAAGGAACTCGAGGCGGAAATCGAGAAGATCAAGGCGGAGAAGGAACAGGCCATCAAGGCCCAGGATTTCGAGGGAGCCGCCTCGATGCGCGACAAGGAGAAACAGTCCAAGGCCCGCCTCGAGGAGATCATCGAGACATGGAAGGCCGAGGGCGAGGAAAAGCGCGTCACCATCGGCGAGGATGACATCCTCCAGGTCGTCGCCAAGTGGACCGGCATCCCGCTCAAGCGCATGGAGCAGGACGAGGCCCGCAAACTCCTCGAAATGGAACAGGAACTCTCCCGCGTGGTCGTCGGCCAGGGCGAGGCTGTCACCGCTCTTTGCAAGGCACTGCGCCGTTCCCGCACCGATCTCAAGGATCCAAAACGCCCCATCGGCGCCTTTGCCCTGCTCGGTCCCACCGGCGTCGGCAAGACCCTCCTTGCCAAGTCGCTCGCCCTCCATATGTTCGGCGACGAGAAATCGCTCATCCAGATCGACATGAGCGAGTACATGGAGAAATTCACCACGTCTCGCCTCGTGGGGTCGCCCCCCGGCTACGTCGGCTACGAGGAAGGCGGCCAACTCAGCGAACAGGTGCGCCAACGCCCCTATTCCGTCGTGCTGTTCGACGAACTCGAGAAGGCGCACCCGGACGTCATGAACATGCTCCTCCAGATCTTGGAAGAGGGCAAGCTCACCGACAACATGGGCCGCGTCATCGACTTCCGGAACACCATCGTCCTCATGACCTCCAATGTCGGGGCTGAGACCATCAAGAAAGGCGCCAAGATCGGCTTCACCAACGCCTCCGAGGAAACCGACTACGCCTCCATGAAGGACGGCATCATGGACGAGGCAAAGAAGGCCTTCCGCCCCGAGTTCCTCAACCGCCTCGACGACGTCATCGTGTTCCACACCCTGAACAAGGAAAACCTCGTCGAGATCCTCGACCTCGAGATCAACAAGGTCATCGATCTGCTCGAACACCGGAACATCAAGCTGGAACTGGACGCCGCCGCCCGCGACTTCCTCGTCGAAAAGGGCCACAATCTCGACTACGGCGCGCGCCCCATGCGACGCGCGGTGGAGAAACACCTCGAGGACCCGCTCGCCGAGGAACTGCTGAAGGGCAACCTCCACGACAACGGCACGGTCAAGGTCGGCTTCAAGGACGGGAAACTGACCTTCACCCAGAAGGCGCCCCGGAAAAAATCCGTCTCCAAACAGGGCTGATGCGCGGACTCCCGATCGGAAGCCGTAGACATCCATTCGTTTCTGAGTCGATCGCAGGGCGGGATCCGCTCACGGATTTGGCTTGCCCTCCGGTTGTCGGCGCCAAGAATCCGCCGCGAACCATGCGTCGCCGACCACAGTTGAACCGCAACCGCCTTCACCGATGACAAAATCACTCTGGGTCATCCGGATACTGTTTCTCGGAATGTGCGCCGTCACAGGCTACGCGGTCAGCCAGACCCCGGACATCGACCTCCCCATCATCTCGCCGGAACATCCGATGAGCGCGATCATCGTCGGCTTTGGCTTTGGAACGATCCTGATCGCGATCGATGAGATGATCAAGGGCTTCTCCCTTCGCGCCTTTTCGGCCATGACCTTCGGACTCCTGCTCGGAACCGCGATCGCCTGGCTCATCGACGGCTCCGGGTTGTTCGACTACGTGGAGGACGAAAAGGTGCGCTGGATCGTCCGGCTATGCCTCTTCGTCAGTTTCAGTTACATCGGCATGGTGCTGGCCATGCGAAGCAACAAGGAGGACATCTCCCTGATCATCCCCTATGTCCGCTTCTCCGCGCGCCATCAGCGCGACGACATCCTGCTGCTGGACACCAGCGCCATCATTGACGGTCGCGTCGCCGACCTCATTGAAACTCACTTCCTCGACGGCATCATCGTCGTCCCCCGCTTCGTTCTCCGCGAACTCCACGCCATCGCCGACTCCGACGATGCGCTACGCCGGGAGCGGGGGCGCCGCGGACTCGAGGCCCTCGGCCGCATCCAGAAACAGGACGGACATGAATTCCGCATTCACGAGGGGGACATTGAGAACGAGGCCGAGGTGGACGCCAAGCTCCTCCACCTCGCCCGGACCATGGGGGCCAAACTGTTCACCACCGACTACAACCTCAGCAAACTCGCCGAACTGCAGAATCTCGCCTGCGTCAACATCAGCGAACTCTCCAAGGCCCTCAAACCCGTCGTCCTCCCCGGTGAAATCCTCTCCCTGAAGATCGTCCGCGAGGGCAAGGACAAGGATCAGGGCGTTGGTTTCATGAACGACGGCACCATGGTCGTCGTCAACGCCGCCGCAACCCGGATCGGCTCGACGGTCGACGCCAAGATCACCAACCGTCTGCAAACCAACGCCGGCGTCATCTTCTTCGCCGACATCCATCATAACGGAAACGGCTCCGCCTGATCCAGGGGCCGGACCGGCGCCTCCGCCAGAAACCTATCATGGGATTCACCACCATCCAGACCTCCTTCAGCGACGTCGAGGCGAACCTCGTCAAGACCCGGCTGGAGATCGCCGGCTTCAGTCCGTTCCTGAAGGACGAGAACGCCACCCTCTTCACCGCCGCCCCCAACACCACCGGCGGCATCAAGATCCAGGTTCCCGACGAGGAGGCCGAGGCGGCTGCCAACTTCCTCAGAAACGAGGCGGAGGAGAATGCCGCCTCCTCCGACGACTCATGACCAACACCCGCGCCAAGGTGCTCGCCAAACTCAGAAAACTCCTGCCCGCGGGCGAACTCCGGCTCGACGAAAAGACCCGCGAAGCCCACGCCGGCGACAAATGGTTCGCCGCCAACCTTCCGGACGCCGTCGCGCTCCCCCGCACGGAGAAATCCGTCTCCAGAATCGCGCGCTTTGCCTTCGAGAACCACATTCCCCTGACAGCCCGCGGGGCCGGACACGGCTACGTCGGCAGTTGCGTTCCGGCCAAGGGAGGCATCTCCTTGTCTCTCGCCCGCATGAATCGCATCAAGGAGATCAACGGAGGCGATTTCGTCGGTGTGGTTCAGCCCGGCGTGAAGACCAAGGAATTCCAGGACGCAGTTGAAGCCAAGGGGCTCTACTACCCGCCCGATCCCGCAAGCCGCGCCGATTGCAGCCTCGGCGGCAACATCGCCACCAACGCCGGCGGCCCCCGATGTCTCAAATACGGAGTGACGCGCGACTACGTCCTCGGCATGAACGTCGTTCTCGCCGACGGGACGCTCGTCAAACTCGGCGGGCGCACCCACAAGAACAAGAGCGGCTTCGACCTGCACCGCCTGTTCGTCGGTTCGGAAGGCATGCTCGGCATCGTCACCGAGGCCACGCTGAAACTCCTTCCCCTGCCCCCTTACCGCGCGGGACTCTCCGTCGGTTTCCCTGCGATGAAGAACGCCATCGGCGCGCTCCATGACATCCTCGGTCGCGGATTCCTTCCCTGCGCTTTGGAGCTGGCCGACGCCTTCACCCTCGCCGCCGCCGAAAAGCGCACCGGCAGCAAACTCCTCTCCGGCAGCCGCGCCCATCTCATTGTCGAACTCGACGGCCAGGAACGCTCGGTCAAATCCGACCTGCGCGAACTCAGGCAGATCGTCAACGGCCGCAATCCGAAGTTTGTCCGATCGGCCCTCGGCAAGGAGGCCTGCGAACAGATCTGGGCGCTGCGACGCGAATTCTCCTACTCCCTGCGCGATACCGGCCTCACCAAACTCAACCAGGACATCACCGTCCCGCGCAGCCGCCTCGACGACGTCTTCAAGCTCGGCGCAAAGCTGAAAAAGAAACACGGCCTTCAGGTCGCCTGCTTTGGCCACGCCGGCGACGGCAACATCCACGTCAACATCATGGTCGATCAAAACGATCCGACCGCCGTCAAGAACCAGGACGCCGCGGTGGATGAGCTTTTCAAGGAAGTCCTGAAGATGGACGGCGTGATCACCGGCGAGCACGGCATCGGCATCGCCCGCCTCCCCTGGTGGCCCCTCGCCGCCTCCGAGGCCAACCGCGACCTCCACACGACCATCAAACGAGCGCTCGATCCGAAGGATATCCTCAATCCCGGCAAATTTGCGTGACGCGAGTCAATGCCTTGGATCCGGCGCGCCCATGCGGACCCACTCCTTGAAATGCCCGACGATCTCCGTGGGCAGCGGCTTCTTCGGCGGCATGAGGGACAGGTGTTCGTCCTCGACAAGCGACCGCAGCAGGAGACTGCGCTCCGGATAGAGGCGGTCCAGGATCGGTTCGTTCTCGCCGCCTCGCAGCACTCCGGCCGCAGTGTCCAGCAGCAGATCCGCCTTCAGCTTCTCTGATTTGCCCGAATGGCACTTGTAACACTTCTCCTTGAGAACGGGTTCAATCTTCTCCCGGAAGAAGGCGATTTGATCCTGCGTCACCGGCCGTTTCTCTGAGTCGCGATCCCTCGTCAGTTTCGAATGGGCCGACACAAACGACGGTTTCTTTTCCGCTTTCCCGGCGACGGATCGAAGCAGGGCATAGGACGCCCAGGAGCTTCCCGAGATCGAGATGAACTGGTCGCGCTCGAAGGGAAACCCGCTGCCAAAGAACGGCTGCACCGGCGCGGTCCGGTTGCGCACGTGCCAGGCCCCCGTGCGATCCTGCGTCTTCAGCACATAGCGCAGACCCGCCTGATAGGCCGGGTGCGACACCGGAATCGCATCCGTGTCCCGCAATGCCGCGAGGACCGTGCCCGTGGCGTAGGCGTCGCGTCGGCGATCCTCCACCTGCGGCCAGCCATGATCCTCCTCATATTGCAGAGCCAACAACATCTTGACCTGCTCCTTGAACGCCCCGCCGTCGCGTTCCAGCAGGGCCAGCGAACGCAATCGGCAGACCATGTCCTCGGTGTCGAAGGGCTCCACCGCCTTCACCCACTTCAGCGCGCGCGTATTGCGCTCCTTGACAATCTCCCGTTTGTCCGCAGCCGCGTAACGATTGACGCCGCACAAGGCCACATACGTGCTGGTAAAATAGCTTCCCACCGTAGGCGGCCGATTCAGCGCCGGCTTCCAAAAGCCGTGCTCCGATTGCTGATCGAGCAGAATATCCACCGTGCCACTCGTGGTATCGTCAGCCGGATAACCGGCAAGGTCCAGAATCCACAGGCCATGCCCCACCGCGTCGGTCTCGCCATTGATGTCGCCCTGCTTCTCGGGGTCCTTCCGATACCGATCCACGTTGGCCTTCAACCGCTCCAAGGTCCGTTCCAACTGCCCTTCGAGATTCACCTCGTTCACCTCCAGCCCGCGCCTCCAGTCCTCATGAATCGCCGTCACCGGAAAGGACCCGTGATGACAGGTGAAACACGCCCGCTGCTTCAACGCCGACCCCGAACTCCGCTCCAAGGGAACCAATGCCCGCTTCGCGGAATCGAGCAGATCCGCGTCTTGCACACCCGCCAAATCCGGTTGCCCAGACGTTGCGGCCGCCGCGGCCGTCAGGCTCCCCAACAAGAGCACAACCAGCGGCGCAACAGTCTTCAGGAGTTTCTTATTCATGACTCAGAGGCAGGCAATTGTTGGCGGAATTTGACGCCCAAATCAGTCATCAGCATTCGCAATTCTTGCCTCTTGCGCAACAGGTTTGGCGTCCCTGCTTACCGCCCAAAACGCAACGCATACAAATCCGCATCACGCATCACGAAGCGCAAACGCACGGCGCGGCCGACCAACGCCTTCAATTCACGCCGTCCTTTCCAGCTCATGGCGCGATCCAGTGAATCGCCAAACAACTCATCCGAATCATGGAGGGATAATCCCGGAATCGGATCGCCGGCCTCATCCAGAATCTCGCAGCGGACGCCGCCTGCCGCGGAGGTCGCAAAGTTGATCCTCAACTCCACTTCGCCGGGCTGATCCGCCGTCGGGGCCTCGACAACCTGCGCGCCGTCACCCTCCAGTGAATCCAAAAAAGGCGCGTTGGGTTCGTCGATATCGAGCAACATTCCGCTCTCGCCTTTGCCTGGAACTGAGGCGTCGCCAAGCTTGGCCAACGTCTCCATTTCCCTGTCAGAAACAACACGTCGCAAGACCATCAGGTCATCCGCTTCCCCAAGAAAGGGCTCATTCGACAACGAGGTTGGCCGATAGTCCTCGCCGAAGCGCAGATCGCCCTGATCGAAGATCAGATCGCCCGCCCCCGCCGTGCCCCCTTCCGCGACCTTCCGTCCATCGAACCAGATGGCCACGCGCCCGTCGTTCCAGGTCGCGGCCAGATGATGAACGGCGTTGGGATCCGCCGACAGGCTCCAGTCGCCCACATCCTCGAACTTTGCGCCAACGAGAATGCCGTTGTAGTTGAAACGAATCGAATACCCGTCCTTCCGTGAAATCGGACCGGCGGCGTTGAAATCGAAGTACAGTTCGCGAGGGACCGTCGAGCCGCCATTGTAGGTGGAGAACAATCGTCGATGCCCCGCCGGAACGCCGCGCACCAACGCGGAAAGCGTGGCCGCCCTCCCCAGGTTCTTCGTCCCTTCAAAGGTCAGGATGCTCGCGCCGTCGAACTTCAATGAGCCCGCCCCGCGAATCGGGTTGCGGGTGTTGATCTGCATGGCCGGCGGCGTTTCGTCGCTGACGGTCCGGGGCGCCGTTTCTTCCGGAAGTGAGAACGTCAGCGGTCTGGTCGTCAGTTCGCCGCCGGACAACGGCGCCGCCACCGAGACGAATCCGTCCGGCCGCAGCGAATAACGCCGCATCCGGCAGTCATCCCCGGTGTAGTAGCCCTCGACCGAATAGAACGACAATTCATCGGGGACGCCGCTGCGATCGCTCCCGGTCTCCACAATGCCCCAGGCGACGAAATTGTTCCGGTTGACCCAGCGTTCGCGCTGCAGCCCCGGCCTTAGAAAGGCCTCGCCCCAGCGATCGAAGCTCCGTCCATCCCGGCTCGTCATGAACACGATGTCCGAGACGCCGGTGTGACGATGCAGCATCGGATTGCGTCGCGGGAGGAACCGCTTCGGAAAGGCCATGAAGATGTGCGGCGCGCGCGGATAAGGAATCGTCTGGTTCGTGTAGAGGTGCTCGTTCCTGTCGTCCGTGTATTCGATCCATTCCGGCTCAGTCCAGTTGAGGAAGTCATCGGACACGCAGGTCATGATGGCGCGCACGCCCTTGTTGAACCCGCGATGGAAATCCACGTAGCGGCCGCGGACCGTGTCGTAGAACGCCAGGTTCTGCGAATCGAAGGCGCCCTTCGTAATGACCGGCTCGTCCTTGATCAGCGACCAATGAATGGCGTCCGGAGACTGGAAGACATACAGCCCGCCCTGGCCGTGACCGATCGCCTTATAACGCGCATCGGGCCTGCAGGCGGGATTCGAATCCTTGAACGGCACGAAATTGTGAACGCCGATCCCCGTCCAGATGATGTTGTTCCCCTTGGAGCCGGCGAACTCGTGCAGGCCCAGCTCCGGCTTCGTCCAGACCTTGCCGTCGCGACTCTCTGCGTAGCAAACCACCTGATGTCCCGTCGCCTCGGGGTGATCCTCCCGCGCTCCGGAATGCCCGCCACGGTAATACATGCGATACAGATCCCCGTCGCGGAACACCGTGTGGTAGTAGCTGATGTTCCCCTCCCAGGGTTCGTCGTGAACGATGGCAACCTCCCTTGGGTTCGGATGGTGCAGCCGCCGCTCGGCTCCCTTGAGTTCGCCGATCAGAAAATCATCCACGAACAGTTCCCGCCGATTGCCGATGTCAATCGCTGCCGCGTGAGTTTGAAAGCCTGAAAAGAGCAACTGGCACAAGAGCGCCCAACCGGAAAACCGTTTCATGGCCGGTATACATGCCAGCAAGCCGGCGGATCAACAATCAACAATCCTTGTTCCGCAATCGACATTCCTGTTCGAATCAGCTCACTTCAGATACGCTGCCAGTTTCTTCTTCTGCGCCTCCGTCTGGGGTTCGAAGCTGATCTTCACCTCGGTCAGACGCTTGCGCAGGGCCTCGATGTCCGCCTCCTTCAACTGGGTGTTGTAGATCTTCAATCCCTTCAGGTTCGGCAGCTTCTTCAACTGCTCGAGCGCGTCCACAGTGAAATGCGTCTCCCCGATTTCCAGGCGTTGCAACGTCTTGATGCGGCCCAAGGTCGGCAACGAATCGTCGCTGATGCTGAGCGGCATCCCCTTGCCGCGCGGCAGGCGCTGCCCCAGGCGCAGGGCGGTCAGGTTCGGCAGTTTCGCGATCTCCTTGTTGCTGGCCTCGGTGCGATAGGTGTGCCAGGTGCGAAGCTCCTTCAGGCTCTTGATCTGGGCGATGGCCTTGAACCCTTCGTCGCCCATGGTCATCCCCGCGACCGTAAGGCGCTCCAGTTTCGGCATGTCCTTCCACGCGGCGAATCCCTTGCCTGTAAAACCCTTCATGCGGAAGGAAAGATGAAAGAACGCCGCCGAGCGCAGGGATTTGAGTTTCGCCAATCGAGCGATGCCCTTGTCGCTGAGTTGCGCGCCATCCGTGGCCAGCAATTCCAGGTTCGGCATTCCGGCGATATGGTTCACGGTGCTGTCGTTCAGTCCGCGGGCGCCGCCGTAGACCGTGAGCTTCCGGCAGTCCTTCATCTCCGCGATGAGCTTCCAGACCGGACCGCGCAGTTGCGCGCTCTTACGGAAGGAGATCTCCACCACCTTGCCGTCCTCCCGTTTCAACTGGCCGCCAAGTTTCTCGAGCCGTTGCTCACTGGTCGGGGGATTCTTCTTCGGGGCGGCGGATTTCTTTTTTGTCTCCGCCGCCTGGACCTGGCCTGTCAGGGCGATCAACAAAGCCGCAACTACGCATCGAACCTCTCTCTTCATGCTCGCACCATGCCAGAGCTCGGCGGGTTTGAAACGCATTTTCTGGACCTCTCACGGCGCGACGCACATCAGTGTTGCAACGCGATCGCGACTCACTCTGTTTCTGCATCGTCCCTTTGGGACTGCCGAATGCGGAATCCGGAACGCGGAACGGTCTTGATTCCTCATTCCCCACTCCGAATTCTGGGGGTCCCTTTGAACTTGAAATGGGACGCCTTCGGCGAGGCGTCCCTCCCGGCGGATGGCAGGGATCTTTCGCCGAAAGGCCCCATACCAAAGCGCTGAAAGGGCGAAACATGAGGCATCGAACTTCGCGCGACCGGCCCTTGCTCGCTCCGCACGCACGCTAAACCCGCTTGTATCCCGCAGCTCCGATTGCTAGGCATGAACCATGCAATCTCCTCTGAAGAGCACAGCGCTGGCGGTCGCGGCGACGGCCGGTCTTCTCTCGCTTTCGATCCCGGCGACCGCTGCGGAATTTGATTGGGCCCTTCGCGCCGGCGGCGAGGGCAACGACAAGATACGCGGCGCCTCGGCCGCAGCGGATGGAGGCGTCTTCGTCGTCGGGGAATTCTCCGGCAGTGCGGACTTCGGCGACAAGCTCCTGCAGTCATCGGGAAAGCTCGATTTCGTGGTCGCCAAACTCTCCGACGAGGGGAGCGTTCTCTGGGCTGCGCGCGCGGGCGGCGCTGAAATCGACCGCGGCTATGGCGTTTCGCCAACCTCGGACGGCGGTTGTTTCGTCACCGGCCATTTCCAGAGCCCGACCATTGTCTTCGGCGCCACGACCCTCACGAACGCAGGCGACTACGATGGTTTTGTCGCCCGCTTCAGTTCCGCCGGCGAACCGCTCTGGGCCTCGCGCTTTGGCGGCGTCAAATACGACTACGGCCACGGGATCGCGACGCTTCCAGATGGTTCCCCTGTGGTCGCCGGCGCCATCGCCGGAGAAGGCTCCGTCGCGACCGTGAAGATCGGCGCCAAGACCGGTCGTTCAGCGCTGCTTGCCCGATTCACTCCCGACGGAGAACCTGCCTGGACGCGAAGCATTCAAGCCCCGTCCGCCAGTGGTCACAACATCGCAGCCGGCGCCGACGGCTCGATCTACCTTTGCGGCTACACACGGGGCGCGGCTGTCTGGCCGGATGGCGAACGCTCGGTGGCGTCCCTCCAGGACGTGTTCCTCGCAAAGTTTGATTCCCGGGGAGAACTCAAATGGCGTCGCAACGCGGGAGGCGCTGCGGACGGACTCGCAACCTCCGTCGCGGTGGATCAAAAGAGCGGGAGCGTCTGCATCGCCGGCATGTTCAAGAACACGGTCCGTTTCGGACCGAAGTCGTTCAAAAGCCGCGGCAGCCACGATTTCTACATGACCGTCTACGCGCCGGACGGCGCATTGCTCGACGCCCATCATGGCGGCGGCGCGGAAACTGATTACGCGCTCGGGGCGACAGCCATTCCCGGAGGAGGGTTCGCCATCACCGGCGAATTGTCCACCGCCGGCGAATTCAATGGCCGGAGCTTCAAGACCGCCGGCGGTCGGGACGCGATTCTCGCCGTGCTCCATTCCCGGGGGAGTCTCCAGTCCTTCGACCTTGTCGGCGGCGCAGGCAGCGACCTGAGCTACGCGATCGCCGCCACTGAGGACCGCAAACTCGTCATCGCCGGAGCCTATCGAAACGCGACCCGATTCGGAGGAAAGGCTCTCAATGCCGGGCTCGGCAACGACATCTTTGTCGCCGGGACCGGATCGACTCCTCCCAACCGGCATTGAATCCAACGTCCGCCCGGGCTAGCATCGCTTCGCCATGAGAACACCCCGGTTCCGACAATCCCCGCATCGGTTGAACGCCTCCGTCATCGCCTGCCTGCTTGCCTCGCTCTTCGTCACGCGCCCCTTCGACGCGACGGCGCAATCCTTCGGCGCGAACGAGATCACGGTCGAAAAGGACGTCGCTGTTCCCATGCGCGACGGAACCATCCTCCGCGCCGATGTCTATCGCCCGAACGCAGGCGGCCCCTATCCTGTTCTGGTGTCCCGCAGTCCCTACGGGAAGCCCGGCGGCATGGCGCACGCGCGGGCGGGCTACATTGTCGTCTGCCAGGTCACCCGCGGCCGCTACGAATCCGACGGCGTGTATGAGTCTTTCGTCCGCGCTGACACCAACGAGGCCCGCGACGGCTATGACACCGTGGAATGGGCGGCAAAACTCCCCGGTTCCACCGGCAAGGTCGGAACCTATGGCGCTTCCTACAACGCCTATGTTCAATGGAAGCTTGCCGCCCTGCGTCCGCCCTCCCTCGTCGTGACCTCCGCGCATTCCATCCCGGCGACCATGCACGAACTCGAGGGTCCCGGCGGCATCCGTCCCGGCCGTCGGCTCAACTGGTGGTATCGCACCATGTCCCCCGACATGCGCAAGCGAGCGAACGGCGCCAAGCCGCACTCACGGGCGGAAGCCGCAAAGCTCTGGTCCGCAGGCAAACATGAAGAACTCATGTGGTCCCTGCCCTGGACCGACCTCCCCGACGCGATGTTCGGCCACGAGGCCAAAGTCGTGAAGGACTGGCTCCGCAACCCGGTCCGCGATCCGTGGCGCCTACCCGATGGCTGCCCGGAGATTGCCGTGCCCAATTTCGACGTCGTCGGCTGGTTCGACCACTGCAACGGCTCCATCGGACTGCACCGCAGGATGGTCGCCGAAGGAAGAACCGAAGTCGCCCGTAAAGGACAACGACTCGTCATCGGCCCCTGGAGCCACACCGGCCGCGGAGGGCAGAAGGTTGGTGAAATCGATTTCGGGAAATCTGCGCGATTCAATCTCCGCGGCGAGGAGATCCGCTGGTTCGATTATTGGCTCAAGGGGAGGGACAACGGAATTGACCGGGAGCCGCCCGTTCGCATCTTCGTCATGGGAGCCAACCAATGGCGCAGCGAGCAGGAATGGCCCCTGGCCCGTGAAGAACGGCGCGCGTTCCACCTCAACAGCGGAGGCTCCGCCAACACCCCGGACGGCGACGGGAAACTGTTGAACGCCCCTTCCAACACCCCTGCATCCGATTCCTACGTCTACGATCCCGCGAATCCCGTTCCCACGCTTTGGGATGCCCGCCAGTTCACCGTGCCCGCCGATCAGGCCCCGCTGGCCGAACGAAAAGACATTCTCGTCTATCAGACGCCCCCCCTGGAGAACCCCATTGAGGTCACCGGGTATCCTTCGGTGACGATCTATGCCTCCTCCTCGGCTCCCGACACCGACTTCTTCGCGCGCCTCATTGATGTCGCGCCCGACGGCGTTGCCCGGGACATTTCCATGGGCATGGTCCGCGCCAGCCGCCGTCATGGGCCCGACAAATCGGATTTTCTCCATCCGGGGCGGATCGAGGAATTCAAGATTCAGCTCAACCCAGCGTCGAACCTCTTCAAGCCCGGCCACCGGATCCGGCTCGACATCACCAGCTCGGATTTCCCCAACTTCGACCGGCACCACAACACGGCTGCCAACCAGAACACCGACTCCCGCCTCGTCGCCGCCAGGCAGACGGTTCATCATGGTCTCGTCCACGCCTCCAAACTCGACCTGCCCGTGATTCCCTGAGCTTGAAACACTCGACGACATAGGCTCCTTACATGAATTGGGTCCATCTTCATCTCGTTCTTTGCCACGTCCCGGTTCTGGGTTCCCTGTTTGTCGCGTTGATTCTCGCCGCCGGCATGTGGCGAAAGAGCGAGGAGATCAAGCGCATGAGCCTCAACTGGTTTGTCTGCCTGACGCTCATCGGCATTCCGATCAAGTTCACCGGCGACTTCGCCTATCAGCAGATCGGCAAGGCCGATTGGATCGAATTCGGCGAGGGGAAAGCGCTCCGCAAGGCCCACGAACAGGCGGCCGACCAGGCAACCACGGGTGTTTTCCTCCTCGGGGTTGTCACAGCTTTGGGACTGTTCCTCGGCCGCAAACAGCGCCCGATGCCCAAATGGGTCTATCCGACGACCATGGCGCTCGCCCTGATCACCTTTGCCTTGATGGCGCGGGCCGCCAATCTCGGAGGGCAGATCCGGCACGATGAGATCCGGCCGTCAGCCGCCGGACAATGAATTATCGGATTGAGACGACATCGAGCGCGAGTCGGACAACTCAAAGAACGCTTGAAAGCCCGCCGAGGCTGGGCGTTGATCCTCGATATGAGAGACCGAGCCAGAATCCCCCCGAGGCGCGGGTCGCGCGCACTATCCGGCCTTCCATTCGGAGCGTCGAGTCTTGTCCGTCACTGGGCTTTGATCAACGCCTGGGTCAAGCCATGCACCGCGCTCCGAGCCTCCCGGGAAGACTCAACATGGCGCTCGCTCTTCTTCTGGCAACAATGGCTCCGCTCCTCCAAGCCGCCGACAAATCCTCCGAATGGACGCCGCTCTTCGATAGCAAGACCACCCAGGGGTGGACGCCGCGCGCCGAGGTCGTCAGCTTCGAGGCAAAGAAGGGCGAACTGCACATCCTCTCCAAGAAGAACGTCTGGATCACGACGGATGTGAAAATGGGCGATTTCATTGTCGAAGCCGAGGTAAAGCTTCCCAAGGGCGCGGACGGCTCCTTCAACTCTGGCGTCGCCTTTCGCTGCATTGGCGAGACGGGCAAGCCCAAGGGTTATCAATGCGAGATCGACGCCCGCCGCTCCACGCAATCCGGCGGAGTCTACGCCATCGGGCTCGGCGGCTGGCTGTATCCGAAGGCCGATCAGAAGAAGGCGTTCAACGCCAAGATCAAGGGCGTCTTCAAATACGACGACTGGAACAAAATCCGCGTTCGTTGCGAAGGCCCGCGCATCCAGACCTGGATCAACGGCAAGCCGATCGCCGATGTGAAGGACTCCAAGTCGCTGCAGGGCTATTTTGGCATCCAGCACCACGGCAAAGGCGGCACGGTGAAGTTCCGAAACCTGCGGGCGAAGCGGTTGGATTAGAGCGGCTCAACAAGCTCCGTAGCCGCAACCTTCAGGTTGCGCATCGTTCGACATGGCAAACTGGCGCGCGATTTCACGAGCCTCGCGCGGCGCAGCCTGAAGGCTGCGGCTACAAGATCATTGAAGAGCCCCACCTCACTCCCCCCATCGTTTCCAGGCCATGCCCGGGCGGTCGACGCGAAAGCTCACCAACCGAGTGTTCTCCACCTCGGTCACGTAGGCGGTGCGACCGTCAGGCCCGCCGAAGCAGATGTTGCTGGGTCGCGCGCCGAGCACGTGTATCTCGCGCAGGATCCAGCCCCGCGGTGAGACCTTGACGACCGTGCCCTTGCCGTAGCGCGTGATGTAGAGGTTTCCATCCACATCGCAACGCATGCCGTCGAAGCCGTGATCGGGAAACTCCTTGAACAGACGTTTGTTCGCCAACGAACCGTCGCCCTTGATATCGAACACCCAGACCTTCCGCTGCTTGCTTTCGTTGACGTAGAGCCGTCTGCCATCCGGGCTGACCTCGATGCCGTTCGTCGTGCCCATGTCCTTGGCTGCGCGTGTCGTCTTGCCGGCGGTTGAGATGCGCCAAACCTGCCCTGTCCCGTCCTTCCAATTCGGATCGCTCGCATAGAGCGTCCCATCCGGCGCGATGGTCAGATCGTTGGGCTGGTTCATCTTCGGTTCGTGGGCAAACACCTTGATCTCCTTCGTCTTCGGATCGATCCGCAGGACATTGTGCCCGACATAATCCGCGACAAACATCGTCCCCTCGCGATTGAAGCGAATCCCATTGCCCACACTCTTGCCGGGCAGCTTGACGAACGCCTCCCCCTTGCCTGCCGGCGTCACACGTCCGACTGTCTGTTGTTCCCCGAAGTTCACCGCAAAGATGTTTCCAGCCCGATCGCAGGCCGGACCTTCGATCCCCTTGGTGAATTCACCGACCTTCGTCACCGGCTTCGCCACCCAAAGGAGTTCACCCGCTTCGCCTGGATTTGCCGACGCCAAGATCAGCGCGCCCACAAAGCCAGACAGAAGGCAAACGCTTGCGCTGCCCCATCCCCGAGAGTGGAGGCCTCTGCCTCCGCCGGCGGGGCGGTTTCCCGGCGCTGCTCCATAGTCAGCCTCTTCTCCAATTCGCTCGTCCCATGGTCTCATTCGTGTCATCTACAACTCCCTCTATCACTGCCTGCTCTTGAGAAAGGCGATCAGGTCGCTCAATTCCTGTTTCGACATGGCCTGATCCAACCCCTGCGGCATCAGAGACAGTGAACTCGGGCGAATCGAGCTCACGTCCCCGCGCGACAGTTTCACGGGCTGCCCCGACACCACGGTAATCTGCAGTTCCTCAGCCGATTCACGCAGCACGACGCCCACATGGGAATCACCGTTCTTCAGATTCACTGAATAGGCCTCGAAGTCCCGCGCGATGCTGGCGCTGGGAAACACGATCGACTCCAGTAGATCCCGCGTGGTCCGGATGCGGCCGATCCGCGTCAGATCAGGGCCCACCCGGCCTCCCTTGTCCCCGATGCGATGACACACGGAACACAGGGTCTTCTGCGCGTGAAACAGGGATTCGCCCCGTTTCGGGTCTCCCTTGAGCAGGCCCTCCTCCAATTCCGCAAGGCGCTTCGCCTCCTCCGCCCGCCGGGCCTGCAAGCCATCCAACAAGGGCCCGGCCTTCTCCTGCGTCTCAACCGGATACCGCGTCAACAGGCGCCTGATCTCGGCCGGCGGAAGGTTGCCGACGCCCGGCGAATTCTGCAGCCCCTCGATGAATCGAGAACCGACCTGCGGATCGCGGCTCTTGTAGAACGCCTCGACCAGCAAAGGCAGTTCCAGCGGCCCGGCCGAGCCGACCGCATCGGCCAGTTTGATCAACTGGATCTTCGACAACCGCGCGCCGGCGATCATCCGGGCCGCCTCGCCGCGCACCGTCGCCGCGACCTCCGGCTTCAATTGCGTCAGCAACAGATCAAAGACGCTCGATTCGAATGTCCCGCCCCGTCCCGACAATGCAGCCAAGGCCTTCACCCGGGTCAACGGAGCGCGGGAACCGTCCTCCCCGATCTTTTTCAAGGTCTCGTCAAACGCCTTGTTGCGGATTGCGCCGGCCGCGGCGATTGCGCGCGAGGCCGTCGCGTCATTCTTCGCGAGCAGGGCCTTCTTGATCGGCGCCTCCCAGGACTTGTCCAGGCCTGCGCCGACGCTTCCTGCCACCGCCTCCAAGGCCGCCGCCTGCCCGACGCCGGGTTTCAGCAGACGTCCGATCAACTCGCGCACAGGTCTTTCCGAAACCAGCCGGGAAAGCAGTTGAATGGAGACCTCGGCTCGCGTCGGATCGAGATTGCCCAGGGTCATCCAACCTTCGACCACCCGCGCGACCTCCGCTGCCCAGTCCTTCCGCTTGGCGGCGATTCCGATCGCGGTCTTGCGCAGGTTCTCATCCGCCGCGCCAATGAATGCGAGGACCATGTCGGCGTCCAACCCGCCCTCCTCCATCTGGTCCAGCGCGATCATTGTCCGGCGCTTCAAAATGTCGTTGCCGTGAACGAATCCGTCCATGGTTCCCTTACGATCGGAGATCTCGATCAGGGCGTAGATCGCGGCGTGCTCCAGCTTGCGATCGACGGAACCGCGGCTGAGCAGGTCCAGCAGCGCGACCACCGCGCGCGGATCGCCGATTCTTCCCAGGGCGGTCGCTGCCTCGCGTTGGACCCAGGGTTGATCATTCCTGACCATGGCCATCAGGCGGGGAACGGACGCCCTGCTCGCGAACATCCCCGCCGCGTGGCTGGCTGCCTGCCGGACGCCGGCGTCCTTGTCTCTCAATCCAATGGGCAGGGCTCTCGCTGCGGATTCGGAGCCCCCCCGAACATGAACCCACATGGCATTGCGCCGGACCGCCGGGCTGGCGCCGTTCAAGGCCGCGAGCAGGGAGGATTCAACGTCGGCTCCCTCCCGACGCGCCAACTCCCGCATCGCCCGGTCCCGGACGGCAAACCGCTTGTCATCCAACAAAGTCGCAATGCCGCCGGCAGGAGAACGCTTCCAATCGATCTCCCGTCCCCGCGGATCAGCGATCTTCTTCGCGCCCTTCCGGCGAATCCGGTAGATGGCGCCGCGCAACTCCGGCTTG
>JAYPEY010000090.1:0-8360 GCA_038126035.1 Verrucomicrobiales bacterium | reverse complement strand
TTGGCGATCTGCGAGGTCGGGCATCCGATCCGGAACCAACCGCCGGTATCGATCACCAGCAGACTTCCGTCCGCATCCTCCAGCACATCCGTGCAATGAAAGTCGTCGCTGTGCGCCTCGAAGAAATCCTCCGTCCGGGCGCCGTAGGTGGAGCCGTCGCGCGAGAGGATGGAGCGGGTCACCTTGTGCGTATTGAAGAAGGTCACGAAGATATTGCCCTGATACTCCCCGCCCCAGGAGTCCGATTCGTAACGGGTCAGTCCGGACACCGCGACGTGTCCGAAGTTGTGCACCTCGGTCAGCAGGTCGCCCGTGCGCTTGAACTCGGCCACGACGGCAACCTGATCATGACGCGGATAGGCGCCGCCGTAGAGCCAATGCACCAACACGTCGCCGCGCGGCCGGCCGTAGAACAGGTTCACCGAACCCAGAATGTCCCCTTCCGGCGTGATCGTCAGTTCGGTCGGGTTGTCCATGCCGCCGCCCGCATGAACCTGGACGTCGCTGCCATCAGCATTGCAGGACCAGATGCGGGCGCCCTTGTTCTTCGAAACGAGGGTCTCACCATCGTTCTGGTAAACCTCATGTCCCTTGCGGCCGTGACACCAGTAGAGCCGGCCGTTCGGATGCAGGAAGGGCCCATGCACGTCCGCCGCATTGCCGGTGTAGGCGAACCCTGTCGCAATCTGCTCGCTCTTGTCGGCGATGCCGTCGCCGTCACGATCCTCCAACCGCCACAATCCCGGCGGCGAGCAGACATACACCGCGCCGTCGTGCCACAGACCGCCCTGCGGGAAGGTCATCTTGTCGGCGAACTTCGTGGACTTGTCGAAGAAGCCGTCCCCGTCCACATCCTCCAAAATCGTCACGTGATTGGGCGTCTGTTCGTCGAGTTCCGTGTTCTTCAGATTCAGCCCAACAGTCTCCGAGACGATCAGCCGTCCCTCGTCGTCGAAGCCCGCCATGATCGGGTGATGCACCAGCGGCGGCCCGGCGACCAATTCCACTTCAAATCCCTCCGGCACGGTGACCTCGGGCGGCTGGTAGTCCTTTGAGATCGCGTCGCCGGACGTCTTGGGTCGCAACGTCGCGCCTTGGACGCAGACACTGAAACACAGGGATGTGAGGAACACTCGCTTGAGTATGGATGCATTCATGATCTGGCTGAACTGTCGGACTCTCAGAGTCCTTTCCCGGAATGCTGCGACTGTAGGAAGGCCGGCCGTCACATGCAAGAGCCGGACGAGAGCGAATCCGCTTATGAGATGAACGGATCGCGGCTGTTTCGATAGACCAGCCGCAGCAACGTGGCAGGCGACCGTGGCAAGGGATGGCGGCCAGGCGGCCGGAGCCTGCTGCGGCTGGTTCCGAAGACGGAACACAGCCGCGCTCCGTCAGAATGGACTCCTCCCAAGAAAATGACGCCGATTCGGATTCTGGCGCCTAACACCTCTTCTCCCTGCTCGGAGCTTCGTCGTGACACGTTGGGATTTGGAACTTGGGATTTCGTCCCTCCCCGGCTTGTCGAAGCCATCAAAATCCGATTCAATCCACAACCACATCCCCAACCAAAGGCCGCCCTTGAAATGCCCCTGCAACCACTGCCAGCAAGACATCGAGTTTCCCGACGACCTGCTGGGTCAACAGATCGCCTGCCCCATCTGCGGCGCGCAGACCGCCCTCTACGATCCGTTCGAAGTCATTGTCCCGACGATTGAAACCGAGCGCGTTGCCGCCACCGACGAGGCGACCAACCTCGTCGGCGAGATCTCCTCGCGACTGATCGGAAACATGGAGCGGATCATCCTCGGGAAAAGGGACAGGATCGTCCTGACACTGGTCGCATTCTTCTCGGAGGGGCACGTCCTGCTTGAGGACGTGCCGGGCGTCGCCAAGACCATGCTCGCCCGGGCGCTGGCCCAGAGCGTCGGCGGCTCCTTCAAACGCGTCCAATGCACGCCCGACCTGCTGCCCAACGACATCACGGGCGCCTCGATCTTCAATCCGAAGACCACTGAGTTCGAGTTTCGCAAGGGGCCCCTTTTCGCGCAGATCGTCCTGGCCGATGAAATCAACCGGGCCACGCCGCGGGCACAGGCAGCCCTCCTGGAAGCCATGGCCGAACGCCAGGTGAGCGTGGATGGGACCATTCACAAACTGCAGAAACCCTTCTTCATCATCGCCACCCAGAACCCGGTCGATCACGAGGGCACCTTCCCGCTGCCCGAGGCGCAACTCGACCGCTTTCTCGTCCGACTCAGTCTCGGCTACCCGAGCGAGGAGGAGGAGAACCAGATGATCGAACGACTGCAACTCAGCCATCCCATCGAGGAACTCGACGCGGTCATCTCGCCGGAAGAAGTCCTCAAGTGCCAAGAGGCCGTCCGCGCCGTGCAGGTGCACGAACGCATTCGCAGCTACATGGTCCAGATCATCCGCGCCACACGCGAACACGACGCCATCATTCTCGGCGGCAGCCCGCGCGCCTCGCTGGCGCTGTTCCGCGCTTCCCAGGCCTACGCGTCCATCAACGGGTACGACTACGTCCTGCCCGACGACGTCAAGCACATCGCGCCCGCCGTCCTCGCCCACCGCGTCATCCTCCGCCCCGAGAGCCGGCTGCGGAAGGTGACCGCCGATTCGGTCGTCGCGGAGATCCTGCGTGAAGTCCCCGTCCCGACCCTGCCCGACACCATCGGCCAGGCCTGACATGAAATGGTTTCTCGGAGCGCTGGCCCTGCTGCTAGTTGGATTCATCTTCCAACTGGGGCTGCTGGTCTACTCCATGTATGTGCTGCTCGCCGTCCTGCTGGTCAGCCGCTATCTGGCGCGGCAGTGGATCGAGAGCATCCGCGTCGATCGCGAATGCAATCGCCACACCATGCAGATTGGGGAAACGGCGGCCGTGGTCCTCACCCTGCGCAACCAGGGCGCCCTGCCCATTCCGTGGCTTGTTCTTGAAGATTCCCTTTCCCGTGAGGCCCTCCATTCACAGCCGCGAAAGCTGAGGACGAAGGGCCCCCGCGTCAAGGTCACGCGACTCCCGGGCCACGGCGAGGAATCCCTGCTCTACCAGATCCATGCCGAGGCCCGCGGCTATTTCCAGGTCGGTCCGATGCTGCTGGAAACGGGCGACCCCTTTGGACTGCACCGGCGGTTCAAGGTTGTCGCGCCTCCCAGCTTCATCCTGGTCTATCCGAAGGTGGTCCCCCTGGAAGGCTACGACCTCACGACCCGCCGTCCCATGGGCGAAGTGAGGTTGACGCACCGCCTGTTCGAGGACCCCACCCGGATCTCCGGCGTGCGCCCCTACGAACATGGGGATCCGTTGAATCGCGTCCACTGGATGGCCACCGCCCGGACCGGCGCCATCCATTGCAAGACCTTCGAGCCCTCCTGCGTCATCGGCGCCACCATCCTCCTCGATTTCCATCGGGACAGCCACTCGCTGATGAACGCGGCGACCTACACCTCCGAACTCGCCGTCACCGCCGCAGCCTCCCTCGCCCATGCCGTCTACCAGACCGGCCAACAGGTCGGCCTGATCACCAATGGACGCGACGCCGCCGACCGCATCAAGGAGGAAGGCTGGCGACACGAGTTCCTCACCCGCGACGCCGCGCGCAGGCAACTTTCCGAAACCCGAGAGAACACCCGCCTCCGGCCGGTCGTCGTCCAGACCCGGCGCGGCGCCGACCAGTTCCTCCGCATTCTCGAAACACTCGCCCGGGTCGAATTGACCGATGGCCTCACCTTTCCCCAGTTGATCGACGAAATCTCCTCCGGACTAACGCGCGACGCCACTGTGATCGCCATCATCCGCGATGCCCCGATCGAAACCGCCGTCGCCTTGGGAGCGCTGCGCCGGCAGGGATTCAGCGTCACCGCCATTGTGGCGCTTTCCGAGGAGGAGCGACTGCCCGATTGGGCCGCGCCGCCGGTCTGGGCCGAGCGCCTGCTTGCCGAGGGCATCGAGTTTCGCCACATCAATGACGAAGCCTCGATCGCGGAGGTGTGCTCCGAGCAGATGCTGGTCGGGCGTTGAGTTCGGTCCTCTGTTCCTTCCGCGAACGAGGCTCGTGGCGCAGCCGTCCCGGCTGCGGGTTCTCGCGGCGTCCCGCCGCAAGACAGGACCGAACGGGCGAGGATGCCCGCGCTACAAGATTCCGCGACGCATCATGCCAGTCTCCCACTCAGGAGCCGCGTCCCGTAACATCCGCCTCCGTCACGACATGAACCGTCTGATACAGCCCCGCCGCCTCGACATCAACCGCGCCCAACTCCCGCAACGCACTGTCACCCAACTCCTCCTGCAGCGCCGTCTCCACCGCCCCGCGCTCATAGCCTTCGACCAGCAGCGCGAGGTCGGCGGTCTCGTCCTCCTTCCCGCGAAGGTTCTTCTCCTCCGTTCTCAGCGCGCTGGCGGCCTTGTCGCCCTCCAGCAGGTAAATCCCGGTCAACCCCGCCCGCCTGCCCAGGTCCTTCGCGGCAAGCCTGCTCAGATGCTCCGCCAATTCCCGGCGTCGTTCGCGCACCGCGGAGAACCGCCGCGTTCCAATCCAGCCTCCGACTCCGATTCCCGCGCTTGAAATCGTTCGACACAAGGTCCGGTTCATGTCGCGAATCGAAGGGATCACCTGTTGCGACCATGGACTTGGATCATTCAATCGGGCCTGGTAGGCCGCTGACGTCAGCGTCTCGAGACAGTCCACCTCGTACATCAGGAAATAGCACTCCCCATCCGGACTGACACAGCGGCGTCCGCGCCGAAAGCCCGGCAATGCCAACCGTTCCATCAGATGCTCGTGCGAATGCCAATCGTCGTGCGCCTCGCGGGCGGACGTCTCCACTCCATGCCACATCACCAACGCTGCGTTTCCAAGAAGGCTCATATCAATCCGCAAGTGTTCCGATTGTCGCGTCGGCTGTCCAACAATCATCAGCGCGCCCAGCCAAAAATGTATTGTCAATCCGGCGCCGCCCGCCCCTATTCTTGCCGCATGAAGACATCCTTTTCCCGTCGTCATTTCCTCAAGGCCTCCGCTGTCGCATCCGCCCCTTTCATTCTGCCTTCCGGCATGTGGGCCGCGTCCAAGGCCGGCAAGGGCCCGAACAATCGCATCACGCTCGGCCTGATCGGCATGGGAAAACGGCTGACCGGGATCGCGGGAGCCTTCGCCGAGTCCGACGACGCGCAGATGGTCGCCATTTCGGATTGCGTCGACGCCCGACTCGATTTCGGGATGCAGCGCGTCCGCGATCTCTACGCCAGGAAGAAGCGCGGCGCGGAGGGGCTCAAGGCGCACAAGGATTTCCGCGGCATCATTGAGGACAAGAGCATCGACGGCGTCGTGATCGGAACGCCGGATCACTGGCACGCCATCATGGCCGTCCAGTCGGCCAAGGCCGGCAAGCACGTCTACTGCGAGAAGCCGCTCACCCGCACCATCGGCGAGGGCAAGGCCGTCGTGAAGGCCGCGCGCGACAACAACATCGTCTTCCAGACCGGCAGTCAGCAACGAACGGAATATGGCGGACGCTTCCGCAAGGCCGTCGAATACGTCCGCAGCGGACGCATCGGCGAACTGAAAAAGGTCTACATCGGCGTCGGCGGCCCGGCGAGGAAGGACGACCTGCCGGATGAAAAACTGCCGGAAGGCATCGACTGGGAGATGTGGCTCGGCCCGGTGCCACAACGGGGCTTCAACCAGGTCCTCTGCCCCATCGGCGTTCACAAGCATTTCCCTCGTTGGCGTGACTATCGGGAATACGCCGGCGGCCCGCTCTCCGACATCGGCGCGCATCATTTCGACATCGCCCAATGGGCGATGAACGAGGACGCCAGCGGCCCGGTCAGCGTCGCCCCGCCCGAGGATCCCTCCACCGGCCAGGGCCTTGTCTTCAAATATCGATCCGGCATCGAGATGATCCACAGCTCCGAGCTGGGCCGCCGCGGTTGCGTCTTTGTCGGGACCAAGGGGGAAATCCACGTCACCCGCGGAGAGTTGAATTCCACCCCGGCCGCCATACTTGAGACGCCATTGGACAAGAACGATTTACACCTTCCCGAGATCAGCCCCAGCCATCAGCAGAACTGGCTGGATTGTGTCCGCAGCGGCGAAAGGCCGGTGGCCGATGTCGCGATCGGCCACCGAACCAACACCGTGTGCCTTCTCGCCAACATGGGCTACTGGCTCGGTCGCGAGTTGAAATGGGATCCAAAGAAGGAGCGTTTCCAAGGCGACAAGGAGGCCAACGATCTGATCCTCCAGAAGGACCGCAAGCCCTGGGCCGGCATCGCGGTGTAATGGAGGCCGGCCAACTCTCCGGCAAGCCCAACCATTGGGTGTGATTATTTCGTGATCGCGGAAATTGGCTTCTGCGGGTGGGACCGGCGTCCCGCCGGTTGATTTTGGCGTCCCGCCGAAATCTCGCGCCCAAGCCCACGCGTTGTCAGGCGTTTGGGCCGCGACTCCAGCCCCGTTCAAACCTCGAAATGCCGGACGCTCTCATGACAAGCGCCAGGCATTTGGAATGCCGGACGCACTGCGCCTCGGTCGAGACGCCCGAGGCAACCGGCGGGACGCCGGTTCCACCCATTTCTGCCCCCCAGACGCCGCCATGAAGCAATCACGCCTCCAACCAGTTCGCCCGGCAGAAGGCTCGCTGCGTTGTCCGCCATTGCGCGCGCGCGTCGGAAAACCCACACCAACGCCGGCTCGAACAACAGGAACGCCGCCAGCAGCGCCGCGACCCACAGCGACAGCGGCGCGAGAATCCGATCGACCGGCACGCGCCCGGCGCCGGCCAACACCAGATCGCCGGCCAGGACTTTCCGTTGTCCGGGAAACGGGGCTTCGGCGGTAATCTCGCCCGTCGGCGTCGTCAGTTGCGACACGCCCGAACTCGCCAATCGCACAATCGGCAGCCCGTATTCCATCGACCGCATCGGGGCCACCCGCGCATGCAGATGATGCTGCTCCCGGCACCAGTCCTCCACGTCCATGGTCGGCGCGATCAATGCCTCGGCGCCCTGCTCGACAAACTGATCCATCACATCGCGATAGCTCAGGTCGTAGCAGATCCCGATGCCCATCCTGCCCCAGGGCGACTCCCAGACCTTCTGCGACGGCGCCGCAAGGCCGTCCTTGAAAAACTGGATCGGCACGCTCTTCGCCTGCTTGAAGACGATCTCGCCATCCGGATCGATCACGAAGGCGGTGTTGTAATAGTCGCCGCCCTCCACGTTGTCGTGCGCGCCGATGATCATGTGCTTCCGATGCTCCCGGCACCAGTCCTTCACCCACTTCGGCAAGGGTCCGGCGAAGGTGTATTCGCTGAGCAGGATCAGATCGGCGTCCGGCTCGCGGACGATCAGATCGTTCAACGCCTCCTTGAGTTCCGACGGCATGGGGAATTCCAACTGCACACCGGCCACCCGAAGGCTCCTCGCATCGGGCCGTGTCACGGGATCCTCCGCCGGGGCAAAGATCAGGATGCCGGCGGCGGCGATGGAGAACGCGCAGGCCAACGCCATCCTGTGTCGGCGGGCCAGCAGGATCCCGCTGGCCAGGGTCATCATCAGGAATCCGATTCCATAGACGCCCAGCCAGCGAAACGGCGAATAGAGCTGCGAATCGGAGAAGGCATACCCCGCGCTCAGCCAGGAGAACCTCAGGTAGTAGACCTCGCTCCGGAAATACTCCAGGCCGGTCCAGAGAAACGGCAGCGCCAGGACCGCCCAACTCCAGCCGAATCGAACCCGGCATTGTCGCGCCAACGCGACGAAGAGCCCGTGCCAGAACGCCAGCACGATCCAGAGCACGATCGCCGTCGGGCCAAACACCGTCCAAAAGAACTCCAACGGCGGCGCATAGACGCCAAAGCCTGTCGCAAGCCCGAAATAGAAGGCCTTGCGACTGCTCCCCAGGCGCATCAGCCCCGCCACCGCAAACAGGTAAAAGCCGACCATCAGCGCCAGCGCGTCCCAATGATAGGCCATATGAAACGCCGCCACCGCCCCGGACCCATGCAGCGCGGCGGTGGACATCTTCAGTTCAGGTTCGGTCGAGTGGTTCATGGAGTTCCTTTCGGTTGGTTTGGTTGGACAACAGGAGGATGAAGCAATGCCCTCCACAGAAGCACTCCCTTTCCAAGAATTGCCCGGCAGACGGCATGTAACACGCCTACGCCCGGTTCCCCCATTCGTCAAACAACCGGCCGATCGAGAATTTCGATAAAGCCCGACGCCTGTATCGGTAAAAGCAAACACGCTCGTGGTTTCGCCATCGCACAAACGCGAATCGCCGTGCGGACCGCGGGGCACAGACCCGCGGTCCATCCGCCGGACGCCCGGTGAC
>JAYPEY010000089.1:0-25607 GCA_038126035.1 Verrucomicrobiales bacterium | reverse complement strand
CGTTCAAAACTCCGCACCACTCACCACTCACCACTCACCACTCACCACTCACCACGCGCCACGCACCACTCCACCACTCCACCACTCCACCACTCCACCACTCCACCACTCCACCACTCCGCACTCCGCATTCCGCATTCCGATGTCCGGTTTCCAAACAGTCCTCCAGTCCGTTCTGCCCGTGTTCAGCGTGGCGGCGATCGGTTTTCTGATCCGGCGGAGGAACCTGATCTCGGACGAGACCGAGCGAAACCTGTTGGACGTGTTGATCAATGTTTTCGTCCCCTGCCTGATTTTCCAGTCCGTGCTTGGCAATGAAGCCCTGCTGAACATCCGCAACGTGGCGCTGGCGCCGCTGTGCGGGTTCTGCACGATCACGCTGGGGCTCGCGGTCGGCCGCGCCTTTGCCGGCGTTGCGGGAGTCGGGTCGCCGCGCAGCCGACGCGCCTTTGCAACCTGCATGGGGATCTTCAACTGGGGCTATGTCCCGCTGCCTCTGGCGGCAAGCCTGTTCGGGCAGAAGACCGTCGGGGTGTTGTTTGTGTTCATCACCGGGGCCGAGATGGCGGTGTGGACAATCGGACTGATGACCCTGCGGGGCGGGTCCGTCAAGGACGGCCTGCGCAAGGCCCTCAACGCGCCCTTCTTCACCATCGCGGCCACACTTTCCCTGAATTTCCTGCTCGGCGCAGAACGCGCGCATTCCATCGCCAACGACGGCGCCGGCGGATTCGCCTTCGTCATGAAAACCGCGGGCATGCTGGGACAATGCGCCATCCCCATCGGATTGATCCTCGTGGGCGCGTCGCTGGCGGACAAGCTGAGCGAGTTTCGCGCGGCCATCAGTCCCCGCATCATGGGCTCCGCGGTGGCGCTTCGGCTGGGGTTGATGGGTTTCCTCTTCGTCCTCCTGGCCAGACATGTTCCCGGCTCGGACGAACTCAGGCAGGTCCTGCTCATCCAGTCTGCCATGCCCTCGGCGATGTTCCCCATCATCCTCGCCAAGCGTTACGATGGCGACGTCGTCTGCGCGTTGCAGGTGGTGATCGCCACCACCCTGGTCAGCCTGATCACCATCCCCCTCTGGATTCCATTCTGGATGGGACGCGTCGGATTGTAGCGCGCTTTGAAGCATCAACCGAACGAACATGAACGACTTTGATATCCACCCCCGGCTCAAGGCAGACTGCCACGTCATCGCCAGACTCGATCTGTCGCATCTCCTCCTGATGAACAACGCGCTGCTGCCCTGGTTTATCCTGGTTCCCGAGACCGACGCGGTTGAACTGCACGACCTCTCCCGCGAAAACCACGCGCGGTTGACCGACGAAATCCGGCAGGTGTCGCAATTTGTGGAGGCAACGTTTGAGCTGGAAAAGCTGAACGTCGCCGTGATCGGCAACATCGTCCGACAGATGCACATCCACATCATCGGCCGCCGGACCGACGACTTCGCCTGGCCCGGCCCGGTCTGGGGACGATCGGAGCGCGAAGATTACACGGAGGCGAAGGTGGTGGAATTGAAGGAAACGTTCGCAAACTTCTTCCGAGGCGCAGGGGCCCGCGGACAATAGTCCGGATCTGCCATCTGCCATTGGCCGAAGGCCAGAATCACCGATGCGCCTTCCTGGCGGCCCAGATTCCCGCCGCCGCGCCGCACAGGTGCCCCTCCCACGACATGCCGTCCTGAATCGGCAGCACGCCCCAGACAATTCCTCCATAGCAAAAGAACACCACGATCGCCACCGCCGCCGCCCGCCAGCTCTGCATCAGGAATCCTGCCAGGACCAGATAGGCGACCAGTCCATAAACCAATCCACTGGCTCCGATATGCAGTTCATCGCCGCCGCCGATCACCCAGGTCCCCAACCCGCTGCCGATCCAGATCAGCGCCAGGGTTTGCGCCGGTCGATACCCCGGATTCCAGAACAACAGCGTCAGCAGGACGAACAATGGCACGACATTGGACCACAGATGCGCCGCGTTCCCGTGCAGGAACGGACTCCAGACTATTCCGAACAGCCCCGACAACGAACGTGGGAAGATGCCCCACTGTATCAGCGGGTAGTTGAAGACATTGCCCACGACCACGGTCGCAAGCCAGGCAACGCAAATCGCCGACACAAGACAGAAGCTGACGCTCAGCGCATGTTGCAGCGGTCGAGCGAAGGCTCTGACATGGGTCGCATTCACAGCGCCAAGCTGTCACAAGCGGGCCGCTCCCGCAATTCCACGAACCAAAGTCAATTGGAACCGCCGACGGCGTAACGACAGCGTTCCAGCAACTCCGTCTCCCCGGTCGCCGCCAAGAACTCCTTCACATCGCCATACAGTCGAACCGCCTCGTCCCGATCCCCCAAAGCCGCTTCGGCAAGGCAAAGCCAGGTATTCAACTGGTGAACGAACGCCTCCATCAGGGCCATCCTCCGGTAGGGCGCGATCTCATCCAACCCATATCTCAACAGTTGCCTCGCCTCCATCGGCCGGCCTTCCTCCAAGGCCAGGGCTCCTCCCACCCCTTTTGCCATTGGTTTGGCAATCAGAGGGATTTCACATCGGCACGCCAGATCGTATTCGACGCGCGCTCCATGAAGATCCCCCAATTCCAACAGAACATCGGCAAGATCCAGGCGTGCCACTCCCAGATCCGGTTTCAATTCCAACGCCGCCCGCAATTCAACCGCCGCGCCGGGATGATCTCCCGCCGCCTTGTAGAGTCTTGATCGGTGCGTCTTGAGCAGCCAATCCGGTTTCCCGGATGCCGCAGCCATCGAGTCAAACACTGCCAACGCCTCGCTCATTTGTCCCAGACCGGCCTTCGCGCAAGCGCGCTCGATCAGGAGCGATTCCCGTGAAATCCCCATTCTTGGAGCCGCCAACCGATCGCAACATCCGAGGACCTCCGCCCAACGGCGCCAGGCTTTGCTTCGGTTCAACCTCCCGAATACCACCATCGAACGGCTCTTCCCCACCGCGGCCAATGTAACCCCGACCGCGGCCACAACGGAGACCGCCACAGGAGGCTCGAACTCAACCCCGTGAAAGGCCGCGAAAAATGCAAACAAGGCAGCCGAGAGAAACCAAAGCGTTCTCGCCTGTCTGAAAGCTCCCGCCAGCGCCTGCCCCCATGTCTCAACCGGCTCGTAGAGAAACCTGACCTGCATTTCCGGAGTGACGACCTTCTCCCAGTTTTCCTGAAAGCCCTCCCCAATGACCGCCGCCATGACGTCATCCGTATGCAACGCCAACGGGGTCTTGCCTCCGGCTTCGAGCATTTCCATCGACTCCGGAACGGACTCCGCCCGCATGCGCACCACGGATTCCTGACCCGATTCATCCCGAATGGTCCAAAGATAGATGGGAGTCGCCATGCTCAATCCTCTGTTCCGGGCCAATTTGCGCGTTTCGCCCCGATAAAACAAGCCGCCATCCCTTTTCCGCATGAACAGCTTGATTGCAATGCGCCCCCAGTGGCGTAATCTGCTTCCGATGGTGTAACCGATCCAGGTCCCGCTGCGTCCAAGATCGAAGCCACGAATGCGTCAACCAAGGAATCTCCCAATCAAGTTCCACGCCGTATGAAACTGAATCGCCTGTCACCCCCATTCCGCGCGCTGGCCGCGTTCGCCTTGGCCTTGGCGTCAGGTCCGATCCTTGCGACCGTCTCCGCCGAAGAGCCCCCCACGCCCGAACCGCCCAAGGTCACGCTGGTCGCCGTGCAACCGCACGCTTCCGAGGAAGGTCCGAAACCCGCTCTTTTCATTGTTTTGCGCAACGACGCGCCCGACAACGAACTGACCGTCCGCTACGGCGTCGGAGGAACCGCCGAGAATGAGATCGACTACCAACCCCTCCGCGGAACCGTCACCATCCCGGCCGGACAATTCTTCGCCCCGGTCATTGTGACCCCGGTGGACGACGACGACGCCGAACCGCGTGAGACGGTCGTCCTGGAACTCGACATTCCCCGCACGATCGACGGACCTCCCTACCATGTCGCCTGGCCTGGACGCGCGACGGCATTCATCGCCGACAACGACGCGGCCGAAAACCATCCGCCCTCGGTGAGCTTGACCATGCCCCGCAATGGCTCCGTTTTCAAAGGCCCCCTCGACATCCCACTGCTCGCCCAGGCCTTCGATCCGGACGGCCGCATCGAAAAGGTTGAGTTTTTCGCGGGTGAGGCGAGCCTCGGCGTCGTTGAACCGGAGGACCCCACGGTCGACCCCGAATTGATCGTCAACAACCTCCAGGCCCTGGAAGACCTGGAGTTCCCCGACGTCCTGCCCGGCTTCGACGCCGCCGGGACAGACTTCATCCCCGTCACCGGCGTCTTCACGACCGCCCCCGGAACGTCCTTCCGCCTCGCCTGGAAAAACGCCCCGGTCGGACGCCACGTCCTCACCGCAGTCGCCACCGACAACGAAGGCGCGTCCAGAACCTCCGAGTCCGTCGTCATCGAGATTGTGGAGGACAACAGCCAACCCGTGGTCAACATCCTCGCCGCCGATCCCGTGGCCGCTGAAGGCGAATCCTCAAACGGCGAAATTGACACCGCCCGTTTCGTCGTCCAGCGCACCGGGCCCGTCGATCTGCCGCTGGAGGTTTACCTCTCCTTCCATGGGACCGCGGAAAATGCAGTCGATTACCGCGAAACGCCCACCTCCGTCGCCATCCCGGCCGGCGAGCGCGCCGCGGCGATCACCATCGTCCCGCTCGACGACATGGACGCCGAAGGGACAGAGAGCGTCGTTGTCAAAGTGGAACCGCCGGCCTGTATCGACATCGTCCCCCCGCCGCCGGACTGCTACGTCGTCGGTCGACGCGACCGCGCGGAGGCGCACATACGCGACAATGACAACGGCGACGAGAATCATCCTCCGGCCGTTTCGATCGCGCGCCCGACCGCCGGCAGCATTCATTCCGCCGGCGAAGACATCGCCATCGTGGCGCAGGCCCGCGACCGCGACGGCCACGTCGTGTCCGTTGAATTCTTCGCCGACGAACGCAGCCTCGGCGTGATCAAGGCTCCCACCCCCGCGATGGATCCGACGACCGGTTCTTTCAGCATTCTCCCGCCCTTCCACATCAACTGGCAGAACGTCCCCCCCGGAGCCTACGCCCTCAGCGCGGAGGCAACCGACAACGAGGGCGCGAAGACCCGATCCCGCCCCGTCGAGATCAAGGTGATCGAGCGCGCCGGCCCGGTGGTCGTCAACATCGTCGCGATCGACGAGGAAGCCGCCGAACCGAGGCCCGCGCCCGAGGGATCCGTCCCCTCCATCATCTTCAACGAGGGCCGGTTGCAGATCCGCATCCGCGGACAACGCTCTGAGTCCTTCGTCCTGCGCTATCACGTGGGCGGCTCGGCGCACAATGGCGTGGATTATAGGGAACTCCCGGGCAGCGTCATCGTTCCGCCCGACCGTGAGTTCATCAACCTCGTCGTCGCCCCCACCGACGACGACCTTGTCGAAGGCGCGGAAACCGTCGTGGTGAGCCTCATTCCCGCCGCCGCAATCGACGTCTTCCCGCCGCCTCCGGTGAGTTACATCGTGGGCGAAAGCCCGCGCGCAAGGGTCGTGATCCACGACAACGACGCGTCCGGCGAGAACCGGCCGCCCAAGGTCGAACTGGCGCGCCCCCGCCCGGACGAACGTTTCCGGGCCGGCTCCGCGATCACATTGATCGCCGAAGCGCACGACCGCGACGGACGTGTAGCCTCCGTCGAGTTTTTCGCCAACGGCGGCAGCCTCGGCATCGTGAACGCCCCGCAGATTCTGAATGCCTCCGGGGTTCCAACCGACGGCGACGCCCCCATCGGCATCGGCCAGGTCTTCCACCTGACCTGGGAGAACGCGCCGGAGGGCTCCCATCGCATCACCGCCATCGCCAAGGACGACGACGGCGCCATCGCCGGTTCCGAAGGGCGCACGATCCACGTCATCCCCGCCGAACGCCAGGTGGTGACCGTCGAGGCGGTCGATCCGCGGGCCCGGGAAGGCGCACAAACGTCCCCCAGCGGCGCCATCGCAAGCGACACCAACATCGCCGCCTTCAGGATTTCCCGCAGGGGCGACCTCTCCGTTGAGTTGCCCGTCCACTTCGCCCTGGGCGGCGTCGCAGAAAACGGAGTGGATTACCTCGAAATTCCCGAGGAAGTCACCATCCCCGCCGGTCAGGAATCGGTAAATGTGATCATTGTCCCGATTGACGACGATGCGGTGGAACGCATTGAGTCCGTCGTTCTCGAAATCCATCCTCCGGTCTGCGCCCTGGTTCATCCCCCGTCCCCCACCTGCTATCTGGTCGGCCAACCGGGCCGGGCGGTCGCACACATTTACGACAACGACGAGGATCGCAATCAGCCGCCCCATGTCTTCATTGCCGCCCCGCGCCCCGGATCCCGATTCGTCGCGCCGGCCGACATCGAGATCGTGGCCCACGCCCAGGATCAGGACGGCTGGGTCACGCTGGTCGAGTTCTTCGCCGACGAGACCAAGATCGGCGAGTCCGTCATTCACTACATCCAACCGCCCGACCCCGGCCAACGCCAGGTCTTCGCGCTGGATTGGAACGCCGTTCCCGAAGGCGAATACCGACTCTGGACCCGCGCCACCGACAATCTTGGAGCCAAGTCCGAGTCGCACCGGTTCGAAATTGTCGTCCGCCCCGAAAACGCCAACCAACTCCTCCACATCCGGACCGCCGACCCCGTCGCATCGGAAGCGCCACATGCCAACGGCGAACCGAACACCGCGCGCTTCGTCATCTCCCGCGAGGGGCCGACCGATTCGCGCATCCTGGTTCCTTTCGAAATCGGCGGAACAGCCGGAAATGGCGTCGATTACCAGCCCATTGACGGAACAGTCAGACTCCTGGAAGGCGAGGTCAGCGCAGTGGTGACCATCGTTCCCATCGACGACTCGACGGCTGAACATCGCGAGACGGTAGCCTTGAAGCTATTGCAACCCACCGTGCTGCCGCCGGACAGCGGCGTCACACCCGCCGTCGTCGTCCCCGCGCCCTACGACCTGGGCCGTGAGAAGGCCGCCGCGGTGATTCTCGACAACGACCGCATCGCGCCGCCAAGCGATCGGGACGACATGGCGACCGCCCGTCGGGTCGATGCCGGCGTCGTGATGATGACCCTGACCACCCCCAATCTGCCCGGAGCAACCGGGGAGGCCGTGGTCGAGGCATCGGAAAACTTTCTCGATTGGTTCCCGGTCGGCAACGCCACCGTCGTCGATGGCGTCATCCACTTCGTGGACGCCGAGGCAGCCTCCAAGAGAGCGCTCTTCTACCGGGTTGTATCAAGCAATGAAAACGTCCGACGCGCCACCGGATTCTGAATCGCCTGAGCCGGGGACGCCGGCCCCGGCCGAAACCGTCTCAGTCGGGCCGGAGACAGCGGGCGATTGTACGGACCCGCCATCCGCCGCCCCTGCGACGAACCGGAAGAAGGCGCCATCCGAGGGCTGGGGATTCTTCTCCTGGGACGGCGGCGGCAATTGACAGATGGCTGCGACAATCCCGCGGCCGGCCCCTGAGCGTCTGACGAAACATCGTTTCAGGACCGGAACGGCACGACCAGATACTCGCGCTTCAAAAGCCTCCGTTGAAGCGGGGTCAGCCGGTTCATCAGCCCCGAGTGAAGCACATTGCGCTGTTCGCGCATGAACGCCAGTTCGCTTTGCGTGGTGTGACGTTCGTGCCTCGCGGCCTCTCCCGGCGTCATTCCCGCACGGGGCGTGTTCACCGCGGCGCAGCAGACGCGCCTCGCCCGCGCAAGGACGTTCAACTGCTCGATTTCCTCAAACTGCAGGTTGGGAAACAGATACTGGTTCACCAGACGAAACCCGGCGTCCACCAGTGAGCCGCCGCAGGTCAGCGCATTCAGATCCCCGGCAATCCCCTCCTCGATCCGAGGCCAGCGCGTAGCAGTTCGCCGCCTCCATCAGTTCCTCGACCTCGTCCTTCGCCGCTTCCTGTCGTTCATCCATGATAACGTCCTTTCAGATGAATTGATTCTCAAAGCCCCTTTCAGCAACCGGCGTGCCAGTTGCGCGTCCGTTCCAGCTTGCCGCCAACTCCCGCCGCATGCCAACATGCCCCCCATGAACAAAGATCAGATTTCCCGCCGCAGTTTCATCAACGCCGCCGCCTCAACCGCAGTCCTGGCCGCGTCCGGCATTCCGGCCTTCGCCGCCGGGAAGAAGAAGCCACTCTACCGAATTTCCCTCGCCCAATGGTCCCTCAACCGCCGCTTCTTCAAGCGCGGCGAGGAACCGCTCGACAACCTGGACTTCGCCAAGACCGCCCGCGCCTTCGGCATTGACGGCATCGAATACGTCAACCAGTTCTTCATGGACAAGGCCAAGGACAAAAAATACCTCGGCGAGATGAAAAAGCGCGCCAAGGGCGAGGGCGTCAAGAGCCTGATCATCATGATCGATCGCGAGGGCAATCTCGGCGAGCCGGATGACGCCAAACGGAAGAAGGCCGTCGAGAATCACCACAAGTGGGCCGACGCCGCCAAATTCCTCGGCTGCCATTCCATCCGCGTCAATGCCCGCAGCAATGACAAGCTCAGCTACGGGGAACAACGCGACCTCGCCGCCGACGGACTCCGTCACCTGACCGAGTACTGCGCCAAGCTCGACCTCGGCTGCATCGTCGAAAACCACGGCGGCCTCTCCTCCAACGGCAGGTGGCTCGTCGAGGTCATGAAAAAGGTCGATCATCCCAACTGCGGCACCCTGCCCGACTTCGGCAACTTCGGCGTCGATCGCAACAAGGGCGTCTGGTACGACCGCTATCAGGGCGTGAAGGAGTTGATGCCCTACGCCAAGGCCGTCAGCGCCAAGGCCCACGCCTTCGACCCCAAACGCCCCTGGGTCACCATCGACGAACGCTTCAAGAAGGAGACCGACTTCCTCAAGATGATGCGCATCGTCCTTGACGCCGGCTACCGCGGCTGGGTCGGCATCGAATCCGAAGGCGCCGGCGACCAGATGAAAGGCGTCCGCCAGACCAAGGATCTCCTGCAGAGGGTTCGGGATGAGTTGAAGGGGGAATACGCGTGAGCATGGTGGAAGCCTCCGCCCCAATTAAAGGCGAACGTCAAACGTTCAACTTTAAACGTTAAACGTCAAAGTAGATGCGCAGACAATGGCTGCCGCTGATCTATATCTCGTTGGCGGTCTTGCTGATAGTTCCCGCAATGATGTTTGGAGGTGTGGGCATGCTGTTCCTGCCGGTCCTGCTGTTCGCCGCGGTGATTGCAGCTCTCAGACCGCGGAGATGATCGAGCACAAGATAAGACGAACGTCAAACGCTCAACTTTAAACTCTAAACGTCAAAGTGATGCCTGATCGCTGGCGCTCAATGATTGGATTCGGCGGTTTGGATGCTCTTGGCGAAGATGCGGATGAGTTCGTCGGTCTCCTGAATGAGCGGTTGGAGTAACGGCGGCTTCTCAATCAGAGGAACACGATGCGCGAGACTGAGCCATCGGAACGTCTCCTTCAGCTCCTTGAGAGCGAGCTTCATCTTGGGAATGAAATCCTTGCGGGATTCCGCCGCCTGCGCTTTGCCGTGATGAGCCATCGGAGCCGTTCCGCTTCGGAGAACCTGTCTTGAAACATGCGTTCCCGCCGTCGAATCGGCGACCGATTCTGTCGCCCGGATGATCCGAGCGGCAAATTCAAGAAGCCGCTCCTCAAGGTCATAGGCCGGTCCGTTCTCTTCGTGAATCACATACGCGTTGTAGATCGAGTCGTTCATGTTCTTATCCGCCTTCCTTGGTTGATGTTGTCGCAAATCTCCGAGAACCGAAGATTTCCAACATGCTTCGCCGCCTGTCTTTCAGTTTGAAGTTTCAAGTTTGGCGTTGAACGTTTGACGTTCGCATTGATTCCCCCCGCAACCTTGCGCCACCAACGGTGTTGGGTAACTTTGCACATGGCATCGCACGACAACGATCCGGACGCCCAGCTCATGCTCCGCGTAAAAGGCGGGGACATGGAGGCGTTTGAATTGTTGGTCGAGCGCTACAAGCAGCCGGTCGTCAATGTCATCCATCGCACCCTGAAGGACGCCACTGAGGCGGAGGACCTGGCGCAGAACGTCTTCATCCAGGTCTACAAGGCCCGCGAGCGCTACAAGGTCAGCGCCAAGTTTTCCACTTTTCTGTTCACCATCGCCCGCAACCTGACCCTGAACGAGATCCGCCGCCGCAGCCGACATCCGGCCGATTCCATGGAGGACGACCGCCCGGACGCCGAGGACCATCCGGTCAAACAGTTTGAGGATCACAAGACCACGTCCCCGCCCGACGCCGCTCTGCGCGGCGAATTGGAGGAAAAAGTCGCCGAGGCGGTCCGGTCGCTCCCGGAAAACCAACGCACGGCCATCCTGCTTTGCCAACAGGGCGATGTCTCCTACGAGGAAATCGGCGAAGTCCTCGGCGTTTCCCTGTCGGCGGTCAAATCCCTGATCCACCGCGGCCGCGAGACCTTGAAGCAGGTTCTGAAACCCTATCTGAAATCCGGCGTTTGGCGGCCGGACACGAAGTCATGAGACGATATCCCCAACCCCTGACGGAGCGCCGAGCATTGCCCGGCATTGGCGCCCGACCAACGCCCCGGCCGAGCAATGCTCGGCACTCCGATCCCAGGGGGCTTTCCCCGCAACCTTTTGTCGCCTTCGGTGATTCACAAAAAGAACGCAAATGAGCGAAACGGAATACCAAAAACTGCTGAGCGCCCGCCTGCAGCGCAGGCTGACGGAGGCGGAAAACAACCGACTGGAGGAACTGGCCTCACTGCACCCGGAAATCCGCGACCATCTGGACGAGGAAATGCGCCTCAACGGGCTGCTGAACCGCCTGACGGACGCGCCCCTGTCGTCCAACTTTACCGCCCGGGTCGTCGAGGCCGCCCGGCTCTCGGAACTCCCCGGCAGCGCCGCCCGCCGCCGCCGTCTTTTTGGCTGGCTCCCCATGCGTTGGCTGCACGCCGCCACCGTCGGCGCCATGGCCCTGACCGTCGCCTGGATCGTCCAGGATCAGCGTCAGGTGGCCATGCGCGCCGAACTCGCCGGCGATCTTGCCGTCATCACCAGCGTCGCCATGGCCCCCGATCCCGAACTCGATGCCCTGACCCACTTCGACGAGATCAACCGCCTCGGTGAACAACCCATCGTCGATGACGAACTCCTCGCCGCCTTGGAGGAAGAATGAGCCGAAGCATGATCAGACACATTGCCATTCCGGGGATTGCGACACTGCTCGGCGGCTCGTTGCTCGCAGCGGCAGCGCCCGCGCCCCCGGCCCCTCCCGCTCCGATCGTTGTTACGGAGTCCAAGTCCTTCGAATCGCCGGTCGCATTCTTCCGCAAGCTGCTGAAGCAGGATGATCCGGGTCGCGCCAGGGCCCTCGGCTCGCGAACCGAACGTTCACGCCTCGCGCTGCTCGCCAAGGTCCGCGAGTACGAGGCGCTTTCGCCGGAAACCCGCGAACTCAAGCTCCGCACCACCGAACTGCGCTGGTATCTGAAGACCCTGCTGCCCATGCAGCCCGATCAGCGCGCCGTCAAGCTCGCGCAGATGCCGGAACGCGACCGCGAACTGGTCGCCGTGCGGCTCAAGCAATGGAATCTCCTCTCGCCCGGTTGGCGCGACGAAATACTCAGGCACGAGCGCACCATGGACTGGATCCGGCGCAACGAACTCTCCCAGGCCCCGACCTCGCCGGACGCCGGACCGGACGCCCGCCTCGTCGATTGGGGACAACTGCCCAGGGAAACCCGCGACGGCATGATCCACAGCTTCAACCGATTCTTCCAGTTGTCCGATTCGGAGCGGGACAAGATCCTTGCCGCCGTTCCGGCCGACCGCCGTGAAACCGTGGCCCCGGCATTGGAGAAATTGAATGCCCTCCCCGCAGCCAAACGCTCGGAATGCATGTCGGCATTCCAAAAGATTGCCGCCATGCCGGAGCAGGAACGCCAACGCTTTTTCCACAAGGCCGAACAATGGCGCCAGATGACCGCAGCCGAGCGCGAAACCTGGATCAACCTCGTCACCAAGTTCCCCCCCATGCCGCCCCTGCCTCCCGGACTCGCCCCCAAGGCGCCGCAGATGCCGCCCGTTCCCAGCCTCGCCACCGAACGCGGGATCATCTACCCGCCGCTGCCGCCGGGACTCGACCTCCCCACCATGCCGCCCCTGCCGCTGCTGACCCAGGCAGCCCGGTAGAATCGGACGTGAGTCCGATCCGCCCCCTACGCCGACCGCCAGCTCAAGGGCCGTCTGATCTGATCCGGCTCACGCCGGATTCTACGGGGTTGAACGATTGCCTTTCCGCATTGACCACGGAGCACAATCCCGGATCATCATCCGTGACCATGCCCCGTTACGGACCTAAGAAGTTCCCAGCCGCCATCGCAGTATTGGCCTTCGGGATCGCCGCCTCATCCGCGCAGTCCCTGCCCGATCGAGTCGATTTCAATTTCCATGTTCGCGCGCTCCTTTCGGACCGTTGCTTCAAGTGCCACGGCCCCGACGAAAACACCCGCGAGGCCGGCCTGCGACTCGACACCTTCGCCGCAGCCACCAAGACATCAGAATCCGGCCGTCCGATCATCTCCCCCAACAATCCGGATCAAAGCGAACTGATCCGCCGCATTTTTTCCGAAGACGAAGACGTGGTCATGCCGCCGCCCGAGGTCGGCGGCATCCCTTTGACAAACCAGGAGAAACAACTCCTGCGCAAATGGATCGATCAGGGCGCCGAATACAAGCAGCACTGGTCGTTCGAACCCATCGCCAAGCCGCCCGCACCCCTGGCTCCGAACGCATCCAGGATTGTCAACGGCATCGACCATTTCATCCAACGAAAGCTCGCGGACGCCGGACTGGAGCCGTCCGGCGAAGCAGAACGCCTTACCCTCCTCAAGCGCGTCACCTTCGACCTCACCGGACTGCCGCCAACACCAGGGGAAGTTGACGCCTTTCTGGCCGATACGGGCGCCAACGCCTACGAGAAGGTCGTCGATCGCCTGCTCGCCTCGCCCCGCTACGGCGAACATATGGCCCTGCCCTGGCTCGACGCAGCCCGCTACGCCGACACCAGCGGCTACCAGGCCGACTGGGAGCGCTTCATGTGGCCCTGGCGCAACTGGGTCATCGACGCCTACAACCGCAACCTGCCCTTCGATCAGTTCACCATTGAGCAACTTGCCGGCGACATGCTGCCGAACCCGGGCTTCGACCAGATCATCGCGACCGGATTCAACCGCAATCACCGCATCAACGACGAGGGAGGCGTCATCGCCGCCGAATACGCAGTGGAGTATGTGGTCGATCGAATCGACACCACCTGCACCACCTGGCTGGGCCTGACCATGGGCTGCGTCCGCTGCCACAACCACAAATACGATCCGTTCACCATGGACGATTTCTACAGCCTGTTCGCGGCCTTCAACAACATCCCGGAGAAAGGCAAGGACGGCCACCGCGGCTATGCGGAGCCCACCATCGACTTTCCCAATCCCGGAGCCCTGGCGGCTCTCGAATCCGCCAAAGCCGACCTCGCCGCCATCCAAAGGGAACTCGCCGCCGACACGCCCGCTGTGCGGGAGGAAAAGATCGGCTGGGGCCAGCGAATCCTCCAGCGCGACAACGTGAAGAGCGCCACCCCCTGGAGGCTGCAGACGCCGAACAGGATCGAGGGAGCCAAGGGGATGCAGTTCAAAGATCAAGGCGACGGCTCCTGGCGCATTACCGGAGCCAATCCGGATCACTCCGTCATCGCCGTGCACATTGAACCCAAGCCCCAGACTGCGACCGCCATCAGGCTGGAGGCGCTGAAACATCCTTCGCACACCAACGGCAGCCTTGCGCGCAATGTGAACGGCAACTTCGTGCTCGGCGAATTCGAGTGTTTCCTCCAACGCGCCGGAGAATCCACACCGCAGAAGATCCGGTTCACCAAGGCCGAAGCTGACCACGAACAAAAAGGCTATCCGGCCGCCCACGCCATCGACGGCAAGGCCAACACCGGCTGGGCGACGGAAAGTCACATCAAGAATGAGGACCGAAACGCCATCTTCATCCCCGCCTCACCGATACAATTGGAACAGGGCGACCGCTTGACGCTGAAGATGCGCAACGAGACCCGCTTCACCAAGACCGCCATCGCGCGCTTCCGCATCTCTTTCACCGACGCTTCAAATCCAAAACTACAAAACGATTCCGGCGTCCCCTCCCTGGTCATCGCTGCGCTGAGGCAGGCCGAGCGCACACCGACGGAAGCCAAGGCCATCGACCGCCATTTCCGCGAAACCTCGCTCTATTTTCGGGCCGCCCGCGCCCGCCGCGACGCCGCCGCCAAGCGCGTCAAGGACCTTGAGGCCGGGCGCAACATCAAGGTGATGGTCATGAAGGAGATGGACACGCCCCGCGAGACCTACGTCCTCAAACGCGGCCAATACGACCAACCTGACACCGACCGCCCCCGCTCACCCGACATCCCGGCCGTGTTCGGTTCGCTCCCCGAAGGACTGCCCCGAAACCGCCTCGGCTTCGCAAAGTGGCTCGTCCACCGCGACAATCCGCTGACCGCACGCGTCGCCGTGAACCGCTATTGGCAACGCTACTTCGGGAAAGGCCTCGTCAAGACCGTCGAGGACTTCGGCTCCCAGGGCAGTCTGCCGACCCACCCCGAATTGCTCGATTGGCTCGCATCCACGTTCATGGATTCCGGCTGGAACGTGAAGGCCATGCAGAAGCTCATTGTCATGAGCGCGACCTATCGCCAGTCCTCCAAGGTATCGCCCGACCTTCTGGAAAAGGACCCCGAGAACAAGCTCCACGCCCGCGGCCCGCGCTTCCGTCTGTCCGCCCACGAGATCCGCGACCAGGCCCTGGCTCTCAGCGGACGCCTTTCCGACAAGATCGGCGGCCCCTCCGTCAAACCCTACCAGCCCGCCGGCCTCTGGTCTGACGTCTCCTTTCAAAGCAAAGGCCGCAGCACGGATTTCTACGTCCGCGACACGGGCGAGAAACTTTATCGCCGCAGCATCTACACCTTCTGGAAGCGCTCCGTCGCACCGCCGCAGATGACCACCTTCGACGCCGCCGGCCGCGAAGCCTGCATCGTCCGCGCCACCCGCACCAGCACCCCCCTGCAGGCGCTGACGCTGCTCAACGACACCACCTTCATCGAAGCCGCACGCGGCATGGCCGAACGCATGATGCACAACGGCGATTCGACTGAGGAACGAATCCGCTTCGGTCTCAAACTCGCCGCGACTGCTCCCGATGAGAAGACCGTCGGCATCCTGGAGCGCGGCCTCGACGACTACCGCGCCCATTTCACCGCCAAGCCGGAAGCCGTCGACGGCCTCTTGATGTCGGGCGAATCCGGCACGGATGCGAGTCTCAACAAGACCGAACTCGCCGCCTACACCATGATCGCGTCCACCATCCTCAATCTCGACCAGACGATCACGAAGGAATGAAGACGAACGCTCGACGTCCAATCCACGACGCCCGTAGAAACGAACGCAAGTTCGTTCATTCAAATGAAGTTCCCAATAATTGAGCGGGCCCACGTCCGCCGCTACATGCCAACGATGTCTCGCCGCCAATCCAACCAATGAGCGCCAGCGAACAGACCGATCCGTTTGGAGTTGAACGTTTAAAGTTGAGCCGCCTTCGCAGAGCTACGGCGCGCCAGGCCTTTGGACGTTCACCTTTGGTGGAGGCCGCACTCCTCCAAAACCGCCGCCAGTTCTTCTCCCGCGCCTCCCTCGGCCTCGGCACAGCCGCCCTGGCCTCCCTGCTGGATCGCGACGCCAAGGCCGCCAACGGCGCCGTCAAGGGACTCGCCGGCTTCCCGCATCACGCGCCCAGGGCGAGGCGCGCCATCTACCTGTTCCAATCCGGCGCGCCGTCGCAGATGGACCTGTTCGACTACAAGCCGACGATGAGCGAATGGTTCGACAAGGACCTGCCCGATTCCGTCCGCCGCGGCCAGCGCCTGACCACGATGTCGTCGGGACAGAAGCGATTCCCCATCGCGCCGTCGAAATACAAGTTCGCCCAACACGGGCAGTCCGGCGCCTGGCTCAGCGAATTGCTGCCGAACATCGCCGGCATCGCCGACGACGCCTGCTTCATCCGGTCGATGCACACCGAGGCGATCAACCACGATCCCGCAATGACCTTTTTCCAGACCGGCGCGCAACTCGCCGGCCGGCCCAGCATGGGCTCCTGGCTTTCCTACGGGCTCGGCACAGAAAATGACGACCTGCCCGCTTTCGTCGCCATGAGTTCGCGCGGGACGGGCCGCCCCAGTTGCCAACCCCTCTACGACCGCCTCTGGGGAAGCGGCTTCCTTCCCACCGTCCACCAGGGCGTCAAGTTCCGCGGCAAGGGCGACCCCGTCCTTTTCCTTTCCGATCCGCCCGGCGTCGACAAGAGCCTGCGCCGCCGAATGCTCGACGACCTCGCCGAGATCAACCAACAACGCCGGGAGGAATACGGCGACCCCGAGATCGACACCCGTATCGCCCAATACGAACTCGCCTACCGCATGCAGAGCTCCGTGCCGGATCTGATCGATCTTTCCGACGAACCGGAGGAGACCTTCGAACTCTACGGCCAGGACGCCCGCCAACGCGGAACCTACGCCTACAACTGCCTCCTCGCCCGACGCATGGCCGAGCGCGGCGTGCGTTTCATCCAGTTGTTCCACATGGGCTGGGACCAGCACGGCAACCTCCCCGGCCAACTCCCCGGCCAATGCCGCGACACCGACAAGTCCTCCGCCGCGCTGGTCACCGACCTCAAACGTCGCGGCCTGCTTGACGACACCCTCGTCGTCTGGGGCGGCGAGTTCGGACGCACCGTCTATTGCCAGGGCAAACTGACCCGTGAAAAATACGGCCGCGACCACCACCCCCGCTGCTTCACCGTCTGGATGGCCGGCGGCGGCATTCAGGGCGGGACGACGTATGGCGAGACCGACGACTTCTCCTACAACATCGTCAGGAACCCCGTCCACGTGCACGACCTGCATGCGACCATCCTGCACCAGATGGGCATCGACCACACCCGCCTCACCTACAAATATCAGGGCCGCCACTTCCGCCTCACCGACATCTACGGCAACATCCTCGACCCGATCCTGGCGTGAATGGCGCCGACTGAACCCTTCATACTTGAATCACCGTTGAATCCTCTTCTTCAACCATATCACCCCACGGATGGCAACGCCGACCCACGGTTGGTTTTTCATTAGCCGCGGGTCGGATTTGCCATCCGTGGGGGAAACTCCTGCTCGAGGACACGAGGCAGGCCCCTGCGCTTCTTGGAGATCTCCCTATGAACCAAGGCTCTTTCCGTTGCCTGCTTCGTTCCACCGGTCTCCCTATCGCCGTCCTTGCTCTCCACCTGCAGACTCTTTGCGCCGCCGAGACCTGTGAACTCAAGATCTCCCTGCTTGCCGAATCCGGCGGGCCAATCCCCGGGTTGATTCGAATCCGCACATCCGACGGCGACCCCGTCCCCATACCCAAGCTCGTCAACCGCGGCGCCATGCTGCGTCGCGGCAGTCCGGCCAAGGAATGGCATTGCCTCATTGAACCCACGTCCATCTCCCTCCCAAGGGCCAGGCTGACCATCGACGCCATTTCCGGCATCGAGTCGAAGCTCACTTCCAGGGCCATCAATCTCACGGACAGGCAGAACGCGAACCTGACCTTGAAGCTCCGGTCCGTCTCCAATCTCCGCCAGCGGGGCTGGCGCGCGGGCAACACCCACGTCCACACGCGCAACATGACCCGCGCCGAATCCGACCGCCACCTCCAGGACATTGGACGCGCGGACAATCTCGAACTGATCTTTGTCTCCCACCTGCGCCGCGCCGGGGCCGAAAAGACCTACATCTCAAACGACTACGCCAAGCGCGAGCTCCACGCGTTGTCGCTGCCTGGACTCACCTTCGAGAATGGCGAGGAACACCGCCACAACTTTGGAGGCGGCGGCGAAGGTTTCGGCCATGTCATGCTGCTGAATTTGAACCAACTCGTCCGCCCGGTCAGCGTCGGACCCGGCATCATGAAGACCGGCGCGGACGCGCCGCCCCTCGCCCGCGGCATTGAAACGGCTCGCGACGACGGGGCCACGATCGTCTGGTGCCACAACAGCTTCGGCTTCGAGAACATCCCCAACTGGCTTGCCGGCCGCATCCACGCGCAGAACATCTTCGACGGCGGCAACCGCGGCGGATACGAGGACACCTGCTATCGCTATCTCAACATTGGACTCAAGGTCCCCTTCTCCACGGGAACGGACTGGTTCATCTATGATTTCTCGCGGGTCTACGCGCGGGTCGGTGAAGAGGATTTCACCGCGAACAACTGGCTTTCGGCGCTGAAGCAGGGTCGCGCGTTCATCTCCAACGGCCCGCTGCTCGAACTGCGGATCGCCGAGGCCAACATCGGCGACACCATCGAACGAACCGAGACAACCACCCTCCCCATCCGCGCCCGCGCCAAAGGACGCAACGACTTCGGCCGCATCCAACTCATCCAGAATGGCAAGCCCATCGCCGCCGCTGAAAACACGAAGGCGAACGACCACTTCGAGGCTGAAATCAACATCCAAACCACGGTCGATCGAACATCCTGGTTCGCCCTCCGCGTCGCCAACCCGATCCAACCAACCGGCGCCAACGCGCCCGCACGAGGAACCGGCCCCGGCAAGAACGAACTGGGCGAGCCCCTCTTCGCCCACACGAGCCCGATCTACGTCAGGATCCGTGACCAACCACAATTCGATGTCGAAACCGCGCGCAAACTCGTCAAGGACATGGAATCGGGCCTGCTCACGATCCAGATGAAGGGCGTCTTTGCCCACGAGCGCGAACGCGCCGAAGTGGAAGCCGTCTATGAAAAGGCGATCGACGGTTTGAGCAGAAAGATCGCGGAGGCGGCGAGGCATTCGAGCAGCGAGCAAGGCAGGTAGCATCGATGCCGCCGGGCTGAAACTGTCTTTCAGGCCTGAAGGGCCGGACAATCGCGCGACTCGCCAACCGGAGATGGTATCGCCCTTTCAGGGCTTGTCCCCTGTTGTGCCAATAACCCAGGGTTTCCCCTTGGGCTGTGTTGTCTCGCCCCTTTGGGACTTTGGGGCGCTTTCCATGATCTCGTGGCGGCAGCCTTCAGGTTGCGCCGGGCGTGGCTCGTGAAACCGCGCGCCGGTTGCCATGCCGGACGATGCGCAACCTGAAGGTTGCGGCTACACAATTGTTTGCACTGCTTCACATCAGACGCCTGGTCCGCGCTCCGCCCCGCCTCGATAATCCCCCGCTCTGCATCGATTTATTGAATGGGGGCGTCAGCACGGACTCGGGATAGGCTTCGCCCCATGGACATTTCCCGTTCGCTGCAATGGAAGACCGTCGTGCCCGCGATGTGCCTGCCGTTCATCGCGTCGCTGTTCTACTTCGTCCTGTTCAGTGAACATGCGTTCTCGCGCGTCATCTACGGCGGCACGAAAGTCTTCACGCTCGTCTGGCCGATCATTGTGTTTCTCCTGATCTACCGGACCGGACTCCCAAGAATCCGACTGTGCGATCCACCCCACCGGAAGGCGGTCCCGCTCGGGTTGCTGACCGGCCTGGGAATCGTGGGTCTGATGTTCGGGCTGATGCAGACGCCGCTCGGGCAGGTAGTCGGCGAAGGCGGCGTGAACATCGGGAAGAAGACGCGGGAACTGGGCGTGCTCGAACACTTCTGGATCTTCGCCTCCTTCATCTCGATCTTCCACTCCCTGCTGGAGGAATACTACTGGCGTTGGTTTGTTTATGGCCGACTCCGCGAACTGCTTTCCCGTTGGCCGACCCACCTGCTGGCCGGCGTGACCTTTGCCGCGCATCATATCGTGATCACCACCCAGTTCTTCCCCTTCGGCTGGGGCCTCTTCTTCGGCTGCATGGTCGGCGTCGGCGGCGTGATCTTCAGCCTGCTGTATGAAAGACAGAACTCCCTCGTCGGAGCCTGGATCGCGCACATGTGCGTCGATTTCGGAATCATGGCGATAGGCTGTCGGGTGATAATGTGAGCACACAGGCGCGACAGGGCGGTCCTGCATGTTCGGAGCGCGAAATTCATTCCGCATCGATCGCCAACCGCCCGAAGCGCACAGCCATGCCCTTGCCTCAAGCGGCCCAACGTTGAAGCGGAACAAATCCCGCGCTCCTCGCCCGTCGCTCCGGGGTTGCCAATCGCGCCCATTTTCCCGATCTTTCGACCATCAGATCCCAGAACAACAGGACCGCCATGAACAATTCCTCCAAGACCACCCGCCGCAACTTTCTGAAGACCTCCTCCGCCGCCGTGGCTGCGCCCATGATCCTGCCGTCCTCCGTGTTCGGCAATGCGGACAAGGCCGCCCCAAGCAACCGGATCACCATCGGCGCCATCGGCGTGGGCGGCCGCGGAACCGCGGTGATGAACTCGTTCCTCAAGCAGAAGGACGCCCAGGTCCTAGCCGTGTGCGACGTGGACAGCCTCCATTATCGCGACAAACTCGAAGGCCGCGCCTATGGATCGAAACCGGCCAAAGCCATGGTCGACAAGGAATACGGCAACAGCGACTGCTCCACCTACGAACACTTCGCCGGCCTGCTCGCGCGCAAGGACATCGACGCCGTGATCGTCGCCACGCCCGATCACTGGCACGCCATCATCGCCCTGGCCGCGCTCAAGGCCGGCAAGGATATCTACTGCGAGAAGCCGGTCACCCACCTTTTCCGCGAGGGACAGGTCCTTTATCGCGAGGTCGCCCGACGCAAGGCCATCTTTCAGACCGGTTCCCAACAACGATCGACCGCCAACTTTCATCACGCCGTGGAGCTCGTTCAAAACGGCCACCTCGGCGCGGTCAAGGAAGTCCAGGTCGGTCTGCCGCAAGGCCATGATCAGGCCACCGGGATCACCGATCGCACCGAGGTCCCCGACTCGCTGAACTACGATCTCTGGTGCGGCCCCAGCGAGAAGATCCCCTACAACTTCGGCCTCGTGCACCGCAACTGGCGCTGGCATCTCAACTACGGCGGCGGCCAGTTGATGGACTGGATCGGCCACCACAACGATATCGCCCACTGGGGCCTCGAACTCGATCAGACCGGGCCGGAGAGCGTCGAAGCCATGAACTTCACCCGCCCGTCCACGCCGCTCTACAACACCCCGGTCGATTTCACCGTGCGCAGCGTCTACAAGGACGGCGTCACCATCACCATGTCCTCCAACAACACGATGGGCACAAAGTGGATCGGCGACAACGGCTGGGTCTACGTCAACCGCGGCAAACTTGACGCATCCAACAAGGAATGGCTGCAGAAGGACTTCGACCGCGGCCCCAAGCGCGCCTACAAATCCGCCGACCACACACGCAACTTCCTCGACGGCGTCAAGACCCGCACAGAATGCATCTGTCCGGCGGAAACCGCCCATCGCTCCATAACCCCGGGCCACCTCGCCTACGTCTCCGCCACCGTCGGCCGGAAGATCAACTGGGATCCCAAGAAGGAACGCATCATCGGCGACCGGGACGCGGCAAAACTGCTGGAAGTGAACTACCGCCGCCCCTGGAAACTGGGGTAAGGCCCCGTGATCGTCACAGACGTCAGAGCCCTCCAGCCGGTCGCGCCGGACGCCCCTCCCGATTGGCGGACCAGCATGGGGCAGTTCCTCGTCGCCATCGACACGGACGATGGCCTCACCGGTTTCGGCGTCGGCGGAGGCGGACTGGCCGCGGTGCATATTGTCCGCTCCGTCCTGCGCGCTCTTCTGGTGGGTCGGGATTCCTCCGCCATCCGGGAACTTGCGGAGGACATGCACAGGGCCACCCTTCCCTTCGGCCGCATGGGCGTGGCCATCATGGCGATCAGCGGCGTCGACCTCGCCCTCTGGGATCTGCAGGGAAAGCGGGAGAAAAAAGCCGTCGTCGAACTGCTCGGCGGCCGTCCCGGCAGCCCCCTGCCAACCTATGTGACCGTCGGGCTGCAGAAGGACGGCATCGCCGAAGCCGTCGAGGCGGGCCATCGGGCCTTCAAGTTGTTTGTCGGCGGCGACGCCTCGGGCAATCGCGTCACGACCGCCATCGAACGCGTCAAGGAAGCTCGCTCCATTGTCGGACCGGATGCGCCTCTCATGATCGACGCCTGGATGACATGGGACCTGGAAACGACGCTTGCCGTCGCGGAAAAGGCCGCGGAGCACGACATTGGCTGGTTGGAGGATCCGCTTCCGCCCGACAACCTCAAAGGCTATGAGATACTGCGCGACAAAAGCCCGGTCCCGATTGCCGGCGGTGAACACGACTTCACGACGCGGGTGTTCGCGGACCTGATCGATCGCGGCGTCTTTCAGGTTCTCCAACCGGATGTCACCTGGGCCGGAGGCCTGACCACGCTGATCGACATCTACAAACTGGCGGGCAATGCCGGCGTCCGCGTCTGCCCGCATCGCGGCTCGGAGATCTGGTCCCTCCACGCAATGGCGGCGCTGGACCCCGCCCCTTTGGCCGAGTCTGGCCGCCATTGGATGAACTGGGTGGGCGGGCAACCCATCGCGCAAGACGGATTTGTGACGCTTGCCGAAGGCGGCGTCGGTTTCGGCGTCGAGATAGATGAGGCCGACCTGGTCGATCTCTGGCAATGACGGACGTCAGCTCAGCTTCTGGTGAAGCTGCTGCAATGAAGCCAGAAACGAACTGTAGTTCTTCAGGGGTTTGACGGATTCAATCTTCTCGCCGGCGTCCAACCTCCGCCGGACCTCGGCGTTGAGCGTCTTCATGAACTCCGGCCGATCGCGCACGAGAATGTCCAGCTCGTCCGCCTTCTGCATCGAAAAGACCGAGAGATTCGCCGACCCTAGAATGGCGACCTTCCAGTCAAACAGCATCAGCTTCGAGTGAAGCATCCGGTCGCCGAGATACACCTCGATGTCCGCCGCCTGATACAGCTTCTTCAGGACCCGGTAATTGATGTCGTTCCCCACATTGGCCTCTCTCGAAAAGAGAATCTTCACCCTCACACCATGCCGGGTGGCTCCGATCAACCGCAGACTCACCTCCGGATCCCCGATGTAGGCCATCTCCACATAGATCGCGTGCTGCGCCTCCGCGATGGAGCGCAGAATCTGCTTCTTCACCTCATATCTGGGCGGCGACTCAGCCCGGTGATTCAGCAGAAAATCCAGATCGCGGCCGGAATCGAATGAAATCTCACCCCGGTCGCGTTGGCGAAACCGACGGATCGCCTCCTCCCCTTCGATCTCGACCATGTAGTCGTGGTACTCCCGGTGCCGGTCCTCAATGTTGACGCTGCCCAGGATCATGATCCGATCATCGAAAATGTAATACTTCGTGTGCGTATGATCGACCCATTGAAAGGTCACATTGGAATGGTTGCGGATGGCCTCGCCAAGCAGCGCATTGCGATCGTCGCGCACCCGGGTGTCGGGGAATGTGGGGCGAATCGCCGCAAATTTCAGGCGCGTCCCCAGGGACAGCCGTGAATCGAAGAACGACTTTCGGTTCATCTCGATCCGTTCGTACATGATCGCGCCCCGGTCCTTTCTGATCCGGACTCTCACACCGCGCTCCGCCGCGCGCAGGACCGCCTCGCCGATCTCGTTGCCGATGGCGTCGTTGCGCCAGACAAACATGTGAATTTCGACCGTCTCCTTCGCCTCGTCCAATCGCCGGATCACACGACGATACACCGGCTCCGCCCCGTCATTGCCCTGCGGATCGCACAGCAGCGTCAGCGCCCCGTTTCCTTTGTCATCTTCAGCCGTGTTCCCGTCCATACAATGGCACCTGCTGAACCAATCAACGAAGTCGCCGCGAATGACAAGACAAGAAATCTCACGCCCCAGGACGACCGCGAACCGCCTGTCAATATTCGTGACACACCCCTGGAGACTTGAAAGTCGGGATCGGTCCGCATTCCCCCCGGATGCAGCCCGTTCCTGGCCGAAACCGCCACGCGGATCGCGAATTCGGTCACTCCATGAAAAAATTGGGACACCCCGACCGCCGCCCTGGATTGCGCGACGGATCCACGGCTCTCGCACGCGTCATTCACATCCAATCGCGCCACTCAGAACCTTCAATTCCTCCAAGGCAATCTCCCGATAATCATACTGCCGCACAAACTCCCGCCCCGCCCCTCCGCGCTCCATCCGCCGATTCTCATCTTCCAGCAGGGCTGCGATCTCCTTCCCCGCGCCCACGGCGTCACCCGGGTCGACCGTCTCCAATTGCTCCGGAAAAACCTGCTCAAACACCGGCAACCGATAGGCGACAACCGGCAGCCCCGCGGCCAGAAACTCCGTCACGGACAAGCCCCATCCCTCCTCGTAACTCAGGCTGATCCCGATTCGCGAACGCGCCAGCAACCGGTTCTTCTCCACCTCATCCACGCCGCCGGCCACCGTGACGGAACCGGACAGCCCCAATTCCTTGAACCGCGCCTCCATGGCCTCGCGATGCGGTCCGGAGCCGATGACCAGCAACTTCGCCTCCGGCCGCGTCTCGATCACCGTCTTCCACGTCGTCGGCAGATCGAAGACGCCTTTCTGCTCGTGGAGTCTCCCGAGGAACACGACGTCAAACTCCTTCGTCCCGGTCCGGCCGTCGATCATCGCCCTGAAGTCGATGCCGCAACCGACCTGGACTGTCGCCGCCGGCTTCAACCCCATCTCCTCCTCCAACCTACGATAGTCGTCCTGCACCACCTTCGAAAGGCACATGATCGTCGCCGCGTCCCGGTTCATCCAGCGCGCCGATATCCGTTCCGATTGCAGGAACATGCGATTGAAGATCCCTTCGCGTTTCGGCTGTGAATGGAGCACGTGCTGCACCTTCGCAGCCCACCTCGCCCCCAGTCGCCGCGCCAACACCCGCGCGGCATACACCTCGAAAATGAACGGTCCCGACGCGTAAACCACATCGTATTTGTCCCGCAAACGCAGCCAGTGCGCGTTCCACATGCGCCAAAGGAAAGCCGGCATGTTCTGCCAGGTCTTTGACAGGTTCTTCGTCGCGTCGAACAGATTGTCGCTGCTGATGAGCCCCGCCTTGGGCGCCAACTCCCGCAATTGCGGAAAACCCGCCCGCGCCACAACGAAATCCACCCGGTTCCCTGCTTCAATCCAGGCGTTCGCCATGAAGGCGTAGTGCTTCAGCACTCCGGATACCGAAACCGAATCGTTGAGTATGTTGTGAACTATCAGGATGCGCATGGCTCTCGTCGCGACGCGCGAGTTAGTCGCCTCCGCCCCGCGAACTCAATGCGAAAATGTCCCTCCCGGTTCTCGGTTCTCGGTTCTCGGTTCTCGGTTCTCGGTTCTCGGTTCTCGGTTCTCAGTTCTCAGTTCTCGGCTCCCGGTTCTCAGTTCTCAGTTCTCAGTTCTCGGCTCCCGGTTCCCGGATCTCGGTTCCCGGTTCTCGGATCTCGGATCTCGGATCTCGGATCTCGGTTCCCGGTTCTGCCATCTGCCATTCCCACGCCCACGAGAACG
>JAYPEY010000088.1:10557-25876 GCA_038126035.1 Verrucomicrobiales bacterium | reverse complement strand
CTCGATTGGAGGTGTCAACGAGGCGTTGGAGCTTGATGTCGCATGGAATTGCCAGGGGTGACGTTAACGGAATTCGGTTGTCGGTTTGCCTGGCGGGCGCTCATCGACAGGATACCCGAAGTTCAAGCATGGAGCGTGAAACGAAGCCGGATCCGGCGATCCAATTTCCAGAATGGTGGGAAGTATTGCCGGAAAGACGGAAGGAGTCTTTCCGGATCACGGTCCGTTGGTATCCGAGTTCTTGTGGACGAGGCCGGACGGTGGCGTCGTTGGATGACGACTGTATCCGGGAATTCCTGAGTGGACTGGCGAGGGGCAATTGCAGCGCCAGCACACAGAAACCGGCGCTGAACCCGATTGTTTTTCTGACGCGGGAGGTGTTCGCCGCCGCAGTCGTTGTCGAAAACCGGGCTGGCGGTTTGCGCTGTGTGGGGCTATGAGAATCCCGTGAAGACCGGATGGACCATCGTCATTGCGCTGCTGCTTGTGGCGGATGGCTTTGCCGTGTGGATGTGGCTGGAGAGCCGGCGCGAGCTGGAGGTGGATCCGCTGGTTCACGAGGCGGCGATGAAGTACCACGTGCAGCCGGCGCTGATCAAGGCGGTGATCTGGCAGGAGAGCCGGTATGACGCGGACGCGCGCGGTCTGGCGGGCGAGGTGGGCCTGATGCAGATCATGGAGGCCGCCGCTTCAGACTGGGCCAAGGCGGAGCGGATCAAGCCCTTCGCCCATGAGAACCTGTTCCATCCCGGGTCCAACACCCTGGCCGGGGCGTGGTATCTGCGCAAGGCCCTGGAGCGCTACACCCACACGGACAACAACCTCCCCTACGCGCTGGCGGAGTACAACGCCGGTCGCGGCAATGTGCTGCGCTGGATCGACGGCCCCGCCGAGACCAACAGCTATCGCTTCATCCAGCAGATCGAATTCCCCGGCACCCAGAACTACGTGCGTTCGGTCATGACCAAATACGCGGAGTATCTCCCGGACTACGGCGTTCCCTCGAGGCCCCGGCTCGAGACGGCTGCCGCGGATTGAACGAGCGGAGCGGCGGCGTTCCCGTGTGACATGGGAATGAAGACGAGGGAATGTTTCATTCCTTTGTCTGATTGGCCCCCACGGACCCGCCAGGCAAGGCCCGTTTCCTCGCCTTCCTGTTCAATGACGGCGGCGGAGTGGCTGCAGCGCTACTTCCGCGCCGCTTCCGTGCCCACGTTGGGCAACCGGTCCACGAACCCCGCGTCCGTCCGACGCAACTCCCTGACCGTCGCCCTGCGGAACTTCTTCAGCGTCCGATCATGCTTCGCGACCAGGGCCAGGTTGGTCAGTTCCTCCGGGTCCTTCTCCAGGTCGTAAAGCTCCTCGATCTCGCCCTTAACCAGGTTGCGGATGTATTTGTAGCGGCCCTGCCGAAGCGACACCCACCACGGCACGCCGCTGGGCGCGAGCGTCGCCTGATCCGTCGGGACAATGTCGGTGGCCGATCCGTAGCTGCGACCGGTCAAGGCCATCAGGGCGGGATGCGGCCAGGTCCGGTCCGGCTTCTCCAGCAAAGGCGACAGATCGCGACCATGCATCTTCCAGGGGAGATCGATGCCGGCGAAGTTGAAGAAGGTGGGGATCAGGTCGGGGCCGCTGACGGGTTTGCCGCAGACCTCGCCGCTCGGAAGTCTGGAGGGCATGCTGACAATCAACGGGCTGCGGATGGTGGCGTCGTAGGGCGCCAGCTTGGAACGGAAGCCGTGTTGCCCCCAGGCGAAGCCCTGATCCGAGGTGAAGACGATCAGGGTGTTGTCGTACTGCCCGGTGTCCTTGAGGGCCTGGATCAGCTTCCCGACGGCCTCGTCCAGGGCGAGCACGCCCTGATGATATTGACGGATCCATGAGTTCAGATCGCTGCCGTGGAGTCCCCGGCCCGGACTCATCTCACCGGTGGCCCGGCGTCTGCCAGCGAGGTGCGGTTGTCCGTCCTCGCCCTTGAACCAACGTCCCGGCGTCTGCAGGTAGGCGGGCTTGCCTTCGCGCGGCGGATAGATGTCGGCGGGAACCGGGACCTTCGCCTCGGGGTAGGCTTCCAGATGCCGTTTGGCCGGGGTGAAGGGGCCGTGCACGGCGCCGTAGCAGAGCCAGAGATACCAGGGCTTGTCCTGCTGGCGCCTCTTGCCATTCAGATATTCGAGCGCCCAGTTGGTGTAGTTGTCGGTGGAATACCCTTTGATCATCTTCGCGGGCGCCCCGTTGATCTCGATCATCTGGTCCTTGTAGTAGTTGCCGGCATTGGAGGCGTGGCGCGGGCGGTTCCAGACGATCTGGTGATCCCAGTCGCGGCCGAATCCGGTGTCGGTTCCCGTGTGCCACTTGCCGATGTGCGCGGTCTGGTAGCCGTTCGCGCGAAAGACCTTCGGCCAGAAGGGGCATTTGTCCGGATCGTACTCGCTGCCCGGATACTTCCCCTCCATGCGCATGGACTCGACGCCATATTGCTGATGACCCGTCAACAGGGTCGCGCGCGAGGGCATGCACCAGGTTCCGATGTAGGCGTGGCGGAAACGAACCCCGTTCTTCGCCAGCGAATCGATGTTCGGCGTGTTGACCCAGTCGTAGGCCTCCTCATAACAGCTGATCGTCCGGTGCGAATGATCGTCCGTGTAGATGAAGAGAATGTTGGGGCGGGACGCGGCGAACGTTGCGCAGGAGAACGTGAGCCATCCACAGGCGATGATGAAAGCAAGCAGCGGTCGTTTCATGAGGATGGGATCATGGATGGCGCAGCGGGAAAAGCAAGCGGGCCGAGTGAGCAGGAGCTTCGCCCCACCGTATTGCCGCATCGGCAACTCATGCCCTATCTTTCCGACCTGCGTTGTGGATTCCGTCGTCCAGTTTCGGTATAAGCCCATGCCAATGTATCCCGACGGCGCTGACACGGAGAGCATACGACTCCGGAGCTGCCGCGAGCTGGTCATCCTCCTGCTCGCGGCATGGCGCTTGTGGGGAGCCGCGGCCTGCGTTCAAGCCGCCGATTCCGGGGGCATCCGCTTTTTTGAAACGCATGTTCGCCCCCTCTTCGCGGAGAACTGTTTTGAATGCCATGCCGGCGATGAGCCCAAGGGCGGCCTGCGACTGGATTCGCGGAGCGCCGCGATGAGGGGCGGTGAATCCGGCGTCGTGATCGTTCCCGGCAAACCGGACCAGAGTCTCCTCATCACCGCGGTTCGCTACCTAGATTCGTCACTGGAGATGCCTCCCAAGAAGAAGCTTTCCGGAAAACAGGTCGGGTTGTTGACGCAATGGATCCAACTGGGCGCGCCCTGGCCCGAAGATGGGAGCGCGCCCGCCATCGCCGCGAAGCGCGAGGCTTTTGAAATCACGGACAAGGATCGGAACTACTGGGCCTTTCGCCCGATCCGGAAACCCGCCGCGCCGGAGGTTCCGGCCGCTGCGCAGATCGCCAATCCCATCGACGCCTTTGTGTACGACCGGCTGGGGCGGAAGGGCCTGCGGCCGAATGGGCGCGCCTCCCGGCGTGGTCTGATCCGTCGCCTTTACTACGACCTGACCGGGCTGCCGCCGTCGATGGAGGACATCGAGGCGTTTGAGAAAGACCCGTCGCCGCGAGCCTATGAGGACCTGATCGACCGGCTGCTGGCCTCGCCGCGTTACGGCGAACGTTGGGGGCGGCATTGGTTGGATGTCGTCCGCTATGCGCAATCCAACGGCTACGAGCGCGACGACGAGAAGCCGCTGGCCTGGAAGTATCGCGACTATGTCATCGACGCCTTCAACCGGGACAAGCCGTATGATCGCTTCGTGCTGGAACAACTCGCTGGCGACGAGCTGCCGGATGGCGGGGCCGAGGGCCTGATCGCGACGGGCTTTTATCGGCTCGGTGTCTGGGACGACGAGCCGGACGACAAACGCGCCGCCTACTACGACGAACTGGACGACATCATGCGCGCGACGGGCGAGACCTTCCTGGGGCTGACGCTCGGTTGCGCGCGTTGCCACGACCACATGTTCGATCCGATGTCGCAACGCGACTACTACGAGTTGTTGTCGGTGTTCCACAACGTGCGCGGCTTTGCCCGGCCGGACCTGTCGTTGGATTCGGCGACCTATTCGCCGATTGCGGGGGAGAAGGAGTTGAACGCCTTTCAGAGATCCATCGAGGATCGGCTCAGGCCGGTTCAGAAGGAGCTGGCGGCGCTGCGCGCGTTGAAGGAAAAGACCGAGGAGCAGCGCAAGAAGATCAAGGACCTGGAAGACAAGGAGCGGGAGATCCGCAAGGATGGGGGTCCGTTTGAGTATGCCTTGAGCGTCCGGGAGCGCGGGACGGAGCCGAAGGAGACGCGCGTGTTGATCCGCGGCAACGCCGGACGTCCCGGTGACAAGGTCGAGGCGCGACTGCCGGATGTGTTCGGCGGGCAGGCGATTCCGGCGGCAAGGCGGGCGGGCGTTCTCGCCAGCTCAGGGCGGCGATTGAATCTCGCGCGCTGGATCGCGAGCGCGGACAACCCCCTGACCGCGCGCGTCATGGTCAACCGGATCTGGCAGCAGCATTTCGGCGCGGGCCTGGTCAACACGCCCAATGACTTCGGCCGCGCGGGCGGCGGCGTCACGCATCCGGAGCTGTTGGATTGGCTGGCCGCCCGGTTCATCGCGGATGGCTGGTCGATCAAGAAACTGCACAAGCTGATCCTGCTCAGCGAGACCTTCCAACGCGCGTCGTCGCGCGACGAGAACAACGCGGCGATCGATCCGGGCAACACGCTTCTCTGGCGACAGAATCTGCGGCGATTGGAGGCCGAGGCGATACGCGATTCCATGTTGTTCGTGACCGGCGATTTGAACGAGTCCATGGGGGGGCGCGGTGTCTTTGCGAACCTGAACGGCGAGGTCATCGCGGGCGGTTCGCGGCCGGGACGCGGTTGGGACTACTCCAACGACCGGGAACGCAATCGCCGCAGCGCCTACCTGTTCATCAAACGCACGATGGGCGTTCCGTTCATGGAGGCGTTCGATTACGCCAACACCGAGGGTTCGATCGGACGCCGGCCTGTCACGACGGTGGCCCCGCAGGCGTTGACCTTGTTGAACAGCGAGTTTGTCCAGGAACGGGCAATGGCGATGGCGCGCCATTCCGCTTCCAGGAACGATGCGAAGTCCACAGTGGTCGAGCTCTATCGTCGGATGCTTGCGCGCAGTCCGGATGACGACGAAATCGAGACCGGAGTCCGGTTCATTGAGGCGCAGATAGAGCGGCAGGCGACGCTGTCCGATCAACTGGTGTTCCGGCCGGATGTTCCGGCGGCGCTGAGCCAGGAGTTCTGGAACAGGCTGCCCGCGGCCCGCTTCCTGCGCGCGCCGGCCGGCTGGAGTCGCCACAAGGGCTCGTGGGGCGATGGCTACGAAGGCATCATCAACGTCCGTCCGGATCGCGGCCCCATTGCGTTGCTGACCAGGCTGCGGTTTCGGGACGGCCGGATTTCCGGCCGTTTGCGCCTGGACGCCGCGACCACGCACGCCGGATTCATCCTTCGCGCGGACGCCGCGGGCGAACAGTTCTTCGGCGCGGACCTGTTAATCGACCCGCGGGCCGGACGCGTTTCGCTGCGACGTCTGAAGGGCGAACAGATCGAGAAGGAGGTCTCGGCCGGGATCGCCATTCCCGTCGAGGAATGGATCCACTTCGAGGTGACGCTGGACGGGAATACGATCGCCGCGAGCTTCGGAACGGGGGAGACAGTGGCCATCCGGTCCGACGATCCGCTCCTGACCGCCGGCGATGGCAGCTTCGGCGTGCGGACCTGGGGCGGCTCCACGACGCTGGAAAACCTGACCATCGAGGCCAACGGTTCGGTGGTGAAGCCCCACGAGCTGGACTTCGGCCGCACTCCCCATCTGGCGGCCCAGCAACAGCGCCGGGCCGCCACGCCGGGCTGGAAGGCCTGGGGCGGCGACTGGCTGGTCACCCCGGAAGGTGAGTTTCACATCGGCGCCGGGAAGGGGCACAAGGTCCTCTGGGAAGACTTCGGCGCATTGGGCGACGGATCGGTTTCCATGGACCTGCGCCTCGCGCCCGGCGGACCCGACATCGCCGGTTTCATCCTGCGCGTGAACGAGCCGGCCATCGGCGCGGACAACTGGATCGGCTACGAGGTCAGCCTGAACACTGCGAACAAGACCGTCTTCATCGGGACGCACAACCACAACTGGAAACTGCAGGCCGCCGCGCCCGCAAAAATCGAACGTGATCGCTGGCATCGGTTGGAAGTCCGACTCAGCGGCCAGCGCATGCGCGTCTTTGTCGATGGCGGCGCCCAGCCCCTGCTGGATTTCCAACAGCCGATCGTGTTGCAGCCGGGCCTGATCGGAATTCGAAACTACGGGCCGGCCGTGCAGTTCAGGAACATCACCGCGCGGGTCGGAGACCGGGTCGCGTTCTACCAGCCGCAGTTCCCCGAATCCAAGGACGCTCCCTGGACCATCGCCCGGCGCGATCTGAAGCGGCAGGCCTTCGAACGCGCCGTGGCCGATTTCGCTTCGGCATTGTTCAATCTGAATGAGTTTGTTTATGTGGATTGAGAACCCCCACAGGCGATGAATCCGATGAACCGCACCCAGCTTGAATCCGCCGGCCGTCGCGCCTTCCTGCGGCAGTTCGGTTTCAGCATGGGCGGTTTGTCGATGTCGGGAATCTTCGCGGGAGACAAGGTCTTCGGGGCGCCGGCGTCCTACGTCGATCCCCTTGCGCAGAAGCCGTCGCACTTCCCGGTCAAGGCCAGGGCCTGCATCTTCCTCTACATGTATGGCGGCCCTTCGCAGATGGACCTGTTCGACTACAAGCCCGTCCTGCAGAAGAACGATGGCAAGACAGTGGACATGGAGATCCGGCGCCGGGACATCCGGAAGTCCACATTGCTGGGCTCGAAGCGCGAGTTCAGACAACATGGCCAATCCGGGCTCTGGTGTTCCGACGCGTTGCCCAACATCGCGCGGCACATGGACAAGCTCGCGGTGATCAAGAGCCTCTACATGGATTCCTTCGCGCACGGATCGGCTAATCTGCAGATGAACTGCGGGCGTGTCCTGCAGGGGCATCCTTCATTGGGCTCGTGGATCGGCTACGGGCTGGGCTCCCGGAATCCCAACCTGCCCGGCTACGTCGTGATGCTCGATCCGCGGGGCGGTCCGATTCCCGGCGCGGCGAACTGGAGCAGCGGCTACATGCCGGCCGCCTACCAGGGCACCGTGCTGCGTTCGACCGGCAACCCCATTTTGAACCTCCGCCCCACGGCCAACCTCACGCCCGAGATGCAGGGCGGAAAAATCCGGCTCATCAACGAACTCAATTCCCGGCATCTCAAGGGGCGCGAGTCCTACACCGAGCTTTCCGCAAGGATCGCCAGCTACGACCTGGCCTACCAACTGCAGTCCACCGCGCCCGAGGCGCTGGATCTTTCGACCGAGGATGCGGCCACGAAGGCGATGTACGGCCTCGACGATCCGAAGCCCGAACACAAGCTCGCCATTCCCCCGGCGCACTTTGGGCGGCAGTGCCTGATCGCCCGCCGACTGATCGAACGCGGCGTGCGCTTCGTCCAGCTCTACTCCGGCGGCGGTCACCAGCAGCAGAACTGGGACGCGCACTTCGGCGTCGAGGAGAACCTCAAGATCCACGGCCCCGAGATCGACAAGCCGGTCGCCGGACTCCTGGCGGATCTGGAGCGGCGCGGGTTGCTGGATGAGACATTGGTGGTCTGGGGCGGCGAGTTCGGACGACAGCCCGTGAGCCAGGGCGCCAACGGCGGTCGCGACCACAATCCCAAGGGCTTCACCTGCTGGATGGCCGGGGCCGGCGTGAAGCCGGGCGTCAGCCATGGCGAAACGGACGAACTGGGCCACGAGGCCGCTGTCGACCGGCATCACGTCCGCGACCTGCACGCCACCATTCTTCAGCTCATGGGACTGGATCACGAACGCCACACCTACCACTACGGGGGGCTGGATCAAAAGCTGACGGGCGTGGGCGGCGCCGAGCCGATCCACGAGGTGATGACCTAGAACAACCATGAATGCAGACATGATTTCACGTCGCGAGTTCGCACGACGATCCGGTCTGGCCGCGTCCGTTGCGGCGGCCGGCTTCACCGCAGATTCCCATGCGCAGGGACAGGATCACGGTCCGGGTTTCCTGCCGGAGTCGGAGCTGAAGAAACTGCGGATCTGGGACTCCTATTTCACGCCCTCGCACTCGAGCCCCGGCCCCGATGGAAAACGCCTGCTGGCCGAAATCGGGGACTCGCTGCGGAAGCTGGAGCCCTTTCACTTTCAGAAACTATGCCATTTCCCGCATGTGGGATTGGGCACGACCGACAAGGACACCGACGCCTGGCTGCGGGCGAACCCAAAAGCGATCGAGGCGCCGTTGAAGCGTTGGCCCGACCGGCTGCTGGGCATGATCCAGCTGAATCCCAATGACGTTCGGGGTTCGCTGGAGGCATTGGATCGCTGGCTGCGCGACGGTCCGATGACCGGCGTGTATTTCTCCGGCGGTTCCAAGGCGTCGCTGCCCTGTTCGCATCCCAATTACGAGCCGCTTGTGCAGCGCATCGCCGAGCTGGACGGCGTGATCATGCAGCACACCTGGTTCATCACCGGCGGGAAGCCGAGACCCACGATGTCCACGCCCGATGAACTGGCGCAGCTGGCCGCGCGCTTCCCGGAGATTGAGTTCATCTGCGCCCACGCCGGCGGCGAATGGGAAAAGGGCGTCCGCGCCATCCGCGGCCATGCCAACATCCTCGCAGAAACCTCCGGCTTCGATCCGACCGCCGGTTTTGTCGATATGACCGTGCGGGAACTCGGCGCCGATCGCGTCATCTTCGGCAGCCACGCGCCGTCACGGTCGTTGGGCACGGAACTCAGCAAGGTTCTCGCCGCGCAGATTTCGGACGATGACAAGCGCCGGATCATGGGGGGCAACTTCCGCAGGCTGTTGAAACCGATCATGCGCCGCAAGGGGATGATTTGAACCGCGGGTTGCCGCGGCTCGCTTCTCGTCCCTGCGGACCCGGGGCGCAACCCGAAGGATTGCGGCTGCGGCGTCCCGTCAGCCCTTCCTTCCCCAAAACCGGATCGTCGCCCAGCACGTCCCGCCGCCGAGAGCCAACGCGATGAAGGGATTCAGTCCCAGTCCGGTCAATCCGTAGCCCAGGGTCACCGCGATGCCCGCCGCCAACAACGCGTAGGGAATCTGGGTGCGCACGTGTTCGATGGCGTCGCAGCCGCTGGCAAAGGCGGAGACAATGGTCGTGTCGCTGATGGGCGAACAATGATCGCCGAACACCGCCCCGGCCAACACGGCCCCGATGGTTGAGATGACAACCGGTCCCGGGACGCCGCCGCCCTCCAGCCCGGTCAACGCGCAGGCGACCGGAATGCACAGCGGCATGAGGATGCCCATCGTGCCCCAGGAGGTCCCGACGCTGAAGGACATCAGCGCCGCGATCAGAAACACGACTGCCGGCAACGCCGCGGCGGGGAAGCCGCCCCGCAGCGCCCCGGTCAACCACTCCGCTGTCTTCAATTCCCTGATGACGCTTCCCAGGGTGAAGGCAAAGACCAGGATCAACACCGGCAGGAACATCTCCTTCATGCCTTCCAGATAGATCGTCATGGGACTCTCATCGGAATCGCGGCCGGAGCAAAACCGCAGCGTTGCCATCGCGGCCAGTGAGGCGAAGGCCGTGGCGGTGACGAAGACCAGATCCGCGTCCGCCTTCCCGAAAGCCTGGATCGTCCGCGCCAACGCGCCGGGCGGCCACTCCTCCAACTTGGACAGACCGCTCACATATAATCCGCCGAAAACGCCGACGATCAACAACCCCAAAGGAAGCAACGTCAGCCCGATCTTCCGATGGCTCGAAGCGTCCTTGTCCTCCGCCGTGTCCTCGTCCCTGTCCCCGCCCCGCTCCGCCTTCACCGCGGCCTCCGCCTCCCACATCGGCCCGATGTCCCGCCCCAGCCAGATGGTCAGGAACACGATCAGCAGGAGGAAGTAGTTGTAGAACCGGTAGGGCAGCGTCCGGACCAGGATCTCGTAGGACGACAGATGCGCGAACCGTCCCGCGTCCCCGAACTCATTCTCCCCAAACGCGGCAAATCCGTTCTGGATCAAGGTCAACTCAAACGCGATCCAGGTGGAGATCAAGGCGAAGGCTGCGATCGGCGAGGCGGTCGAATCGACAATGAAGGCCAGCTTCGCGCGCGACAGCCCCGCCCGGTCGGTCACCGGCCGCATGGTCCGGCCGACGAGCATGCAGTTGGCGAGGCCGTCGAAGAACACCAGCCAGCCCATGCCGAACACGCCCAGGCCGGCGCGGCGCTTTGAATCGCCGGAACCAAGGAGCCGGGCCGCCATGGCCTGCATGCCGCCCGCCCGGTTCAACAACGCGATGAAGCCGCCCATCATCAATGAGAACGCCAACGCGCAGACATTCCAGCGACTGGTCAACGGCGGAACAAGGTGATCGGCAAACAGGTCGATGAAGGCCGAGGCGATGTCCCCCTCCGCCAGCAACACAGTCCCCGCAAAGGCGCCGAGAAAAAGCGCCGAGTAGATCTCGCGGGTGGCAAACGCCAGCCCCACCGCAACCACGCTCGGCCAGATCGCCGCCGCCGAACCGCGTGGCTCGCCGGCCAGGACAAGGGCGAGGGTGACCAGCAGAAAGACGCCGGCCAAAATGATGCGGGAACGTTTCATGAACGAGGCGCATTGAAAACGGCATCGACGGGTCAGACAAGGACTCAGAGGCGTGGTTGACAGACGGATTGCGTCCCCTAGCATGCCCAGAGTTGACCACCGTAGCCGCGACGCGCGGCGCAGGCATGACACGGCCATTCGCCATACCGACCCGAATTCCGGCATTCGCCCCGGCGATGGCCGGACTCGCGCTGCTGATCGCGCTGATCCCCATCCGCCTTGCGGCCGCGGACACGCCGCTTCACCAACGCATCGATGCGACCCTGGCCGCCTCCCGCATTGCGCCGGCGCCCCCAATCGCCGATGACGCCGCCTTTCTCCGTCGCGCCTTTCTCGACCTGACCGGCCGCATCCCTTCCGCCGGGATCGCCCGCGCCTTCCTGGCGGATCAGGACGGGGACAAACGCGCGAAATTGATCGACCGCCTGCTGGCCAGCCCCGAGCACGTCCGCCACATGGCCATCACCTTCGACGTGACCTGGGTGGAGCGCCGTTCGGACGCCCATGTGAAGGCCGACGCCTGGCGGGATTTTCTTCATTCCCGGTTTGCGGCCAATGCGCCCTATACCGAGCTCGCCGCCAGCGTCATCGCCGCCGAAGGAGCCGATCCGAAAAAGAACGGACCCGCGAAGTTCCTGCTGGCCCGCGAGGCCGAGCCCAACGCCCTGACGCGCGACGTCAGCCGCATGTTCCTCGGACAGGATCTTCAGTGCGCCCAATGCCACGACCATCCGCGCATCGACGACTACACCATGCGCGAATACTACGGCGTCAACGCCTTCCTCAACCGCAGCTACCTCTTTCGCCCGGACACCAAGAAGCCCGGCGTCATCGCCGAGAAACCCACCGGCGAAGCCGACTACAGGTCGGCCTTCACCCAGGCGTCGGGACGCTCCAAGCCCCGCCTGCCCGGTGAGGCCGAAATTGCCGAACCCGTCGTCGCCAAAGACAAGGAATACAAGGTCAAGCCGGACAAGAAGAACAAGAAGCTGCGCCCGATCCCGACCTACAGCCGCCGCGCGGAGATGGCGAAGCTTTTCGCCAAAGGCGACAACCCCCAGTTTCGCCGCAATATCGTGAATCGCCTCTGGGCTCACATGATGGGCCGCGGCATCGTGGAGCCGGTCGATTTTCATCACTCCGACAATCCTCCGACCCACCCCGAACTGCTTGACCTGCTCGCCGACGAGTTCGCCGCAATGAACTTCGACATGCGGGCCTTTCTCCGCGAACTGGCCCTGAGCGAGACCTACCAACGCGGCTTCGACCTGCCTGCGTCGATCGACAAGGCCGACGCCGTCGATGACAAGCGTCTCGCCGATCTGGAAGCGGATTACGAGCGCCTTGGCGCCGCAGCAACCGTCGCCATTGAGGCGTTCGAACAGTTCAAGGGGAGCATCGCGACGAGGCAGTCCGAACTCGGAACCGCGAAGCAGGCGATCGCCGCCGAGGAGAAGCGCGTCGCCGAATTGACCAAGGCGCGCGATGCGGCGAAGAAGCCTGTGGATGCCGCAGCCAAACCGTACGACGAAAAGAACGCGAAACTCGCCGCCCTTGCCGAAGCCGCGACGAAAGCGGCCCAGGCGGCCTCCGGGTTGAAGGACGACAAGGAACTCGCCAAGGCCGCGGCTGTCTTCGAAGACCGCCGCAAGAAACTCGCGGCCGAGGTCGACAGACTGAAGGCGGACCTCGACGCGAAGAGAACAAAGCTCACCGAAGCGGAGAATAAACTTGCCGCGGCGACCGGTGAATTGAAGTCGGCCAAGGACAAGGCCGCCGGATTGGAAGCGGAATTGAAAAGCCTGCGGGCGCGGTTCAACGATGAGGACGGCAAACGCGTCGCCGCCAAGCTTGCCGCCAGCTTCGCAAAGCAACGCCGCGACGCCGCGCGCGAACTCGCCGAGATCGCGCGCCTCGAATCGGAAGAATCCAGCCTCGCGGAGCGGCTGGCTTCGTTTCAACGCGAGTTGCGCGACGCCGACCGGAAGTTCTCAGACTACACCGCCGCGACTCCCCGGCTCGCGGCAAGACTGCCTCAAGCGCAACTGGCGCTGAATCGCCTGATGGAACAGAAGAAGGCCGACGCCGAGGCCGTCAACCAGGCTCTCGCCGGACTCAGGGAAATCGAGGCCGAGTTGGGCCGGGCGGATGTCGGACAGGCGACAAACAAGGGCGATCGCGCCGACGCGCTGCTGGCCAGACAACGCCAACTCGAATCCAGCCTGGCCGGGCTTGAGGCGAATTCTCACGAATTGCGCGCCGCTTTCCTCCGGGCCGGGAAGGCCCTGGTGGAGACCAAGGCCCGGATTCGAAACAATGCCCGACTGTTGAATGTGGAAAGCCGCAGACGCGCCGGACTATCGGACTCGCTTGCGGAACTTCGGGGCGAACGCGAGGCGTTGTCCGCCAAACTCGACGCTGAAAGAATGGGCTATGCCGACGCGTTGAGCGCACGCTTCGATATCGGCGGCCTGACGCCCCTCAGTCCCGAGCAGCTTTGCTGGAGCATGTTGGAAGCCACCGGCGAAACCGCCAGACAGGCCAAGGCGGGCGCCGCCGAATTCGACAAGAAGAACCCGCTCAAGAAGGGCGGAGAACCCACGCACGCACGCGACGCCGATCGCGCAAAGCACATCGAGCAATATGTCTACGCGAAGTTGAAGGGCCAGGAAGGAAGCTTTGTCTCGCTCTTTGGCAGCGCGGCGGGCTCGCCGCAGAACGCCTTCTTCGCCACGCCGGACCAGGCCCTGTTCTTCGCCAACGGCGGCTCGGTTCGCGGGTGGTTGAATCCCACCGGCGGCAACCTGACCGATCGTCTGGCCCGGCTCGAAGACCCGGCCGCCTTTGCGGAGGAGCTCTACCTCAGCGTCCTCACGCGCACGCCGACCGCGCCGGAGATCGCCGATGTGAAGGCGCAGCTCGACGCGCATGGAAAGGATCGCCGGACCGCCGCGCAGGAACTCGCCTGGGCGCTGCTCACCTCCATCGAATTCCGTTTCCGACATTGAAGCAGCGTGAACACGTCACCCCATCATCGGAGCGCCGAGCATTGCTCGGCCGGATCGCACGCCAGCGCCCCATGCCGAGCAATGCTCGGCGCTCCAAACGCCAGGTTTGACCTGACCGAACGGACACCATGAACATCAATTACGCCTGCGGAACGGACGAGCATACGATGGCTCGTCGGAGTTTTCTGGGAACCATGACGGCCGGCACCGGCGCGGTGGTCGGCGGCCTCGGAGCCTTTGCCAATCCCGGCATCGCCGATCAACTCAGGCGCGACCAGAAACGCATGATCGTGATCGAGTTGCACGGCGGCGTCAGCCAGTTGGAAAGCTGGGACCCCAAGCCCGGCACGGACACCGGCGGCCCCTTTCGCGCCATACCCACCAGCGTCCCCGGCGTTCATATCAGCGAATTGCTGCCGCACACCGCGAAGCAGATGCATCATCTCTCGTTGATTCGCAGCATCAACATTCACGAGAACGATCACGGCAAGGGCCGTCACAAGATGCTGACCGGCTACAAGCAGACCCCGGCCGGCTCGTACCCCGAACTCGGCGCCGTGGTTGCCAAGGGGCTCGACGACGGCTCCAGCGGCCTGCCCGGCAACATCAAGATCTATCCCAGCGCCAGCGGCAGCCGCTCGGCCGACTCCGCCTACCTTGGTCCCAAGTACGGCAGCGTCCTGCTCGACGGCGGCAAGGCTCCCGCCAACTCCGCGCGACCCGACGCCGTTTCCGCCGAGGCGGACAAGCGTCGCAACCTCCTGCGCGCTTCCGCCAACGAACGCTTTCTCCAACGCCGTCGCACCGCCTACACCGACGCCTATACGCAGAGCTATGAACAGGCAGCGGAACTCATGGCCCGTCGCGAGATCTTCGACCTGGCCGGAGAACCGGAAAAGGACAAGGAACGCTATGGCGCCCACGACTTCGGACGCCATTGCCTCCTCGCCCGGCGTCTCGCGGAGAACGGCATCAGCTACGTGCATGTCCGCCATTCGAACTACGACACCCACAACGAGAACTTCAACTTCCACTTCGAACAGCTCGGCGAGTTCGACAAGCCCTTCGCCACGCTGGTGTCCGATCTTGCGGATCGCGGGATGTTGGAGAGCACCTTGATCGTGGTCCTCTCGGAGTTCGGCCGCACCCCGCGGATCAATGAACGCTACGGTCGCGATCACTGGGGCAAGGCCTGGTCCATTGCGCTCGGCGGCGCGGGCATCCAACCCGGCGCGGTCATCGGCGCCACGAACAAGAACGGCACGGAGGTCTCCGAACGCGAGGTCGATGCCGGCCACCTGTTCCACACCTACCTGCGGGCCGTCGGGTTGAAATCGAATCGCCAGTTCAACATCGGCGGCCGCAAGTTCCCCATGGCCGACCCGGCGACGGAGCCCATCCGGGAATTGTTGGCGTGAATTCGTGTCCGCAACACGCGACCGAAGCGCCGAGCCTTGCTCGACCAGCGCGCGAATCGGCGGCCCATGCCGAGCAAAGCTCGGCGCTCCGCCCCCCCCGGATGGCAATCGTCCCCCCCCGGCGGTAGCAA
>JAYPEY010000088.1:0-10547 GCA_038126035.1 Verrucomicrobiales bacterium | reverse complement strand
TGTGGGGTTTTTTTTGGGCCCCCACCCCCCCCCCCCCGGCGCCGAGTGGGCGGGCGGCGGGGGCCTTTGGGGCGCAAAGGCCGCACATGGCCGCCCCCCTCCGCCCCACCGGAATGGCAATCGTCCCGCCCGGTCGTTCGCAACTCGCGGCGGGACGCCGCAGGAACCCGCAGCCTGGACGACCGCGCTACGAAAACGCCTTCCACAACCCCCGCCCCTCGCAAAATTTGCCCGAATTCAGACACATTTCGTCCTCAGTTGAACATTGCGGCGTTGCCATGCGTCGTCACAATCCAACGTGAAGATGTCCTATCAGATCGACAAACGAATTGGCGCGGGCGCGGCGACGTGGTTCGCCGCGGCTCTTGTGGGCGCAGGCGCATTCACCGCGCAGGCCGAGGAATCCACCCATTGGGCCTTCCAACCCGTCCAACCCACCGAAGCCCCCGCCGATGAAACGGGCTGGGCGGTCAACGAGATCGACCGCTTTGTCGTCGCCAGGCTCCACGAGAAAGGGCTCAAGCCCAACCCGCCGGCCGACAGGCGCGTCCTCATCCGCCGCGTCTGTTTCGACCTGACCGGCCTGCCGCCGACACCGGCGCAGGTGAACGCCTTTCTCAGCGACAAGTCGCCCGACGCCTTTGAAAAGGTCGTGGACGAACTGCTGGCGTCGCGTCACTACGGCGAACGTTGGGGACGCCACTGGCTCGACCTCGCGCGCTATGCGGACACCTCCGGCGACGGAGCCGACGCGCCCGTCCCCGAGGCGCATCACTATCGCGATTATGTGATCGACTGCTTCAACGCGGACATGCCCTACGACCGGTTCATCAGGGAACAGATCGCCGGCGACATCCTCGCGAAGCAGGATCCGGACACCCGCGCCCGTGAACGCATCATCGCCACCAGCTATGTCGGACTGACGCGGCGCTTCAACAACGGCGAATACCGCGACATGCACCTCGTCATCGAGAACACCCTTTCCACCATCGGCAAGGGCATGCTGGGGATGTCGATCGGCTGCGCCCGCTGCCACGATCACAAGTACGACCCGATCTCGATGCAGGATTACTACGGGCTCTACGGCTACTTCGAGAGCACGCAGTATCCGCATGCGGGCACGGAATCCGGCCGCATGCGCAAGAACTTCACCGAACTGCCCGGCGGCGGTCTCGCCTATGCGGTCTTTGACAAGAAGGACAAGAAACACATTCGCGACACGCGCATCCACACCGGCGGCAATCCCGGCAGTCATGGGGCCCCCGCGCCCCGCGGATTCCTCGACGTCATCACCGAGCAGAACGCCGAAATCCCCGAGGGCGAATCCGGACGCCTGCAACTCGCCGAATGGCTGGCCTCGCCGCACAACCAGCTCACCACCCGCGTGATGGCCAACCGCATCTGGCAGTACCACTTCGGCAGGGGGCTGGTGAAGACCTCCAGTTCCTTCGGACTTCAGGGCGAGGAGCCCTCCCATCCGCAACTGCTCGACTGGCTGGCCGACCGCTTCGTCAAGGACGGCTGGTCCTTCAAGAAGATGCACAAGCGCATCCTGCTCTCGCAAACCTGGCGGCAGTCCAGCGATGTTTCCGAGACCGCCGCCGCCAAGGACCCGGACAACAAGCTCCTGTCCCACTATCCGCGCCGTCGTCTCGAAGCCGAGCCGATCCGGGATTCCGTCCTGTTCGTCAGCGGCCGGTTGAAGGAAGGCAGCCCCGGCGCTCATCCCTTCCCCAAACCGAATTCCAAGAACGAATACCCCTACACGCAGCACAATCCGTTCGCCAAGGACTACGACCACGAACATCGCACGGTCTATCTTCCCTCGCGCCGGCTGGGCAAACACCCCTACATGGAGACCTTCAACGGCCCCGATCCCAATGAATGCACCGCCAGGCGCAACGTCTCCACCGTGCCGTTGCAGTCGCTCTTCTGGATGAACAGCGACTTCTTGAAAAACAACGCCCGCTCGCTCGCCGATCGGTTGGCCAGACATTCGGACAATCCGGCCAAGCGCATCGAACTCGGCTACGAGCTCGCCTACGCGCGCAAGCCTTCGAAGGAGGAAACCAAGGCCCTGGCCGACTACGTCGCGGCGCATGCCAAGCGCATTCCCGGCGACGTCAAACCCGAGGACCGCGAAACACGCGCCTGGACCAGCCTCTGCCGGATCCTCCTCTCCGGAAACGAATTCATCTACGTGGACTGAAATGAAACACCCATCTTTCTCCCGCCGTTCGATGTTGAAGCGCACGGCCGCCATGGGCGGCGCCTGCGCGGGATACGGCCTGTCCAACCGGTTGCTGCCGGTCCTGGCCTCGCCGTCGTCCGAGCCGCATCCGCTGGCTGCGCGGCCGCCGCATTACGCGCCCAAGGCCAAGCGCGTCATCATGTTCTTCCTCACCGGCGGCATGTCGCATGTCGATTCCTTCGATCCGAAGCCGGAACTCACCAAGCGCGACGGCCAACCCTACAACAAGTCCAGCCGCGACAAGCAGGTCTTTGTCGGCTCCCCCTGGGCGCACAAGCCGCGCGGTCAAAGCGGCATGGAGATCACCGACCTCTTTCCACATGTCGCCGGCGTCGCCGACGACCTCTGCCTCATCCGTTCGATGCACGGCGATCACAGCGATCACTTCGAGGCGACGTTGCACATGCACACCGGCTCCAATGGCGTCGCCTGGCCCGGCATGGGAGCCTGGGTCAGCTACGGGATCGGCTCGGAGAACAACAACCTCCCCTCGCACGTCGTCTTCGCCGAGCGCAAGCCCTACGCCGGCGCGCAGGTCTGGGATTCCAATTTCCTGCCCGCCTATCACCAGGGCGTCCGCCTCAAGCCCGGCAATGAGATCATCCCGCATCTCACGCCGCAGAAGGACAATCCCTGGTCCCTGCAGCAGGCCGAACTGGCGATGCTGAAGCGGGTCAACCAACGCCACTTCGAATCACGCCGCGACGGCGAGCTCGCCGCCCGCATGCTCAGCTTCGAAACCGCCGCCAACCTCCAGCGCCTCGCCCCGCAGCACTTCGACCTCAAGGACGAGAGCGACCGCACCCTGGAGATGTACGGCGTCAAGCGCGGCGACATGCGCAGCTTCGGATGGCAGACCCTCGCCGCCCGCCGCATGGCCGAGAACGGCGTCCGCTTCATCGAGCTCGTCGATACCGGCTCCAGCGGCAACTGGGACCGTCACAGCAGGATCGAGGGCAACGCCGGACTCGCGAAGAAGGTGGACCAGCCCATCGCCGCCCTGATCAAGGATCTCAAGGAACGCGGCATGCTGGAGGACACGCTGGTGATCTGCGCGTCCGAATTCGGGCGCACGGGCTACGGCGCGAGCCACGGCCGCAACCATCACGCCAAGGCATTCACCTGCTGGCTCGCCGGCGGCGGCGTCAAGGCCGGCCACGTTCACGGCGCCACCGACGACTTCGGCCTCACGATCGCGAAGGACCCCGTGCACGTGCACGACTTCCATGCCACCATCCTCCACCTCCTCGGCCTCGACCACGAGAAGCTGACCTTCCACCACGAAGGCCGCAACTTCCGCCTGACCAACATCTTTGGAAACGTGGTCGATGGCGTGTTGGCATAGGGGCGGAGGAAGAGGCGTTCGAAACCGGCTCCAAATTCTGAAAGGCGTCGGCGTATCCCTCTGCCAGGTCCCCTCTGGGGAGGGGATATTTCATTCTCCCGCGTAGCGGAGGAGAATGAAATCGGGGTGGGTTCGCCGGAACTGGCAACCGGCATCCGAACGCGTCGCAGTGGCGTTTCGTTCGCGCGTTCGGCAGGGAAGGGAGATTCAGCGCAACAGGTAAGTCCAAACGAACCCACCCCGGTTTCACCCCTTACCTCCGGCTTCGCCGGCGGGGCAAAACATCCCCTCCCCAGAGGGGACCTGTACTTGCTGCGCCCCGCCATCACACTGCCTCTGGAGATCTACACGGAGGAGCGGATTCAGGAGTTTGACGACGAGGAGCGTGAACTGGCAAAGGTCTTGGCGGCCAAGGACCGCGGCTGATTCGCGATTAGGATATTCCTCGACGCCAACATCCTCTTCTCCGCGGCAAGGTCGGACGGAGCGATCCGCCGGCTGATCGAACTGCTGCGACGCGAGGGCCACACAACCTGCGTCGATGCCTTTGTGATCGAAGAGGCTCGACGCATTCTCGCGGCCAAGGCGTCGGACGCATTGCCCGATCTCGATTCGCTCCTGGAAGCCACGGAGCAACTTCCGACGATGGGGCAGGCCCCGGACCTGCTGGCGTCCATCCCGCTTCCGGAAAAGGACCAACCCGTAATGGCAGCCGCGATCCTGGGAAGTTGCGATGCCTTGGTCACCGGAGACCGCACTCATTTCGGCCCTCTCTTTGGAACGGTGTTCCAAGGCGTTGCCTTGTATTCCCCGGCAGAGTTGGGGAGGATCCTGTTGTGAATTCCCAGCCAGAGCAAAGGCGCTTCTTCGGAATCCATGACTATTGGCCCGGCTGGACATCGTCGGTGTCCCAATTGATTGAGGATGTCTCATCGATGGCGCATGGGTTTGTTGGCCACCGCATTCGACGGGTATGGACGCTCTGGGACGACGACGGTGGGTGGTGTTCCGATGGGCCGGTGATTGTGGACGCGGGGCGAAATCGTTTGGAACTGTGCGCCAACAAAATGGAAGACTTCGCCGTCACTGTGAATATGATCGACCCGACGAAGCCCGTGCCGTGGCCTCGCGACGACGATTTCAATGAAACCGGATATTCTTGGACGGACCGCGCGCACTCCTGTCTTGTTGGACTGGCAGGAAAGACCATTCGCTCGTTTCACGTTCTCGAGTATCGGATCGATCCGAGCCTTGAGCCGATCGCGCGCCAGGAGATAGTCCCAGTGGGTGTGGCGATGGACCTCGGCGACGACTGGTTCGAAGTCAGCAACGGTCTCGATTGCAACCAACTGTCGCGGACACGTTGCCAGGATAAAGGCCACGCCTACATCGAAGTTGAAGCGCGGAGAAATGTGTAGAGCAGCGACGGACCGCGCGCCGCTCTGCGCCGCGAAACGTATTTCAAGTTGGTTTCGTTCTCGCGAACCGTCGGCCTTCATTCAACGCGAAGCGTTGACAGCCCTGTAGCCCCGGGTTGAGCCCGCCGCGGGCGACACCCGGGGTCCGCCGTCCACCGACGAATCGACCCCGAATGGGGTCGCAGCCATCGTCATTCCGGTGGCCGCCCAGCAGGCGCCCGCTGGCATCCTTTCAGGATGCTGACCTGTTTGGGATGTTCGCCGTCCAAAACGCTGTCGCGCTATTGCGCTCTCCGCTACTATTGGTTTCATGACCCGACGCCGAATCCTGATCACAGCGTGTGCCGTGGTCGGGATAGTCGTCACTTTGGCAGCCCTGCATGGACTCCATCGCCTCCGGCATTTCCCAGAGGCCTATCAGGCTTGGGACACCGGATCGCTACTGGTTCTCTATATGCAACAAAACGACGACCGATGGCCGAAAGACTGGGACGATTTGCTCTCTGTCTTGGAATCGGAAAAGGGATCTCGCATACGATTCCGCGGCGGCTACACCAATCGACAAGAATACGTTAACGACCTTCGAAACAGCGTCAGGATAGACTGGTCTTTCGATCCGTCAAACGGGACCGGCAGTATTGAAATCGCATCGAGGCCGGATGGCAGCGATTTCCCCATGGTTTGGGAAAATGCTCATCCAAACGACATCGTGCGCCATTATCTGGAGTCCAAACAGCCGCCCAAATAGCCGACACTCGTGCCGTCACGACGTTTCCCGGACCGCCGTTCGCGCGACAATCCTGGGGCCGGCCCCATTCACCCCGCCCAATACACCCGGTTGCTGATCAACTGCGTGTTCTTCTCCCCGGGCCCGCCGGAGGTGTAGAGGATGCCCGGCCTTCCGACGACCCGATTGAAGCCTGTCGCGCGTTCGATGTTCGGCAGCCAGTTGGAGGCTTTCGGATTCACTTTACTCGCGAAGCTGAAGCGAAACTTCCCGGTCTTGTCGTCGCGCACGAAGCGCAGGGCCTCGTTGCTCGGATTGCCCCAGGTCGATTCGCCTTCCTTCGCCTGCTGGATCTGCGCGACGCCGTGCAGTTGGCCTGCGTCATTGAAGCTCAATCCGCCCGCCATGATGAGGTCCCGTCCGCGAAGATCCACCGGCAGCTGCGCGGACAGGTCGGTCCGCTCCCAGGCACCTTTTCCATCCGGCGTTGCAACGAAGCTCCGCCCCGCCCCGCCCTCGGTGATGGAGTAGATCAAATGCGGAACGCCGCTTTGCGGATCGACTGCAAGACAGCCGACACGCAGTCCGCGTTCCTTGTCCACGCCGCCGCGGGCGAGGACTTCAATGTCGTCCACCGAGGCTGGAGTCGTGATCTTCGAACCGTCGCTCCTGCGCCAGGTCTTGCCGAAGTCGTCGCTGCGCATGTAGGCGATGGTCTGCAAACGACCGTAGGCGTCCTTGTCCGAATTCTCGTGAAAGCGGCAGCACAGGTGCAGGGTCCTGTGATCCGGCCCCCAGGCCAGCGATTCCTGGAAATGAGCATAGCCCCGGTGGCGCGACCGAAGGATGGCGCCTTGTCGCGTCCAGTCGCCGCCCGGTTTCCTCGACCACAGCTCCACCTCCCAAGGCTTGGGCTTGAAGCTGCGGCGCGCCGTGAAATACAGGGAATTGTCCGGACCGCAGATCAGCGTCGGATAGGTGAGCTTCTCGCCGAATTGGATCTCCTCCTCCCACTCCGACGCATCGTTGGGGCGCTTCGATCGGCGATAACGAAAAGGGTGGTGATGCGTGAAATAGACGATATGCAGAAAGCCATCGCTGTCGACGGTCAGGGCCGGGCCGCCATGATTGTCGTGGGCCTCGCCGACGGTGTAGGTCGGCGACCATTCACCCGTCCTGCGATCCAATGTGCGGACCCGCACCCGAAACCCCTCCGCCGGCGAATCCAGCCAGGCGACGTGCGTCCGATCGCCGACGGTCACGATCTTGTTCGCTTCGGCGTAACCCGTGGCCCGGCCGCAACCCTGCTCGGACAGAAGGAACGGTCCGGACTCCGCCGCAACGGAGCGCAGCGCCGATGACGCCTGCGCCCCGGCCGCCAAGGTCGCGCCGCCGATTGATTCAATGAATTGTCTGCGATTCATAAACTGGTTGTTTGACGCGCGCACCGGCAGTCACCGTAGCGCAGCCGTCCCGGCTGCGGGTTCGTGCGGCGTCCCGCCGCAAGATGGGAGACCGGGCGGAGACGCCTGCGCTACAAAACCCAAGCCCACCGATGAATCGGAGCGCCGAGCATTGCTCGGCCTGAGCGTGGATCAACAGCCAATGCCGAGCAATGCTCGGCGCTCCATTGGCCGGACTTTGCCAGTCATTTTGACCGATCTGTTCCATCCTTCCGTTCTTCGCTTTTGCCGTCCGCCTTCCAATACTCCGGCAGCCCCTTCTTCGTCTCCCGAAGAATCTCCAACACATCGCGGCGCCGACCGGGGGGGACTCCATCGAATTCGCCGGATTCATCCTTCCCGGTCAGGACTTCGAACAGGCGTTCGTATACCCGTTTCTTCAGCGGCTCGATCATGCCATCGAAGGCGTCGGAATGAATCAGGAAGCTGCAGGGGTATTTGAAGAGACGCGTCTTGAGATCCAGGTCACGCAACGACCGGCCCTGGCTGTCCCTCGGGCCGCGTTCCTGGAACTCCTTCGCAAAGTCGCTCGTGCCCGTCACCGGCCCGGGCAACGGCGGTTCATCCACAAACAGCAGGTGCCGGATGAAGTAATTGATGGGGCTTTCCATGTAGCGGATGTGGCCATACTGCGCCTGGAAGATCCGGGCGTCGTAGTTGAGTCGGGTGATGAAGTTGTGCACGTGGGTCTGGTGCTCCAGGACCAGCATCGCGACCATGTCGCTGTGCGGCGAAAGATAACCGTCGGTGTCGAAGAAATCGTCCAGCCTGGAGAGGTTCTGCCGGTGATTCGGATCCGCCTTGCGCAGGGCGACCTCGGAAGGGTTGATGAGATTGGCGCGGGTCGGATTGTTCGGCATCGTCCCGGTGATGTACCAGCCGCCCCAGCGATCCTCGTACCTGGCGTTGTGACTGATGCGCGGATAGCCGCTGCCGTCGTTCGGCCAACCGTTGGCAAGACTATGGAAGGAACGCACCAGATGCCCCGGCACGCCCATGGTCTTGGAGCCGACGTGACACTCGAGGCACTTGTCGTTGCGCAACAACAACGGATGCCCGCTCTTGTATTGGTCCAGGCCGTGGAAGACGCAGCCATTGCGCGGATCCACGGACGACAACTCCAACAGATCCGCCCCCGGCGTCCAACCGACATAAACATCGTCGTTGAAGTAGATCGCCCGGGGAATGTTCGTGTAGATCATCTGCCGGTGCGTCGAGGTCTTGGAAAAGACCAGCAACTGCGAGGAGACCGGCACGTCCAGCGCCTTCAACACCGCCGGCAGGTAGCCATAGCGCGGATGATGCTCGAGTTTGATCTCGCCCTTCTCCAGGCGCGTCTGAAGCTCGACCATCGGCCCGCCAATCTCCGCGTCGGAATAACTGATCGGCGGGCTGTCGAAATCGACCGTGTGCAGCGAGCCGGGGAAGTCGGCGACCAGGACAAGAACGAGGCCCAGCGTCAGGGCGGCGAAAAGGACGCGCGCGTACATGCCGAATGCTGTCGGGGAAATCCGGCGAATGTCAAAACTTCCGTTCCCGGCGCCTTCCGGCGAATCTCGCAGCCTCTCGTCCACATGGCGCGCGCACGACAGAGCCCGACGAATCACACTGGTCGATCCGGGTCACAACCCGCGTGCCGAGCGGGAGGATAAGATGGGGGTGGGTTCTATTCATGCGGCCACCGTTCGCAATGATCAAAAAACTCGGCAAACAGCGTCCGCAACTCCTTCATGCGCGCCAAGGATTCAATCCACTTCTGCGGAATGCCCTCTTCGCCGAACTGAATCCCCGCCAGGCTTCCCGCCACCGCGCCGGTTGTGTCGGTGTCTTCGCCAAGATTGACGGCTCCGAGCGTCGCTTCTGAGAAGGACTCGGAATTCATCAGGCGCCAGACACTCGCCTTCAAGGTGTTCACCACATAGCCGCTTCCCCGGATCTCATCCTCGCCCATCTCGTTGATCCTCCCCGAGACAAGATCCGCAAAGCGCGATTTCTCACCGACAAACTTGCCGGCGGAGTAGATAGACTCGAATTCCGGCGTCGCCGATTCAAGCGCGGCTGCGACAGGGGCTCCATCCAACATGTGGGAGACGATCAACCCATAGTATCCGCAGGCCATCATTGAACGCGGATGTCGATGGGTGATTGAGGACACCCGATGAACGCGGTCAATCATGGTCGAACGGTTCGCATTCGAATACTGCAGCGCCACGGGCAGCATCCGCATCAGCGAGCCATTTCCATTGTTCAACTCCCCGTCGCCGCCGTCCTCCTCCGCGGGTGTTCCGTGCTCAAACAGGCAAAGCGCATCGCTGGTGGTCACTCCGATATCGAACGGCTCGCCATGCGGCGTCCAAAGCCCCTTCGCAAACCAATGCAGGAATCTGGACGCCATGTCCGTCGTGTCGAAGCCGCGCATCAGACTGTCGATCGTGCACAAGGTCAACGAGCTGTCATCCGACCATGTCCCCGGCGGCTAATTGTGCGTGCCATAACCGCGCATGTCGGTCACGGGATTCTTGCGAACATCCGCCCGGCTGAGGAATTCAACCGGAACGCCCAGCGCGTCCCCGACAAGGACACCCCACAAACCGCCGAGCATTCTTGATCTTCTTGTCATGTCTTCCACAAAGCCGTCCACCTCAATTCACCTTCACCCGACAAAGCGCGACCGTCACGTCGTCAGGCAGCTTGCCCCACGGATACCTGACCAACTCGATCAGCGCTTTGGCGGTTTGTTCCAGGTTGTTCGAAGCACGCACGGCCGCCTGAATCTCATCCGGTTTTCCGTAATCCATCAAGCCATCGGAGGCGACCAGCAGAACGCCGGATTGGATCGGCATCGAGAACGAAACCGGCCTCGCCCGGCCTGTTCCCAAAAACGGTTTCCGGATCTGGTTCTTCATCAGATCCACATACGAATCCGGACCATCGCCAAACCACCACGCCTTGGAATCACCGACACTCGCGCCAAACATGGCTTCCCGCGAGAGGACTACCACCACGCCCGTCGAGATGCCGGCCGCGGGATGTTCGTCAGCTTCCATATCGGCCATTCGCAGAATCCGGATGCAATCCTCAGGTGATCCCGCCGAACCGGACTCGATCTCCCGGCGCGCCGTTTCCACAACAACCTCCGCCGCCTCCGCCCCGCCGCTCATTCCACCAGCGCCGTCCGCCAATACGAGGGCAACCCCCTGCGGCAGCGGCAGAGTCAGGACCCGGTCGTCCGACTCCTTCGTCCAGGCCTCGCCTTGCGCATAGGTTTCAAAAGCATGCTCTGGCATGAGCGTCCACCGAATCAGTTCAGGAGTTTCCGATCAAGTTCCAGTGATTGGGCCCC
>JAYPEY010000087.1:15360-26203 GCA_038126035.1 Verrucomicrobiales bacterium | reverse complement strand
GAAACCACGGGAAACTGTCTCATAAGGAATGGGCCAAACCGTGGGGTCCAATCAGTGCCGTTGGAATCGCGCGATTTACCGCGCTTTTTGTTCCTCCGAACTTTCACTCCGGCGAAACTGGCGAATGCGAAATGGGTTGTCAAGTTGCTCCAATCGAACGGAAATGGCTGTTCGTCAAAAGGATTACCGGACTTTAACGATAGCGCGTCACGCTATGGTCGTCGCGCATTCGCGGGCGCCGGAGGCATGATACGCGCACCATCGGCATGGCGCGTAAAGCGCGGGCGGATCCGCCGATCCGATTTTCAGAACAGGGCGCTGGCGTCTCCAATTGGAGCGATTTGCCAACCTTGGCCAGGCCAAGATGAATCAAATCGTCCGGCGGCGTGCGAAAGCGGCGGGCCTCAATCCTCCGCTTCTTCCTGGTTTGCCTCGTCGCCGGTTTCCGCCGGTTTGTCCTCGTCGATGACGGGGGCAATGGCCTGGAGTTTGTCTCCGCCCGAGAGTTCAATGAGCTTGACGCCCTGGGTGTTGCGGCCGCATTCGCGCACATCGTGGACCCGCGTGCGGACCATCTGGCCCTTGAAGGTGATCAGCATCATCTCGTCGGAGTCACGCACACTCAAAGCCCCCACCACGCCGCCGGTCTTGTCGGTGGTCTTCATGGTGATGATGCCCTTGCCGCCGCGACTCTGAACGCGGTAATCGTCGAAGGGCGTGCGCTTTCCAATGCCGTTCTCGCCGGCGACGAGCAGGGTGTGCTCCTCCTCCACGATGGCCATGGAAACGACTTCGTCACCCTTGGTCAGGTTGATGCCGCGGACGCCGGTGGTGGCGCGTCCCATGGAACGGACGTTCTCCTCGTTGAAGCGGATGCTGAGGCCCTTGCGGGTGATGAGCACGACCTCGTTGTGACCGGAGGTCAGTTTCACGTCGATCAGGTCGTCGCCCTCGACGATCTTGATGGCAATGATGCCGCCCTTGCGGACGTTGGAGAAATCGCTGAGTTCGGTCTTCTTGACCGTGCCGTTCTGCGTGGAGAAGAAGATATGCCCCGGCTGCTTGAAGGTGACGTCGTTCTTCTCCTCGTCGTACTTGCCCAGCACACGCTTCATCGCGGCGATCTTCTCGCCGGACTGCATCTCGAGGACGTTCGCGATGCTGCGCCCCTTGGAGGCGCGTCCCAGATCCGGAATCTCATGCACGCGCTCCACGTAGACGCGTCCGGTGTTCGTGAAGAACATCAGGTAGTCGTGCGTGCTGGCGGTGAAGAGATGCTCGATGAAATCGCTGTCGGCTCCCTCAACCGCGCTTTTCTGGCGCGTCTCCATGCCGATCACACCCTTGCCGCCGCGGCGTTGCGCGCGATAGGAGCTGATGTTCGTGCGCTTGATCAGGCCGTTGTGGGTCAGCGTGATGATGACGGGCTCGTTGGCGATGAGATCCTCGATGGCCATCTCGCCCTCGTCGGGCACAATGTCGGAACGTCGCGGGGTCGCGTATTTGTCGCGAATGACCGCCAGTTCATCCTTGATGATCTGCAGCACGCGCTCCTCACGGGCGAGAATGTCGAGCAGGTCCTTGATGGTTTCGAGCAACGCCTTGTATTCGGCCTCGACCTTGTCGATTTCCAGGCCGGTCAACTGATACAGGCGCAGTTCCAGGATGGCGTTGACCTGGCGTTCGCTCAGGGCGTATTGGCCGGTCTCGTCGATGTTGGCGTTGTCGCGCAGGAAGATGCCCCAGTTCTGGACCTGTTCCTTGCTCCACTCGAAGGCCAGCAGTTTCACCTTGGCCTCGTCGCGATTGCGGGAACTGCGGATGATGTGGATGAATTCATCCAGGTTCGCCAGGGCGATCAGGTAGCCTTCCAGCACCTCGGCGCGATCCTCGGCCTTCTTGAGCAGGTAACGCGTGCGGCGCAAGACCACCTCGCGACGATGCTCGATGTAGCAGTTGATCAGCTCCTTGAGATTCAGCGTCTTGGGACGGCCGTGATCGATCGCCAGCGCGTTGACCGAAAAGGTCGATCCCAGCGCGGTGGATTTGTAGAGGTTGTTGATGACAACCTTGGGAATGCCGTCGCGCTTCAACTCGACGACCACGCGGGTGTTCTCGTCCGATTCGTCGCGGACGGCGGAGATCTCGGTGAAGCCGGGGGTTTTGTCGTTCACCAGCTCCGCAATGCGGGAAACCAGGTTGGCCCGGTTCACGTTGAACGGAATCTCGGTGATGACGATCTGCTCCTTGTTGCCCTTGAGCTGCTCAACGCCGACGCGACCGCGGACCTTTACGCTGCCCCGGCCCGTGTGAAAGTAACTCTTGATGCCCGCCGTGCCGCAGATGACGCAGCCTGTCGGGAAATCGGGCCCCTTGATATACTCCGCGTTGATCTCGTCGATGGTGATCTCCGGCCGGTCGATCACCGCGCAGATGCCGTCGATGACCTCGCCCAGGTTGTGCGGGGCCATGTTGGTGGCCATGCCGACAGCGATGCCGGTGCCGCCATTGGCGAGGAGTTGGGGAAAGGCGGAGGGCAGGACGACGGGCTCGGTGTTGGCCTCGTCGTAGGTCGGCATGAAGTCGACCGTGTCCTTGTCCATGTCCTCCATCATCACCGAGCCGAGATGCGTCAACCGGGCCTCGGTGTAACGCATGGCGGCGGGAGGATCGTTCTCAACGGAGCCGAAGTTGCCCTGGCCGTCGACCAGGGTGTCGCGCATCGCCCAAGGCTGCGCCATGTGGACGAGCGTGGGATAGATCGCCTGGTCGCCGTGCGGGTGGTAGTTGCCCATCGTCTCACCGACGATCTTGGCGCACTTGAGATGCTTCTTGTTGGGCTGGACGCCCAACTGATTCATGGCGTAGAGCAGACGCCGCTGCGAAGGCTTCAGGCCGTCACGCGCGTCCGGCAGGGCGCGCGAGACGATGACGGACATCGAATAGTCGAGGAACGAGTTCTTGATCTCGTCGGCGACGTTGATCTTGGCGACATTCTCGTTCGCCGCGAACAGGGGCGTGTTGGTCACCGGCAACTGCTGCGGCTGCTGCTCCTGCGCCTCGTTGTTCTCCGGGGCGTTGTCCTGCCCCGCATCCTGATTCTCTTCGTTGTCGTCAGCCATAGGTCGCCGATCTGTCCGTTATGCTTCGTGAAAAATCGTTCGATCGCCGCGGTCCTCAGATGTCGAGGTTGCGCACGTTGAGGGCATTGTCCTCGATGAACTGCCGCCGCGGCTCCACCTCGCTGCCCATGAGCTTGGTGAACATCTCCTCCGCCTCGACCGCATCCGCGAGGTCCACGCGCAACAGCTTGCGCGTCGCGGGATCCATGGTGGTGCCGAAGAGCTGCTTGGGATTCATTTCGCCCAGTCCCTTGAATCGCTGGACGGAAATACCGCTCTTGCCGACCTCCATCACGCCCTCGAGGATTTCCGGAATCGAGAACAGCGGCTTCACCTTCTCCTTGTCGCCGTCGCCCTCAATGAGTTCAAAGAGCGGCTTGTCCTGGGCGGAATAGTGCTCGATAGCCAGGCCTTTGCGCGACAACTGACCGAGCAGGGTCTGGATCGCCTTGCTTTCATGGAGTTCCACATGGCGCGCGCGCCGGGCCGGCCCTTCCTTCCTGGCCGCAGGCGACTGCTTTTCAGCCTCCCCGTTCTCATCGCCGTTCTCCTCATCGGAGTCGCCGAACAGATTCAGATCCGGATTCTCGCCGCCGAACTTGTGTAGCTCTGAATCCGTGCGGAAGTAGTGAACGGTCTCCTCGTTCCCCTCGCGCACCACGACGAGGTGCTTGGGCAGTTCGTTGTTGTTGGTGTTCCGGCTTTCCAGATACTGCTCAAAGTCGCCGCCGTGCCGGCGGATGCCCGCCGCAAACTTGCTCAGGGCCTCCAGCAATTCCAGGATCTCCGCCAGTTTCTTGGAGGGAATCTCGGTGTCGGAAGCCAGGTCCCGCAGTCGCACGTCCTCGGTTCCAAGGCGGATCAGGATCTTGTTCAACTGCGCGTCGTCCTCAACGTAGTCGGTCTTCTTGCGCCGGGTCACGCCATAGAGGGGCGGACAGGCGATGTAGATGAAGCCGTTTTTGATCAGCTCCGGCATCTGACGGTAGAAAAAGGTCAGCAGGAGCGTGCGGATGTGGGAGCCATCCACGTCCGCGTCCGTCATGATGATGATCTTGTGGTAGCGAAGCTTCTCAATGTTGAAGGCGCCATCGCCCTCGCCGGTCCCGATGCCCGTGCCGACCGCCGTGATCATGGTGCGGATTTCATTGTTCTGAAGCACCTTGTCGAGCCGCGCCTTCTCCACGTTGATGAGTTTGCCTCGAATGGGAAGGATCGCCTGAAACTTCCGGTCGCGACCCTGTTTCGCGGAGCCGCCGGCGGAGTCGCCCTCAACGATGTAGAGTTCGGTGTTGGCCGGATCGCGATCCGAGCAATCGGCCAGTTTGCCGGGCAGCCCGCCGCCGGCGAGGGCCGATTTGCGGACTGTCTCCCGCGCCTTGCGGGCCGCCTCGCGCGCGCGCGCCGCATTCACCGACTTCTCGATGACCTTCTTCGCGATCGCGGGATTCGAATCAAAATAACTCATGAAGCCCTCGTAGGCCGTCTGGCCGACCAGTTTCTCCACCTCGGGGGAGATCAGCTTCACCTTGGTCTGCGATTCGAACTTGGGGTCGCTGTGCTTGATGGAAATCACGGCCGTGAGGCCCTCCCGCACATCATCGCCGCTGATCGCCGGATCCTTGTCCTTCAGCAGGTTGTTCGACTTGGCGTACTGGTTGATCGCCCGCGTCAGCGCGGCGCGGAAACCGGAAAGATGCGCGCCGCCGTCCGGATTGTGGATCGTATTGGTGTAGCAGAGGACCTGATCGTTGTAGCTGTCGTTGTATTGGAGAACGATGTCAGCGTGGATCTCCACCTTCTTGTCGTCGTTCACGATCGACTCCTCCCGGTGGATGTTGATCGTCTTGGGGAACAGCGGATTCTTGTTCTGATTCAGCTGTTTCACGAACTCGGAGATGCCGTCTTTATAGAGGAAGACCTCCTTCTTGCCCTCTTCATCGCGCTCATCCTGAAAATGGATCTCCAAGCCGCTGTTCAGGAAGGCAAGGACACGCAGGCGCTGAGCGATGGTTTCGCCCTTGAAGACCGTGGTCTCCTTGAAAATCTCCGGGTCGGGCATGAACGTGATCAGGGTCCCCGTTCCCTTGGCGCTGCCGATGACCTCGAGCTTCTTCGAGGTCTGACCGCGCTCAAACTCCATGTGGTGCACCTTGCCGTCACGGGTCACTTCGACCTTGAACCACTCGCTCACCGCATTGACGCACTTGGCGCCCACCCCGTGGGTGCCGCCGGAAAATGTGTAGTTGCCCTGACCATACTTGCCGCCGCTGTGCAGGGTCGTCAGCACCAACTCGACACCGGGAACCCCTTTCTCCGGGTGAATGTCAACCGGGATGCCTCGCCCGTTGTCCTTCACTGAAAGGGAGCCGTCCACGTGGATGGTCACGTCGATCCGCTTGCAATACCCCGCAAGATGCTCGTCAACAGAGTTGTCCAAGACTTCCGAAACGCAGTGGTGCAGGGCCCGCTCGTCCGTGCCGCCGATATACATTCCGGGCTTCTCGCGGACGGCTTCCAAGCCCTCCAATGTGCCCAGATCGGACGCGTTGTACTCTCTCTCTTCGCTTTGTGTGTCGTCGGCCATGTCAATCAGTCCGAGCGGGCTTCAGGTCGCGTCTCGGAAGTGGGAGGCAGTTTATGGATTCCCCCCGACAAACACAACGTTGAATTGGGTCTTTTTTGACAAAAAACCACAACCAGTTGTGGTTTGATAATCCTCAATTCAAATCTGTTGTGTGCGCCGCCTGAAGGAATCCGTTCCGTCGAAGAAAGACGACACTCCGGCTGCCGCCGACCAGACAAAGTGGGTCATTATGTCCCGAAAAATGCACGATTCCACCTGTCGTGGAGAGCTCGTCGGTAGTGGATTGAAGGAAGGAAACCAGCCGTGCGCCTATTTCTTGGCGGGTTGGTTGGGCGTGCGTTTGAGGAGGACGAACCAAGCCGTCCCGTTCTCCAGGTCACCGCCGAGAACGATGGTATGCCCCTCGCACACGGGCTTGGTGTGCCGGGTCACCGGCTTCCCTTCGCCCAACAGGGTCACGGCGATGGTCTGCGGGTCGCGCTTGTTCCTCTGATCCTTGGCCTCCCCGCGATGCTTGGCGACGATCGTGCACTTGTCGCTCATCTTGACCTGTTTCTGCTGGCCGGGCTTCAGCGCGAAGTTCTTCCGGTTGGTCACCAGGTAGTTCTTCCACTTGAAATTCTTCAGGATCTTCTTGTTGCGGGCGTCCAACTCCTTGAATTGGGGGTGGTTCTTGGGGTCGTCATTGGTTCCCCAGACCAGCTGCCCCTGAAACTTGACCTCCGAGCCTTTGGGCGGATTACCCGCTTCGGCGCGACGCAGCGGCAGGCTGACAAGCGCAAGAACGGCGAAGAGCTGGAGCAAACGACTTGTTTTGCTGAGAGGCGCCATGGGTGTTCGACTCTAGATGCTGCGTGAAGCCCCGTAAACCGCTAATTGACGCCCGTTTCCGAATTCACCCAGATCACGGTCGCGTCTTCCTGATACATGTCGAAGATCAGCGACTCAGGGAGTTCCAATTCGGTGTCGGCAACCGATTCCACGCCCGGATTGTCGTTGATTGGACGCACCACCTGCGGCCCCTCGTTCTGGAAGACGGTAAACGCAAGCACCAGGGCGGCGGCGGCGGCGAAAGGAAGCAGCAGCCTTTTCCACAAGGCGACCGACGCTGCCGGCCGGGCCTGCGCGCGCGCTTCGCGGCGTTCACTCAATTCGATCTCGTCGGCGATCTTCGACCAGAAGAATTCACGGGACTCCGGCAACTGACGCTCCAACTCCCCGCCACGCAACGCGCCAACGGTGTTTGAGAGCCCCGTATGCAGGGCCTTGGCCCCGGCGTCTGTCGCGATCAACTGCTCGACTTCGCGCTGTTTCGCATCCGAAAGCTCGCCGTCGATCAGCGCCTGTATGCTGAGTTGTGTTTCCAGTTCCATCAGAGTTCGTCTTTCTTTTTCAGTCCCGCCAACAGCGAGGCCAAACGCCGCCTCGCGTAAAACAACCGCGACATCACCGTTCCTATCGAACAGTTCATACGCTTCGCGATCTCTTTGTATTCAAGTTGTTGAAACTCATGCATCACGATGGCCGTGCGATGCGCTTCCGACAACTGATCCAAAGCCCGGTCGATCTTGGCCCGCAGCTCCTGCCGCTCCAACCCCTCGGTCGGATTGGTCTCAACCACATCCATCTGGCGTTCCACGCCGCCCAGATCGTCGTCCAACTGCTCGATCGACTCCGCCCGCTGCCGCTTCTTCTTCCGGATCAGGTCCAAGCAGAGGTTGATCGTGATGCGCGTCATCCAGGTGGCGAAGCTCGCCTGCCCGTGAAACTGGTTCAGCCTTTGCCAGCCCTTCACCCAGGCTTCCTGCGACATGTCGAGGGCTTCCTCTTCATTCCGCATCATGCTGAACGCCCGCGCGTAGATCTTGTCGCGATGCCTCGCCACAAGCTCCTCATACGCCTGCATGTCCTGATCCTTGGACCTCGCAACCAGCTCGGTATCCTCAAGCTGGGTATAGTCAATCGATTCGGACATGGCTGAGACGGGACGTTCTTGACTCGTATTCAGTCAATTTCGCTCAAAGTTTCCCTTTCGTGCTCGGAATCTGCCCTTCAATCCGGGGATCCCGCTGGCAGGCAAAGTCCGTGGCGCGCGCAAATGCCTTGAAAAGGGCCTCCACCACGTGGTGCGGCTCCTCCCCGTAGAGCAATTCCAGATGCAGATTGCACCGGGCTGCGTTCGTAAAACCCTGAAAAAACTCCCGGGCCAGCCCAAATCGGAACGCCGAGGACATATCCTGATTCTTCTCTTCGTCGCTGATCTTCTTGTGGCTGAGCCTGTCCAGCTTCCGCCAGACCAGGTACGGCCGGCCGCTGAAATCGATCACGCAACGCGCCAAAGTCTCGTCCATCGGCAGATACGCCTCGCCGGTGAAGGGGTTTCTGGGATCGAAACCCGTCCCGTAGCGACGCAGGCCCTTCTTGTCGCCCAAGGCCTCAAGAAAAGCGTCCCCCAGGGCAATGCCGCAATCTTCCACCGTGTGATGGGCATCCACCTCCAAATCGCCCTTGCAGGTGAGATTGAGGTCCACGACCGCATGCTTGGCGAACAACGTCAGCATGTGGTCGAAGAAGGCGATGCCCGTCTTGATCCGCGACTTGCCGGAGCCATCGACATTCAACCGCAGCGAGATGCGCGTTTCCTTCGTGTCGCGCTTGATTTGTGCCTTTCGGGCCATGAGCCGGGGATTTAACACATCCTGAATCGCAATTGAAAGGAATCGTTGCCCCGCAACAACACGAATTTCGCCGGGCTGCTGAAGCAATTACCTCCGCTAATACCGCGGCGCCCTGGGATCGACCTCCAGACTCCAGCGATCGATCCCGCCTGTCAGATTGTGGAGCTTTTCGAAACCGCATTGCCGCAGATAGCCAATGGCGTGCGCGCTGCGAATGCCATGGTGGCAATAGACGACCGTCTCGCGATTGCGCAGTGTCTCCAACTCCCCCACCCGCGCAGGAATCTCGCCCAGAGGAATCAGAATCGAATTTGGCAATGACACGAACGCGTGTTCATGAGGCTCACGGACATCCAGCAGCGCCAGATCATCACCGGCAGCAAGGCGTTCGGAGAGTTCGGCGGGGGTCATGGGGAAGCAGGGGTATGGGCGTGTGGGGGGGCGGAGAAAGACGAACGTTCAACGCTCAACTTCCAACTCTAAACGTCGAACGTAATTTGAAGTTTGGCGTTCAAAGTTGAGCGTTGAACGTTGTCTTCCTGGCGTAGGAGCCATGCCCCGTCGGCGAAACACTCATACCCTCATCCCCCTGCCTTTTCACCGCTCCAAATCCGCCAGATACCGCTCCGCATCAATGCCCGCCTGGCATCCCATCCCCGCCGCGGTGATGGCCTGGCGATAGACGTGATCCGAGCAGTCGCCGGCCACAAACACGCCGGGGATGCTCGTCTTCGAGCCTTCGGTCCGATTGATGTAGCCCTCGTCGTTCATGTCGAGCTGCCCCTTGAAGATCTGCGTATGGGGCACGTGGCCGATGGCGATGAACACGCCCGTGCAATCCAAGGAGCTTTCCTCGCCGGTCTTGACGTTCTTCAGCTTCACCCCGGTCACGTCGTTCTTCTCGACGTCCGTGATCTCGGTCACCACCGAATCCCAGACCGGCTTGATCTTCGGATTCGAAAGCGCACGCTCGGCCATGATCTTCGAGGCCCGCAGTTCGTCGCGACGGTGGATCAGGTAGACGACCGATCCGAAACGGGTCAGGTAATTCGCCTCCTCGCAGGCCGAGTCGCCGCCGCCAACCACGACCAACGGCTTGTCTCGATAGCGCGGAAAGGCGCCGTCGCAGGTCGCGCAATAGGTGACGCCGTGGTTCTCCAGCTTGTCCTCGCTTTCCAGGCCGAGGCGCCGATGCCCCGCTCCGGTGGCGATGATCAGGGTCTGTGTCTCAATTGTCTCGCCGCCGGCCTTCAGCTTGATCGGCTTGCCCGAAAGATCCGCCTCCTCGACCGTCACACCCAGCTGCACCCGCGTCCCAAAACGCTCGGCCTGCTTCTGCATGTTCATCATCAATTCGAAGCCGTCGATCCCCTCGGGAAAACCGGGATAATTCTCCACCGTGGTCGTGGTGGTGAGCAGGCCGCCCGGCATCTGGCCGGTGAGCAGGAGAGGATTCAGGTTGGCGCGAGCGGTGTAAACGGCGGCCGTGTAGCCCGCGCAGCCGCTTCCGATGATGACTACTTTTTCCATAAGGCGCGAAACGCTAATGGCGCCCGGGGCGGATGGCAAGTTTGAGGTGGGATTTCGAGCAACAGGCAAGTCCGGGCGAACCCACCCCGATTCAGTCCTCATGATCCGCTGCGCGGGAGGACTGAATATCCCCTCCTCGGAGGGGACCTACGCGTTGGAATGCCGGACGGCAGGTCCCCTCAGTGGAGGGAATATTCGTAGCGAACGCGCAGCGTTGAGCGACGAATCGGGGTGGGTTCGACGGAACTTACAAGCCAACCAAATCCGCCTCCCAAAGCTCCCGATACCTCGCGCCCGACTCCCCCAGCTCACTTTGGAACAACACGCACCGCAAGTGGGTCTGTTCCGCCTCCGGAAGCCTCGCCTCGCCCAACGCCTTCATCACCTCATCCAGCTCCCCTCGCCGGTTCTTCCGAATGCGCATACGCCCCAGCGTCAAGTGGGCCTTGAACTCCCGCGGTTCCGCTGGAACACCCGCCACAGCTTCGGACATTCTATCGGCGACATCCGTCATCCATTCCGCGTCTTGCAGCCCGATCCAGATCGCAACCCGGTCGCGGTTCCGGAACATGCCGCACCCTGCCACGGAAAATGGCTTCGCCCCCGCTCCGACAATGCCGCTTTCCACGAAGCCAACAACCTCCTCAAGCGCATCGTCCTCGATCTCGCCAAAGAAGCGCAACGTCACATGGAGGTTCTCCGGCCGAATCCACCGGTAGTCGGGAAAGCGTCGGGATAGATTGCGCAAGAGATCGGACAAACCATCCGCCAACTCCCCCTCAATCGGAATGGCCGCGAACACTCTCATGATTGCGTGATCGGAGCGCGGAATTGAGTTCCGGTCAAACCAATGCCACCCCCCGCGTGGGGAAAGGACGAATCAACAGAACCACCCCCGGGGCATCGGCATAACATACACGCGACGC
>JAYPEY010000087.1:0-15350 GCA_038126035.1 Verrucomicrobiales bacterium | reverse complement strand
GACGAAGCGACTGAACCACCCGCGTTGAAGCGGAATAAATTCCGCGCTCCGATCACGTGCAGCGACGCCTTTGACAAGGCCTACTGCTTCGGAGCCGCGTCGGTCTTGGGAGCTTCCTCGGCGGCCTTTTCCACTTCGGTCTTGGCCTCATCCAGAGTCTTCTGCACCGCCTCCTCGGCCACCTTTTGCAGGTCGCTCGGCAGGGGCGGTGTCTTGACGGCGGAAGAGTCGGTCGCTTGGGGAGCCTCTGCCTTGGGCGCAGGCGCTTTCGGAGCCGGCGGGACTGGCGGCGTGGGAGGAACCGATGGAACTGAAGGAACACTCGGCAGATTCACCCCGGGCGGCAGATTCATTCCTGGAGGCAGGTTCAATCCCGGCGGCAGTCCGGCTCCATGCGCCGCGGCGGCGCCTTCCTTCTCCGGCCCCTTCATCAAATCGCCACGCGACTTCATCAGGGCATCGACCGTGTATTTCGAAACCACGAATACCGTGCCGGCGAGCTTCTTCTCGTTGGCCAGTTTCTCCCCGGCCTTCTCAACCTTCTCCGCATGCTCCTTGTCGAGCTTCTCCTTGTCCTCGGGTTTCTCGCCCTCGGCCGGCTTGCGCTCCTTCTCGATCTTCGCCGAGACGTCAAACTTGAGGAAGAACTGCTCCTTGTCGTCCTGCTTGCCGATGCTCAGGTCGTAGCTGAACCCATCAAAGGTCTCGATGCTCGCCTTGGTCGGCTTGTCGAGCCCCGTCTCCTCATCCTTCTTGTCGTTCGCCACATCCACAAAGCTCGGCGACGACATCAGATACTTGAGGCTGCTGGTCTTGGAGGAATCGAGTTCCTCGCCCTCCTTCTTGTCGACGAGTGTGTAGTCGCCGGCGTCGGAATCGCGGGTGACGCTCCAGGCATTCGTCGCCTGCGCGGGGGTGTATGTGATCGACTTGATCTTCTCGACCTTGATGAAGTCCTTGTTCAACCAGTCCGCGGCCGCCGAGGTCACACTGCTGAAGGTGGCCTCCACCAGGCTGATCGAGGCGAGATCGTCGCCCACCATGACGTAGCGCCCATCCGGGAAGCTGCCGCCGCCCATCGGCCCCTGCGCCTGCTGCTTGCGCATGTGCTCCTTGCCGATGCGCAGCGTATGCGAGGCCCCGCCCGCGCGGAACTCGACACGCGTGGCCGCCTTTTCCGCATCGTCCGATTGCGCCGGATCCAGCAGTTTCAATCGACCGAGATGAGATTCGCCGACCTTGGGCGTCTGCACCGGCTCCATTTCCCAGACCGTGCGAAGCAGTTCGTGAATGTTGTCAAAGTTCGCCGCGTAGCCGCCGCGCTCCTTGACGGTCCAACCGCCCTCGCCCTTGGTCAGGTTGACCTCGCCGTCCTTGTCCCTGATGGCGATCTCCGAGACGTCGTTCAGCGGAAAGTCGGCGATGACCTTGTCGTCGGACGAGGATGAGTCCGGCGACCAGTCCGATTTCTGATTCTTGAATGCGACAATGCCGGCGCCGCCAAGAACGACGACCAGCGCGACCAGGATTCCAAGTTGTTTCTGATTCATCGTGCCGAAGAGCTTTTGCGTTTGAAGACCGCAACCCCGATGCCGAGCAGCACGAACACGCAGGGCATGCCGAGGATGTTGGCCCATTTCAGTTTGTTCTCCAATGCGTCGATATCCTTGCGCAGATCCTTGCGGATCTCCTTCAGCGCCTTCTGCTGCTCCGCCTCCTGCTTCTGGAAGTTCTCGATCTCCTTCTGCTGCTCGGGGGAAAGCACCATCTGCTGATCCGCCGCCTTGTTGCGCTGCAGCTCGTTCAGCTTCTTCTGCAGGTCGGCGATCTTGTCCTCCCGCTCCTTGATCTTGCCCTGGTATTCCTCCTGCGCCTTTGCCTGCAAATCCTTCACGACCGTGAAGGGACGCCGCTTGATGGCGCGGCTGCGGGTGCCGATCAGGTTGCTGTCGCCGGCCATCTGCTCGACCAGACTCTGCACCATGCTGATATTGCCGCTGACATATTGGATCAGCCGCTGCCCGAAGAAGTTCTGCACGCGAACGGAGTAGCGATCGGCGATGAAATCCGCGTCGCCGATCAGGATCACCGCATTCTCGCCCTTGGACTCCTTCAGGAAGTCGTCGGCAGTTTTCTTTTCATCCTTCTTCTCCTCGCCTTCGGCCGGCGTCGAATCATCCCCGGGTTTGCCTTCCGGAAAGGCGGTGGCGAATTTGCCGGACAAACGGATCGCCAGATCATACTGCTTCCCGTCGGCCTTGAAGTCCTTCTTCACCGAGTCGGCCGAGATCTGCGCCATGATGCGCTCGACCAACTGCGATTTCTCCGACGACTTCATCAACGAGGTCTTGGTCAGGCCCGCCTTGGGCTCGCCGGTGAAATGCCCCACCAGCGGCATGATCAGGTTGTCCACCTGGCTGAAGACCACGTCGTCCTTGTCCATCGACTCATCTGTGAGCGACAGCCAGGTCGGGGAGACCTGCACGCCGCCGCGACCGTCGCCGAGTTGCGTGGTATAGGTCATGTCCGCGATCACCTTCTGGCCGTCGAAGGTGATCCCCCAGGCGTCGAGCAGTTTCCCGAGTGACGAGGCCTCGGACATGTTAATGCCCATCATGTTCTGCTGCACACCGCTGGGATCTTCCAGCGGCATCGGGTCCATCAGGGCGATCAGCTTGCCGCCTCGCAGGATGAACTGGTCGATCGCAAACAGGGTCTTGTCGGAGAGCCCCTTGGGGTGCGCCAGAAGGAGGACATCGACCTTCTCGTCGATCTCCTCCACATCCGTGCCGACTTCCTCGACTTCAAAGTCCTTCTGCAACATCGAGACAACCATCCAGGGTTGCGTGCCCTGCATCTGCCCCATGCGCATGGCCATCGGATTGGGCGGGCCGCCCATGGCCGGTAGACCGGTCATGACGCCAACCACGGGTTTATCCTCGACCAGGACATTGGCGACGGCCCGTGAAATGTCGTATTCCAACAGGTTCTCCCGTTGCATGGTCAGCACCGGCAGGGTCTCGGTCGCGTCGAGAAAACTGACAGCAATGCCCAGGTAGAACTGATCGCCGGTCTGCATCCGCTGCGCCTGAATGCCATCCAGGCGGGCCGAATCCTCGGCGTCGGAAAGTGGCAGCGGGTTGAGACGCTTCACGACCAGCTTCCCACCCGAATGCTGGGTGTATTCATCGAGCAGATCCTCCACGCGCGAGGCGAAGGTCTTCAGCAGCACCGGGGTGTCTTCGCCGCGGGTGCAGTAGAAGCGCAGTTCCACCTCGCCATCAATCTTCTTCAAGATGGCCTTGGTGCCGTCGGTCAGGGTGTGGAGTTTCTCCTCCGTCAGATCGACGCGCACCTTGCCGAGTCCGGAGATGAAGTTGAAGGCGACGAGCAGCGCAAACATCAGAACGACGCCGCCCAACGAAAACAGGATGGTTTCAATCTTTTTACCCGTCATGGCAAATCCTCTTGGTTAATGAATCAACCGGCGCGATGGCTGCGCAGAATCACGCCCGTGCTGAACAGGCAGAAAAACATCAGTGAAAGAAAATAGATCAGGTCCCTCGAGTCCACCACGCCGCGCTGGAACCCTTCGAAATGCGTCATCACGCTGAACGAGGACACGAAATCGACCCATCCCCGCGACACCAGCGTTTCCAGGAAGTCCGTCACCAGCGGCCAGCCCGCGAGGATCAGGAAGAAGCAGATCACGACCGAGATGATGAAGCTGATCACCTGGTTGCGGGTCATCGCCGAGGTCATGCTGGTCACGGCCAGGTAGGCGCCGGCCATCATGAAACTGCCGAAGTAGCTGCCTACGATCACGCCGTTGTCAGGATCGCCCAGGTAATTGACCGTCCACCAGATCGGGAAGGTCATCGCCAGGGCCAGCCCGAGAAACAGCCAGGAAGAAAGAAACTTCCCGACGATCGCCTGCCATGGCGTGATCGGCATCGTCAGCAGCAGCTCCATCGTGCCCATGCGTTGTTCCTCCGACCAAAGCCGCATGCCGACCGCCGGCACCAGAAACAGATACAGCCACGGATGCCAATGAAAGAAGCCGTTCAGGTTGGCCTGTCCCGCTTCAAAGAAGCCCCCGGCCATGAAGGTGAAGAACCCCGTCAACAACAGGAAGATGACGATGAACACGTAGGCCACCGGCGAAGCAAAGAAACTCGCAAGTTCGCGCTTGCCGATGATGAGAATGTTTCTGCAGGCGGATCCCATTACTTGGCCTCCTTTCGCGCTGCGGCCGTGTCAGGCCGGGTGATGCTGCGGAAGACGTCGTCCAGACGCCCCGGTTCCGTGTGAAGTTCCTCCATCTTCCATCCTTCCTTAAACACCGCGTCCGCGATGCCGCGGGCGAGTTCGCCGTTCTTTGCTTCGCTTCCCGGCAACACCCGGGCCACCAAGCGGTCGCCGTCAGATTCCAGGATCCTCGCCGTCCCGGCACCGGCCACCGCGCCAAGCTTCTGTGAGACAGCCTCCTTCGATCCGCCGCTCACCCGCACCAGCACCGAGCCGGCAAGTTCCGACTGGGCCTTGAGCTCGTTCGGCGTTCCGTTCGCCACGATCTTGCCCTGATCCACGATGATCGCCCGCGTGCAGGCCGCCTCGACCTCTTCCAGAATATGCGTCGAGAAGATGATCACCTTCTTCTCGCCCATACGACGGATCAGGTTGCGCACCTCGTGTTTCTGGTTCGGATCCAGGCCGTCGGTCGGCTCGTCCAGGATCAGGATGTCCGGATCGTGCACGATCGACTGCGCCAGACAGGTGCGGTGCAGGTAGCCCTTGGAAAGGGTGTCGACGCTCTGATGAAGAACGTTCTCGAGGAAGCACATCTCGACAACGCGATCGACCGCCTTGGCCTTGTCGGCCCCGCTCAGTCCGCGGACCTCGGCGGCAAACCCGATGAAGCCCTTCACCGTCATGTCGGTGTAAGCCGGGGCGTTCTCCGGGAGGTAGCCGATGAGTTTCTTGGCGGGCACGGAGTCGGTCCACATGTTGTGGCCGCCCACCATGACGGTTCCGGAGGTCGGCGGGATGTAACCGGTGACCATACGCATGGTCGTCGATTTGCCCGCGCCGTTCGGCCCGAGAAAGCCCAGCACCTCGCCGCGTTCCACGCTGAACGAGATGCCATCCACGGCTGTCTTGGCTCCGAAGTGTTTCGATAGATTCTCTACACTGATCATGAAATATGCGCGTTGCTGATTTCGTGAAAGCCGGTCGGAATAAATCCCCTGCGAAGAATTGCAACAAAAAATCGCGTTCAGGGGCGAATTTCATTCGCGGCCGGACGTTCAGTTTGCCGTCAACGCGAGTAGAGACACCCCACGAAAGCAGGCGTTCAAAATTTTTTTTCGCGGCGTTCTCAGAGGCTTGAAAACGGCGGGTTATGCTCGAGGCCGCCCGGAGCGCAAACGCCCGTCTTCAACACGGAGGGCACGGAGAACCCAGAGAACCACAGAGAGGCCTCTTGCGATCGGTTGGAGCGCCGAGCATTGCTCGGCCATGGCGTGAACCGGCAGCGTATGCCGAGCAATGCCCGGCGCTCCGGCTCAGGCGAAAGGACGACTGTTTCCTCTGCGGTTCTCCTTCTCTGTGTGCTCCGTGTTGAACAGCGGGCCTTGCGAAACGAAACACGCCTCCCAATCCCGCGGAACGCCGCGCGCAGCTCGACTGAGCAGGACGCCCCCTACGGAGGAAAGCCAAAGGCCATCTTCACCGCCGCGTATTCCGGATGCACCGCGCCCTCCTTGGTCCGGATCGTCAACGGCGGTTCCTGCCAGCTCCGGTCCCGCATTTTCTCAGGCAGATCCTCCGAACGCATCATCGCAAACAAGCCAATCAATGGCGGTTCGCTTTCGCGGAAGATCACATCGCGTGATCTGACAATCGTCAAACCCGCCTGCCGCGCTCCGTCGATGACGCGCTCACGCTGCTCCTCCGGCGTCACCGGAAAAACGCAGGCAAACAAACCTCCGCCCGCCAGATGCCTCGCCGCAGTCGCGCAATAGTCGGCGACGGTCCCCCGCAATTCGAACCGACAGGCGACCTTCTGCGGATGATCCCCCTCCACCCCGCTCCCGGGCGGAAAATAAGGCGGGCTTCCCAGGACGAGATCAAACTTCTCGGCCGCAACCAACACCTCCTCATCCCGAAAATCGCCCTGCCGGATTTCGTAGCGTTCCAGCAGTCCGTTCCACGCCGCCGACTTGCGCGCCAACCGCACGCTGTCTTCCTGCGCCTCCACCGTCACAAATCGCGCGCCCGGCAACCGCCATGCCGCCGTCATCCCGACCGAACCAATCCCGCTGCCCAAATCCAGAACCGTCCGCGCGCTCGGGGCCCAGGTTGTCCCATACCATGCCGTCAACACGTCGTCCGTGGAGAACCGATGCCCGTCCTTGAGCTGAAACAAGCGAAAGTAGCCGCTGATTGCGTCCAGCGTCTCGCCATCCTCAGCCTCCGAACCATTTCCCTGCGCTCCTGGCGGAATCGGTCCCGGCTTGGTCCAGCCTTTGAACTGTTTGTCGAGCATGCCCATCCAGGCAAATGTGCCAATGGGTGCCTAAAGAGGAAATCCCATTTCGCGACGAAGAAGCAGTCGCTTCCCATCCGCCCCCCTTCCCATCGCCCGCTCCAGCGTGGTCCATATTCGTTTGCCTCACACACTCATTGCGATAAGTTCCATCGACTGGGAGAGTGACGTATGGTTGATGAGATCCACGAAGCCGCAGCCAGAATGATTGCCGATGCCAAGCTCGACGGAACGATCGAGTTGGACTTCAGCTACTATGGGTTGCGGGAATTGCCGGAGTCCATCGGCGACCTTGGCGACCTTCAGATCCTCGACCTTTCAAAGAACAAGCTGGAGCAACTCCCGGATTCCATCGGAAGACTCCCCCAGCTTCGCCGCCTCGATCTTTCGGACAATCAACTGACCCGGCTTCCGGACTCGATTGGCGACCTTGGCCATTGGAGGAACTCGTCATCAAGGAAAACGAACTTGCAGCCTTGCCGGACTCCATCGGAAGCCTCCCTCAACATCGCCGCTTCGATCTTTCGGACGATCAACTTGCCCGTCTCCCGGAATCCATCGGAGACCTCGGGCAATTGGAGAAACTGTTCATCGCGGGAAACGAACTTGGCGCCTTGCCGGACTCCATCGGAAGCCTCCCCAATCTCAAGAGCCTTCACGTCAGTTGCACCAATCTCACCACGCTGCCGTCTTCGATTGCGAAACTGCAGACGCTCGAATACTTGTCATTGGCTACAAATCTGACCGAATTACCAGAATGGGTAGGCGACCTTGTCTCACTGCAATCGCTGGCCCTTGACTGCAACCAACTCACGACGCTCCCGAAGCAGATTGAGAACCTGCAGAACCTGAAAACTCTCGACCTGACTTACAATCGATTCGAGATCTTCCCGAATTTCATCATCCGCCTGAAGGCTCTTGAGAGCCTTCGAATGCCGCTGAATCAATTGTCCCGCATCCCGGATGAAATTCAGGAACTCCAAGCCCTGATGTTCCTCGAATTAGGCTCCAATCAGATCGAACACATACCCGCCACAATCTCCAGACTCACCAACCTGACCTGGCTCGGTTTGAGCGACAACCGGCTCAAGGCGCTTCCTCCCGAACTCAGGTCTTTGGAGAACCTTCGTTCGCTCGATGTAGGCGGAAATCAGGATCTGGATCTGCCACCCGAGATTCGCGACCGGGAATGCTCCGATTCCGAATCCCGTGAACTCTGGGGGACTCCGCCAAAGCTCATCCTCGATCGCTACTTCGAATCGCATACCGAAAGGCATGATTCGGAGACCGATGACACAGAATCCGGGAAGGACGGTTCGTCAGATTGAAACTGCGCCCCGGGGCGCAACCAACTCTGGCGATGTCTTCGTCGTGGCGTCTTGAGGCAAGCGTAATCCTCGGGATCCTCCCAATTCCTTCCTTGTTTTTGCGAATTTGGACCTGTAAATCAGCGTCACCTCTTTTGCGACTCAGTCTCAGAAAGGCAGTTTAAACTAGAATCAATGATTCCCAGAAAGACCATCACGGCCATTTGTTTCATTGCCCTGCTGCTTCCATCCGCAGTCATGTGCCGGGCAGACGAACGCCTCGCTGACGCCCGCGAAGCTGTGTCGCAGTGGGTCGCCGTCGAGCGGACGATTTCGAGGGAGGCGGCCGCATGGCGCGAGAAGCGGGAAAACGTCAAGGACCTGATCTCCGTCGCGCAGAAGGAGATTCAGGCGCTGCAAACCCAGATCGCCAAGTCCAGGGAGACGACCACTGACGCCGATGCCCGTCGCTCCGAACTGATCGGAATGCAGGAACGTCTTTCGAAGACCATCGCGGCGATTGCCGCCTTCCTCAAGCCGACCGAGCGCCGCTTGCGGGAATTGAAGAAACGACTCCCTGCCCCGCTCCAGCAAAAGCTCGCGCCTTATTACAAGCGACTCCCCGCGAATCCCGACACCACTTCACTCGGCATCGCCGAACGCATGCAGACCGTCATCGGAATCCTGACCGAAATTCAGAAATTCGACACGGTCGTGACCGTCGTCGAGACCGTCCGCGAATTGGCCGACGGGACCTCGGGCGAGGTTCGCACGATCTGGTTTGGCATGGGGGCGGCCTATTACGTCTCCGCCGGCGGCAAGGACGCCGGCGTGGGAATGCCGGGGAACGAAGGCTGGACTTGGAATTCCCAACCGGAACTCGCCGACGCCATCCTGGAGGCGCTCAACGCCGCCGAAGGCCGGGCTCGCGAAACCGGTTTCACCCCGCTCCCGGTCGCCATCTCCGTCGCCAGATGAAACACGTCAACGCAATCCGCCTCGGCCGTTGGAGATCCGTCGGCGCCATCGCTGCGATGGCGCTCGCATCCATCGCGGTGGTCTCAGGCTCCGCCGCGCAATCGCTGGAGGAACTCGCCGCAAAGCAGCAGTCCAAGCTTGAGGAAGCCGTCAAGCGCCTCAACGAACAACGCGTCCGGATCGAGGCCGAACAACTTCCGCTCAGCCGGCGATTGAAGGATCTTTCCGCGCAGGCAGGCAAGCTCCGGGACGATCTCAGGCAGAGTCGCGCTGTCCGCGACAGCCGCGCCGTCACACTTGAACAACTGGCCACAAGCGTCGAGGCGCAGGAAAAGGAATACGATTATATCAGCCGTGTTCTCTTCGGAGAATTCGTCTCCGCAAGCCAGACCTCGCTGTCCGCCGGTGAACACGCCTCCCACGGCGAACGCATTCGCGAGCACAACCTGTCTCTTGAGGACGCTTCCGCCGACGACCTCGCCCGCACCGAAACCAGCCTGAAGCTGATCGAGCTGTCGCTGGATCGGATCGAAGGCCTCATCGGCGGGCGCGCCTACTCCGGTTCGGCTCTCAGTGAATCGGGAACGTTGGAGAACGGCGCCTTTGTCCAGGTCGGCCCGCTGCTCTACTTCTCCGGTGCCAGCCCCGAAACCACCGGTTGGGTGGTCGAGACCAAGTCGTTGCAACCCAAGGTCCGTCCCCTTTCCCCCGAAGCCGCCGCTCAAATCGCCGCCGTGGCGCAATCCGGCAAAGGCGAGCTCCCGATCGACGCCACCCTGGGCGACGCCGTTGCCATTGCCGAAACCGAGGAATCGCTCGGAGAGCATCTCAAGCGCGGAGGCGTCTGGGTCTACCCGATCATCGGATTTGCCTTCATCGCCACCCTGGTCGCGCTCTTCAAGCTGGCGCAGATCTTCACCATCCGCCACCCGCAGCCGCTGGTGGTGCACGACCTGGTAAAACTGATCCGCGACGGCAAACAGAAGGAAGCCCGCGCGCTCGCGGAACAGCAGCCCTCGCCTTCCCGGGAAATGCTCGTCGCTGCGGTCGACAATGCCGGCGAATCCGTGGAACTCGTCGAGGAGGTCATGTATGAGTCCATGCTGAACACGCAACCCCGGCTGGAGCGTTTCCTCAATGTCATCGCCGTCACCGCGGCCACCGCGCCCCTGCTCGGCCTCCTCGGCACGGTCACCGGCATCATCAAGACCTTCAAGCTGATGAAGGTCTTCGGCGCCGGCGATCCCAAGCCGCTCATCTCCGGCATCTCCGAGGCGCTCATCACCACGGAACTCGGACTGGTCCTCGCCATTCCCGCGCTCGTCGTTCACGCAATGTTGGCGCGCAAGGTGTCCGGCATCCTCTCGCGGATGGAGAAACTGTCCGTCGCCTTCGTCAATGGTCTGTCCCGCCGACAGGTCGCCGGCGCCCCCTCAAGGAAGGAGGAGTCCGATGACGCCTGAGTCCCCTTCCTTCTGGAGCGAGGCCGTCGCGATCTGGTCCAGCGGCGGATGGCTCATGGCGCCGCTGCTCGTCTTGACCGTGTTCATCTACTACTCCGGTCTGGAGTTGTTGCTGCGACTGGAGACCCATTTCCTGCTTCGCAGCCGCGTTCACGAGATGACCGACAATCAGATCGCCGCCAGGACGCGCAACGGCTTGAGCCATCTCCGCCCCCTCCTCCACGAATCGGCCATCAATGTCGACGAGGTCAAACGCCACTTCGGCGAGGTTCGTGCGGAATACCTGCCCCAGGTCAACCGCCGCATCCGCTTCCTCGGCGTGGTCATCCCCATCGGCCCCCTGGTGGGACTGTTGGGAACCGTGACCGGGATGTTGTCCACGTTCACCGGCATGGCCGGCGGACAGGGTTCGCGTTTCGACAATGTCATCCAGGGCATTTCCGAGGCCTTGATCACAACCCAGACGGGATTGGTCATCTCGATCCCGGCTCTGGCGCTCCTCTCGCTTGTCATCCAGAAGCGCAACCTCCTGGAGCGCTGCATCGCGCGGCTCGAACGCTACAACACCTGCCTCGTGCTCAAGGTCGGTTGTCCGATCCCGGCCGCGCTCAAACCCGCGCCCTTCCCCACGAATCCCCAACCTGATTCCCCGGCCTTCGCATGAGAGAACGTCGACTCATCTTCGCCGAGGAAAACCGCTCCAACGACATCAACGTGTCGCCATTGATCGACATCGTCTTCATCCTGCTGATCTTCTTCATCGTCACCACGGTGTTTGTCGAGGAAACCGGCGTGGAGGTGCAGCGACCCCAGTCCGCCTCCGCGCAGGACCTCGAGAAGAACGCCATCCTCATCGCCGTCACCGCCGAAGGCAATGTCGTCTATGGCGGCGCCGACATCGGCGTGCGCGGCGTGCGCGGCGTGGTCAAGCGACTGCTCAAGCAGAAAGACCAGCCCGTCATCGTCCAGGCCGACAAACGCGCCTCGGTCGAACTCTACACCCGCGTCCACGATGAGGCCGCCCTCGCCGGCGCCACCCGCATCAATCTCGCCACCCAGAACTGAATCGCGCCGACCATGGCCGCCGAACTCCCCCAGTCCAGTTCCAAGCTCACGCCGATCCTGGCGTTGCTCGGCGCCATCGTGATGGCCGGCGGTTTGTTCCTGATGATTCCCCTCACCCAGACCCTCGAGGCGCAGCCGCAGAAGATTCTCGAATACCGCGAGGTCCCTGTCGCCGCGCCTCCGCCACCCAAAGCCCCGCCGCCTTCGACGCGTTCGGAAGCCACGCTGCAACAGGCCGCGGAAAAACCCCAACTCGAGCAGTCCAAGCCTCAGATGCAGCTCAGCCAACTGGAGATCTCCCTCAACCCCGGCATGGGCGCATCCCTGTCCATGGGCGTTCAAGGCATGCAGTTCGACACCGCCATCGACGTCGTCGCCGAGATCGAGAGGATCTTTGAATTCGAGGAGCTTCAGGAAAGGCCTCGACCGGTCTACAGGCCGCAACCGAAGTTCCCTCCCGATCTCGCGCGGCGGGGTGTCCGGGAGATCCGCGCGACCGTCGAGATCATTATCGACGAAACCGGAAAGACGACGGTGGAGAAAGTCGACTCCGTTTCGCCAAACCTGCCGGCCGTCGAAGATGAAGCCCGCCGTTTCGCAAGTCGCCTGCGCTTCTCGGTCACGAAGATCGACGGCGCGCCTGTGAAGGTGCGGGCGCGTTTCCCCTGGGTCCTGAAGTCTCGATGAACCACCCCCGCCTTATTCTGTCGATCTGGGTCGCCGGCGCGTTCGCGGTCGCTGTCTCCGGTGCAACGCCGCCCTTCGCGCTCTCCGATTCCGGCCTCGACACTGAGGACGCCAAACGGCACTTTTTTGCGAGCCACGGCGTCAACGAAGCCATCGAGCCCAAGCTCAGCCAGGCCGACCGCCCTCTTTACGAAAGCATCGCGCCCCACCTGCGCAACGACCCGAAGCAGGCCATCCAGATCGCCACGGCCGGACTCACCGCCGAAAGCAACCCCGCCTTCCACTTCCTCCTCGGCAACCTGCATTATCAGATCGGGGACTACGTCAACTGCGAGAAGCGCCTGCGGACCGCCATCGGGAAGTTCCCCTCCTTCCGTCGCGCCCATCGCACGCTGGCCCTGTCGCATATCCAGCGCGAGCAATATGACAAGGCCGTCGCGCCCCTGCTCAAGGTGATCGAACTCGGCGGCGGCGACGACCAGAGCTACGGCCTGCTTGCCTATGCCTACCTGACCCTCGAAAAGCACGAATCCGCGCTGTCCGCCTATCGCATGGCGCGCATGTTCAAACCCGACAGCCCTGATTTCAGACGCGGCCAGGCGCACTGTCTCCTGATGACCCAGCAACACAAGGCCGCCATTGCGCTCTTCGACGAACTCATCGCAGAGACGCCCGCCGAACGCGAATACTGGCTGCTGCAGGCCAACGCCTTCCTCGGGACAGACCAGAAGGTCAAAGCCATCGCCAATCTTGAAATCGTCGCCGATTCCGGCAGGGCCGACTTTGCCTCGCTCACCCTGTTGGCCGACCTTCATCTCGACCAGGACAATCACGGCCTGGCTTTGAAACGCTACCGCCAGGCGTTGAATGACTTCCCTCCTGAAAGCGCGCGCCCCACCCTGCGCCCCCTCGACTACCTGATTCAGCGCCGCCTGTTCGAGGACGCTGACGGCTACCTGAGGCTGGTTCGCGAGAAACTTGGAGACAGAATCAAGGCCGATCCCCAGGCCGCCAGACGCATCGCCGTCCACGAAGCGCAGATCCAGCTTGAGGTCGGAGACGCCGAAAGAGGCGCCGCGCTGCTGCGGGAGACTCTGAAGACCGATCCGTTGAACGGCAGAAGCCTCCTGCTCCTTGGTGAGCATCACCTGCGCAAGGCCGAATACGAGCAATCCGGGATCCAGTTCGAACGCGCCCTCGCAGATCCGGAGACCCAGGTCGATGCCCTGGTCGCGCTGGGCCGGTTGGCGGTCGAACAGAATCTGCTCAAGGAAGCCCTGCCCCACCTCAGCAAGGCCCTGACTCTACGCCCCAACCCCGACATCGAACGCTTCCGGGCCTCCATCCAGAAGGCGCTCGAAGCGCAGCGGTAGATTCGCGGCCGCGACCTCCATGCCGAGCCCTGGTCGCGCGAATTCCGAGCCCTCGTTCGGCGATGCGACGCCGGCGCCTGAAACCGGCTGCGTCACCGCGCCTTCAGCCAAGGCTTCAACTTCTCCAGTGCCCGCGCCCGATGACTGAGTTGGTTCTTCGTCTCCTCGCCCAACACCGCGAACGACTGCTCAAACCCTTTCGGCACGAACAACGGGTCGTAGCCGAACCCTCCCTCGCCGGTCGGCGCGGATTGAATCCTCCCCTCACAGACTCCGTCGAAAATCTCCGCTTCCTCCCCGGATGCGCCGACCTCAACCACGGCGATGACACAGCGAAAACGGGCAGACCTCCTTTCTGTGGGCGCGTCCGCCAGTTCACGCAAGAGGCGCGCGTTGTTCTCCGCATCAGGACTGTTCCCTTCCCTCCCCGTCTCCATTGCGGCGTAGCGGGCGGAGTAAACGCCGGGCGCGCCATCGAGCGCATCGACCTCCAATCCCGAGTCGTCAGCCAGCACGAACAGCCTCCCCTCCGGCTTGTCCGCCCGATTCCGAAGCCAGACCGCCAATTCCCCGGCCTTCTTGGCGGCGTTGCCCGCAAAGGTGTCCCGGTCCTCCTCGACCTCCGGCGCCTCGGGAAACTCCCGCAGGGTCAGGCAACGATGCCCGTCGCCCAGGATGCTCTGAATCTCCCCGACCTTGTGACTGTTCCGTGTGGCGATCAAAAGTGTTGTCATCCACGCATTCTGACGGAACAATCCCGCGCAGCGAAGCCAAACCGACGCGATCTTCAAAGCGCCCGCACGCGCTCAAGCAAAACCCGAATCCGATTCAACCAGGAAGCCGCCATTCCCCGATGTCGACGCCCCCGTTCAAACCAGCCTTATGGCTTCGCGGCCGCCACGCACAGACCCTGTGGCCCACGCTGGGGCGGCGCCGTGTCCCGCTCCAACTCACCCGCGAACGGCTCGAACTGCCCGACGGCGACTTTCTTGATCTCGACTGGACCGCCGAGACCTCGGGGCCGATCGTGGTCGTTTTCCACGGGCTGATGGGCTCCATCGAATCCCCTTATGCCCGCGGCATCCTGAAACAGATCCGCCGGCGCGGCTGGCGGGGACTGTTCGTCCACTTCCGCAGTTGCTCCGGCGACCCCAACCGCATGGACCGCTTCTACCATTCCGGCGACACCGCGGACATGGCGTTCATTGTCGAGGAACTCAAACGCCGCGAACCGGAGACTTCCATCGCCGCGGTCGGGTATTCACTCGGCGGCAATGCGTTGCTGAAATGGCTCGGCGAAACAGGCGACGCCAATCCGCTCGACGCGGCCGTCGCGGTGTCCGTGCCCTTCGACCTGCAGTCCGTCGCCGACACCATTCACAAGGGCTTCAGCCGGACCTACGAGAAGCACCTGATCGACAAACTCTGCGCCTCGGTCCGCGCGAAGATCGGCAGCCATGGCTACGACATGCCCGTGACGGAGGCGGAGCTGTCCCGCCTGAGGACTTTCTGGGAGTTCGACGAGGCGGTCACCGCGCCGCTGCACGGATTCAAGGACGCCCGCGACTACTATCGCACCTGCAGCGCACGGCAGTTCCTCCCAAAAATACGCCGCCCCACCCTGATCCTTCACGCGAAGGACGATCCCTTCATGACGCCGGATGTCCTCCCGGAAGACTTGGAACTTTCAGAAACCACACAAATGGAACTCAGCGAACGCGGGGGGCACGTTGGATTCGTCCACGGCGCCTTTCCCTGGACGGCGCGCTATTGGCTGGAGGAGCGGATTCCGGAGTATCTGAAGGCGTTCCTCCGGCGCCCGTAGCAGCGAACGTGAGCTCGCTCATATACGGTTACGCCCGGACCGCGGCTCTAAGAGCCTGTCTGAAAAAGGGAGCGGCACAGATTTGGAGCGCGGCGGGGTTGGCTC